>CADCFN010000001.1 GCA_902800715.1 uncultured Bacteroidales bacterium
GCGACCTGAATATAACAACGAAGCATTGCTCCATTCATCACCCACATAGATGGTCTGCAAATGTTCACAGTTTGCAAACATGCGTGTCATTTGATTCACATTGGCCGTGTTGAAAGTGCTCAAGTCAAGGCGTGTCAGGCTACGACAACTTTCGAACATACCGTACATTGTTTCCACGTTGGCGGTGTTGAAACCGCTCAAGTCAATGCTTGGCAATGAACTGCAGCCATCGAACATCTGACTCATATCGGTAACCTCAATCGTGTTCAGGTATTGAATGCCCGAGATAGACTTAAGAGCTGGCATATCATAAAACCACCCATTGGTGCTCGTCGGGCGGTAATTGGCGAACGAGGGGTCAATGACTATCTTGGTCACATAAGGATAATCCCAATGCCACATGGGTATACCTGGCTCGTGACCCTCGATGGTGTAGATACCGCCCGGGCGACTGCCAATCTTGTTGTCGGGCGACTGCCAATCTTGTTGTCGTAGTAGAAAGTTAACGTCGTGTTCTCCGGCGTGTGGCAGACATAGGCCACGGTACCCGAAGCAGTGAAATAGCCCGGGTTGCTGGAGCCGCCGTCGGCGTGCGCATAGGTCTTGTCCGTCGGATTGGATTCGTTATATACCGTGCCCATGCCGCCCACCAGGCTGGTGGTGTTATGGAACATATCTTTGGAATAAGTCACTGCGGCTGTGTTCCAGCGCTCACCCACAATGATGGTTTGCAGACTGGTGCAGCCATCGAACATGTTACCCATATCGGTTACCTTGGACGTGTTGAGACCGTTCAGGTTAAGACTTGTCAAGGCAGTGCAGCCATCGAACATGCGACTCATATTGGTTACATTGGACGTGTTGAGACCGTTCAGGTCAAGACTTGTCAATTGTGTACAATTAGCAAACATTTCACCCATATCGGTCACCGTCGGGTGGTAATTGGCGAAAGAGCGGTCAAAGACTGCCTTGGTCACAGGAAGAAGCGACAAAGACCACAAGGGTAAATGGCCTGGCTCATCTTGCAGTAACCAGGTGTAGTCCGGGCGGGTGCTGCGCTCGTTGTCGTAGTAAAAAGTGAACGTCTTGTTCTCAGACGTGTAGCAAGCATAGGCCTCTTTGGCACTGGCGCCAAGGGCGCACATCATGGCCGCCACCAGGACAACCATGCTAAAAAGTAACGAATTCTTCATAAAACAAGCAATTAAACATGTGAATAATGAAATTTGCCACAAATTTAGTAAAAAATATCCGTTTTAGCCCTCTCGATTTATCGAATTCCAGCACCGGGGGTGTCTGCCACTTCACTCGCCTCGCTCGTTTCGTTGGCAGATACCTCCGGTTACTCAAATGACACCCTTCAGGTGTTTCGCATGCACATCTGTTCTATGCCATCAATGTCCGCGAAAGTCCTGTTCGGGGGCAATCAGGGAAAAAGTACTATTTGTTCGGCTCGCGCACAGCACGGACGGGAAACCCGCCGTAGCGAGTTTGACACAGGTTGCAGTATATACCGTTAGAATAAAAGTCCAGGTAATAGGCTTTAATACAATCATCAAGATAGAGCGAGCGTGACCAATAGAGGCCCCAATCGCCGGCGCTGTTGAGCGACTCGTACCAGCGGCCACCAGCAGCAGGCAAGAAGATGGTGTTGCCATTCGGCCCGGTTCCCTTCTGACCGCGCCATGTCCACTGCCATGAGCAATTTTCCACTAGCTCCTGAATCTGCTCCATGGTAGGCATTCTCCACGAGTGGCCCCAGTTCACATAGGCAGCATCGTCGGCGGGATCCAACTCGGTCTTGCCATCGGTAAAACCATTGTGGCCATCAGAACTATTAGTGCAGTACTTTATTACTCCAGAGCTTGTACTGTTGCACCACTTGTATGTGGTCCAGTCATAATAGTCCTTGGGTTCTGTCTCACCCCAAGCGAAGTAATCACCAGATTCCCCAGGAGCGTTGGCTCCAATATTCATTGTCGCCCACAGCGTGCCACTTGGCAGTCCCAGGTCAACATACTCGTGGGTGTCGGGAGGTGTCACAGGGTCTTCAGGCCAGTAACCATTCAAGAGATAGTCAATCAAACAGGTCGCGTCCGCTATGCTGACCTGACCATCATAATTCACATCACCACGAGGATACTCCAAGCCGGCTGTAAATGAGGCTAGCATCAACAATAAAACGAGAAAAAATGAGCTAATCTTTTTCATAATAATTCTGAATAAATTGGTCAATAACAGTTCTATTCCCTGCAAAGATAGCTATTTATCATAAATAATCAAAATAATTAGGCATCTCGTATGCCCTACGGACATGATAAAAATCCCTCATGTCCATGAGAGCATGAGGGATGTATCTTGACTTTATTGGTATTTTTTAATCCCAACTGCCGTTAAGCAGGTAGTCAATAAGGGCGGTGACGTCGCTGATGCTCACGTTACTGTCTCCGTTGCAGTCGGCTGCTTGTGGCGCAGTCTCTCCGCTCAACAGAACATCAATTAGAGCCGTCACGTCGCCGATGCTGAGGCTATTGTCGCCGTTCACGTCGCCAGGAATAAAGTCAACCTTGGCAGTAAAGTAGCCCGGGTTGCTGGGACCGCCGTCGATGTGGGCATACTCGCCATCCACGTGGTTGGGATCATAGGTCGTGCCCTGGCCACCCACCAGGCTGGTGCAGTCCAGGAACATCTCTGCCGAGTAATTGATGGATTCCGTGCTCCAGCTGCTGCCGACATAGATGGTGCTCAGATGACTATCTCCTAAGAACATCATGCCCATGTGGCCCACCCTAGCCGTATTGAAGCTACTCAGGTCTAGGCTCGTCAGTTTGCTACAGCCCTGGAACATGCCCCTCATGTCCCTCACTTTTGCCGTATTGAAACTGCTAACGTCAAGACTTGCCAAGTTGCTGCATTCATAGAACATGTTAAACATGTCTGTCACCATCGTGGTGTTGAAGTGGCTCAGGTCTAAGCTCGTCAAACTAGCGCTGCCCATGAACATCGCGGCCATGTTGGTCACACTATCGGTATTCAGATAGTCCAGACCCGTAATGGATTGGACATTCTCCATGCAAAAGAACCACGAGTAGGTCGAAGTGGGACGCGCCTCAACAAATGACGGGTCGATTACCACCTGAGTAACAGAATAGTTGGTTTCATCAAGAACCCAATCCGGCTGGCGGGCGCCCACGTTCAGGTCATAGGTTGTGCCCAGGCGCGAACCGCGCTGGTCGTCGTAGTAGAACGTCAATGTCGTGTTATCAGGTGTGTAGCAAGCATAAGCCTCTGGTTCTGATGGCACAATAGGAGCCGTGAAATAGCCCGGGTTACTGGGGCCGCCGTCGATGTGGGCATAGGAGCCATCCACGTGGTCATAATCGAATGTCGTTCCCTGGCCACCGACAAGACTGAGACAGTACATGAACATCTTCTCGGAGTTGGTGACAGACTCGTTACTCCATCCGTCGCCGACATAGATGGTCGTCAAGTCGTTACAGCCATCAAACATGTAGCTCATGTCGGTCACGTTAGCGGTATTGAAGTTGGTCAGGTCAAGGGTCGTCAATGCTTTGCAGCTATGGAACATCCACTCCATCCGTTTCACCTTGGCGGTATTGAAATAGCTCAAGTAGTTGTTCATCTCAAGATCCGACAAACCACATTCAAAGAACATATATGACATATCAGTCACACTATCGGTCTTCAGATATCTGATGCCGGTAATGGATTCCAGGCTACCCATTTCACTAAACCAACTTGAAGTCGAGGTGGGTTTGGCTAACTCAAACGACTGGTCAAAGACCACATACTTGACAACAAGATCCTTGTTGTACCATCCAGCATTGGGAAATACATCGTAGGTCGTGCCTGGGCGGGTAAGCCTATTGGTGTCATAATAGAAGGTCAGCGTCTGATTGTCCTCGGTGTAAATTGTATAGGCTTCAGAAATGCTATAATCACGGAAGTAGCCGGGATTGCTGGGGCCACCGTCGATGTGGGCGTAGGTCTTGTCCTTGGGGTTATTTGAGCTGAAATACGTGCCCTGGCCGCCTTTCAGTTTATTGCAGAGACGAAACATATTACTACTCTGGGTGACTGCATCGGTATTCCATGCGCTGCCCACATAAACCAAGAATAATTGTGTACAGTAATCGAACATTCTGGTCATATCAGTCACCTTTGCGGTATTGAAGTGGCTCAGGTCAAGGCTCGACAAGTAGATACACTGATTGAACATATATGACATGTTTGACACCTCCTCGGTGTTGAGGTATTCCATGCCCGATATCGACTGGAGATTATACATTCCTCGGAACCAACTACTGGTCGTCGTGGGATAGGCGGCGGCGAATGATGGGTCAAAGACTACCTGGGTGACCGACGATCGTGTATCGTCGTCATACCAGCCCGGATTGTTGCTGCCCGTGTTCAGGTCGTAGGCCGTGCCCGGTCGGCTGTTGCGCTGGTTGTCGCAGTAGAACGTCAGCGTCGTGTTCTCAGAATCATATACCGCATAGGGCTCGGGCTTCTTGGTAAAGTAGCCGGGGTTGCTGGGGCCGCCGTCGATGTGGGCGTAAGCAGCATCCACGTGGTTAGGATCATAGGTCGTGCCCATGCCGCCCACCAGGCTGGTACAACCCGTAAACATGCCACTGTGCGCCATGGTGTATTGTGTGCTCCATTCATCACTGGCGTAAATAGTAATGAGATTGTTACAATTCATGAACATGCCTGTTGAGAGGATAACGACACGCGTGTTAAAACTACTCAAGTCAAGGCTAGTCAAGTTGCTGCAACCATAAAACATCTGGTTCATTATCGTCACAGAGGCAGTGATGAAACGACTCAAATTAACGCTTTTCAGGCCGCTGCAGTCTCGGAAAAGTCCACCCATGTTTTTAACTTTTGCAGTGTTGAAATGTCTCAAGTCAAGACTGGTTATTCCGCTGCAGCCATAGAACATGCTGGTCATGTCGGTCACATTTTCGGTGTTCAAGTATTCTAAGCCGGAAATTGATTGAATCTCAGACATGTCTCTAAACCAATCTTTAGTTGACGTGGGACGGGCGTCAGCAAATGACGCGTCGAATGCCACCTGAGTGACCGACGGATTTGTGCCATCGGTATACCAGATGGGAGCGTCACTGCCCTCATTCAGGTCATAGGTAGTGCCTTCGCGGGTGCTGCGCTGTTTGTCGTAGTAGAAGGTCAGCGTCGTGTTCTCTGGCGTGTAGCAGGCGTAGGCTTCGGGTTCCTGATTATCGGGATATACGCCAATGAACATCATCTGGTTTAAATTGAAGGTGTAACCTCCGGCAGAGTAATTATCATAAACAATGAAAGCATCCAGAGCAAAGAAAGAATTATACATGCCACTCCAGCCGAAGTTCACATGATACTTATTAGAGCTGGCGTTGTAGCCGTCCACAACAAAGGTATGGTCTTCATAGATGTTATTATTGAGAGCCATACCGCCATACAGAATGGGGCGACCAGCTTCGAGTTCAGCCTGCATCATGGCATGCCAGTCGGTGGCATCATAGTCATCGCGATACTTGATGGTGGCGTCGGTGCTGTAGCCAAAGTTTATCATCGCATCGCGTATGTTCTCTCGGTCGGCACGGCTGTACTGGGTCGAATATTGCGTCTGGACAGCCTGGCTGCAGTAACGCATCAGCCAAGCGACCGCATCAGCCTGTAGGGTGGTGTACGAACTGCTGTAATCGTCTCGCATGTTGTCCCAGTCCAATGTAATACCCGGCAATTCTTCCACAATTATTGATGAATTATTCTCGATTTCATAAGCATCCAGAGCAGGTAATTCGGCAGGATACTTCCAGTAATACATTACCTGCGCCATCGCCGTGGCGACAGCACCGGTCAGGCAGTGAATATTGGGATTGTAGTTGTATATAGGGCACTGGTTATAAAAGGGAGCAGCCTGGTCCCATTTGCAGGTCAACATCGCGGGCACGTCGCTGGCCGTGAGCTTACCGGACATCTGCTGGCTCAAGGTCTGAACCTGCAGCTTGGGGTGTGCCAGCAGATACTCCATCTGCTCCTTGTAATGGTTCATCCACCAGGCCACGTTGTCAGGCAGGTTATTCATGTCAAAGTAGCCGCTGCCGTAGCCCAGGATTTCCTCGGCACGGTCATCACCGGCTACAATGACATAGCCGCCACCGTCGAAGTTGAACACATAGAAGTCGTTCATCTGGTCATTCACCCGAGACTGCTCGGCATGGGTGAGCTTCAGGTTTGCATTCGAGGCATTGAACCTCATGTCCGTTTGGCTGTTGAGGAACTGGATAGCCTTAGCCTGAGCGGTACGGCTGTCTACGTTGCCCGCAGCCATCGTTGCCACACTCAGGGCAAACGATACAAGCACCAATAATTTCAAGATAAAAATTTTCATCGCGTTAAAGATTTAGTATGGATTAACCCGTTGGCGGGATAAAAAAGTTAATAAAAAGGCATTCAAAAGTTGCACATATCGCTGATTTACAATCATTTAGTGATGGTAAAACATTTAATTCAAATCACTGTAGGCACAACTTGTACGCAAATATCGTCAAAATTCTTGATGTATGCAAGAGATTCTCGACAGAACTCGTGAATGAACTCGGCAATTGACCTCGATCTGGTGTGGTACTCAAGTTCAGCGATTTGGTTTACTCAACAAAAAAACGGCCGCCTGATTTTTCAGTCGGTCGCTTCGTGTTTTTGATGTGGTTCCTGCTTGCGTCATTCGTTCATCCGTTCGTTCATTTTATATATATTATAGCGGACGAACGAACGAAAATAGCAGCAAATAAACGAGAGAGACAAGAGTAAATCCCACCTTTTCCCACTCACAATTGCGTGTACGGATGAACGTACATCAAAACCGTCCCTATTTTACCCCATTTATCAGAAATCATCAAAAAAGTCATTGCTGTTCACACTAAAGATTGCAGATGGTTAATAAATTTTGATAACATTTGTTCTGTTCATCAACTTTTTTATTGTATCTTTGCATCAAATCAATTAACAAGCCTAGAGCAAACAACATTTAATATCTTAAAATCCTAAATCATTATGGAAGAAGAATTTGAAATTATTGAGCGTGGTCTATTAAGTGAAGTTAATGGTGAGTTTGAAATCAATGATATCATTAACATCAGTGTTGACATGCCTCAAGAAAGTGTGGCTACAAGATCGGCCAAACCCGCAGCAATTAAAAGTAAAGTCAGCTCCAAGGTGCTGAATTACCTGGGTATTGTAAAGGTGACCACCAGTTTTAAGACCCGCAATCCTAAAGCATGGCTGCTGCAGGCCCTACTTAACGAGTTGGGATATTCATTGAAACCCGATGGCTTTTTCGGTCAACTGACCGAGGATCAGGTCAAAAAATTCCAAGCGGCTAATGGCTTAGTTGCTGACGGTATCGTTGGGCCGGCAACCTGGAGCGAACTCATCTACCAGGGCAAATGCAGGATTTCCAACAGTAAAATCAGTGAGCAGGATTATAGGGATGCCGCCACTATGTTAGGCGTTGAAGTTGCCGTTGTCAAAGCCGTCAAAGACGTGGAAGCAGGCGGAGCAGGATATGTTTTCAGTAATCATCCTACCATCTTGTTCGAGAGCCATATATTCTGGAAAGAACTTAAGAAACTCGGAGTCAATCCCAGAACTTATAAGGACCCTGATATCTTGAACGAGACATGGAAAGAAGGAAAGGCATACTACGTTGGTGGCGTGGGTGAGTTTGCCCGCCTGCAGAAGGCCCGCCTGATTAACACTGATGCAGCCAATGCCTCAGCCAGTTGGGGTTTGTTCCAGATCATGGGTAATAATTACAAAACCTGCGGATGCAGTTCAGTAAGTCAATTTGTTAATCGAATGAGCCAGAGTGAAAGAGAGCAGCTCATGCTGTTTGTGGCATTTATTAAGAATAACAAACTGCACACCTACCTGCAGAATAAAGATTGGGCAGGTTTTGCTTATCGTTACAATGGCCCTGGCTACAAGGAGAATAAGTATCACATCAAACTCCAGAATGCCTATAATAAGTACAAATAATAAATACAACGTGTAATCCATTCATCGGTTGACTCGACAAACCACTTCAATCATTTCTACGAGCTGCCGACGAGCAATAATAACAGCCACGCCAGCAAGGGCCTAAATCCCGCCGACGTGGTTGTTTTTACCGTTAATTTGAAAGATTTTCTTCTACAGGCCTTCCTCACTTATGGGGTTGAGGGGATAGTCGATAAATCACCAAGTCTCAACCTCGGTTGCCATTTTGGCAACCAGTTATATCTAATTCTGGGTGCCGTTCAGGATGATGTTGATGACAGCGTTGATGTCGGCGATGCTGATTTCGCCATCACCGTTCACGTCGGCAGCAGCAGAGCTAGTATTACCGCCCAAGATGATGTTGATGACGGCATTTATATCTGCAATGTTGACCTCAAGGTCACGATTCACGTCTCCCAGGAATATATCTTCCACAATCTGTCCGAAATAGGGATACCAGTTCTCGTCAGCCCGGTAGGCATCTGCCGTCCCCTGCAGCACATGAAGCGTACGACCAGTGTAATCACTATTGAAATCCTTATAGAATTGTTCATTCCCGCACGATACGCCCGAGAGGTCAGCAATGTAGCAATACACATCCGTCAGTGTCCAGCAATTCTTGAACACCCCGTTACCAATTGAAGTCACCGAGTTCGGGATGACGATGCTGGTCAGCCCAGTACACCAAAAGAACGCCCAGTCACCGATTGAAGTCACCGAGTTAGGAATATTGATGCTGGTCAGACCTCCACAGTTGTAGAACGCATAGTTACCGATAGCAGTCACCGAGTTGGAGATGTCGACGCTGGTCAGGCCTATGCAGCTCTCGAACGCCCCTTTACCGATAGCAGTCACCGAGTTGGGAATATTGATGCTGGTCAGGCCGTGGCAGTAAGAGAACGCCCAGTCACCGATAGCAGTTACCGAGTTGGGGATAATCGTGTTCTTGCATCCAACAATTAAAGTATTATCGGCAGTCTCTATAATTGCTTTGCAGTTGTTGCGCGAATCATATCTTGGATTGCCACTTTCTACTACGAAACTGGCCAGCTCATCGCAGTTCTCAAACACTCCTTTACCGATAGCAGTCACCGAGTTAGGAATATTGATGCTGGTCAGACCATCGCAATTGTAGAATGCTTTGTTACCGATAGAAGTCACCGAGTTGGGGATGACAATGTTGGCCAGACCATAGCAGCCCTCGAACGCATATTCACCGATAGCAGTTACCGAGTTGGGGATAATCGTGTTCTTGCAGCCAGCAATTAAAGTATTATCGGCGGTCTCTATAATTGCTTTGCAGTTGTTGCGCGAATCATATCTTGGATTGCCACTTTCTACCACGATGCTGGTCAGCACAGGGCAGTTCCCGAACGCAAAGCTACCGATCTTAGTTATCGAGTTGGGGATGTCGATGCTGGTCAGGCTAGTGCAGTAATAGAAGGCCATTTCATCGATTGAAGTTACCGGGTAGGTGGTTCCATTGTAGGTGACCGTGGTTGGGATGACAACAGACCCTGAATACCCAACGAAAAACATATCATAATAATCACCTTTGGAAGTCACGGCGGCCTCGTTGCCGCTAATCTTGTAACAGATGCCATCGACCTCGAAGTCGTGGGCCGTGGCGAGTGCAGGCAACAGGATAGCCAGCAGCATGATGGAAAAACGGAAGAGTTGTTTCATAATCAAATGTTTAGAATTAATAATCAGTTAATATAATCTTTGATTTAAAGACTCGCCCACAAAGATAATAAGGATTTTTCAATTCTTATTACAAGCATGCCCATTTCCCATACATCCAACAAAAAAACGGCCGGCTGATTTCTCAGTCGGTCGCTTCGTGTTTTTGATGTGGTACCTCCGGGGATCGAACCAGGGACACGCGGATTTTCAGTCCACTGCTCTACCACTGAGCTAAGGTACCTAAAATTAAAATTTCTTTTCTAACCAATGTTTATTATACCGCCAATACACTGTTAATCAACATCATACAATACAAACCATTGATTTTGCCAAACGACATGGTAACTATTGACGTCGATAAAGCGGATGATTGTGGCCATCTTTTCCTTGGTCATGAATTTATCCTCATGGGGATAGGCAAGCAGGTAATCGTCGGTCGCTTCGCTCCAATAGGGGCCCAAGTTGTTGAACTTCTGGCGCAGGATGGCGGGATTTGCAGCGCCTAAAGCGTTTAAGCGTTCGTTCATCGCCTCGGCACTGAGCAATTCAGGCCATGAGCAGCCGATGGCGGGCACGGTGCGCGTCAGGTGGTTCATCATGGGGATACTGCCGTAGCACAGCAAGGTGTCGCCCTCATGGACGTAGGGCTTCAGTCCTGCCAAGGTTTCGTTGATGATTTGAGCCCGTTCGGGGGTGGTGCGGATGAGGGTGGCACGGCTGTCGTTGATGGCCGCTGTCTTGTGCCACATGGCGCCGCCGTCGAAATAGGCGCCCCAGGTCACGGTCTGCACCAAGCCGACGGCAATGAAAACCAGCGGAAAGATGATGTTGTGGCGCCGTTGCCACACGACTGCTGCCACGGGCGCCGCCATCCAGGCGATGATGCTGCCGTTGTTGGTCGCGCCGTCGCTGCCCAGGGGGAACACCAGCAACATGAACAGTCCCAGCCATGCCGCCACTGCACGACTGCCGCCCTTGTAGATGACCCATACGAGCCCCGCCACACACATCACCCACAACGGATGCATGAGATGGGACTGATGACTCATAAAAAAGACGAGCATCACCGTGACCATCAGACATAACGACCAGAATAGCCAACGGGTATCGGGCCAGGAGAAATAGCGCCGAATCACCGAGTAAGCCCACCACAGACCGAATGCCTTCAGGCCCACCAGCAGGCACTGCCAGTAGAATCCCAGCATCTCCATGACCATACCGCCGGCATTGTGGCTTGCCTCGCCGCTGCTGCCGGTAGCGACACCTAGCAGGTCGGTCATGTTCTGCTTGAATAATTCAAAATGTCCCAGCGTCACCATCATGCCGACAATGGCCAACGCACCAACGGCTACACCTGCCAGCATCGCGCCGCACTGGCACCGAACGTCGTGCCACGTTCTCCCGTTATAATAATGAGCGATAAACGGCATTACAGCCAAGCCCACGGCCAGCACATTGGGGATGCGGGTAAACGCGTTCATGCCCACAATGACGCCCGCCAGCAACAGGTGCAGCCAGCGTCCTCGTGTCAGTCCCTTGAAGGTCAATGCAAGGGCCGCTACCCAAAGCAGGGCACTCATCAAGTCGTTGTTGAAGGTGTAGGGAAACTGTACCAGCGAGGCTACTACCATTGCGAAGCCCAAGATGACCGCCGTGGCAGGGAGTATGCGCTTGAACGCCCATGCCAGAATTGCCATGCACCCCACATTGCACAGCACGCCCGCGACACGCATCGCCATCCACTTGCCACCCTCAGGCAACAGCGCGTTGAGCGCACTGCCAGCCACACCGCTCAGGTAGTACATGAAGTTGTACTCCACACTCGCGGGTGCCTTGAAGATGTTATCAAAGAAGGTGAGGTAATAGCCCGTGTCGCACAGGTCCACGCCGAAGACTGCAATCATGAGTTGCCACAGCGTGAGCAGGGCAATCGCCCACCCCACCGAGGCGCCATAGTGACTGTTGAGCCACTGCCTGATATGTCGCAGCTGGCTTATCATGATGTGGCAAAGGTAGTGCAAGTTGAACGAAATGCCAAATTTTTGCCCCATTCTTGCCCGTGGCAGTGAAAAAAGCAGTAAATTCGCTCGTTAATTAGAAGTTAGGAGTTAGGAGTTATCTTCTCTAGAGATACTAGATGAACTAGACTTTCTAGAATACCTAGAAAGGTGGTGCAAGCCGAACGCAATGAAAGCGTGCTTTCAATTGCTGAGGCGCAGCCCACCTTGCACGAGCAAAGCGAGTGAACCAAAAAACTTGAAACCAAACATGGAAGGACTGCTGCAATACATCTGGCAACATCGGCTGTGGCTCAGCGAGGACATGGTGACCAACGACGGCCGCAAGGTGCGCGTCATTGACCCAGGGCTGCTCAACACCGACTCGGGACCCGACTTTTTCAACGCCAAGGTCGAGATTGACGGGCACATGTGGGTGGGCAACGTCGAAATCCATGTGCGCGCCAGCGACTGGAAACGTCACCATCATGACGAGGACCCGGCCTACGACAGCGTGATTCTTCATGTAGTAGAGAAAGATGATGCCCCCGTAACGCGCATCAACGGCGAAATCATCCCGCAGGTCGAGTTGAAGGTGTCGCCACGCTTCAACGAGTGCTACGACAAGCTGGTCAACGCCCAGGTGGAACTGCCCTGTGCAGCACGCCTCAAGGAGGTGCCCCAACTCACCGTCACCGAGTGGATTGAGGCGCTGGCTTTTGAGCGGTTGCACAGCAAGGTGGACCGCGTGCGGGAGTTGTATGACCGCTATCACGGCAGTTGGGAGGACATCTGCTATGTGCTGCTGGCACGCACGCTAGGTTTTGGCATCAACAACGAGGCCTTTGAACGCCTGGCACGGGTCACGCCGTTGCGCTTGTTGCACAAGCACAGCGACTCCATCCTGCAAGTCGAGGCACTGCTATTCGGGCAAGCCGGGCTGCTCAACGGTGCCCACAGCAGTGAGAGCTATTACCAGCAGCTGATGCGCGAGTATGCCTTCCTTGCCAACAAATTCTCGCTGCGCCCCATCGAGGGCACGGCATGGCGTCTGTTCCGCAGCCGTCCGCAGAATTTCCCCTACCGCCGCATCGCCCTGCTTGCCCAATTTGTCCAGGGCGGCTTCAACCTGATGAACGACATCCTCAATGCTAACGACACCAAGGCGCTGCGGGCACTGTTTGACATCGAGTTGAGTGGCTATTGGACGACGCACTATTCCTTCGGCAAGCCTTCGCCCAGCGCGGGCCGTGCGCTGAGCAACAGCAGCATCGACATCGTCCTTATCAACACCGTTGCCCCACTCTACTACGCCCGTGGCGAGATGACCGACGACTACGGGATGACCGACCGCGCCATCGCCCTGCTCGAGGACATCCGCCCCGAGCAGAACAGCATCGTCACTATGTTCCGCAATGCCGGCATCAAGTGTGACGACGCCTTGACCAGCCAAGCCCTTATCCAACTGCGCCGCAACTACTGCGAGGCGCGCAAGTGCATCTACTGCCGCCTGGGGCACCGCCTGCTCGCCACCGACGCCCGCCTAAACCCCACACCATAATCTACAAGCCCTATCCACTCCGGCTAAAGGATATGACACAAAACGTGCGCCCCAATCAGGAACGCACGCTGTGTTACATATAAGATGATTTGTTTTACAGGACTCTGCAGGCGCCTACATAGCGGCGGCTGTAGTAGGACTCGGTGTTCTTGCTCTCGGTCACGCCGCTGCTGCAAGCCGAGTGGATAAAGTGGAAAGTGTTGTCCTCATTCACGCGGGTGACGATGCCCACATGGCCCACGCCACCACGACCCGAACGACCCTGGAAGAACACGAGGTCACCAGGCTGCAGGTCTTTCTGCTTTACACGCACACCGTCAAAAATCTGGCCCCTGGAAGAACGGTCCAACTCGATACCGAAGCGCTTGAAAACGTAGCTGGTGAAACCAGAGCAGTCAAACCCGCGGGGCGACATGGCTCCATAACGATAAGGCGTACCGCGGAAACGGTATGCATAGTTAATCACTTGGTCAACGATGTTGTTACGGCTGTTCTGCTCGAGCTGTTCGAGCACGGTACCCTGTTTGCGGGAAGCTAATTGCTGCGATTGTGCATTAAAGCAGGTAAATGAGATTGCTAAAATGATGAATAATGCTGATAAACGTATTTTACTCTTTATTAAACTCATAATATATAATTTAGAGGACTGGAAGATTGGCCTGAGCCTCAGCTTCTTTAAAGGCATTTAGAACGATGAAAAATGCCGTACGTCCTGGTTTGTCTTCTTGACGATGATAGGCGGCGCCTCGACATAAAAAAGAACAATTTCTTTCGTTCTGTGCACGGCTTGCACTATCATTGACGCTGCAAAGGTACCTCAATCTGCCAACGCGACCAAACTCCTTAAACACTTGTAAACATTTAGCAAAAACTGCGATTTTAACAGATTGTTCCACGCAAACTCCCTTATAATAGGGGCTCATGGAGATCTCGAATGATTAAATTTTGGAAATTAAAAATGAAAAAGTTTACACTTTTTAACATTAAATGGCATCCTATAAGATTTATTTTTTGGATTTTTGCTACAAAAACGAGCATCGAAGTCAAGTCAAAACCACTTTTGTCTTGCAAAATGCAAGCAATTAAGGCCAATTTCTCAATTATGATGATAGTAATGCTTTTCAGCATCTCAGGTAACGCCTCCTGCTGCGTGGAACAATGACGATTCAGATGGGGGGAGGCAGCCACACGATTCCGATGGAAGGGTGTTTTATGCTGCTGCCCAGGATTGCTTGTGCCGGCCACAGAAGTAAAGACACAAAACGGGCGGCCTGAAATGGGTCGCCCGTTTTGAAATTTATCGAGATTCTAAAATCGAATCCAGACCAGTAATGAGGTTTTACTTCATAACCTTGACGGTGCTGGAGGTGCCGTCGGTGTAGGTGGTGACGATAATCGTCATACCGTTAGCCTGCTGCATCTCCTGACCGAGAGCGTTGAAGTAGCGCACATTAAATTCTCACTACAGAATTAACCGTTTCCTGTGGTTGGGGATGTGCTTTTTACGGTAGGCATGAAACTGGATGCGCCATAACACTTGAGAAATCAAATGGCTACGGAAAGACAACGACGCATGAGCGGCCTCACGGTGGTGCTTCACGTCGTGTGTAACATAGCAACAAAAAAAGTACCAGGGCAACTGTTATTCAGTTCCCCAAATCAGAAAAACATCGAAAAGATAATAAAATCAGCTAAAGTATCCTGAGCGGATGCGATTTCGGATTTGACCGATATCAATTGGTGATGATGTAACCGCCATTGCTGGGATTGGCTCGATACTGCCGCATGCCCACCTTGTTATTGATTGCGACACCCTTGACAGGACCGCCAGCCCCTGTCAAGGGATTGTAGCGGGACCCGCAACTCGGGCAGACGGCCTCAAAATTATCGGCGTCAATCGACAAGGTGATGTTCTGGGTGGCTTCGACAGGACACGACAAGTCGTATGCCATGGGACCATCTATTCCCATCATCAGCAAGACACCACCAAAGCCTGTCCATGTATTCATATCATAGGGGAAATTCTTGGGCAGACCTTTTTCGCGGTTGAAAATACGGTAGTCGCCCACGCCATTCACGCCGTAAGTGGTCCAACGGGCATAATCGCCCAGGTTGATGCGCACGGTGAAGTTGGGGACCGATTTATTATCAATCTGGTCACAACTGTTGGTAAACGTCAGCGCAATCAGCGCCACGATGGTAAAAAAAACTTGTTTTGTGCTCATTTTTTTGCTCATTATTCAAATTAGTAACGTAAAAAACGGGCTTTTGATTGTGAAGTTTCGCAAAAAACTATAATTTTGCGTGCTACAAAACCAGTAATTGCTAGGCATGGAACCGCTTTTTTCCATCATCACCGTCACTTGGAACGCAGCCGATACCATCGGTCCGACACTTCAGAGTGTACAACAGCAAAGCTTCAGTGACTATGAGATGCTCATCATCGATGGCGCGTCTAGCGACGACACGCTCAACATTGTCAAGGCGGCATCCATCGCATCACTGCGTGTGTTCAGCGAGCCCGACAAGGGCTTGTATGACGCGATGAACAAGGGCATTGCCCGTGCCCGTGGCCACTACCTCATCTTCTTGAATGCCGGTGATGCCTTTGCCAACGATACCGTGCTGGCACGCCTGGCATTGTTCAAGGCCGACAACCCTGGCGTTATCTACGGGCAGACACAGCTGGTTGATGCCCAACGCCGTGTGGTGGGCAAGCGCCATCTGACCGCCCCCCGCCACTTGACCGCCGACAGTTTCCTGCGCGGTATGCTGGTGTGCCACCAGGCTTTTGTGGCGCGTCGCGACCTGGTACCGCAGTATGACCTGAATTACAGGCTGAGCGCCGACTATGACTGGTGTATCAAGGTGCTGAAACGCTCACCGCTCAACTGCTATGCAGGAGAGGAGCCAATCATTAGCTATCTTGCCGACGGCATGACCACACGCCACCACCGCGCATCCTTGCGGGAACGCTACCGCATCATGTGCCACCATTATGGCACCCTGCGCGCAACGCTCGCCCATCTGAGCTTTATCCCCAGATTCCTGAAACGGCGCTTCACATCCAGCGCCAACAAGCAGTGACTAATTCTTAGCCTGATTCTCAATTAACCTTTTATGGAACATGACCAATAAGTTTTCAAATAATATCATCACGCGCTACTGGCGACGCTTCAAGCAATGGTACAAGGGCTTGTACCGCGGTCGCCCGTGGTGGGTCAAGACCCTGGCAGCCATCGGGACGTTTATTGTCCTGTTCCTGCTCTATCTGCTCGCTGTGGATGTCAACTTCCTGTGGCTCTTCGGCAAGTCGCCCAGCACCTACAGCATCATGCACCCGCGCAACCCCGAGGCGAGCTACCTGTACAGTGCCGACGGCAAAACCATCGGCAAGTACTATGATGAGAACCGCACGCCGGTGCCCTATGACTCAATCAACCCGCAGTTCTTCAGGGTGCTTATCGACACCGAGGACGAACGCTTCTACAGCCACCACGGCATCGACTTCAGCGGCCTGGGCGCTGCTGCCAAGGATATGGTGTTGCGCGGACGCCCCCGCGGTGCCAGCACCATCACCCAGCAACTGGTGAAGAACATGTTCCGCACGCGCAGCGACTACTCGACGGGACTGCTAGGCTATATCCCTGGCGTGAAGATGCTCATCATGAAGAGCAAGGAGTGGATTATCGCCACCAAACTGGAGATGTTCTACAGCAAGCAGGAAATCCTCGAGATGTACGCCAACACGGTGGACTTTGGCAGCAACGCCTTCGGCATCAAGACTGCTGCCAACACCTATTTCAAGACCACACCCCGCAACCTCAAACTCGAGGAGAGCGCCGTACTCGTCGGCCTGCTCAAGGCGACCAGCACCTACAACCCGCGCATCAATCCCAAGAACAGCCTGCGCCGCCGCAATGTGGTGCTGATGAACATGGTGGAGCACGGTGACTTGACCAAGGCACAATATGACTCGGTGTCAGCGTTGCCCATCGACCTGAAATACAACATCGAGAGCAACTATGATGGTGTGGCACCTTACTTCCGCGAGGCTGTGGCGCGCGAAATCGAGGACATTGCCAAAGAACAGGGCCTGAAACTGGACCTGGAGCGTGACGGACTCAAAATCTACACCACACTGGACTCCAAGATGCAGGAGTATGCCGAGCAAGCGGTGAGCGAGAAGATGAAGGTGGTACAGCAAAACTTCAAGAGCCACTGGGGCAACCAGGACTGCTGGCTTGACGACAACAACCAGCCCATTGCCAACTTTGTAGAGGACAAGGCACGCAACACGCCCATCTATCACGAGTTGCTGGCACGTTACCCCAATGACCTGGACTCGGTGAACTACTACATGAACCAGCCCCACATGGTCCATCTGTTCGACTACGAGAACGACTCTCTCTACATGGAAATGAGCTCGATGGACTCGGTACGCTATATGCTCCACTTCATGCACTGCGGCTTCATCGCCATGGAACCGAGCAACGGCCACATCAAGGCATGGGTGGGCGACGTGGACTTTGACACATGGAAATATGACAAGGTGCGAGCCAAGCATCAGCCAGGCTCGACGTTCAAGCTCTTTGTCTATGCCATGGCAATGGAGCGCGGACTGGTGCCCTGTGACCGACGACTCGACGAATACATCGACACACTTGTCTATAATGAGGAAAAGCAGGAAATGGAGCCTTGGCGGCCGACCAACGCCAACGGCACCTTTACCGGAGCCGATATGACCCTGCGCGCCGCTTTTGCCCAGAGCATCAACAGCGTCACCGTGCGCGTGGCACGCGAGGTGGGCTTCAGCGAAATCGCCCAGCTGGCGCGCGACATGGGCATCGTCTCGCCGATGGACCCCAAACCCGCCCTGTCGCTGGGTGCCAGTGATGTGGACCTGATGGAGCTGGTCAATGCCTATTGCACCGTGGTCAACGACGGCATGCGTAACGACCCTGTCATCGTCACACGCATTGTGGACCGTGACGGCAAGGAGATATACCGCGCGCCCCAACACCAGGAACGTGCCATGAGTTACCGCTCGGCATGGCTCATGCAGCAGATGCTCATGGCATGCCGCACCGATGCCGGCGGCACAGCAATGGCTCTCAACGGCTATATCACGCGTCCGCTCTATGACGTGGACCTGGGTGGCAAGACGGGCACGAGCAACCGTCATGCCGACGCTTGGTTCGTTGCCGTTTCGCCAGGATTGGTGTGCGGCTCATGGGTAGGCGGTGAGTATCGCCAGATTCACTTCCGCTGGGGAGCCTTAGGCCAGGGTAGCCGCACGGCATTGCCCATCTGTGGCCGTTTCCTGCAGCTTGTGTTGAGCGACCCGCAGTACCAGAAATACCATCAGCGTTTCGCCCCAGCCAAGGAGCCAATCGATGCTGCCCTGTATTCCGGCTGCTCGGCACTGGGCGAGGTCGAGGAGTTTGACTCGACAATGCTCGAGTTTGACGAGGACTCCTTGTTCGTTCCCCTTACCGACGATTTCAACCCCAACGAGAAACTCGAGGATCCCTCCTCCGTTCCCGACTCGGTGTGATTTTCGCACCACAATTTGTGACAAGTGTCAATTTTTTGGACAGTTTAGTGTCTAAAAATTTGACACTTGACGTATTTTATGGCATAAAACCGCTGTTGTTTTTGATACAGGTACTATCTTAGGACTGGAAATCGACATGAAATGGAGAGAAAAATTTCTTCAAATTGCCACAACCATAGAACCATGTGACATTGTCGCAATTTTTAAAATATTTCTGCAAAATTTCTTGATTTCACTTGAAAATTAGAAATATTTATCATAAATTTGCAGTCAATTATTGCAGGTTGTTATTTGGATGATGATTTGCGATTGGCTACACTAATTATTATAAAGCGTGTCTAAATGTTCCTTATCCTTGGGGTCTTGAGCGCCCCAAGGAGGGAATCAGACCAACGTCCTCACGCTTTTTTGTTTACTGGATTTCAATTCAATGAGGTCCTTAATCGTCGCTATTGTGGAGGGCCAACCAGCGGCATGAAGTAAGTATTATGAAAAAGTATCTACGTTTAACCCTGATGTTGATGGCCGCATTCTCAACAACCATGAGTGCCCAAGAGATGGAACAAACCTTAGCACCAATCCTAGAAGAAACCTGGGATGCGCAGAATTGGCACAGTGCACAAACTGCTGACTATGTTGATTACATTGTTACTATTTTCAGATCTGTCATTGTCACCAATGCTGACGAAATCGATGGCACCATCTATTATCGGCGTGATACAGGAAATGGCCTGACGGAATGGCAGGAATACACGGGTAATCCGATTCTCGGCATGAACATGGGAGAAACAACTGTTGAAGTCTATGCTGTAGCCGAGGGTAAACTTCCGAGTGAAGTGGTCATGGGTAGCGCTGGGATTTATGACGATTTTATATACGCCGCTTGTATTGTTGATGGCATTCATTACTACTTAGATTATAGTGGGACAATGGACATATGGTACTTAGAATCTCCGTCCTCATATGTTTATGTTTGTGGCAGTGATGAGTCAGGGCTCACCTCCCAGCCCTATACTGGAGATATCATTATCCCAAGTGAAATGGTTTTCGAGGATGAAACCTATACCGTAGCCGGTATCCGCAATGCTGCGTTTGCTTGTACTGTCGGTTTCCATTGTGATATCACAAGCGTGGAGTTGCCAAGCACAATACTCCAGGTGGGTTGGTCTTCATTTGCCGGATGCATCAACTTGGAGCGCATGACCATCCATGCTGTGACACCACCCGATGCTGATAACCTGTTTAGTGAAGACTATGTCTGGTTCGGCCGATATGATCAGGTCGGTTTTGATGGTAATATACTCTATGAGCAAGTGACGCTGTTTGTGCCGAATGAGTCTGTCGAGGATTACCGCGCCCATGAAGAGTGGGGCAAGTTCACCCACATCGTGCCGTTTATCGGGGCTGGCCCTGGCGACATCAATGGCGACGGCAACATTGCTATCAGTGACGCTACCGAACTGGTCGACATGCTGCTTGTCGGAGAAGAGGTGCCCGCTTGGGCTGACGTCAACGGCGACGGCAATGTGTCCGTTGGTGACGTGACCGACCTGATTGACCGGTTGATGAACAATGACTGATATCCCGAATCACACCATCAAGAGAGTACGCCTTTTGATGGTGTGATTTGCTATTGTGTCAAAGAATTGGACACTTTAGTGTCAAAAATTTTTACACTTTGCTTTTTTGAGGGGGCAAAACAGTTGACAATACCTTTTCACCGTCCTAAATTTGCATTACCGATTGTTGGGGTACCCATTCCCCACAACCTTAAAACGAAACAATAACTAATACTGAATTGGAACAAAATTATAGGTGTTAATAAAAACAGCCCGGTGATGTGTCCCAGCAAGAGCGGCACACATCTTGACGAAGCTGCCTTGCTAGAGATACACGGACCAAGAACAATTAAATAATTAACAATAAACTATTAAGAACAATGAAGACGAAACTTCTCTTAACCCTGATGCTAATGCTGGCACTAAGCCTGACAGCCGAGCAAAACCCATACGTCTTTGAGGACGGTAACTTCTATTACAAAATTACTGGAAGCAAGACTGTTTCTGTCACATGCGGTGGTGACTATGATGACCCAGAATCATATTTGGGTACCTATACGGGCTATTATCTTCCTGTGATTCCCGAAAATGTCACTTATAGAGGCGTCACCTATACCGTAACAGCTATTGATGATAATGCTTTCGCTTGGTCTAGATATATGGAATATGTTGAAATTCCAAACACTGTCGAATGCATCGGTTTTCAGGCATTTAACGGCTGTAATGGACTTGAACGTGCTATCATCCCGTCATCAGTGACGAGAATTGTCTCTGCCGCTTATTCGTTCTGTTACGACCTCAAAGAGGTGACAATTGGCAGTTCACTCGAGAAGATTGGACAAAGCGCTTTCGGGTATTGTGACCGTTTGTCAACAGTGGTATGCGAGGCTCAGATTCCTCCAATTCTTGATGATGACGATACAAGCGTCTTGTATGGTGACTGCTTTAGCTCTTATGCATCTGCCACGCTTTATGTGCCATCTGAATCATTAGAGGCTTATCAAGAATCCGACATCTGGGGGCGCTTCTCAAGGATTCTCCCCATTGGCGGTATTGGTGGAACTGGTGATGTGGATGGCAATGGTGTTATCGCTATCAGTGACGCCACCTTTCTCGTAGACCTCTTGCTTGATGGCAACAATAGTCTGCCCGCATTTTATGACGTCAACGGCGACGGCAATGTGACCGTTGGTGACGTAACCGACCTGATTGACCTGTTGATGAATAATAACTGATATCCTTATTAGCATAAAGTATCCGGAGCCTGTTATGCGGCACGTCATAACGGTAATAACACGCTTCGTTATGTGAAGCTAGGTTATATGGGCATAATTGTTTGAGTTGCTTGAGTTATGTTTTATCGGTTGTGCCCGGGGTTGTGGCGAGAAAACAGTGACCGATGCGGCAGAAGGGGAAATTCAGAAGGCGGTTGCGGAACAATCGCCACGCCGAGCCTTCGATGGAAGGTAACGAGTATTAATTGGGAAGGAATGGGTCTCCCCGCATGTGCTGTTGGTAGTTGGGCACCATTAACAGCTCCGTCAGACACAGGAGCCGCGCCTCAATCCACTCACTGACGATGAGCTGTTTCAAGTAGAATCGTCAAATTATTTGACAATAATGAGAAAAGCAGTAAGACTACCGAAATTTATAGGAAATAAGTTACATAACGAATAAAGTTTATATACTTTTGTGTATTATAATTCAAATAGCTTTGTTAGGTTCATATAATAATCAATAAAAACTAAAAACACTATGAAACATTTTGTTTTGACTCAAATGATGTTGTTGATGTCAGTTGCCACTATTATGGGGCAAGAACCAGCCATTCCTACCCCAACACCTGAGATCCTCTGTGAGTATTACGATAGTTATGCAGCTATCTGGGTAGAGGGAGTGGGGGAACTTCATCTTTATTGCAATGAAGAGGAAGTTGAGAATCCATATTATATCGATTACGTTTATGGAGAGCAAAATCTGTTTTTCACAGCGACTGCTCAAGCAGAGGGGTACCCAATCAGCGACATGGCAATCAAAGAGATAACAATACCTGCTATAGAAGTATTGCCTATAACCGCCACACCAAGTATAAATGTTGAGATTAGTCACTCAACTGCCATGCTTATCATATATGATGAGGATCCAGAAGCGACTCTTTACTATCGTGTGTCCTATTCCAATGACAATGGATTTGGTGATTGGAGCGAATGGATAGAATCTTTTGGTTGGGTTTATTTCACCGATCAAGGATATTATCTCATCGAAGCTTATGCTATATCTCCTGGAAAATTACAGAGCGAGATAGTTTGCACTAGTTTTGAGTTGAATACGCGCTACAAGACTGTTCCTCCTCTAGTTTATGCTCATCACGTTGATCCCGAAAAAGGATTGGCGCTCCGTATTGTCGATGGCCTTATTGGAGAGAACCCGTTCAAGCCATCCTATATGGATGATGTCTATTATCATTATTCTGATGATTGGGATCTTTATGAGGCTCCTGCCGATTCGTTCTTTTATAGGGTGAATAATGCTGGCGAATGGGTTCCTTCTCAAGAATATATCTACTTGAAAGATTATGGTGATTACACTATCTCGGCTTATGCTTGCAATGATGATGCAGCAGATAGCGAAATTATTACTGCGACGGTGGAGTATGGCCCTACGGGACACACAAGCCAGAGTGGAAGCTACATTGTCAACGATGGCATAGTTTATGACATCACAGGAGATTCGACGCTCAAGGTCTCCACTTGTTATTTCAATGGCATGTTGTTCATTAATTATCCCCTTATCACTCCTGATGCACCGTCAATCCACGTGAATATCCCGCCTACAATTCAAAGCAGAGGCCAAGACTATAAGGTAACCTCTTTGGGCGCTAATGGGGTTAAAGGCTCTGTCACCATACCGAGCACGATTAATCATATTGAATTGCCAGGTTATGATTATTTTTGGTCATTAGATTCTGTAACGATCGACGAAGGCAACCCTGTCTATGACTCTCGCGAGAATTGCAACGCCGTTATCCGGACAGCAGACAACACACTCATCATTGGGGGTAAGAATACTGTGATACCCAGTACCGTTACTTGTATTGGTCGCTTCGCTTTTTATATGGTAGCGATTCCTCAAATAGTTATTCCCAATTCAGTGAAAACGATTGGTTCAATGGCTTTTGGCTCTTGTGAATGTTTGAAAAACGTGACAATAGGCAATTCGGTCGATACAATTGGATATGAAGCATTTGGCGGATGTGAAAACATAGAGAGAATAATTACTCACGACATGATTCCTCCAGTGGCTAACACGCTGTTTTATTACGATGAGCCCTATTATCAAGTGACGCTGTTTGTGCCGAATGAGTCTGTCGAGGATTACCGTGCTCATGAGGAATGGGGCAAGTTCACCCACATCGTGCCGTTTATCGGGGCCGGCCCTGGCGACATCAATGGTGACGGCAACATTGCTATCAGTGACGCCACCTTCCTCGTAGACCTCTTGCTTGATGGCAACAATAGTTTGCCCGCATTTTATGACGTCAACGGCGACGGCAATGTGACCGTTGGTGACGTGACCGACCTGATTGACCAGTTGATGAACAATAACTGATATCCTGAATCACACCATCAAAAGACTTGCTCTCTAGATGGTGTGATTTGCCAAAGTGTCAAAAAATTGGACACTTTAGTGTCAAAAAATTTTACACTTTGCATTTTTGGAGGTAAAAAAAGTTGACAATACTTTTTCTCCGTCCTAAATTTGCATTACCGACAGTTGGGGTATCCATTCCCCACGACCTTAAAACTAAACCATAAAACAAATTGAATTGGAAAAAAATATTGATGTTAATAAAAAGTGCAAAGATTTTTCAGCCTAATGATGTGTCCCAGCAAGAACGGCACACATCCTGACGAAGCTGCCTTGCTAGAGACACACAAGCTAAGAGCAATGCTAGGAACAACTGAATTAACGGATAATGATGTGACGTCCGATTGGTGATATTCAAACGGACAACTGAAAGAAACCGTTTCCTAGCATTGCTCTTTTTTTAGTATCATATCAGCAGACAATTATTAACCATTTAATATTCAGAACTATGATAAGAAAAAAACTATTACTGCTCATGCTGATGGCCGCTGCAACAGCGACCATGAGCGCCTATAACTTTGTGATGGACGGCATCTATTATAACATCAACGCCGACAGCACCTCGGTGAGTGTGACTTATAAAGGCTCTTCTTCGACAGGTAACACTTACAGCGGTCAAGTAACAATTCCCGCCGAGGTGTCCTATAACGGGATGACCTATGCTGTCACTTCTATTGGTGGAGATGCCTTCAATAAATGTACTGGACTGACTCGTGTTGATTTACCTAACTCGATTTCCTCAATTGGAAGGAACGCGTTTCATGGATGCACAGCATTAAACCACATCAACATCCCTAACTCTGTCACTTTCATTGGCGGGGATGCATTTATGAGTTGCAGCTCTCTAACTGAACTTTTTATTCCAGCTTCGGTACAAACTATAGAGTTAATGTCATTCTCCTATTGCTATGGTTTAACAAGCATTGTGGTTGATGAGAACAACTTGTACTATGACTCCCGAGATAATTGCAATGCCATTATTGGTAAAGCAAACTGTGTGTTATTGGCAGCTTGTGTCAACACCGTGATACCCAACTCGGTGAAACGTCTTGCCGCAGGGACGTTCAACGGATTCACTTGGCTGACTGAGGTCAATCTTCCTGATTCCCTCGAGTACATTGGTGAGAGTGCTTTTCGCGATTGCACTGGATTGTCTTATATTGAAATTCCTAATAAAGTGACAGAAATTGCTGATTGTGCCTTTGCTGGTTGTACAGGATTGACCGAAGTTGAGCTTCCTGAATCACTCCAATACCT
Organism: uncultured Bacteroidales bacterium; assembly: GCA_902800715.1. GTDB lineage: Bacteria > Bacteroidota > Bacteroidia > Bacteroidales > Muribaculaceae > Sodaliphilus. The sequence goes on from CADCFN010000001.1 coordinate 25,330, forward strand.
TGGAGGATGTGTTTTCATGGACTGCCCTTGTTTGACCAGTCTGTTTATACCTGCTAATGTTACTCGGATACTTGGTGGTCTTACCACTCGCGACTACAATATAACCAATATCGTTGTTGATCCGAGAAACACGAAATATGATTCGCGTGACAATTGCAATGCCATTATAGAGAAAAAATACCTAGGACGGTTCACTAATTTAATTGAAGGCTGTAATAATTCTTTCATTCCTGAGGGTGTGACTCATATAGGTTCCATGGCGTTTGCCTATTGTGATAAGATAACTGAGATTGAGTTTCCAAATTCATTGATAAACATTGATGCTGGTGCCTTTTATGAGTGTTCTGCCCTTACAAGTGTTTATATTCCTGAAGGAGTTCGACAAATCGGCCTTGATGCTTTCAGGAACTGTACCAACTTGATTTCCATTTCATTACCAAGCACGATGAACAACATAGGCACTTTTAACATAGGCACTTATTGCTTTTATGGTTGTACTAATTTGGAGGACGTCATCTGTTTTTCTCTATATCCCCCTCGATATGAAATGTACGGATTCTTTGAGTCGAGTACCTATAGCAATGCGAGGCTTCATGTGCCTGAAGAGGCTATCGAAGCCTACAAGAATGCCTCTTATTGGCGTAACTTTATCACTATTTTACCCATTGGTGACATCAATGGCGACGGCAATGTCGCTATCAGTGATGTAACGGGCTTGATTGATCTGTTGCTTAGCGGTGAAGAGCTACCAGCTTGGGGAGACTGCAATGGAGACGGCAAGGTGACCGTCGCCGACGCCACCACCATCATCGACAAGCTCATGGAGATGAATTAATAATGAAGTCAATAAAGTCTAACAATATAATCCATTATCAAAATGAAAAAGCTACTACTAACACTACTGATGCTAGTCATGGCCACCGCGGCCATGAGTGCCCAGGACGAACTGGAGCAGACGCCTGATCCGGTGTTTACCATCGAAGAGGGAGAAAACTATGTGACCGTTCACATCGTTTGTGAGAACGCCTTCATCTACGTCTTTGCCGACGGAGTAGAGATGGGGACGGGGTATTCTGAGTTCGACCTCACGTTTGCCCCGCAGGAAGAGGAACAGGTAAGAGAGGTTATGGCCTATGCTCAAGCCGACGGGATGGCACCATCCAACACCGTCAGTACTTATGTCGTTGTTCCAGCACTTCCCCAGTACACCTCAGCACCTTATATTTATTTTATAGAGGAAGAAGATCAAATGACTGTTGTCATCGAGAACTCAGATGATTCCAATGCCACCATATATTATCGGTACTTTTTGGAATCTGAAGGTAACTCCAGCAATTACTATTCGGATTATAATGGGCCCTTTAGTATCCCAAAACAAAGTTTTGAGGAGCATCTCACCATCGAAGCCTTTGCAATAGCAGATGGCAAACTCGAGAGTGAACACGTTTGGTCTGATGTCTATATTGCACCTGCTAATCCACCAGAACCCACCTCAGCGCCTTATATTGAATGTGTTGATGAAGGGTATCAGATGACAGTTTTGATCGAGAACTCAGATGATCCCGACGCCACCATCTATTATCGGTGTATTTTCAATTATGAAGATGACCCTGGCAATGAATTTATGGTGTATGATGGTCCTATTTCATTCCAGAGAGGTGATTATTACTACTTCGTAATTATCGAAGCCTATGCGATTGCCGAAGGCAAACTTGAGAGTGAACACGTTTTGATTGAGCTCCCTATCGAACCGTATGATTATCCTGATCCTGATCCATACCAAGTATCCTGCTATAGCTTCTCGGATGGTGGTATTTACTACAAGATTTTGAGTGATTCCACTGTAGGAGTAACTAGGCAATACATGGACTACCGCCACTATAATTACTGGGTAGGTGACGTTTTGTGCTCGTTCGGTAAAGAATATCCGTGTTACAGCGGCAGCATAACCGTTCCCGCCACTGTTAACAACTACGGCAAGACTTACACAGTAACTGCAATCGTGGATGAAGCATTCATGAATGACAATGTAACCAGTGTGACACTACCCTCCACGATTACCGAGATTGGCAATTACGCATTTGCCAATTCAGATATCAACGGCATTACCTTACCCAATTCGCTCACCACAATCGGCACCGGCGCATTTACCGGTTGCGCTTACATCACTGATGTGAATATCCCTGCCAGCGTTACCACCCTGGGTGATTACGCCTACAGCCGTTGCGAGACTTTGAACAATGTGGCACTCCATGGCTCATTATCTGCCATCGGCAAGTATTCGTTCTCCAGTTGCCAGAATCTTACCCAAGTTACCATCCCGGCAACAGTGACCTCGATTGGCGCTAATGCATTCTATAGCTGCAAGAACCTGACTGACGTATCATTGTCCAATGGGCTCGAAACGATTGGCAATGCTGCTTTCATGGGCTGTTCGTCACTGACCGAGATTTCGTTGCCCGCAACGGTGACCACCATCGGCAATTCAGTATTCTCCCAGTGCAACAATTTGGTCCAATTGACACTGGGCAACGCGTTGACCTCTATCGGCAGCTCGGCATTCTCCCGTTGCACCAGCCTGACGGATATCGTTATTCCTGAGGGTGTAACCACTATCGGCAATTCGGCATTCTATGGCTGTAAGGCCCTGGTATCAGCATCGTTGCCTAACGCACTCGAAGCCATCGACTATTCCACATTCCTGGGATGTGCCGCTCTGTCACAGGTCAACTGGCCCACTTCGCTCACCAGCATCAACTATGATGCCTTCAACGGCTGCAAGAGCCTGCCTGACGTGACGATACCCGCCGCACTCACCACTATTGCCGCAAGAGCATTTGACGACTGTCCGTCCTTGACATCAATCCAGGTTGAACAAGGCAATACGGTCTTTGATTCGCGCGAGAACTGCAATGCCATCATCGAGACGGGCAGCAACACACTGATTTTGGGCTGCAAGAACACTGTCGTTCCGAGTACCATCACCGCCATTGGTGACCATGCGTTCTACAACTGCGCCGACTTGACCGAAGTCACCATTCCCGACGGCGTGACACGCATCGGCGAATATGCCTTCTACAACTGTAAGCGCTTGACCGAAATCACAATTCCGGCTACAGTCGACACCATCTGCAGCGATGCGTTCTACACCTGCGTCGGCTTGAAGACCGTTACCTGCTTGGCGCCGCTGCCTCCTGTCGTTTATTACAGGACATTCATCTCATGCTATGACGCCACCTTGCGTGTAGAACGGGAATCCATTGGAGATTACAAGGCAGCCGAGTACTGGAACCAGTTCAGGTATATCCTCTCGACGACCGATCCTGATGTTGGCGACATTAATGGTGACGGTGTGATTACCATTGCCGACGTGACCGTCTTGATTGACATGATGATGAATGGTGAGGAGTTGCCTGCCTATGCCGACTTCAACGGTGACGGCACTGTAAGCATCGCCGACGTCACCGCCCTCATTGATTTCATGTTGGGCTTATAACTATTTCCAATGAAGACTAAGGTCTGGAATCTATCCATAGACAAATAACAACAATAAAAACAAAATAGATTATGAAGAAGTTCATTTATAGCCTATTGATGCTGCTGGCTGTCTCTTTCACGGCCCAGGCGCAGTGGAACCAGTATTGGCACAATGGCATCCATTATGAGATTCTCAATAATTCAGAGGTCAAGGTAGTTGCTGTGGACGATGACAGCTATAGCGGCGATATCACAATTCCTGCTACGGCTCACATTCTGGTCGAGTTCTCCAATTCCCATGCCATCGGCGAGCCTTACCAGCGTTCATTCATTGTCACCGAAATCGACGAGAATGCCTTCAATGGCTGCACGGGACTGACAAGTATTTCCTTGCCAAACACCATCATGGTCATCGGCAAAAACGCATTCTATGGCTGTTCGGGACTGACGAGTGTCACCATCCCCAATGGTGTCACCACGATTGGAGCATCGGCTTTCGCCGAGTGTACTAACCTGAGGAGCGTCATCATGCCCAACTCGGTCAACTCGATGGATTGGAACGTGTTCTACGGTTGCTCGGCATTGACCAGCGTAACGCTGTCCAATAACCTGAATACCCTCAAGGGCACCTTCAGCGGTTGCACGGCATTGGCAAGCGTCAATATCCCTGCTGGAGTAAATACGCTGGACGGCACCTTTAACGGATGTACAAGTCTGGCAACGGTAAAACTGCCCATGGCTGTATCCTATATCGGTGAAAACACCTTTAACGGTTGCTCTTCTTTAACTGAAATCCACCTGCCCAACCCTGTGACTTATATTGGAAAACTGGCGTTTGCTTACACTGGGTTAACTTCAGTGGAACTGCCTGATGCCGTATCTTATATCGGAGAAAACGCATTCTATGGCTGCACGGGGCTGAGGTCAGTAACAACACGCGCCACCAATCCACCCCTGATGGCGAATGTTGACGGTTTCTTAAGCGAGACTTACGGCATGGCATCGCTCACGGTTCCCAAGATGTCGCTGACCGCCTATCTGACCGCTGACTGGTGGAGCATGTTCGAGAACATCACTGGCAATGCCGCGTTAAATAACCATTACGACTTTGAGAAAAACGGCATCTACTATACTGTCACCGGCAGCAACACGGTAGAGGTGACCTTTAAGGACAGGAACTATAACAGCTACAGCGGCATGGTGACCGTACCCGGCACGGTGTCCATGAATGGTGTGACCTATAGCGTGACAGGAGTGGGCAACTCGGCTTTCCGTGGCTGCTCGGGCCTGACGGCGGTAAACCTGCCCGCCAGCGTGACCTCAATCGGGAAACAAGCGTTCTATGGTGCTGGTATAACTGATATCGCGATTCCCGAGGCGGTCACCCTTATCGGAGACAGTGCATATTGTTCGTGCTCGGGTCTTGCGAATCTTGCCAACCTGACGATTCCCAAGAATGTCGCGGTTATCGGCACTGATGCCTTTAAAGGTGTCGGGACGCAGTCGCTCACGTGGAATGCGCGAGAATGCTGGTCTTGCGGCAGTATTTATACCCTAAACATCAGTCAGGTGACTATCGGCAACGAGGTGACGGTGATACCTGAAAAATTTGTGATTAATTCACAAATCACATCTGTTGATTTGCCCAATTCCTTGACAACAATCGGTAACGAAGCATTTAAGTCAACCTATAAGTTGACTAGCCTGACGATTCCTGAGAATGTTACTGAATTCGGATATTATGCCTTCGAAAACAGCGGAGTGGAAACACTCACCTGGAATGCCCGTGAGTGCAGGAGTGTGCTGCCATACAAAGATGGATACTACTACTATGATTCCTTTTATTGGAATTCGCCATTTCGTAGTGTCAGCAATCTGACTATTGGTGACCAAGTGCGCATATTGCCCTATGGCTTTGTTGCTAATTCCAATATTACTACGGTAACTATACCCAATTCCGTCGAGATAATTGCAGGCGGTGCTTTCTATTATTGCAATAATCTCACTGATGTCATTATCCCGGATGCTGTTGAGGAAATCGGAGCTTATGCTTTCACTTATAACCAAAGTATGACGAGTGCCGTTATCGGCAAGGGAGTGAAACGCCTTGGCGAGATGGCTTTTTACGGTTCCAAACAACTGCAGTCACTCACCTGGAATGCGGTACGCTGTGAAACATTGGGATATTTTGACGAACGCCACTATAGCTACGATGCGTGCAGTTATGGCCAATTAACCCAGATAACGATTGGAAATGAGGTAGAGAAGATACCCAATTATTTTGCTTATCAGTTCCCAATCACATCTATTGAAATCCCCGCTTCGGTTAAGGAAATCGGTTATTATGCATTCGCTGGCTGCGGAGGATTGACAGACATCAACCTTCCTGCTTCACTCAAGACCATCGGCGCTGGAGCATTTAGTAATTGTAATGGCTTGACCGAGGTCAAGATACCAGGGTCGGTTGACACGATTAGCAGTGGCGCTTTCAGTAACTGCGCAGCATTGATGTATGTTTCTATCCCCGCCTCGGTCAAATCGCTGCAAGGATTCAACAATTGCCCCAACCTGATTGAGGCTTCAATCAGCGCACTCAACATCGGCAGCAATGCATTCGCCTATTGCGATAAGTTGAGTGACCTCACCCTGTCGGCGCCGCTACAAAGCATCGCCGGAGGCGCTTTCACTCAGTGCTATACCCTTTCCAGTCTGACCATACCCAATACAGTGACCTCAATACAGAAGCAGTCGTTCAGTGGCTGCTCGGGGCTGAGATCGATTGTCGTGGAAGATGATAATCCGGTATATGATTCCCGTGACAACTGCAACGCCGTCATTAAGACTGAAAACGACAGCTTGGTACTGATTTGTAAGAATACAACGCTGCCATCAGGAATCACTAAAATTGACGACTATGCTTTCTATAACTCCGGAATCACAAGCATGGTTATTCCACCGTCGGTCAAGTCCATCGGTAAATATGCGTTTGCTAATTGCATGAGTCTGACAAGTGTCACGATTCCTGACGGGGTAACGACTATCGACAACTCAGCCTTCAGGGAATGTAGAGCACTGACCGAAATAACACTGCCTAAAGCTCTGACAACCATTAGTCCTTCCACGTTCTACAATTGCCTGAAAATGACAAGCGTCACAATTCCTGACGGGGTAACGACAATCGAGAACGATGCCTTTAACGGTTGCTCAGCCTTGACCGAAGTAACACTTCCTGAAGCCCTGACGACCATTAATAATCACGCGTTCTATGGTTGCCGAAAACTGACGAGTATAAACATCCCCGCTGCTACCACAACGGTTAGCGCCAATGCATTCATGAGCTGTTCAGGCTTAGAGTCGATAACGATTGATGAGGACAATCCTGTTTATGACTCGCGTGACAACAGCAATGCGATAATTGACACCGAGAGCAACATGTTGCTGTTGGGATGCAAGACAACTACAATTCCCGAAACTGTGACGGCAATCGGGGCTAGTGCATTCGCGGGATGCAGCGGATTGACGAGCATCAATATACCGGCAAGCATCACATCGATTGGTAACAATGCTTTCTACGGCTGTTCTAACTTGAATCGCGTCGATATTACAGATATCGGAGCATGGTGCCGAATCAGTTTCTCAAACAGTAGCGGTAATCCCATTTACTACGCAAAGCATCTGTACAAGGACGGCGTTGAACTGACTGAGATTGAAATCCCCGCCGGAGTAGCCGAAATCAAGGACTACGCTTTCTACGGTTTTACCGGCCTCACCAGCGTAACGATACCCAATACCGTCCAGTCTATCAATAAGTCAGCATTCTACAATTGCTCTAATTTGAGTAGCGTGACGATTCCCGATGCAGTCACAACGATAGGTCAAAATGCGTTTGAGCAGTGCAGCAACATGACGAGTTTAACTATCGGTAATGGTGTCGAAACGATTGAGAATAATGCGTTCTATTATTGCACTAAATTATCAAACATCAGTTTTGGTAATTCTGTCAAGACAATTGGTAATTATGCTTTCGGTTATGACTCAAAACTGACCAGCATTGTTCTCCCCGCCTCGCTCACCTCTATCGGCTCATATACATTCTACGGTTGCTCCAAGTTGACCGATGTGACATGTAAGGCAACGACACCACCCACTTGCAACGGTTATGGGACATTTGACAACTATAACAATAAGACATTGCGAGTGCCAGAGGCTTCAATAGGAGCATACCAGTCAGCAAACTGTTGGAAGAACTTCTATACGATTGTAGCTATCAGTGGAACCAAACTGGGTGACGTGGATGGTGACGGCATCACGGGCATCGGTGACACCACTACCCTGATTGACATGTTGCTCAATGACGGCAATGGCGACAGGCTGATTGGCAACGAGGCTGCCGATATTGACGGCGACGGCAAGTTGACCATCATGGACGTGACCTCACTTGTCGACCTGCTGCTGAACAGCAATTGATTTTCTTTGGAATTTAGGCACTGCGTGCAATGGCTTATCAAACCAGGCATTGCACGCTTTTATTCAATAAAAAAACACTACCTTTGTAGCCGACAAAAAACTTATCGACTATGATTTCTAGACGTTTATCACTTGCTGCCATCTTGATGGTCATGGCGTTCACCATGCAGGCCGGACATAGCCTCATCGATGGCGTGCTGGAGCATTCTGATATCTATCCTGGTACGGTCCACACCTTTCAGGTGTATATACCCGACCAGTATGACGGCAAACGACCGGCAGCCCTGTATATTGGGTTGGATGGCGTGCTGTGCAATGCGCCCCAGGTGATGGATTCGCTCATCGCCGCGCGTAAGATGCCCCGCACAATCGGCGTGTTCCTGCAGCCGGGGTTAATCACTGATGCTGAAGGTACAGTGTTGCGTTACAACCGCTGCTACGAGTTCGACAGCACGACCGGACTTTTTGCCGATTTCCTCGAGACGGAACTGTTGCCTGCTGTCGAACAGATGACCACCCCGCGCGGCAAACCCATCCGCCTGTCTCGCCGTCCTCAGGACCGCATGATTTTCGGCTTGAGCAGTGGCGGCATCGCGGCATTCAACGCCGCCTGGCACCGGCCCGACCTGTTCGGCAAGGTGTTCACGGGTGTGGGCACCTTTGTAGCGATGCGCGGTGGCAACGACTTGCAGGCATTGGTACGCAAAACCGAGCCACTGCCCCTGCGCGTGTTTATCCAGGACGGCAGTAATGACGCTTGGAACCCGCTGTTTGGGCATTGGTACGAGGGAAACCAGCTGCTGGCTAGTGCATTACAGTTTGCTGGCTATGACGTACAATGTGACTGGAGTGACGGTGGCCACAATGTAAAACGCTCTACCGAGATTTTTTCCCAAGTGATGGAATGGATGTGGCGCGACTGGCCGACTCAACCCCTCGTGGGAGAAACGCAGAATGATTTCCTCAACAGCATCCTTGCCAGCGAGGACAAGGGGTGGGAAAAAGTGGGCAACGGTGTTCCCCGCAAGCCTGTTATCCGCATCATCTACCCCGACCTGACCAATATCGCCATCATTCCCGAGGAACACGGCAACGCTGTGTGGCAGTACATCCTGCAAGACGGGCAGCCCGCCTATGGCGAACCATTCTACTGGCTGCACAACGATGACAACAGTCACCCGTTGGATATCCAAACCATCACCTTTGACGGCAACGGCAACCTGTGGGCTGTTACCAGTATGGGCATCCAGATTTGTGACCAGAACGGACGTGTGCGCGCCATTGTGCGCTTGCCACTTGGCATCGACAACGTCAACGAAATCAAAATCACCGAGGGCTATGTTTGGCTCCACACCGCGACCAGCGACTGGCGCCGCCCCTTCAATGTCACCGCCCCCACCCTGGGCACCCGCCCCACCAGCCAAGGCCAAGGATAACCCCCAAAAGGCAAAAACTAATAGCTAAAGATAATAGCTAAAAACTTTTTTACTACTTTTGTAGTTTGAATTAAAATGCTTGTGACCCATGATGCAGAAGAATAATATGACACCCGAGCAGGAAGAACAGATGATTAACGAGGCTTATCAGAACTTGTTAAACGGCTATTTATCAAGCAATCACCGCAAGAAAGTGGAGATTATCGACAAGGCTTTTAAGTTCGCGCGTGATGCCCATAAAGGCATCAGGCGACGTTCAGGGGAGCCCTATATCCTGCATCCCATTGCCGTGGCCACCATTGTGAGCCAGGAAATCGGACTGGGTTCAACCAGCATCAGCGCGGCACTGCTTCATGACGTAGTCGAGGACACCGACTATACCGTCGAGGACATCGAGGCACAGTTCGGCGCTAAGATTGCACGCATCGTCGACGGGTTGACCAAGATTTCGGGTGGCATCTTCGGTGACAAGGCATCCTTACAGGCCGAGAACTTCCGCAAACTGTTGCTCACCATGAGCGAGGACATCCGCGTGGTGCTCATCAAGATGGCCGACCGCCTGCACAACATGCGCACCCTCTCGTCAATGCCCGCCAACAAGCAGTATAAGATTGCCGGTGAGACGCTCTATATCTACGCCCCACTGGCCCACCGCCTGGGTCTGTATGCCATCAAGACGGAGCTTGAAGACCTGAGCTTCAGGTATAACCACCCCAGCGAGTACCAGCGCATCAAGGACCAGATTGCTGCCAGCGAAGAGAGCCGCAACGAACTGTTTGCCCGTTTCTCGGCTCCCATCCGCGAGCGCTTGGACAACATGGGGCTGAAGTATGAGTTCAACGCGCGTGTCAAGTCCTGCTATTCCATCTGGAACAAGATGCAGACCAAGCGCATCCCCTTCGAGGAGGTTTATGACCTGTATGCGGCGCGCATCGTGTTTGAGTGTGATGACGAGAGCGCCGAGAAGCGCATTTGCTGGAACATCTACAACGAGGTGACCGAGGTGTATACCAAGCATCCCGACCGCGTGCGCGACTGGCTCACTACCCCCAAGGTGAACAAGTACCGTGCCCTGCATGTCACCGTGATGGGACCTGACGGCAACTGGGTCGAGGTGCAGATACGTAGCCGCAAGATGGATGACATCGCCGAACGCGGCTTTGCAGCGCACTGGAAATACAAAATCGGTGAGGGTGAAGAAGAGGATGAGTTGGCTGCATGGCTCAGCACCATCGTCGACATCCTGAAGGATCCCGAACCCAACGCTATCGACTTTCTCGACACCATCAAACTCAACCTGTTTGCCAGCGAAATCGTAGTATTTACGCCCAAGGGCGAGATGATTACGCTGCCCAAGGGCGCCTCGGTGCTTGACCTGGCATTCATGCTCCACACCGACCTGGGTACCCACTGTATTGCAGGCAAGGTCAACCACAAACTGGTACCGCTGTCTTACAAGATGTCGAGTGGTGACCAAGTGGAAATCCTCACCAGCAATTCCAACGAGCCCAAGCCCGAATGGGAGAAATTCCTCGTCACCGCCAAGGGCAAGACGCGCCTCAGGGCTGCCTTGCGCCACAAGCGCCGACTCATCATCGACGATGGCGAGAAACGCTTCATGGATTTTCTCAAGGAGCACAATATCGAGCTGACCAATGAGGTGCTCTCACACGCCATCACCTGTCAAGGTGTTGCCAACAAAGAGGAGCTCTTCTTCATGATTGGCAACAATGAGATTAAGCTCAACGAGGAAATGCTTAGCACCAAAGAGCAGAGCGGGCGCTTCAACTGGTGGCGCCGCAACCCCTTCAGGGGCGGCAACAAGAACCAGGCCAAGCAGACTACCGACGAAGCCGCCAAGGCCATCGACACCAAAGCCATTTACAGGCTCGTCACACGCGACGGCAACAGCAATTACCAGATTGCCGACTGCTGCCACCCCATTCCTGGCGACGACGTGGTGGGATTTATCAACGACAACGGCGAGGTCATCGTACACAAGATGGACTGCTCTACCCTGGCTCGCCTCAAGGCCAGCTACGGGTCACAGCTGCTGCAGACCCAGTGGGAGGACCATGGTGACAGCTTCCTTGCCACCATCCACATCGAGGGCATTGACCGCAAGGGCATTCTCCAGTCGATTGTAAACATCATTTCGACCAACATGTCCATCAACATGAAGCGCATGAACGTCACTGCCGACCAGGGTGTGTTCAATTGCGACCTTGACGTCCTCATCAGCGACGCGCTCTCCGTTACCAACCTGTGCCGCGAAATCAAGAGAATCAAGGGCATCAACACTGCATCCAGAATGAGTTAACCAAGAAACAAGAAGCTATATGAAAAAGAACCATACCACCATCATCTTCGTGCTGCTAGTGCTGTCGATTGTGCTGATATCGACCGCCTTGTTCTACAGCCGCGAGGAGACTAGGATATACACGTTCGAGGTAGGCAAGCCGTGGCTGCACTCGAGGCTGGACGCTAGTTTCCAGTTTGACATCGAGTATGACGAAGCCACACGCGAACACATCACCGACAGCGTGAATAAGAACTTCTCCAAAATCTACATCATGGACCGCAAGAAGGGCGAGCAACAGATTGCCCTGTTGTCACATGCCCTAACCGGCCGCAGTGGCGGGCAGCCGATACTACAGGCAGTCTACAAACTCTACGAGGACGGCATTGTGGACAACGAGGCTGCCAACGACATTCTCTCTGGCAAACAGCTTCGTTTCATGGTAGGCAATAACCAGTTGCAGGTGGTGGATGCCACCAACATGAAAACCGTGCGCCAAGCCTACACATGGCTGACCGATTCATTCAGCACCAATCTCACGATAAAGGATGCACTGAGGGCGGTAAACATCGAGAAATACCTAGTGCCCAACATGATGGTCGATGAGGAAGAGAACGAGAAATGGCTGGGCGAGGACCTGCGCAACGCCCTGCGCTCACCAGGTACCGTACAGGCCAATGAAGCCATCATCACCCACGGTGAAATTGTTACTCCCAAGAAAGCCGCAGCCATCGAGAGCTACCAGAACGAACTGGAGCGCCGCGACAAGCAACGCAACGTGGACGAGACACTCAACCTGCTGGGACAGATGCTCATTGTCGCCACACTGATGATTGCGTTCTTCTTCTTTATGAAACTACTCCGCAACCAGGTGTTCAGGAACCTGCGCCGCATGATATTCCTCATCTCGTTGATTACGGTGTTTGTTATTGCCGTGTTCTTGTGCGTCAAGCTTAAATACAGCCTCTTGTATGTCATTCCGTTCGCCCTGGTGCCTGTTATCGTGTCATCGTTCTTTGACGACCACACCTCATTCTTTGTCCACATCGTTACAGTGCTTATCTGTTCGCTCGTAGCAAGCAGCCATCAGGCAGAATTCATCATCATGCAGTTCCTGGCGGGCATCATCGCCATCGTATCGGTCAAGGAACTGACCAAACGAACTCAGTTGGTGCAGTGCGCTGTTGTCATCTTCCTCGCCTACTCCATCACCTACATCGCCATGACACTCATCAATGAGGGCAACATCAACAAGATAGACCAATACAACTTTGGCTACTTCATCATCAACTGCGTGATTCTCTTTGTCGCCTTCTTCATCATTCCCATTATCGAGAGGGTATTTGGCTTCACCTCGTCAATGACGTTGCTGGAGCTTGCCGACATCAACAGCCCGCTGCTGCGCAAACTGTCCACCAACTGCCCTGGCACCTTCCAGCACTCGCTACAGGTGGCTAACCTGGCGGGTGAGGCAGCCTTAACTATCGGTGCCAACATGCAGCTTGCCAGGACGGGCGCGCTCTATCATGACATCGGCAAAACCATGAATCCTGCCTTCTTCACCGAGAATCAGATTGGTGAGAACCCGCATGACCACCTGGTGCGCCCCGAGGACAGCGCCAAAATCGTCATCGAACATGTCGCCAATGGCATCAAACTGGCCGAGGAAGCCAATCTGCCTAAAGCCATCAAGGACCTGATTGCCCAGCATCATGGCAAAGGACTCACCAAGTATTTCTACTACAAGGCACGGGAAGCCAATCCCGACGGTGAAGTGGACCCGAAGCCCTTTACCTATCCTGGTCCCAATCCGCAGACCAAGGAGGCTGCCATCCTGATGATGGCCGACGCCTGTGAAGCCGCCACCAAGAGCATGAGTGACCACAGCGAGGAAGCCATTGCCGCCATGGTGAACAAGATTGTCGATGGACAGGTGGCTGAAGGCCTGCTGCGTGAGACGCCCATCAGCTTCCGCGACGTGGAAACGGTCAAAAAACTCTTCATCGAGCGCTTGCGCACTGCCTATCATGCCCGCGTCGCCTATCCCAGCGAAATCCGAAAGACCATTGAGGAAGAGACTCCGCCCACGACAGGCACCTCAGCTGACAGCAACAGCAAGCCTTCGGAGGCACAATAATGTAATTCCCGGGCAATAAACCAGGCGAAAACGTGTTATATATAATGTAATGTGAACCATCGGTAAAACAGACCATATCATGGTAATGCAGACCATATTAATGATTGCGGGCGTGATACTCCTCGTCGTTGCGCTGGTACTCGTGCTGAGGCCCAAGTGGGTCGCTGCAGTGCCTGCCTATGCCGGTTTGTGGCTCCTGCACTGGAGCTATTACATCGACGTTCCCGTGACAACATTTGTCTTTTGGGGCATCGCCACGCTCATTACGATTGGACTGTTTTACCTGTCACCTAGCGGGGAACCCGACGGGAACAGCTCCAGCAACCTCTTTGTCGGCTTAACGGCAATGGCTGGCGGCATGCTGGGCATCCTGCTCGCACCACGCATCCTGGTATTGGGAGTGGTGCTGGGTGCAGCCGTCGGCCAGCTAGCCTACAGCCGCACTCCGGCAGGCCGTTGGATGATGAATCCATCCTCGCTGTTCTGGCGATATTTCGCTGCCAAATGCCTTCCCGCGATTGTAGCCGTTTCCATCGTGTGCATTGCCGTGATGGGTATCGTCATCGATTGAAAACAAACAGTAGAAAACAAATGAAACGACTCAAATATATCATCACCCTCATTTTAGCCATCACTATGACGTCAATGGCTTGGGCGCAGGCACAACAGGTGCCCGATCGCCCTCAGCCTGGCAAATTCTCTATCAAAAAAGTGGACTTCAATCACGTCAAGGAAGTCATTTCTAGCCCCCAAAACGCCTATTACTACCCCAAGCTGATGAAGGCTTACACCACCAACGACACAACCCTGTCCATCGAGGCGTGGAGGAATTTTTACTATGGTTACACCTATCAGGAGGATTACAACCCGTTCCGTGAGAGCGTTTACAGCAACGTGGTGGAGCAGCTCTACTACAAGCAGCCCCACTCGCGTGCAGAGTGTGACAGCATCGAGAAATATGCCGAGTTGTCGCTGAATGACAACATGTTTGACTTGAACCAGATGAATTTCTACATCTACGTCCTCAAGGAGAAGAAAAAACATGCCCGTGCTGCCGTGTGGCAGTACCGTCTGGACCGCCTCATCGCCGCAATCATGTCGAGCGGCAAGGGTACCAAAGAGGAACCCTGGGTTGTCATTGCCCCCGAGCATGAGTACAACATCATCAACTTCCTGGGGTTTGTCGCCACCGACCACGAGACACTCGACGGCGGCATCGACTACATCAAGGTACAGCCTGTTGCGGGCAAAAGCGCCGAGGGCTTCTATTTCGACATATCCCGCATGATGCAGATTGCTGCCCTCAAGTTTCCCGACATATAACGCCATTGAACAAAAAGCATTCAATTAACACATACTGCGCTTGCCTCGGTTGAAAATGACATGAAAGCCATAATTTGGCTGATTGGTCATCAATCGAGGTCATTTTTCATTATTATATATATTGGGGTGTTGTGGATTTTGCTTATCTTTGCAGACAAAATCCGTGATGACTTATGATAAAAGAAAACCTGATCAAAATTTATGAGCGCAGTTTCATTGACAACTGGGAACTGCCTGCATTAACCGACTATAATACTGGAGAGAGATTGACCTATGGCGACTTTGCGTGCAATATTGCCAAACTGCACCTGCTATTCAAGAATAGCGGCGTGAAGCAAGGCGACCGCATCGCCCTCATCGGCAAGAACATCCCCAACTGGGTAACCATCTTTATGGGCACCATTACCTATGGCGCCGTCATCGTACCCATCTTGCAGGAGTTCAACCCCGCCGATGCCCAGCACATCATCAACCACAGCGAGGCAACCATGCTGTTTATCAGCAAGAGCATCTGGGAAAACCTGGAGTTTGACAAGATGCCTCGCGTGCGTGCCGTTTTCCAACTCGAGGACAAGAAGCTGCTGGCCGTGAAGGACGGTGAGGAGATTATCGTTAAAGCCAAAGACGGATTGGAAGACGCTTTCAACGCAGAACACAGCGAGGGCTTCTATCGCAACGATATCCACTATGCCGACGTGCCCAACGACGCACTTGTTGAGATTAACTACACTTCAGGTACAACAGGATTCAGCAAGGGCGTAATGCTCACCGCCAACAATCTAGCGGGTAACCTGATCTACGGCATCAACTCGGGACTCCACTTCAAGGGGTCGCGCGACTTGGCTTTCCTGCCGCTGGCTCATGCCTTCGGCTGCGCCTTCGATATGCTGACACCGCTGGCTGTGGGTGGACATATCACTCTGCTGGGACGCATTCCTTCACCCAAGATTCTGGTTAAGGCCATGGCCGAGGTCAAGCCCAACGTGGTGTTCACCGTTCCCCTGGTATTGGAAAAGATTTACAGCAAGATGATTGTGCCCATGATCAGCAGGGGCGCCTTGCGATGGGCACTCGCAGTTCCCTATTTGGACAGGCGCATCTATGACAAGATTCGCGACAAGCTCATCGAGGCCTTTGGCGGCGAGTTCGAAGAGGTTATCGTGGGTGGTGCCCCCTTCAATGCCGAGGTTGAGGACTTTCTCTACAAAATCAAGTTCCCGTTCACCGTGGGCTACGGCATGACCGAGTGCGGACCGCTGGTGAGCCACACACCGTGGCGCGAATTCGTGCCCCACAGTGCAGGCCGCATCCTGCCCGGCATCATGGAGTGCAAAATCCTGAGCGATGACCCTGAGAACATCCCCGGTGAAATCTGCGTGCGCGGCGAGAACGTCATGCAAGGCTACTTCCACAACAGCGAGGCAACCGACAAGGTGCTGCACGAGGACGGGTGGCTGCACACGGGCGACATGGGTACACTGAATGCCGATGGCACATTATTTATAAGGGGACGCTTGAAGACCATGCTGCTGAGTTCCAGTGGACAGAACATCTACCCCGAGGAAATCGAGGCAAAACTGAACAATATGCTCTATGTGAGCGAGAGCTTGGTTGTCATGAGAGAGGGCAAACTCGTGGCACTCGTCTATCCCGACTATGACGCGATGGACCAGTTGGGTGTCACCCGCGACAAGTTGCCCGCACTGATGGAGGAAATCCGCACCGAGTTGAACAAGCTGGTGGCTCCCTATGAGAAGATTGCCAAGATTCAATTGATGGCGACGGAGTTTGACAAAACGCCCAAGCGCAGCATCAAACGCTACCTCTACAGCAACTAAATTGACACCAAAATGTATATACCCAGAAGGTCATTGAGGTACACTTAACAAAATTTAACGGATGCCAGACCAACGGCATCCGTTGTTTTATATAATTGATTTACAGTATTTTACAACAGACTTTTTCAAAAATATTGAAAAAGGCAAATAAAAAAAAGAGAAAAATTTCTTGAAAAAAGTTTGCACGTGAGAAATTTGTTATAATTTTGCACCGATTTTAACAACAGATAATTAATTGTTTTATTATTTAAAAGTACTTAAGAAAATGAAGAAGTTAGTTTTGGCTCTTGCCGTTATCGCTAGCGTTAGCATGATTTCCTGCACCAACAACAACGCCGAGCAGGCTGAGGTTACTGAGGACACCACCGCCGTTGTCGACGAGGTTGTAGATAGCGCCGCTGTAGCTCCCGTTGACAGCGCTGCTGTTGTTGACAGCACTGCTGCTGCTCCCGTTGAGGAGGCTCCCGCTGAGGAGGCTAAGTAAGCAAGAGTTCTTACAAGCAAACGTTTGAAGCTGTTCCCGCCGATAGGCTCGAGCAGCTTTCTTTTTTTGCGCTTCAGCGCAGCATCATAAACAATTCACCCTATAGCTTCAAAAGTCGCTATAGGGTGAATGTTATTGTTTGATGATTATTCGCTGTGGCTTACAGGTTATCCTTCTCAATGTCCTTGAAGTAGCGGTAGGTGCTCACCTTGAGTTCATCGACGGCAGCCTCGTCGGCGATGATGACAGCATGGGGATGCATCTGCAGGGCACTCAATGTACACATGTGGGACACGCCGCCCTCGATAGCCTGCTGCAAGGCACGAGCCTTGGCATGGCCATTGACAATAATCATTACCTCACGGGCATCCATCACGGTGCCGACACCCACGGTGAGGGCCGTCTTGGGCACCTTATTCAAGTCGCCATCAAAGAAACGGCTGTTGGCGATAATGGTATCCCGGGTGAGGGTTTTCTGACGCGTGCGTGACGTAAGCGACGAGCCAGGCTCGTTAAATGCGATATGTCCGTCTGGTCCCACGCCACCCATAAACAGGTCAATGCCACCTGCAGCCAGGATACGTGCCTCATAGTCAGCACATTCCTTTAGCACATCGGCTGCATTACCGTTAAGGATATTCACATTCTCGGGTTTGATATCAATATGCGAGAAGAAGTTGTTCCACATGAATGAGTGGTAGCTCTCGGGATGATCCTCAGGCAGGTTGCAATATTCGTCCATGTTAAAGGTGATGACATTCTGGAATGACACCTTGCCAGCCTTGTTCATGGCAATCAGTTCACGGTACATGCCCAGCGGTGAACTTCCCGTGGGACAACCCAGTTTAAACGGCTTCTCAGGCGTGGGATTGGCAGCGTTGATGCGCCCTGCGACAAAATTTGCAGCCCACTTTGATACATGCTCGTAATCCGGTTCAATAATAAGTCTCATAATTCTTGATTTTGATTAGATTTATCTATCTTGGGGCAAAGTTACTTCAAATCTGTGAAATCTCCGCAAAAAATTGTAACTTTGCGGTCAAAATCAACTAAACAAACCGTATGGACAACAAGCGACCCCTCATTCTCATCAGCAACGATGACGGCTACCACTACAACGGCATCCACTCGCTCATCAAGGTGGCACAGCGCTATGGCGATATCTTTGTCGCAGCGCCTGCCGAGCATCAGAGCGGCAAGTCGAGCGCGATTTCGTTAGACCGTCCCGTGCGTGCCCATCTCGTGGAGAAACGTGAGGGGTACACGGCATTTGAGGTGAGTGGCACTCCTGCCGACTGCGTCAAACTCGCCATCAGCCAACTCATGGCCGACCGCCAGCCCGACCTTGTGCTCGCCGGCATCAACCACGGCTACAACATGGGTATCAGTTCGCTCTACAGCGGCACTATGGCGTGCGTGTATGAGGGCATCATGCATGGCGTGCCGTCGGTAGCATTTTCCTATGGCGTATTTACCCGCAATGCCGACACCACCCCTTGCGAACCGCTTGTCGAGCAGGTACTGCAACGCGTGCTGGAGAAAGGTCTGCCCAAGGATGTTTGCCTCAACGTGAACATTCCGCCCTTCAGCGAGGGTCCCGTCAAGGGGCTGAAGGTCACCACCAGTGACCTGGGTCGCTGGGTCAATGAGTGGGAAAAGCGCAGTCATCCCATGGGCGGCGAGTACTACTGGATGACTGGTGACTACGAGATGCAGGACGAGAACGACGACCGCACCGACATGTACTGGCTGCGACGCCAGTATGCGACGGTCACGCCGTGCCACATCGACCAGACCGACCACGCTTCGATGGACGCCATCAGCGACTTGTTGCAGTAAACGGACACTAGACAAGACATTAATAAAATATAAAAGACAAGACATCATGGAAAGACGAGTAAGAGTGCGCTTTGCACCATCACCCACTGGCCCGCTGCACATTGGCGGCGTGCGCACAGCATTGTATAACTACCTGTTTGCCCGCCAGCACGGGGGCGATATGATTCTGCGTATCGAGGACACCGACAGTACGCGCCTTGTTCCCGGTGCCGAGGGATATATCAATGAAGCCCTGCAGTGGCTGGGCATCGGCATTGACGAGGGCGTTCGCGAGGGCGGCAAATACGGTCCCTACAAGCAGAGTGAGCGCCGCGACCTGTACCGCAAGTACACCCAGCAGCTCATCGACGCCGGCAAGGCCTACTACGCCTTTGACACGGCCGAGGAACTTGAAGCCAAGCGTCAGGAAATCAAGAATTTCCAGTACGATGCCCGCACCCGTGGAATGATGCGCAACTCGCTGTCATTGCCCGCCGATGAGGTCAAAGCCCTCATGGATAGCGGCATAAAATGGGTGGTGCGTTTCCGCATCGACCCCGACCAGGACGTCGTGGTTCATGACCTGTTGCGCGGTGATGTGACCATCAACTCATCAATTCTCGACGACAAGGTGCTCTACAAGAGTGCCGACGACCTGCCCACCTACCACCTCGCCAACATTGTTGACGACCACCTGATGGAGGTGTCGCACGTAATCCGTGGCGAGGAATGGCTCCCCAGTGCCCCGTTGCATGTGCTGCTGTACAAGGCTTTCGGTTGGGAAGACACGATGCCCGAATTTGTCCACCTGCCGTTGCTGCTCAAACCCGACGGCAAGGGCAAACTGAGCAAGCGCGACGGTGACCGTCTGGGCTTCCCTGTGTTCCCCCTCGACTGGGACGACCCCAAGAGCGGTGAGCACTCCAGCGGCTATCGTGAGAAAGGATATCTGCCCCAGGCGGTAATCAACTTCCTTGCACTGCTCGGCTGGAATCCCGGTGACGACCGTGAGATTTTCTCGATGGATGAACTCATCAAGGAATTCAGCATCGACCACTGCTCCCGCAAGGGCGCCAAATTTGACTTCGAGAAGGGCAAGTGGTTCAACCACGAGTACCTCATTAATATGGATGACTACGAGTTGGCACAGCTGTTCAAGCCCGTGCTGGAGCAGAATGGCGTCAACCTGGCAGACTTCAGTGACGAGTATATCACCGAGGTTGTGGCGCTTGTCAAGAGCCGCATCAACTTTGTGTGCGACCTGTGGGACCAGGCCAATTTCTTCTTCGTGCGCCCCACCAGCTACAGCGAGAAGGACATCCGCAAACGCTGGAAACCCGAGACGCCGGAACTCATGCGCCAGCTCGTTGCCTTGCTCGACAATGCCGACATGGAAGATGCCGAGGACACCGAGAAACTGGTGATGGACTGGATTGACACGAACGGCTACCACAAGGGCAACGTGATGAACGCTTTCCGCCTCACCGTCGTCGGCGAGTGCCGTGGCCCGCACATGTTTGATATCACCCGTCTGCTGGGCCGTGACGAGACGCTGGCACGCATCAATGCCGGCATCGAGAATATCAAGCTCCCTGTTGATGCGTAATTGGCTGCTTGCCATATTGACCTTATTGCTCTGCATTCCACCTCTTGAAGCCCAGGAGGTGGAATGGAGCGTTGATGCAAGCGTGCTGTTCAACAACCGTGAGGGCGGACAGGACAGTTCCACGCCTGACCAAACCAATCTCTTCACACGGCTGGCGCCAGAAATAGGCATCTCGATGTTCAACGGTGAGCATGTCCTCAAGGGCGGCGTGGTGTGGTATCAGCCCATGAATGACAACCTGCAGGGTTACAAAGTGCTGCCCACGCTATACTACCGTTACAACCGCAATGACGGATGGCATTTGACGGCAGGAATGATGCCCCGGACACTCATGGTTGAGCGCCAGCCGACCTACCTGTGGTGCGACTCGTTGAACTACTGCCAGCCCAACCTGCGCGGCATCATGGCACAGTTCATCAAGCCCGCCGGATTTGCCGAGATTGCAGTGGACTGGCGGCAGATGCAGACCGAACGCAAGCGTGAGGCTTTCACCTTCATGTTCAATACCGACTGGCGCATCCACGGGCCATTGAGGTTGGGTGGGCATCTGCAGTATAACCACTTGGCGATGACACGCCACCACATCGAGGAGCAACACGTCAACGACAACGTGCTCGTCAACCCGATGGTCACGGTTGACCTTTCACGCCGCACCCCACTCGACTCGCTCAGATTTGCCGCTGGCGCCCTCATCGATATGGAGCGCGACCGAAGCACCGACAAATGGGAATCCCCTGCCGGGTTTGTTGCCACGGCGACCGCCCGATGGCGCTGGCTTCAGCTCGACGAGACATTTTACACCGGCCAGGAGCTGATGCCTCTTTACACCAAGTTCGGCAGCCAGCTCATCTTGGGTGACCCGTATTTCCACAGCAAGACCTATAGCCGCACCGACCTCACCTTCCACATCGTGAGCAATCGCTTTGTCGACCTGACGGGTGCACTCTCCCTGCATGTCAACGAGCACATAACAGGGTTCTGGCAACAGATTGCCTGCCGCTTTTACATCGACAGCAACCTGTGGAAGCGTCGTCACGACAAGGACTACCTGCGCAGCGGACATCTTGCCCCTCTCTACTAATGATATAATTAAGATTTAAGACAACGAATCATGGATCCATTATATAACTTTGGTGTCGCCACCTATCGCAATGCCGTCAGGCTGGCTGCCGTGCGCAAGCGCAAGGCTAAACTGCTCATCCGCGGTCAACGCCGTTGTTTCCGCACGCTTCAACGTAAACTCGACCCTGCGGGGGGCTACATCTGGATTCACGCTTCATCACTGGGCGAGTTTGAACAGGGCCGTCCTCTCATCGAGATGATTAAGCGCGAGCAGCCCGATGCCCGCATCCTGCTCACGTTCTTCTCTCCGTCGGGCTACGAGGTGCGCAAGAACTTCAGCAAGGTGGATACCGTAGTGTATTTGCCTTTTGACCTGCCCAATAACGTCAAGAAATTCCTGGATATCGTCAAGCCTTCAATGGCGATATTTGTCAAGTACGAGTTTTGGGGCAACTACCTGCAGGGACTCAAGCGACGCAATATCCCCACCTACATCATCTCGGCGATTTTCCGTCCCAAGCAGATTTTCTTTCGTCCTTGGGGAGGAATGTTCCGCAAGATGCTCAAGTGTTTCGACACCTTGTTTGTCCAGAATGAGGAGTCGCGCCAACTGCTGGAGAAAATCGGCATCAAGAATGTCGTTGTTGCCGGTGACACCCGCTTTGACCGCGTGGCCGACGTGCGTGCCGCCGCCCGCGAGTTCCCGCTCGTGGCAAAGTTTGTCGAGAAGTCACGTTTCACCCTCGTGATGGGCAGTTCTTGGCCACCTGACGAGGATATTGTCATCCCATACTTCAATGCCCACCGCGAGATGAAACTCATCATCGCGCCCCATGAGTTTGACCGCCACCGTCTGCACATCCTCATGTCCAAGCTCTCCCGCCCTGCCCGCTTTTACAGCGAAGCCACTCCGCAGAACATCGAGAGCGCCGACTGTCTGATTATTGACAGTTTCGGTCTGCTGTCATCGCTCTACCGCTATGGTCAGGCGGCATACGTGGGAGGCGGATTCGGTGCCGGCATCCACAACATCAACGAGGCTGCCGTCTATGGCATACCTGTCATCTTCGGTCCCAAGTACCACAAGTTCCAGGAAGCGAGTGACCTCATCAGCCTGGACGGTGCCATGAGCATCCACGATGCCGACTCGTTCTCGGCAGCAATGGACCCCTTGCTCGAAAACGAGCCCCTGCGCCTCAAGTGCGGCAAAACGGCTGGTGATTACATCCAGTCGCACTTGGGCGGCACCAAGCTCATCTATAACACGATTTTCTAATCGGGAGCGCCTGCTCGCCCGCTTGAAACGTGCCTCTTTGCCAGATTGATTATTCAACCTAATAGCCATTAATATCTCCAAGTCTATGAAAAAATGTTTTAGCAATAGTGGCCGCTTCATCTTACTGGCAGCGATGGCGGTATTCCTGCTGACGTCCCAGATGGCGTCGGCAACACATTATATTACCTTCAATGACGGACACTTGCTTGTCTTCCCCACCACATCGGTGAAAGCCATGACTCAGCAAGACGGAACCATCTCCTTTACGGCTGTTGACGGAAAAGTCTATGCCTATTCCCTTGCCGACATCGAATCAGTCAGCCAACATCCCTCACGGGATTTACCCGCTTTCACCGCTTTCAAGTTCCAAAAACGCCACAATTATCAGCTTGTCGCCGATGCAACAGGCATCATCGACGGAGAAACGATTGACGCTGTAGTGGCGGGTATCGGCAAACGCCTGACCGCGACTTTCTCCTTGTCGGACGATGCCGCACGGGCCTACGTCGATGGTGTTGAGCAAGAGAGCACGGTCAATCGTCTGCGATTCGAACATAGCAGGGTTTACACCGTGGGTTATCCCGGTGACCTCGCCCTCACCCAAACGGCAACAGGAGATTTTGCCATGATGCCCTACGGCAGGGAATATACAGTGAATGTTGATTTCTTGACAGACCACAGCACAACAGTACCCCGCATCGACATCAACACCGTGGGAGGAGTGAACATCACGAGCAAGGAGTATTATGTTGATGCCGAAATCATCATTGACGGCGCAGGAGTGTTTCCCTCGATGACCGACTCGGTGAAAATCAAGGGCAGAGGGAACTCGTCATGGTCAAGCAACCCGAAAGCCAAAAACCCATACCGCCTGAAGTTTGACAACAAAGTGAAACCGTTAGGTCTTGACAAAGGCAAGAGTTGGGTGCTGCTTGCCAATAAAATCAGCGGTTCCATGATGACCAACGCTATCGGCATGAAAGCAGCGAGTCTGATTGGCGTCCCGGCGACAAACCACATCATCCCTGTGGAACTGTATATCAACGGCACCTACAAGGGCAATTACAACTTCACTGAGCATGTGGGTTTCTCAAGCAACAGCATTGACTTGGACGACGAGGGCGCTGCAACCCTACTGGAACTGGACACCTATTATGACGAGGACGAAGGACAGAAATTCATGTCCAGCCCCATGGAGTTGCCAGTCAACGTCAAGGAACCCGATTTCAGTGACGGCGCTACGGTGCTGACACTTGATGACATCGAGCGCAGATTCAACGGCTTGGCTGAGGCTATCTACAGTAACGGCAATCTTGCTGACCATGCTGACATCGACTTCCTGGCCCGCTACCTGATGGCCAACGAACTGATATGCAACAGGGAGTTGCTGCACCCCAAGAGCGTCTATTGCTACAACGAGAACATCCTTGATGACAATAGCCGTTTCATCTTTGGCCCGCTATGGGACCTGGACTGGTCCTTCGGTTTCGACGGCTCGACCAACACGAGCTATTTCAGCAACAACACCTATTACGACTATTTTAATGAGGGCACGGCTGTGCCCAACTACCAGTTCCTGGGCAACCTGGGCAAGGACACGACAGTGCGCCACCGCATTTACGAGTTATGGACTGATTTCATCACCGACGGTCTTGACGAACTGTGCGAGTTCTGCCAGGATTATTACAAGTTCGCCAAGCCCTCGCTGTCCCATAACAAGTACGCCTACGCCGACTATACCCAATACTCCAACCAGGCCTCGTGGGCAGCAGCGTGGATCAGGACACGCGCCGACTTCATCTATAATCAATTAAAACAGGAATTTGAGAAGCCTGGCGATGTCAACAGCGACCTGGCCATCACCATCGATGACGTCACCATGCTGATAGATTACCTGATGGATTCCAATATACAAGGGGTCAATGCCATCAATGCCGATGCCAACAGTGATGGCATTGTGGACATCGAGGACTTGTCGACCCTAATCGACTTGATGTTGAATTGATTTTTTCAGCATCAAGTTCCCTACCATAGCGAGGACACGCCATGTCGTGTGGCGTGTCCTCGTTATTCTTCTCCAATGCATTCAGTCCACCTTCCTTCATCACCAGCAAACGACTTGCAAAACCAATTCCAAAACGCCGAAAAAGGAAAAAAAAGTGGAAAATCGTTGATTATTAGCGGGAAATGTTATACCTTTGTGGCGCTTTAACGAAAAAATCAGGAGATGGTAGATGCTTTGAAGTTGAAAATCAAGACGTTACCATTTGGCACTCACACGGTTGAATGTCATGTGGATGAATCGTTTTTCAATCTCGATGAGCAGAACGAGGTGCGCCACGCCGATGTAGATGTCACCGTGCAGGTGACACGCAAGAGCGAAAACACCTACCGCCTGGAGATCTCGTGCCGCGGAACTGTGACAACCGCATGTGACCGTTGCCTCGATGATCTGGATTTGCCGGTGGATGTGGACTACCGCCTGAACGTGGAGCAAATGGGCACAGAGCTCGACGACAGCAATGACGAGCTCCTGATTGTGCCATCGGACTGGCGAGAACTGGATGTCGCGCCCCTGGTGCGCGACACCGTGCTGCTCGCTATGCCGATGACGCACTGTCATGAGAATGAGGAAGATTGCAATCCCGACGTGCTTGACGTGCTCGACAGCCATCGCGCCGAGGCCGTCCCCGACGGCGATGACGACCAACAGAGTGAAACAACCGGCACCGACCCCAGGTGGGAGGCGCTTAAAAAACTGAAAGAATAATAACTTTTAAATAACAACAAGAAAATGGCACATCCTAAAAGAAGACAGTCTAAGACTCGTACCGCTAAGCGCCGCACCCACGACGTGGCTGTGGCTCCGACCATCGCTCAGTGCTCTAACTGCGGCGCATGGCATGTTTATCACACCGTATGCCCCGAGTGCGGTTACTACCGTGGCAAGAATGTGATGGGCAAGGAGGAAGCCTAAATCCCGTGCCTGTTGCGGCAATCAGCACGCAACGTCATGAGATTCAAGCGAAAAGATATCCTGAATGGGCTGGATCCACAGTGTTCTCATCCTCATTTGGGATATTGCATTTAAAAACAACAAGGCTTTTTCATCTATCGTAAAAAACACGCTTTCAAGCTTATGCTGAACGCAAAAATCACCGGCATCGCATCCTACATTCCCGACGATGTCCTGGACAACGAGATGCTCTCAAAGATGGTGGACACCAACGACGAGTGGATTACCACTCGCGTGGGGGTCAAGGAACGCCGCATTCTCAACAAGCCCGTCGGCTCATCGTGGATGGGCATTCAGGCGGTCAATAAACTGCTCGAGGAGACCGGCACCGACCGTAATGACATTGACCTGCTCATCTGTCCGACATCCAATCCCGACCATCGTTTCCCGTCAACGGCATCTATCATTGCCCACGGCACGGGTATCGAGAAAAAATGCTATGCCTATGACATCCAGGCCGCTTGCGCTGGTTTCCTTGTAGGCCTTTATGAGGCCACTGCCTTCATCCGTGCAGGCATCTACAAGAAAGTCATTGTCGTGTCGGCCGAGAAGATGTCGAGCATGGTGGACTACAACGACCGTGCCACCTGTCCGCTCTTTGGCGACGCAGCGGCATGCATGTTGCTGGAACCCACCGAAGAGCCCATTGGCGTCATGGACGGCATCTTCCATGTTGACGGCTCAGGGCTCGAGCATCTGGTCTATAAGGCCGGTGGCTCGGCACTGCGCACTAGCCACGAGACCGTTGATGCCAATTACCACTGTGTTTATCAGGAAGGCCGCGCCGTTTATCGTCATGCCGTTATCGACATGCTCACCTCGAGCAAGGACATAATGAAGCGCAACAACCTCACCAATGAGAACATTCAGTGGTTTGTGCCTCATCAGGCCAACCTGCGCATCATCGAGGCCGTTGGCCAGCGTCTGGGCATCGACGAGAGCAAGGTACTGGTCAACATCGAGCACCGCGGCAACACCAGTGCTGCCAGCATCCCTCTGTGTCTCGACGAGAACAAGCACCGCCTCAAGAAAGGCGATAAACTGGTTCTCACTGCCTTTGGTGCAGGATTCACCTGGGGCGCCATGTATCTCATCTGGTCGCTGTAAAGCGTCCGGACATATCACATGAAGCATCACTACTCCAAACAGTAACAACACGAGTAGCGATGCTTCTTGAATAAAAACACTAGAAACTAGGGACTAAAAACTAGAAACTAAAATGCATCGAGCAGGATTTGTCAACATCGTGGGCAACCCTAACGTGGGTAAATCGACACTGAGCAACCGCTTGGTGGGCGAACGCCTGTCCATCATCACCAGTAAGGCACAGACGACGCGCCACCGCATCATGGGCATCGTCAATGGCGAGGACTACCAGATTGTCTTCAGCGACACGCCTGGCGTGCTCAAGCCCAAGTTCCGCCTCCAGCAGAGCATGCTGGAGTACTCCACCGGCGCACTCATCGATGCCGACGTGCTTCTCTATGTCACCGACGTAGTGGAAAGCCCGACCAAGAACCAGGAGTTCCTTGACCGCGTTGCCAAGGAGAAAATCCCCATCCTGCTCATCATCAACAAAATCGACCTGCTCAAGGGCAATGACGACCTGATGCGCATCATCGACCAATGGAAGCAACTGCTTCCCAACGCCGAGGTGTTCCCCACCAGCGCACTTGAGAACTTCAATGTCGATAACATCATGAAGCGTATCGTCGAACTGCTGCCTGAGAGTCCGCCTTACTTTGGCAAGGACGCCCTCACCGACCGCAGCAGCCGATTCTTTGTCACCGAAATCGTCAGGGAGAAAATCCTGATGACCTATGACAAGGAAGTGCCCTACGCCACACAGGTCATCGTCGAAAAATTTGACGAAAGCGACACTGCCATACACATCATGGCGGTCATCTATGTCGAGCGCGACAGCCAGAAGGGAATCATCATCGGTCATCAAGGCAAGATGCTCAAGCGCGTCGGCACCGAAGCCCGCAAGGACATCGAGAAATTCTTTGAGAAAAAGATTTACCTCGAGCTTTATGTCAAAGTAGAAAAAGACTGGCGCAACCAGGAGAACAAACTGCGTGCCTTCGGCTACATCGAGTAAACAACTGAAAACTGACAACTAAAAACTGACAACTGAATATGGGACGACTAGTAGCAATCGTGGGAAGGCCCAATGTGGGCAAGTCAACACTGTTTAACCGCCTGACTCAGACCAGGGCAGCCATCGTCAACGACACCAGCGGCACCACTCGCGACCGCCAGTACGGCAAAATGGAGTGGAACGGCATGGAGATGTCGGTAGTGGACACTGGCGGCTGGGTGGTCAACAGCGAGGACATCTTTGAGGAAGAAATCAACAAGCAGGTGCACCTGGCCATCGAGGAGGCCGATGTCATCCTCTTTGTCGTGGACATCAAGAACGGCATCACCGACCTTGACGACCATGTAGCCGACATCCTGCGACGCACTTCCAAGCCTGTCATCGTTGTCGCCAACAAGGACGACAACAACCAGAACATGTATGCCGAGGCCGAATTCTATGCCTTGGGATTGGGACAACCGTTCTCAATCTCGGCAGCCAACGGCAACGGCACGGGCGACCTGCTCGATGAGGTTGTCAAAAAGATGCCCGTCAAGGCCGAGGAGAAGCTCGATGAGGAACTCCCCCGATTTGCCATCGTCGGCAGGCCCAACGCCGGCAAGTCTTCGCTCGTGAACTCACTCATGGACGAGCAGCGCAACATCGTCACCGACATCGCTGGCACCACCCGTGACAGCATCTACTCGCGTTACAACAAGTTTGGATTTGACTTCTACCTGGTGGACACCGCCGGCATCCGCAAGAAAAACAAGGTCAACGAGGATATCGAGTATTACTCGGTGCTGCGTTCCATCCGTGCCATCGAGAACAGCGACGTGTGCATCCTGCTCATCGACGCTACCCGTGGCATCGAGTCTCAAGATGTCAATATCTTCTCCATCATTCAGAAGAACCGCAAGGGACTCGTCGTGCTCGTCAACAAGTGGGACGTGGCACAGGACAAGTCACAGCGCGCCTTTGACCACTTCGAGGCCACCATCCGCGAGCGTTTCGCACCGTTTACCGATTTCCCCATCATCTTCGGTTCAGCACTCACCAAGCAACGCATCCACAAGGTGCTGCAGACCGCCATCGAGGTGAACAACAACCGCCGCACGACCATCCCCACATCTCAGCTGAACAACACGCTGCAAGCCGACATCACGGCCTTCCCGCCGCCTGCGGTCAAGGGCAAATATGTCAAAATCAAGTACATCACAATGCTCAAGGGTGCCTATGTCCCCACGTTCATCTTCTTCTGCAACCTGCCGCAGTGGATTAAGGATCCCTACAAGCGCTATCTCGAAAACAAGATACGCGAGCACTGGAACTTGCATGGAACACCCATCAACCTGTTCTTCCGCGAGAAATAACTGGGGCTGGATTTCCAGATAACAAATTAGGCGCAAAAAATATTTTTTGCGCCTAATTTGTTGAAAATCAACGATAAATACATTTCTACAAGTAGAAAATATAGCATTTTTATTCAAAAATAATTACAAAAAAACTTGCAGGTGTCAAAAACTCATATTACTTTTGCACCAGTAAAACGAACTTAGACAACAAACAACAAGAACATATATACTTGAATTTTGGTTATGAAGATGGTGTGCTTTTGTGAAAAAGTGCACTTTCGCTTTCTATATACCCCATTATTGATTCCAATAAAGATCGCATGAGCAGTCCCGTCTATTGCCTGTAATACAGGGTGCCATTGACGTAGAGCGCATCCTCGGCACCGATATAGGCAATGGAGAGCCAGGTGGGTATGTCTAATATTCGCTGGAGATCCACCAGCAGATTGCCGCTCTCGTCATAGGCCGACTTACCATATCCATACTCGTCGGGTGTTACCCACGTCTCTTCCAGGAAGCCCATCTTATAAGGGCGATAGCGCACATCGGCGGGGCCACTGTCAGCAACATAGACAATCTCGGACGAGTCAATATAGAGTTTGATATTACCGTTTTCCACCTCCAGCGGTTCCTCAAAGAAGAATCCATCTTCGGGTTCATAATAGGTTTTAACCGTGCCGCTCAGCACATAGAATTCCTGATGGGCGGCTGTCTGGTCGGCATCATAATACTTGTTGAAACCGTCCTCGTAAGTGAAACTGTAGAAACCGTGTCCGTTGGCACTAGCGGCAAAGATGCGAAACACATAACCATCACTCGACACGAACGTAGCGCCATTTTGCACCATTTCTACCGGCAGCGGTGTCATTTCATACTCCTTTACCGTAACATGCGACTTCAATATCAGGTGCGAGTAATACTCACCCGAGTCATCTCCCTCAAGCTTATACTTCGTCTGATTGTGGTTCACAATGCGGTTAAAAGGGTCATTGTTATCGACTATCAACTGCCCCTTCTTGTAATCGCCAAAATCGGCATTGGCATAATAGGCAGTCAATTTACCTTGGGCACTCAGCATCACTGGCAGGCACAGTGACATCAACATTAAAATGAATCGGTTCATATCGGTTTTGTCTTAATGTTTATTATGTGCAAAAATAATATTTTTAATTAAACCACCCATGATTTAAAACTATTTATTAACTTTGCCATCAAATTAACTATAACAACAATTTTCCACCACTATGAAGAAAATCAAACTGATGGTCATCGCGATGACCGTAATGATGATTGCAGCCATGGCACCCAACGCCACGGCACAGACCGTTCAGAATGTGCAGCAGCTCGAGAAGGACATCGAGACCCACGAGAAGAACATCAAGGAGAAAGAAGCCGCCATCAAGGATTTGGAAGAAAAAATCGACAGCCTCAAATCCCAACTCAAAAGCCTGGAGTCACAGAAGAAGGAGTTGGAAAAGGATGTGAAGAACGAGGCCAAGATGCGCAAGGAGAAATTCACCACCCGCGACGAACTGGTTTATGACCAGGAAATCGTCGATGTCCTCTACAACCCCTACAACAAGAGCGATGTCGAGGAGGCACTCGAGAGCTTTGAGGGCATGGAAACCAAGGATGTCATCAAGAAGAAGGAACTCGTGTCAAAATATGGCGAGTACACTAAGGACCTCAAGGAATTCATGGAGAAGATGAAAAAACAGCTCACTGAGAACCGCTGGAAATACGTTTCATCCAGCACCGACCTGTACAAGAAGTTCGAGAAGGGACTCAAGGGCACCAAGTACTGGAAAATCTACAACAAGAAGGAGAAGAACGAGAGCATCGACTATCTGGACCGCGTGATGGACAAAATCATGATGTTCAAGAACGACGGTCTCAAGAACGAAGCCCAGTTCAACGAGATTCTCAACATGCTCTACGCCAACTAATACGTTTTAGCTGAGCTTCCCGACAGAAAAGACCAGAGGACGTGTCATCAAAATGGCATGTCCTCTGCTTATTGTTTCCAGCAAATCTCCTGACAAAAAAACTGGCTGATTTTTACACATTTTTTCAAAAAAAGATTATCTTTGCCGTGTGTTGCCTCCGTTGCCGACGCATCACAGTATCATTGTATCATTTAACCTTTAATCACTCTTAATCTCCTTATAGTTATGAAACAACCAATACTACAACTCACGAGGGCCTTATCTGTGCTCATGTTGCTTACCATCGCCATTACTGCCGGCGCCTACGATTTTGAGGCCGACGGTATTTTCTACAACATCAACACCAGCGACCCGACAACGGTCAGTGTGACATTCAAGGGTGCGACCTACAGTGATGCGAAATCTTACTACGGCGACATCGTCGTTCCCGGTAACGTCACCCATGATGGAATCACTTATCAGGTGACCGCCATCGGCGACGGGGCTTTCCGCTCATGCGATAGTCTTTACAGCGTCACCCTTTCCAGCCCGATTAACGAAATCAAATCCATGGCATTCTATCAATGCACAGCACTCGCCAGCATCGACTTGCCTGAAACCTTGACCTCAATTAGTTATAATGCCTTCGGTTACGATATAAATTTACGTCATGTAGACATACCCGAGAGTGTCACTGCCCTTTATGGCAGCGCATTTTCCTATAGCGGCATAGAGAGCCTCTACATTCCTCGCAATGTAACAAATATCTCGGGAAATCTGTGTCTCTCGTGTGACAGCCTGACCAGCATCGTCGTTGATAGCGAGAATACTACCTACTATTCTAGCAATTGTAATGCCGTCATCCAGAAGTCCAATAATTCCCTGATTATGGGTTGCGCCACTACCGTCATCCCCGAGACCGTTGTCACCATTGGCAACGGTGCCTTTAACAGGTGCAGCGGGCTGACGAGCATCACCATTCCCGATGCAGTGAAGACCATCAGTGATCACGCCTTTAACCGTTGTGTCAATCTGACTGAACTAAACATTTCCCCTGCCAGCCAACTTTACACTATCGGGGATAACGCCTTCGAGAACTGCGCAAAACTCACAAGTCTGTACATTCCCCCAACCACAAGATACATGGATTCCTATTTTATGACAGCATCCTTCAAGGGCTGTTCGGGTTTGACCAGTATCGTGGTTGACCCCCTTAATCCTTACTTCGACTCGCGCGACAACTGCAACGCCATCATCGACAGTGAAACAGGCAAATTAATTATCGGCAGCAACAACGGCTTCGTCCCCGACGGCGTGAAATCCATCTGTCCATATGCATTCAATAGATGCGAAGGAATCACAAAAATCCACATTCCCGACGGGCTCACTTACATCGGTGAGTATGCATTCCAAAGCTGTACCGGCATCACCGAGCTCACTTTTGGCAAATCGCTCAAGGAAATTGATGATGGAGCCTTCAGCGGCTGCACCGGAATCACATCCATCAAACTGCCCAATTCACTCATTAGAATTAACGACTTCGCTTTCTCAAACTGCACTGCACTAACCGACATCGCGTTTGGCAGTTCGCTCAAGATAATCAATGACTATGCTTTCAGTTACTGCTCGGCGTTGACCGAAGTCGTAATTCCCAAGAATGTGACTTATGTCGGACGTGGCGCTTTTGGCTATCAGCCTGCTCTCACCAGTGTCACCTGCCTGGCCATGACCCCGCCCGTCGCATCTTTAAATCCAAGCACCGTGTTCAATTCTTACTCGATTGCCACGCTCTATGTCCATGAGTCGGTTGTCGAAGCCTATCAACAAGCGATTCCCTGGAAATACTTCAGCAATATCGTCGGCATCATTCCCAAGTTTGAGGAGGACGGAATCACCTATGAGCTGGTTGGCGGTAAGAGCGTCAGCGTATCCAACAAGGTAGATAGCCACTATTCCGGAACGCTCACCATCCCCGAAACGGTCCTGCACGAGGGGCGCACCTATGACATCGTCGGCATCGGCGAGAACGCCTTCAACGGCGACACCCAGTTAGAGCATGTCGTCCTGCCCGGCACCATCTACTCCATCGACTATGCCGCCTTCCAGGGATGCTCCAGTCTTAAAACCATCAACTTCGAACAGGGCCTTGATTCCATCGCCTCATTGGCATTTGACGGTTGCGACGCACTCGAGACCATCAACTGCCAGCCTATTGTTCCTCCCATTATGGTCAGCAAGAACTGCTTCACGATGGCAGCCTATGACAACGCCATCCTGCGCGTGCCCAACGAGAGCATCCGCCTCTATCATGAGAGTGAACGCTGGAGTGAGTTCTACAACATTGTCAGAATGGAGAGCATCGAACAAGGAGATGCCAACGGAGACTTCAAGGTGGACGTTAGCGACATCACCGCTCTTATCGACTACATTGCAGGAACCAGCACCGATAATATCAACAGCATGCTGATGGACCTCAACTATGACGGCGATGTGACCATTGCCGATGTGACCATTCTCATCGACACGGTGCTTAACTCCACCAACTGATTTTCCATTAACTATCGACTGAAATCAACCACTCAAAAAACAATACGATTATGAAACTTCCATATTTTTTCCGCAGATTATTACCGCTGCTCTTGCTGGTCCTGGGATGCGCCATGACCGCGACGGCCTACAGTTTTAAGGTTGACGGCATCTTTTACAGTATTTACAGCAGCAGCTCAACGCCACCCGAAGTAAGCGTCACTTACGGATCACATAATTATTGGCCCGGAGATTATCGCGACACGATTATTGTACCCGAAACTGTCACCTACGAAGGTGTGACCTATACGGTCACCAGAGTGGCATGGGGAGCATTTATGGACTGCGCTTATCTAAAAGCGGTACAGTTGCCTAACACAATTATCAGCATCGCTGACTTTGGTTTCGAAGGCAATCAAAACCTGACCAGCGTGAATATCCCCGAAGGAGTCGTTCAAATCGGCAGTAGTTCCTTTGCCAGCAACCCGAAACTCGAAGGCATCGATTTGCCTAGTACACTCACGACAATCGGCAGTAGCGCTTTTCGCGGATGCAATTCAATCACTCACATCAATTTACCAGCGTCTGTGACTTCCATTGCAGGGTGGGCTTTCTCCTATTGCAGCAGTTTGACCAGTATAACGGTGGAGGGCGGCAACACGGTTTATGATTCCCGCAATCACTGTAACGCCATCATCGAGACTGCTACCAACAAATTGATTGCAGGATGCGAGAACACCATTATACCCAATACTGTGACAATCATCGGTGATAGAGCATTTTCGGGCCGTAACAGCATGACAGAAATGACAATCACCAATGGCGTGAAGACCATCGAAGAGGAAGCCTTTACAAGCTGCTCATCGCTGCAAAGCATATACATCCCCGCCTCGGTAGATTCCATCGCCCAAGGCGCATTCGGTTACTGCCCTGAATTGACTAGCATTACCGTTGACAGCAACAACAACTCCTATGATTCACGCGACAACTGCAATGGCATCATCGAGAAAGAGACCAGGACACTGATTATCGGTTGCCGCAATACCATCATCCCGAACACCGTCAGGAAAATCGGCAACTCAGCGTTCTCAAAGTGTACAGCCCTCACATCCCTGGTCATTCCCAACTCGGTCATCTCCATCGGCGAAGATGCCTTCAGCGGATGTTCGGCATTGGAACAACTGCAGATGTCAAACGCTGTGAGACACATTGGCTTTGGAGCTTTCTATGGCTGCGAAGTATTGAAATCCATCACACTTCCCACGACGCTCACGTCGTTAGGCAACTATGCATTCCAGAGTTGTAAAGCCCTGACGACAATCACAATACCCAATTCCATCGAGGAGATTCCACAAGGCCTTTTCGATGACTGCTCCGGGCTGACGACAATCAATCTCCCCAATACCCTCAAGAAAATCGGCGGGTATGCATTCTATGATTGCGATGGCTTGATAACGCTCAGGATACCAGAAAGTGTCACCATTCTCGACCATTGGGCTTTCGGTCATTGCCATAACCTCAAGTATATGACCATTCCCGACTTGATTACCGAGATTGATGATGTATTTATGGGCTGTAACCGTCTCGAGAAAATCACGCTTGGAAGAGGCCTGAGAACCATCAAGGGGGATTTCTGGGATTGCAACATGGTCAACGAAGTCACCTGCTTGGGCACCATTCCGCCAGTAATGGCCAAGAGTATCAACTCCAAAATCTATGACAACGCTGTGCTCAGGGTGCCCAACGAGTCTATCGAAGCCTATATGAACACCAACTACTGGTACAAGTTCAAGCACGTCCAGGGCCTGAACCCGATTATTGACGGCGACGCCAACTGCGATGGTGTCATCAGCATTGCTGACGTTAGCCTTATCATCGACCGACTGAGTGACCCCAGCGTCAGCGTTCTGCCCATCGAGTATGGCGACATGAACAAGAACGGAGTCATCGATATCCAAGACGCCACCCTGCTCATCGACATGCTGCTCGGCCTCTAATAGGCACTCTCTACCCAATAACAAAATCGCCTGTAGGGACTTCCCTGCAGGCGATTGTTTAACCCGTGGTCCCACTTGGGCTTGAACCAAGGACTCCCTGATTATGAGTCAGGTGCTCTAACCAACTGAGCTATAGGACCGGCTTTCTGTGGCGTTGCCATCTAAAGCGGGTGCAAAGATACGAAATAAATGTGAATTGGCAACGTGTTGCACACATTTTTTTATGACATCGGACTGAACGTGTGCAAAACATGCAAAAAACGCCCAATATTTACTTGAAGACATCATGTAAAAACCTACCTATCAACCATCATTGCAGTTTGAAATACGATTCCCGAACAAAATACAAGAAAGCATCAACAATTCACACATTTTAACATTTTTCCTTGTATATATTAGAGAAATTTTTAGTTAATTTGCATCGTCTTTAAAGGATATACACTTCAGCATCTCTGCTGAAAAAGAAATAAATGCTTTTATGGGGTAAATATAGTTTTCAAGTATTAGTAATTATTATGAGGGTCTCAGCAGTGATTGCCAAGACCTTTCTTTTTTTTTGCAATGATATAGTTGTTGGTCCAAACCCTGCGGGGCTAATGCGAATTACAAGAATCAGACCAATTAATGCGAATTTTTAATATTTTTCGTGAAATTGGCTTATTTGAAATTAGCATTAAAAAACTTTTAGGGTCAACTCCCTATATCGTTACTTTCTTTTTTTTTACCCTGCATTCTCGCCCACTCCATTGCTGCACATCGCCATCAGCGTGAGGATGCCCTCACGCCCCAGGTTCATCATCAGGTCCAGTATGCTCAAGCCAGGAGAGAAGTGGTTCCACATCTGGTAATAAGGCACGTCATCGATGGGCAACGCGTCAGGTTTCTTCATCCCGATGCGCCCCCGCAGGTCGCAAACGCCGTCAGCCTGCAGTTCCTGTTCGCTGGTCATGTAGTGCGTCGCCAGGGGTAAATCCATAAAATCAACGATGACACTGTGCATCTGCGCGTTGAATTCATGCAAATAGCGCTGTGAGCCGTTAATCACCCGTGACAGGTCGTCGGCAACATAGTCAAAGTAGGGGGACCTGCCGTAAGCCGAGAAAAGCGCGCCCCAATGCAGACGGCGCCAGTCGCCATGCTCCGAGATGAGCACGTCCCTGAGCGGGGTCATCATGTTGTTGGTAGAGCCCACGAGGGGCACGGTGAGGGTCTGCACGCCATTCGGGCCATCGATGCGGTAGCGGTGGTGACTGTGGCGCAAGGGCAGACGCCGCTCGTCAAGGTCAACCAGCAACGTGCCGCCCTTGAGGGCAGCCGCATAGCACCGCACGCTGGCTGCACACATGCTGCCCATCAACACTGCCGATGCCGATGTATCATGCATTTTTTTAGTTTTTAGTTTCTAGTCCCTAGTTTCTAGATCTTCTAGATTTTCTAGATAGTCTAGAGAAGCTAACCTCTAAAAGCTAATAGCTAAAAGCTCACTTTTTATCGGGATTAGGCATCTTGAAGATGCGGTTCCAGCGGATGCCGCCTTTAAACAGCGTGTGATCCTTGTCAAACGAGATGAGGATGATGGCAGGCGTGCCCACGATGTGGTCCTCGGGCACGAAGCCCCAGTAGCGGGAGTCAAGCGAGTTGTCACGGTTGTCGCCCTGCATCCAGTAGTAGTCCATCTTGAAGGTGTAGCTCGTTGCGGGCTTGCCGTTGATGAGAATCTGATTGCCTTTGACCTCGAGGGTGTTGCCCTCATAATTGCGTATGCAGCGCTCGTAGAGCGGCAGGTTCTGCAAGGTCAAATCCACCTTAGCGCCCTTCTTGGGAATCCAGATGGGACCATAATTGGCGCGCGTCCAGCCGTAATCGACGCCCACGGGATAGGTGGTTATCGTCTCGCTGGGGTCAGGCTGAATGCGCTCGACCATCTTCACCCAAGGCTTGGACTGGAGGTTCTTCTTCATCTCCTGGGTGAGCAGGAGCACGTACTGGTTGCCACTGCCATGACGGTCGTCATTGCTGATGCCCAGTTCGTCATACAACTCGTCGGTGATGGGAGTGCCGTCGGTCTCGACATAGTAGAGGTACTGCACGCGCTCGGGCTGTGGAATGGCCTTGCCGTTGGCATAGACGATTCCGTCCTTAATCTGCAGCGTCTCGCCAGGCAGACCCAGACAGCGCTTCACATAGTTGTCGCGGCGGTCAACGGGGCGGTAGACGATATCGCCGAACTGTGACTTGTTGTTGCGCACCACATCGCGGCCATACATCTGGCACAGGGTGTAATAGTCGGGATTGGGCATCTTGAGGGCCACGGTGTCACCGGCAGGAAAGTTGAACACGACGATGTCCATGCGTTCCACGTTACGCAAGCCTTTCAGACGATGGTAGTCAAGCTGCGGATGCTCGATATAGGACTTGCAGTTGAGGATGGGCAAGGTATTCTGCGCCAACGGGAAATGCAGCGGTGTCTGAGGCACGCGGGGACCGTAGGTCACCTTATTGACCCACAGGAAATCGCCCGTGAGCAGTGACTTCTCCAGTGACGAGGACGGAATCTGATAATTCTGTCCCACGAACAGGAACAGGAAATAAACCAGCACCAGAGCATAGATGATGGCGTCCACCCAGCTCATGAGGGTGCGCATCGGGCCAGGTTTCCAGCCTTTCCACGCGCCCCAGGGGATGAACTGCGTCAGGTAGATGTCGGCAAGCAGCAGCAAGCCCAACAGCAGCAACGGGTTGCCCACCCAGATGGTCCACAGCACATAAATCAGCGCCACAATGCCGAAACGCAACCAGCGCGTCTTTTTAACACGGCCGAGGCGCTCCTTGAGCGAACCAGTCTGACGTATGTACTGTTCTTCGTTCTTCTCTTTATTCTTGTTCTTGTCGTTTGTCATAATAATCTATTATTGAAAAAAATCGGTGCGAAATTAATAAATAATGTGGAAATAAGCAGTAACTTTGCCCAATAAGAATCGTTTTTTAGATAATTTTGGCAGCACCGCAACAAAATTCAAATATATTTGCATTTGTTTTCGGTAAGCACATCTTTTAGGACAAGTTATGAAAATAAGCAAGATTATATCACCGGGCGAAACCATCATCTATCAGCCTCGACTCAGCAAATGGGCATACCTGCGCTTGGGCAGCTTCATCCGCAATCTGACGACCACCATCTTCGTGAGCGACAAGCGCTTTTTCCACAGTTTCGGATGGATGCACCGCCATGCCCATGAGATTGTCATCGGCAAGGTAGAGAGCATCCTGGTGGAACAGAGTTTCTGGGGCCGCATCTTCAACTACGGCACCATCAAGGTCTCGGGCACCGGCGCCGGCACCATCGTGCTGCACTACATCAAACGCCCCATCGAATTCCAGCGCCAAGTCCGCGCCATCCAAGGCGCCGGCACTGGCACTAATTCATAAATTTACACTCATTATCAAGGCTTCAGTCTAATGTCGCTCAATTTAAAAAAATCGCTGGCTGCAAGCATGCCTGCTATGTTGAAAGGACATCGCATGGTATTGATGCTGTGTCTGTTCTTTGCCATGAATATCCATGCCGAGGTGGCAGACTTGAAGTGTGAGGGATTAACAGCACCTTTAGGCATCGACACGGCAATGCCACACTTCAGCTGGAAACACACGCTCAGCCACAACGGCGAACGCCAAACGGCCTACGAGATTCAAGTCGCCAGCGACAGCACCGCCTTAGTCAAGGGGCGAGCCGACCTATGGAAAAGCGGACGGATAGAAAGCGACAATCAGGTGATGGTTCCCTATCAGGGCTCCCCGCTGGCTGAGCGGCAACTATGCTACTGGCGTGTCCGCACCTGGGACGAACAAGGCCATCGCTCGGCCTGGAGCGGGATTGAGCGCTTTGCCGTGGGCATCTTGGGCGAGATGTCGGGCCAATTTATCGGCAACTTCCAGGGCGACACCCTCGCCTCAACGCCGATGTTCCGCAAGACCATCACCATATCCCGCACCCGCAAAGGCATCGCCACGGTGCTTGTTCACATCAACTCATTGGGCTACCACGAACTTCTCGTCAACGGCTCACGGGTGGGCGAGCACGTGCTGCAGCCTGCCGTGTCCCAGCTTGACCGGCATTCCCTCATCGTGACACAAGACATCACGCCCTACCTGCATGAAGGAGAAAACGAAATCCTCATCGCGGTGGGCCAGGGTTGGTACCGCAAGACTACCTTCGGAGCACAATATGACGGTCCCCTGCTGAGGGCTGAAATCTGCCAACTCGTTGACGGCCGCTGGAAGATACTCGCAGCCACCGATGAGACATGGGACACGGCATCAAGCGGCTACAGCTACACCGGCACCTGGGCGCCGCTACGTTTCGGCGGCGAGCGGCTGGATGCCACCTCAACGGCAGTATGGCACCCAGCGAGCGCATTTGCCGTGGATAACATGCGTGCCACACCTCAAGCGTTTGAGGGCAATCGCATCATTGACACGCTCTCGCCCCGCAGCATCACCCGTCAGGAAGACGGCTCGTGGCTCATCGACTTTGGACGCGTCATCACAGGGTGGCTGCAAGTCGAGTTCGCCCCGTTGCAGCGAGGACAAGAAGTGACGATGGAATACAGTGACCACATTCCCGAGGGCGGCACCTTTGAGTGCCAGGAGGGCGAGTGTGACTCCTATATAGCGAACGGCAAAAGAGACCATCAGGAGTGTTTCCGCAACAGGTTCCACCATCACGCCTTCCGTTACGTGCGGCTTAAGGGCGGCGATTTCAGTACAATCAAAGCGCTACAAATCAGCGCGCTGAACCCTGAGGAGGCATCTTCCTTCGCTTGCTCCGACACCCGTCTCAACGCTGTGCATGACCTGATTCACTACACGATGCAGTGCCTCACCTTTGGCGGCTATATGGTGGATTGCCCCCACCTGGAGCGCATGGGCTACGGCGGTGACGGTAATTCATCGACGATGACGTTACAGACCATGTATGACGTTGTTCCCACCTATATGAACTGGCTGGACGCTTGGGGTGACCTGATGGACGAGGATGGCTCGATACCACATGTCGCACCTGCCGGCAGCGGCGGTGGTGGCCCTTACTGGTGCGGATTCATCATCAAGGCCCCCTGGCGCACCTATCTCAACTATGGTGACAATCGGCTGCTCTCACGCCATTATGAGCAGATGAAACGCTGGCTCGGTTATGTCAAGAAATACAGTGCCGATGACGGCCTGCTGCACCCCTGGCCCGACACCCGGATACGTTTCTGGTTCTTAGGCGACTGGCTTGCTCCTA
The DNA here is from genome assembly GCA_902800715.1 of uncultured Bacteroidales bacterium. GTDB lineage: Bacteria > Bacteroidota > Bacteroidia > Bacteroidales > Muribaculaceae > Sodaliphilus. The sequence goes on from CADCFN010000001.1 coordinate 66,736, forward strand.
AAGGCGTCGACGTAAAGGGCGAGTCGGTCCTCCACGCCAACAACTGCTTCATCAGCGAATGCCTGGGCAACATGACGGACATCGCCCGCTTGCTCGGCCATTCCGATGACGCTCAGGAGTTTGCCGCATGGCGTGAGCGCCTCAAGGCCGCCATTCACAGCCAGTTATACCATGCCGGCAATCACTGCTATGCCAACGGCACCCCACTTGACAATGCTTATGCCCTGCTGGCCGGAGTGCCTCCCGACAGTGCCATTGCCCGTCAAGTGCAGCAGCAACTCATCACTGACTCCTACGGCAAATACAACGCACATATCGCTGTAGGCTTGTTCGGCGTGCCTATCTTCACCGAATGGGCGACAAGGGAGCGCCAGAGTGACCTAATGGCGACCATCCTGCGCCAGGAGGATTACCCGGGTTACCTGTACATGATTAACCACGGCGGCACCGCCACCTGGGAATCTTGGGACTCGGAACGAAGCCGTGTCCACAACTGTTACAACGGTATCGGCACTTGGTTCTATCAGGCCTTAGCAGGCATCCGTCCCGATGCCGCATCACCGGGCTATCGCCATTTCTTCATCGACCCGCAACCCACCGAAGGCGTGACTTGGGTCAAGGCCTCCAAGCCCACCCCCTACGGTGACATCAGCGTGGAAATCGCCGACGGCAAACTCCACCTGACAGTCCCAGTGGGGACCACAGCCACAGTATTTCCCCAGTCAGCCCAGCAACAGACCTTTCCTGCAGGTCGATGGACTATCGAACAGAAAAAGTAACAAAACATCATGCCAATCATTGAGATTAATACACTGGAGCACCCTGGAGTCGAGGTTTTTGGGACTTTGACCGAGGCGCAGTTGCGCAACCGCCTCGAACCGGACAAGGGCATCTTCATCGCCGAGAGCCCCAAGGTCATCCACGTCGCCCTCGATGCGGGCTACGAACCGCTGTCGCTGCTGTGTGAGCGCCGCCACATCACTGGCGATGCCGCCAGCATTATCGAGCGCTGCGGCGACATTCCCGTCTATACGGGCGAGCGCGACCTGCTGGCAGCACTCACAGGCTACACCTTGACACGCGGCGTGCTGTGCGCCATGCGCCGCCCCACCCCACTCAGCGTTGAGGATGTCTGCCGCAATGCACAGCGCATTGTGGTCATCGACGGCGTGACCGACACGACCAACATCGGCGCCATCTTCCGTTCGGCTGCCGCATTGGGCATCGATGCCGTGCTGCTGACGCCCACCTCATGCGACCCGCTGAACCGTCGTGCCGTGCGCGTATCGATGGGCTCGGTATTCCTCGTTCCCTGGACTTGGATTGAAGGCGAGGTAACCCCTGCACTGAACACTCTGGGCTTCCGCACTGCCGCCATGGCATTGAGCGACGACTCCATCACACTCGACGACGCTGTCCTGAAACGTGAGCCCCGCCTGGCGCTCATTATGGGCACCGAGGGCGACGGTCTGTCGCGCGAGGCCATTACAGCAGCCGACTATGTAGTGCGCATCCCGATGCAGCACAATGTCGATTCCCTCAACGTCGCCGCCGCTGCAGCCGTCGCTTTCTGGGAACTGCGGAAACGATAAGCATTATATACTAAGAGCATTATACGGGGACGATTCCGATTTGCGTTTCATCTTTTGCAAATCGGAACCGTCTCCTTTTTACTAAACTGTTTCGGCTGTGCTAGCCCATCAAAGAGGTAAAGACGTTAATGAGCCAGCCGCTGATGGCCATGTAGATGGTGATGCCCACGATATCGTTGGTCACAGTGACAAAGGGGCCTGTGGCAATCGCAGGGTCTATTTTCAAACGCTCGAGCACCAACGGCACCACCGTGCCAAACAGCGAGGCAAACATCACCACGAGGAACAACGAAGTAGTTACCGCTGCAGCAGCGATGTTAGACTTGGTGGGGTCATCGTCCACGGGGAAAAAACGGGTGTACAAGAAAATCAACAATCCCATCACCAGTGCATTGATAAGCGCTGTGCTAAACTCCTTGAACAAGTGCTTGCCCACATGCTTGATGTCCAGACTGCCGTTAGCAAGACCTTGAACGACGATAGCGCTCGACTGTGTGCCCACGTTACCGCCAGTACCGCCAATCAGCGGGATAAACAGTGCCAAACCCGGCAAAACGCGCAGCAGGTCGGCATCGCCCTCGCCGCCGCCCAAAATCAAGGCGTTGATAATACCGCCCACCAATCCGATGAGCAACCACGGCAAGCGGGCACGCACCTGACGGAAGACGTTGTCGTCGGACTCGATGTCACCCCAGATACCTGACGCCATCTGATAGTTGTCCTCGCCCTGTTCACGCACCCGGTCAATGATGTCATCCACAGTGATGCGGCCCACCAGTCGCCCGATGCTGTCCACAACGGGCATTGCCACAAGGTCATATTTCTCAAAGTCGAGGGCGACGTCCTCGATGTGGGTATCGGTGCGCACACTCAGCGGGTCAGGCTCCATGACATGCTTGATTTTGGACGCCGAGGGATTAGTAATAGTCGTCTTCAACGGGAAGATACCCTTCAGGCGGTTATCATCGTCAACGACATAGATTACATAGATTTCGTCAATGTCCTCGGCTTGCTGTCGCATCGCCTTGATGCAGTCGGGCATCGACATATTCTCGTTGACAACAATCATCTCGGTGGACATGTAACCACCGGCAGTATCCTCGTCATATTGCAATAGGTCAACGATATCGCCGGCCTGCTCCACGTCGTCGATGTGCTTGATAACGTCCTCGCGGTCCTCCTCGTCAAGCTCCTGAATCACGTCAACAGCATCGTCGGCATCCATCTGCTCCACCTGCTTGGCGATTTCCTCGTTGGGCATCATCTCCATCAGGTCATGACGCTGGTCCTCGTCAAGTTCCACCAGGACATCGGCAGCGGTCTCGTCATCGAGCATGAGCATGATGAAGAGCGCCTCGTCATCATGGAGGTCGCCTACCAGCTCGGCAAGGTCGGCAGGGTGCAAATCCCGAATCTGGGCCCGCACCAACTCCTCGTTTTTGCTTGCAATCAGCTCGTTAAGATTAGACAGATATTCCTCGCTAAACTCTTTCATTTGTTTTCAGTATTTTTTGCTTTAATGGTCCCTCTAGTATATATGCCAGTTTATTACTCCTGACTCTCGGTCGACGTGGCGAGGCGCGCCAGGTCAACGAAATCCTCAACACTCAATTGCTCGGGACGTTGTCGGAACACGTCGCTTGCCATCACCGATGGGTTAGTGCTGAAAAACGGCTTTAGGGAACTGCGCAGCATCTTACGCCTCTGACCGAAAGATGCCTTAACCAGTCGCTTGAACATACGCTCATCAACCCCCAGGTCGGTTACGCTGTTGCGGGTAAGGCGGATGACGCCACTCTTGACCTTGGGAGGGGGATTGAACACATGCTCATCGACAGTGAACAGGTACTCGGTGTCATACCAGGCCTGGAGCAGTACTGACAGGATACCGTATGTCTTACTGCCCGGCGGTTCTGCGATGCGTTGTGCCACTTCGCGCTGCAACATGCCGCTGCAGCACTTCACCTGGTCACGATAATCCAGCACCTTGAAGAAAATCTGTGTCGATATATTATAGGGATAATTGCCGATAATGCAGAAAGGAGAGTCGCCATACAGTTTCTTGAGGTCCATCTTCAGGAAGTCCTCACCGATGATGCGACCGTGCAACTGCGGATAAGCGGCTTCGAGATAGTCGACACTCTCCCTGTCCAGCTCCACAACGGTGAGATCCAGGCCCATTTCAAGCAGGAACTGGGTGAGTACTCCCATGCCGGGACCCACCTCCAGCACCGGCAGGTGCCTGAAGTCGTCCAAGGTGTGGGCTATGCGCTCGGCAATCGACAAATCGGTCAAGAAATGCTGCCCCAGTGACTTTTTTGCTCTAACTTTCCGCATATTTGGTCATTTATTGTTACCTTTGCAAGTCCTAATGCGACCATTAGCAATGTGCAATGACAGTGCAAGTCCAGGGCAGTACGAACGAGATTACTTGTTTTTATGCCGAGACGTTGCCTATCTTCGCATTTTGATTGCAAAGATAACCATTTTTTGCCGACTTGTCGCACACAGGGCAGATTTTTAAAGCAACCATACAAGAAAAAACGTGAAAAAAGCGATTTCCTATCTCGTGAAATACGGCATACCCCTCGTCATCGGCGTGGGCCTCATGTATTTCCTCTATAAGAACGTTGACATCAACAGCATGATGGATACGCTCAAGACCGATGTCAATTACTGGTGGTTTATCCCCGTGGCAGTGGTGAGTATCTTTAGCCATGTGTTCAGGGCACTGCGATGGCGCCTTCAGCTCAAAGCCATCGACGTGAAGCCGTCGTTCAGCGCTGTGCTAAACAGCATCTTCGGCACCTATGTCGTCAATCTGGCGTTTCCCCGTCTGGGCGAGGTGTGGCGCTGCGGCTATATAGCCAACCGTCAGAAGGCCTCGGTCACCCAGGTCATGGGTTCGATGGTTGCCGACCGTCTCTCAGACACCGTCACCGTACTCCTGTTGACACTGGTCACCTTCATGCTGGCACAGAGCGCCTTCGGCAAGTTCTTTGACGCCTATCCCCAGATGAAGGAGAGTTTCCTCAACGTCGCCAGCGATGCCCGCATCTGGGCAGGCACCGCGCTTGCCATCATCGCCCTCGGCTGGCTGCTGGTCATGAAGACTGAGAACAAAATCATCCAGAAAATCCAACTCATGGCACGCAACCTGTGGGAAGGTTTCGCTTCTATCGGACGCATGAAAGGCAAGTGGTGGTTCGTGCTGCTGACTATCCTCATTTGGGGTTGCTACTTCCTGCAGCTCTACTTGGCATGCCAGGCGTTCTCTTTCACCATCAACCTGAGCGTGCTTGCAGTACTGGTAATGTTTGTGCTGAGCAGCATCGGCATGGGCATTCCCACCAACGGCGGTCTGGGCTCGTGGCATGTCGCCATCATCTTCGGTCTCTCGCTCTATGGTGTGGGTGTCTTTTCACCATCCAATTTTGACCCCCGTGCATCGGCATTTGCAATGCTCGTGTGGGGTTTCCAGACCGTCCTGCTCATTGTGCTTGGTATCTATGCCTTCACCAGCATGGCGATTGACCGCAACCGCATCGAGAGCGGCAAGACCAAGGTCGATACCACCAACGACGAAATCAAACTCTAACAAGTATATATTTTCCAACAACAGTCAACATCCACAATCAACTGAAAAGCTATGGACGATAATTTTGATGACCACTTCACCGAAGTACACGACCCTGACGAGCAGGCGCCAGTCCATTACGAGACCGAGCAGGAACGCGAGGAACGTGAAATCAAGGAAGCCACTATCGAACGTAGGGGCAACTCGGTAAAAATGATGCTCATGCTCATCATTCTGGCCATGGTATTGTTCCTGGGCTGGTGGGTGTGGCAATACTATTTCCATCCCTACCGCGTGAGCCAAGAGAAAGGCTGGATTATGAAGGTGAGCAACGAGGGCTCACTGTTCAAGACCTTTGAGGGAGAGATGGTCAGCGAGGGCTACGTCGATGAGTCAATTCCAGCCATTACTACCAATTTCAAGTTCTCGATTCCCAACGATACCCTTGCCCGCGAAGCCATGCGTTGGTCCCAGGACGGCAAACGCATCATCTTGACCTATAATGAGTACAAGGGCAACGTGGCATGGCGTGGCAACTCACGCAACGTCGTTACCAAAATCGAGCTCGACAGCCTCCGTCCTACCGATAATCCTTACAAGAACGACGAGACTCCTAAAGACAAAGACACTAAAGATTAATGCCCGCCTTGGCAAGCACATGGCGGACCGATGCCTCGGGCGACACCCACTCGTTGAAGTAGTCCCAGGCATTGCGCTTTAATTGCTTCACCAGATTGGCGTCATCGCGCAGCCTGATGATGGCTTCCTCCATTTCCTGGGGAGAAGTAACTTCCAAGTAGTGCACGCCGTTCTCAAAATTCCCCGGCATCACATTATTTAATGGTGTGGACACGATAGCCTTACCCTCACACAGGAACTCGCCCAATTTCCATCCATGGCATCCGATGACCGACGGCGTACTGAATACAAACCACGACCTCCTGTTGCGCTTGTCGTATTCCGCCATGGACAGACGGCTTTGATAAATCATATCGCTGTACTCCTGCTGGTAGTTGGAATACACTTTGCTCTCCTTCTCAGCAGCAGAAATATAGACGAAACCACCCTCAAAGGTATCCATGTGCTTCTTGCACAGGCGCATGAAGTCACCACGGTAACGGTTGGTCGTATTGATGGACAGGTCGCCCCACCACAACGTACTCATCGAGAAGAAATATCCCTGCTGCTCCTCATCTGAGAGACGATGATAGTAGCCGTATCGCTTACGGCGCACAAACATATAGGCATAATCACGGATAAACGACTTCAACGGTTGCTTGAAACTGCCGCCACAATCCCGTTTGATAATCCGATAATGCTCAACACCCTTAATCATTGTAGAGACCGGATTCCACAGGCTGATACCGAAATTAGGCCCCATCGGCACGACCTTGTCGCGCTGGCTATCATCAGGACGAAGGTTGACCTTGCCATAGGCATCGGCCCATTGATACATATCCTCGTTGATGCTGTCGCCATCCCAGCAGTCAAAAAACACACGTTTCTCGACGCCGTCGGCAACAATCTTGACAGCCATACCGCCACTGGGCATCGTGTTGAAATCTTGAAGACACCTGTATTCAATCATCCGTGAGCCAAACAGGTTCCTCAGTCCTTCAATAAAATAGGACGAGTAATTGATACGGCACCTCGGATCGATGATAATCTTCTTGATATTTGAAGTCATTGTTCTCAATTCTCAATATTGTGTGTAGCGTAAGCTGTAAGCCGCTTCGGCGTGCTACAACTGATGCTACAACTGATGCTACAACCTGCAAATTTCGGCAATTTCCAGAATGTGTGCAACATTTCATCACATTTTCTATAAATAGCAGACCCTTCAATAACCTCAGAGAAGCATCATGGAAACCGAAAATCCTGCCAAAATGTCACATTTTAACACTTTTTTGTGTCAGTAGCAGAAAAATGTTTGTACCTTTGCAGCCGATTTTAAGAACAGGATTATGAACGAAGACAAGATACAACAAGAAGAGCCCCAGCAGCACAAGCCTATCAAGCCCGATATTCTGGATTATGACGACATCCGCAAGATGGTGCCGTTCTTTGACGGCAAGCCCAAGTTAGTCAAGTGGTTATTCCACTTGCTCGACATGGATGACGCCAACTGGATTCACGGCCACAACTGCCATACACCGGGCGTGCCCTTCTGCACCGGAGTGCTCAAGGACCTGAATGCTACCATCACCTACAATAATGGCGAGGTGCTCGACAACCTGCCCGAGGGAGCCTTTATCACGGTGAGCAACCACCCCTTTGGAGCCGTTGACGGCGTGATGATGATTCACATCATCGGCACCCATAGGCCTGACTACAAGTTCATGGTCAACATGATATTGAGCAAGATTGGCGGCATGATGCCCAATTTCATCACCGTCGATGCGCTTGCCAGCGACGACCCCGCCAAGCGTGCCGTGTCGATGCAAGGCATCAGCGAAACGATGAAACACGTCAAAGCAGGCCACCCGATGGGATTCTTCCCCGCTGGCGCCGTGAGCAAATTGACGTGGAAACTGCGTGTCGAGGACCGCGAGTGGCAACCCGTCATCATGCGTCTGATTCAAAAGCTCAAGGTGCCCGTCATCCCTATCTACATCCACGGTCACAACAGCTGGATTTCGCTCGTGATGGGTGCCATCAGCTGGAAACTGAGGACACTGAGGCTGCCCTCCGAGATGTTCCGCCGCAAGAGCTACGATTTCCGCGTCAGTGTGCATGACCCCATCATGCCCGAGCAGTACGCACAGTATGAAACGCCCGAAGAACTGGGCAAATTCCTGAAAAACGAAACTTATAAAATGAAGAAATGGCAACAATAAGTGACAATAGCATTCGCGCTATCAAGCAGCGCTTTGGCATCGTGGGCGAATCGCCCGCGCTGATTGCCGCAATCCGTCGTGCCATGCTCGTCGCACCCATCGACCTGAGCGTGCTCATCATCGGCGAAAGTGGTTCGGGTAAGGAACATTTCCCCAAAATCATCCATGAGAGCGGCAGTCGCAAACACAAGAAATATATCGCCGTGAACTGCGGTGCCATCCCCGAGGGCACAATCGACAGTGAACTCTTTGGCCACGTTAAAGGTTCATTTACCGGTGCCATAGCAGACCACAAGGGCTACTTTGAGGAAGCCGACGGCGGCGTCATCTTCCTTGACGAGGTTGCCGAGATGCCGATGAGCACTCAGGCGCGCCTGCTGCGCGTGCTCGAGAACGGCGAGTACCTGCGTGTGGGCGACAGCACCGTGCGCAAGACCAACATCCGCGTGGTGGCTGCGACCAACAAGGACATGCTCAAAGCCGTTAAGGATGGCAAGTTCCGCGAAGACCTGTACTATCGACTCTCGACAGTGCAGATCAACGTGCCGCCCCTGCGCGCCCGTGGCGACGACATCATACTGCTGTCCAGGCTCTTCCTGCGCAACTTCATCACCGAGAACCGTACCGGCGAGGTCACCCTCACCGATGATGCCCAACGCTTGCTCAAGTCATACCATTGGCCCGGCAACGTGCGACAGCTCAAGAGCGTCATCGAACAGGTGGCGCTGTTCGAGGCAGGCACCACGGTAGATGCCGCCACTTTAAGCCAGTATATGCCTAGCAGCCGCGAGACTGCCCTCACGGTCCAGTCCCAGCCAAACTTCGACTACAATGCCGAACGCGAGCAGCTGTTCACCCTCATCCTCTCGATGCGCGCCGAAATCGAAGCGCTCAAAAAGCGGATGGACGGTGTGGGCACCACCTCACACGTTTCATCGAGCGTCCATGAGCTCAAGCGTGAGAGCAATCCCCTGCTCGAGCTTGGCGGAAACGCTGGTGAGATGAATATGGCGTCGCCCTACCGCAACATGCAGCACGAGCCTCAAGAACTGGGGCACGTTGATGAAGTGCCCGCCATGGATGTGGAGAGCGAGACTGTCAAGACCCTTGACGAGACTGAACGCGAGACGATTGAGAATGCCCTGCGCCGCAACCGCGGTCGCCGCAAGCTCACCGCCCAGGAGCTCAACATCTCGGAGCGCACCCTGTACCGCAAAATCAAGCAATACAACTTGGAACGGCAGTGAAACGGCTTATTCTCATCTTGACGCTCGCTATCGCCGCCCTGGGTTGGGAGGCTTGCATACCCAGATACACCCTCAACGGTGCGTCCATCGACTATAACGTCTATAAGACCATCTCCTTTGGCGAATTTCCCATCCGCGCCGCATTGGTCTATCCGCCGCTGCAGTCGATGTTCGAGAACCGCATGACCGACATGATTGCCCAGCAGACGCGCTTGCGCGTCGTGGATGGCCGCAACACCGACCTGCACATGGAGGGTGAAATCACCAACTACCAGCTTTCTCCCCAAGCCGTGGGCGAGGACGCTTATGCCAGCCAGACGCGGTTGACCATCACTGTGCGCGTGCGCTACACCGACAACAAGAACCAAGCACTGAGTAAGGATTTGACCTTCAGCGCCTATCGTGATTTCTCGAGCAGCGAGCTCTTGGTGGATGTTCAGGATGAACTGTGCAACCAGATATGCAAGGATTTGTCAGACTTGATATTCAACGCCACTTTGGGTGACTGGTAAATCTTGCATCAAGCGTATTGGAACACTTTTTGCTGACTAAAGACGCGCATGACCACCACGATGACATGGATTGAGGACATCAGACGAATGGCCACCGACCACGACGGTGAGGTGTCCAGGCAATGGCTGGAAAACAGCAGGAAAGAAACACCCTACTGTGTCCTGCCGGCACTGCTCTACCTCAAGCGCTGCGGTGTGAAGGGTAATGAAGACGTGCTGGCACAGCTTGCCATCATCCATCCTGACCGACATGCGCTGGCGCTCATGCTTGGAGAAGATGCCACCGCGTTCTCGGCATTCACTCAGCTCGAGAAACTGCCCGAGAGCCCCGACACCATTACCGCCATTGACCGTTTTCTTGACAACTACGGAAAAACCAATCCCGGCGAAGTCGAGGCCATCAGCCGTGCCATCTTCAACCCTCAGCCCGACTATGCCGACGTGCTGGCAGCCCAAGAGAAGGAAGAGGGCGGCATGGAGTTCACCGATGGCGATTCTCAGGACGACCTCATCAACCAGTTCATTGCCGAGCAGATGCAACTGGGTGAGCAAGCCGCCAAGACTCCCATTGCCAACCCCGTTGGCGAGGAGGAAAAGGCAGAAATTGCCGAGGAAACTATCGAGAATCCTACCAATAATGATGACTCCATGTTGAGTGAAAGTTTGGCAAAAATGTACATCGCCAGACACAAATATTCACAGGCTCTTGAAATTATTGAGCGATTAAGTTTGAAGTTTCCAGAAAAAAGTATTTACTTTGCAGACCAAATTCGATTTTTACAGAAATTGGTCTTAAATGAGACACTAAATTACAAAAAATAAGAAAAAATGTACATTGCTTTAGCTATTCTGATCGCGATTGCATCGTTATTGCTTATCGGTGTAATCCTTATTCAAAAATCAAAAGGTGGCGGCCTTGCTGCCAACGTAAACAACTATAACCAGTTTATGGGCGTGCGCAAGACCACCGATTTCGTGGAAAAAGCAACTTGGACTTTAGCGGCTTTTATCTGCGCGATGAGTATTATCACTGCTTTTGTTAGTGCTCCCACCATCATCGAGGGTGCTCCCCAAATCAAGAAGTTACCCACCAGCGAGACTCAGGCTCCCAACTTCGGTACTCAGACCGAGGCTGCCGCTCCCGCCGCTACCCCTGCAGGCAAGGCCGAGGCTACCAGCACGGTAACTGTTCCCGCCAAGAAGGACGCTGCTCCCGCTAAGGAAGAGGGTGCCAAGTAATCCCTATCGCATCTGTAACCAACTTTAAAGGATGCGGTATGTCGTATCCGCATCACAGCGGAACAAGACATACCGCATCTTTTTGTTTTACAATATGAAAATGACATTATTATATATAGTACTGGCAGCCATAATGACCGCATGTGGCAGCACGGGAAGTTCTACCACCGACTCTAGTGCGTCAGATGACAATGCGACGGCAGCAACAACCACGCGCAAGCCGTTTGACGGTCAGGCCGCTTTCTCGCTCACGCAGCAGCAATGCGAGTTCGGTCCCCGTGTTCCCAAGAGCCCTGCCCACAGCAAGTGTGCCGACTGGCTCATGGCAACACTGCAAGAGGCATGCGACACGGTCATCATGCAGACGGGTACTGTCCAGACCGCAACCGAAGGCAGCTTAGGCATTAAGAATATCATCGGCATCATTAATCCTGATGCCAGCCAGAGGCTGCTGCTGCTTGCTCATTGGGACACCCGACCCTGGGCAGACAATGACCCCGACCCAGCCAACCGCAACAAACCCGTCATGGGCGCTAACGACGGTGCCAGCGGTGTGGGTGTGCTGCTCCAACTGGCACGCCAGCTCAAGACCGACAAGACCGAACTGGGCGTGGATATCGTGCTTGTCGATGCCGAGGACATGGGTGAGAGCGATAACGAGGAATCTTGGGGACTGGGCACACAGTACTGGGCTGCACATCCCCATGTGGCAGGCTACAAGCCTCTTTTCGGCATCCTGCTCGACATGGTAGGCGCCAGCGATGCCACGTTCTCGCGCGAGTACTACTCGACACAATATGCAGGCGGCTTTGTTGACCTCGTCTGGAAATGCGCTGCAGGCAACCACTTCGTCAATTCTCAAGGCGGTGCCGTGACCGATGACCATGTCTTTGTCAACCAGGCAGGCATTCCCTGTGTCGACATCATCGATATGCGCAGCAACAGCGACACCGGTTTCTGCCCCGTGTGGCATACCGTCAACGACACGATGAGCGGCATCGACCCCGCCACCCTGGGCGAGGTCGGCCAGACGCTGCTCAACGTCATTGCCAACCTCGAGCAGTAACCCCTTCATCGTGGGCCGAGAGATTCAATCATGCGATATTTCCTGTTCACGTTTTTTATAATTCTCATCAATTGATTTAGGCATGAAGAAATCGGGAATACTGTTACCAGTGATTGCGCTGATATGCGTCACGATTATCGGCGGGGTAGCCCTTCGCATCCTGGTCTCCGACTGGAATACCGAGAGCAGAACCCGCATCATCATGCTCATCGCGGTTGTGCTGCTGATGGCTCACGGATGGTACCGCGCCCTGGTGCACATCAGGCCGGGAACATCGGTGGACGAGGTGGATAAAGTCGAGGACGAGGTGGAACAGGCCCAGTCGGTAAAGGCGGTAATCGGCGCTTTCTTCAACCCGATGAAGATGAGATTCCGCACCTCACTCAGCATCTTCATCCTTGTTCTTGCCTACTTGTTTGCCACGCCCTTCATCTTCTGGGCACTGTTAATCCTGCTGATTGCACTCAAGGGCTACTTGCTCTACCAGTTGATCAGATACCACAAGGCTATCAAGGAATTAGCGCAACTCTCGGCTGAGCAAACTGCCGATGAGGTCGAATTTGATGAAGAGAAGGTGAGCCACTACATGGAATTGCTCAAGTCCTTTGCTCGTGACACCATCCATATCTCGTTTGCAAACAACTGTAACGCTCCATTGCCAGCCGGTTGCTCCAAATATGGCGGGCGGCCTGATGTGCCTGCTGATTTCCAGTGGCCCCACGACAACAACGGCCGCCCCCTATCATTGCTGCTGCAAATCGATTGTGCTGCCCTCGCGCCCCTCGACCACGAGGGCATATTGCCCGCAAGCGGACACCTGTATTTCTTCTACGAACTCAGCCAGATGGATTGGGACGGCACTGAAAACGATGTCCGAGTCATCTATAACGACCTGCCTTCATCACAACTGCATCCCCTTGATTTCCCGGAGAATCTTGCCGATGAGTACCAGTTGAAGGAATGGCCCTTGCAATTCACCCATGGCTCAAGCATCCCGACGATCGAGGAACTGAGTCAATTGACGGATGAACCATTCAACGAGGAGGATGAGGATGAGCGCTATGAGGCATTTGACCGATTGTGGAAAGAATCCTTGATTGGAATCGGATCCATCGGCAGCATGCTCGGTTTCGCCTCTCTCATTCAAGATCCTATCGTCGATGACCTGTCAAGTGAGGTACTCCTGCTGCAACTCGATTCCAATGGCGAGTATTGGCGGGAGGACGACGAGACACCGCACGACCTGCTATTTGGCGACGACGGCAGCATCTACTTCTACATCAAGCGTGAAGACCTGCGGGCAAGACGATTTGACAAAATTAAATTTGCCCTCCAGTGCTATTAACCCATTTGACAATCCAATCAACCAATAACCATAAACAATAAATTAACAATCAAACAATGAGAAAAGAAAGGATTTTACTCATGAGCAGTGTACTCATCGCAGCGTCGGCTGTGACGGCGCAGGCTCGCATCAACTATCCCGACACCCGTCGCGTGGACACGGTTGACACTTACTTCGGCACCCAGGTGCCCGACCCTTACCGCTGGCTCGAGGATGACAACAGCCCCGAGACCGAGGCGTGGGTAGCCGCCCAGAACAAGGTCACCCAGAACTATCTTGCCAAGATCCCCTTCCGCAAGGACGTGAAAAAGCGCATCACCGAACTCGCCAACTACGAGAAGATGGGTGCTCCTTTCAAGATCAAGGACAAATTCTATTTCTTCAAGAACAACGGTCTGCAGAACCAGAGCGTTCTTTACGAGTATGACAAGAATGGCAACCACAAGATGGTGCTCGACCCCAACACGCTGAGTGAAGACGGCACCGTGGCACTGCAGCAGCTGAACTTCTCCAACGACGGCCGCTACCTCGCCTATGTCATCACCCGCAGCGGCAGTGACTGGAACGAAATCTTCGTGAAAGACCTCAAGGAGGACCGAGTGCTCGACGACCACATCGTTTGGGCCAAGTTCACCGATGCCCAATGGCTGGGTGACGGCTTCTTCTACAGCGGCTATGACGCCCCCGAGGATGCCAAGTCGTCCAAGAACGAGTTCCAAAAGGTGTATTACCACAAGCTGGGCACTCCCCAAAGCGAGGACTACATCGAGTATCAGGACAAGGGTGAGCCCTTGCATTTCCACCAGGTGAGCGTGAGCGATGATGAGCGTTATGTTATCCTGTGGAAGAGCGACGCCGAGGGTAACGACATCTATGTCAAGGATCTCAAGGACCGCAACCCGCACTATGTGCAGCTGATTGGCGGCATGAAGTATGAGCGTGGCATCATCGGCATCGACAACGGCAAAATCTATGTGATGACCAACGAGAATGCCCCCAAGGGCAAGATTGTCACCTACGATGCCGAGACGCTGTCTCCCGCCAGTTGCGCTGAATTCATTCGTGAACAGGAATCGGTATTGACGGGCGCCACTATGGCCGACCACAAGTTTATCCTCACCTACGACAAGGATGCTTCAAACCATCCCTACCTGTATGACAAAAACGGCAAACTCATCCGTGAAATCAAGCTGCCGACCTACGGCTCAGTAGGTTTCTCCTGCAAGAAGGATGCTAAGGAGGTCTTCTACAGCTTCGCCAGCTACACCTTCCCCGGTGCCATCTACAAGTATGACCTGGAGACCGGCAACAGCGAACTCTTCTTCCAGCCCAAGGTCAACCTCAAGAGCGATGACTATGTCACCGAGCAGGTCTTCTTCCCCAGCAAGGACGGCACGCGCATTCCCATGTTCCTCGTCTATAAGAAGGGCTTGAAGCGCGACGGCCAGCGTCCCACCTTCCTCTACGGTTACGGTGGCTTCAACGTGGGCCTCAACCCCGCCTTCACCTACACCCGCACCCTGTTTGCCATGCTCGACTGCGGCGGCATCTGCGCCTATGTCAACCTGCGTGGCGGTAGCGAGTACGGCGAGGAGTGGCACCAGGCTGGTACCAAGATGAACAAGCAGAACGTGTTTGACGACTTCATCGCCGCTGCCGAGTGGCTCATCGCCAACAACTACACCAACCCCAAGAAGCTTGCATGCAACGGTGCCAGCAATGGCGGTCTGCTCGTCGGCGCTGTCGTTAACCAGCGTCCCGACCTGTTTGCCGCTGCAGTGCCCCAGGTGGGTGTGATGGACATGCTGCGCTACCACGAGTTCACCATCGGCTGGAACTGGGCCCCCGATTACGGCCGCAGTGACGACAGCCCCGAGATGTTCCGGTACCTGCGCAACTACTCGCCCCTGCACAACATCAAGAACGACGGCACCCCCTACCCCGCCATCATGGTGACCACCGGTGACCACGATGACCGCGTGGTGCCCGCCCACAGCTTCAAATATGCTGCCGAGCTGCAGCATTGCAACACCGGCGACCAGCCCAAGCTCATACGCATCGACAGCAAGGCTGGCCACGGCCACAGCAAGCCCATCAGCAAGATTATCGACGAGTACACCGACATCCAGTCCTTCATCATGTACAACCTGGGCGTCAAGTACAAATACAAAAAGTAACCGTCAATTTATTGCTCTCCTTTAGAAGCTCTAGAGGCTCTAGATAATCTAGTTGATCTAGATAGTCTGGAGCCTCTAGGTTTTCAAGAAAAGTAGTACCTTTGCAGGCATGAAAGGCGATACCATTATCATTAAGGGAGCGAGAGAGAACAACCTCAAAGACATCTCGCTCGAGATTCCCAAGCATCAGATTACTGTGTTCACAGGCGTGTCGGGCTCTGGCAAGAGTTCGCTTGTGCTCGATACCATCGCGGCAAAGTCGCGTCGGGAACTGAACGACACGTTCCCGTCGTTTGTGCAGCAGTACTTACCCAAGTACGGCCGTCCCCACGTGGATGCTATCGAGAATCTACCTATCGCCATCGTCATCGACCAGAAAAAGCCCGCCCAGAATTCGCGCTCGACCGTGGCGACCTATACCGACATCGCTGCCCTGCTGCGTCTATTGTTCTCGCGCGTGGGCCAGCCCTTTGTGGGCTATGCCGAGTCGTTCAGCTTCAACCACCCCGAGGGCAGCTGTCCGCGCTGCTCGGGTCTGGGCGAAATCCGCGAGTTGGACATCCACAAACTGGTCGATTTCGACAAGAGCCTCAACGATGAGGACACGATACACTACATCGCCTTCGGCAAGGGTGGCTGGCGCTGGATACGCTATGCCCACAGCGGCCTTTTCGACCTGGACAAGAAAATCAAGGACTACAGCCCCGAGGAGCTCGACCTGTTCCTCAACAGCCCGCAAATCAGGCTCAAAAATCCGCCCGCCAATTGGCCCAAGTCGGCGAAATATGAGGGCATCATCCCGCGCATGTATCGCAGCATCATCAACAGCGAGGAAGGTCTGCTGCACGCCGCAGTGCTCAACCCCATGCTCAACATGGGCGTCTGCCCCGACTGCCACGGCACCCGCTTGAGCCCCCGCGTGCTCTCGTGCAAGATTGACGGCATCAATATCGCCGATGCCTGTGCCATGTCCATCACCCGCCTCAACGAATGGGTCAAGGCACTCACGGCGCCGCTGGCTGTGGACATCAAGCAGGCCATCAGCGCACGACTCACGGCGCTAGAGGAAATCGGGCTGGGCTACCTCAGTCTGGAACGTGCCGTGGGCACCCTGTCAGGCGGTGAGGCTCAGCGCTGCAAGATTGCCAAGTACATCAATTCGTCGCTTGCCGACGTGCTCTACATCCTGGATGAGCCCAGCACGGGCCTGCACGACCACGACATCGAGAAGATGAAGCACTCGGTGCGCCGACTGCGTGATGCGGGCAATACCGTACTGCTCGTTGAGCACCATCGCGAAATGATTGGTATTGCCGACCACATTGTGGACCTGGGACCCGGACCGGGCAGCCAGGGCGGCAACATCATCTTTGAGGGCAACTATCAGGAACTGCTGCACAGCGGCACGAGCACAGGACAGATGCTCAGCCAGCACGGCGACTTCAAGGCCCAGCCGCGAGAGGTAAAGGAGACCTTCCCGCTGCGCCACGCCACCTTGCACAACCTCAAGGATATTTCCATCGAACTGCCCATGGGCATCTTCGCCGCTGTGGCAGGTGTGGCGGGCTCGGGCAAGAGTTCGCTGATGGAGTGTTTCCGTCGCGAACACGGCAATGTGGTGTATGTCAGCCAGAAGAACATCGGCGTGAGTCTGCGCTCCACTCCGGCGACCTATATGGACGTCGCCCCCGACATCCGCAAGCGCTTTGCCAAGGCCTATAAAATCAAGGAACAGTACTTCACCTTCAATGGTAAGGGCGGTTGCCCCGTGTGCGGCGGCAAGGGCGTGGTCATCTCCGAGATGGCGTTCATGGACAACATCGAGACGACCTGCGAGGCTTGTCACGGCCTGCGCTACTCGCGTGAAGCTCTGGAATATACCATCGACGGCAAGAATATCGCCGAGGTCATGGACCTGTCGGTGCGCCGTGCCAGCGAATTTTTCAAGGGCACTGTCATTGAGGTAAAATTGAAACCCATGATGGACGTCGGTCTGCACTATCTGCACCTCAACCAGGCGCTAAGCACCCTCTCGGGTGGCGAGTTGCAGCGCCTAAAGATTGCATCCTACCTCCAGCAATACACCATGCCCCTCGAAGCAGGCGGCACACGTGGCATGTTTGTCATTGACGAGCCCACCGACGGCCTCCACCTCAAGGACGTGCGACACCTCATCGACCTGTTCGAGCAGATGGTGGATATGGGCAACACCGTGTATGTCATCGAGCACAATACCGACGTCATCAAGGCTGCCGACCACGTCATCGAACTCGGTCCCGGTGCCGGCGACCTGGGCGGCACCATCGTCTTCCAAGGCACCCCCCGCGCCATGCTCACCTGCCCCACCAGCATCACCGCCCCCTACCTGTAAGAAATAATAATAGTAAGGACATTAAAGTCTTTAAGGACCTTATGAAGCTTGGCTGCTAAATGATTAATAGCCTCGATTGTTCTTTCTCATGCGGCTCATCTTCTCGGCGAAGCCACCATTACTGAGGAAATCCTGCTCAAGGCGTTCCAATTGCTTGTACAACAGATAGTCGGCTTGATGAATTAGGATAATAACCATGTTGGCAATGGTCTCGGGTGGTCGTGTCTCACACAGTTTCATAAAGTACTCGGCATCATTGTGTGTTCTTCCTAATTCTCTCATTGCAGTCCATTCTACCGAGCCTTCTTCCCACTGCCTGTGTCCACGGGTTCGCAGATAGTCCATATAGTCCTCTAGCAACTCCTGGAGGCTCGCTTTAGCGACATTAATGAGTTTAATCTCTGTCTTGGCCGACGTTGCTGATGCGGCACATCCCTCGATGATGTTCTGTTTGCCTGACCTTGCCGCTTGGACCATCTGATCGATGGTACGGTCTTTACCGCTCAGATACTTGTGGCAGAAGTAGTAAGTCATCTCGTAGATGACTTCAGTCTTCTGGTAAGAGAGCAACTTGCGGTAATTGCCACTGTGACGAATCAGTTTCTCGTCGTCCATAACAGTTAAGTATTAGTTTAAATTAATTAATGGAGCTGTTAGGGTCCTTAAGGGCCTTAAGGACTTTAAAGTCTTTAGGGACCTTTGAAACTGCAAATTTAGGGAAAAATGAGGGCTCTACAAAAAGTTTATAGTATCTTTGCAGCAGTATGGAGGAATTTGATATCAGGAGAGAGTCGTTGAAGACCGATCAGGATTTTGAGCGGGCCTTGAGGCCTGTGAGGTTTGAGGACTTTGCCGGGCAGGACAAGATTATCGAGAACCTGCGCGTGTTTGTCGCTGCGGCAAAACTGCGTGGCGAATCGCTGGACCATGTGCTGTTCCACGGTCCCCCGGGCCTGGGCAAAACGACGTTGAGCAACATCATCGCCAACGAACTGGGCGTGGGCTTCAAGGTCACGTCTGGTCCCGTGCTGGACAAGCCTGGCGACCTGGCGGGTCTGCTAACCTCACTCGATGAGAACGATGTGCTGTTCATCGACGAGATTCACCGCCTGAGCCCCATCGTCGAGGAGTACCTCTACAGCGCGATGGAGGACTACCGCATCGACATCATGATTGATAAGGGTCCCGGTGCACGCTCGGTACAGCTCACCCTCGCTCCATTCACCCTCATCGGCGCCACTACACGCAGCGGTCTGCTGACCTCGCCGCTCAGGGCGCGTTTCGGCATCAACTGCCACCTGGAATATTACGACCACAAGGTGCTGGAAGGCATCATCCGCCGCTCTGCACGCCTGCTGTCCGTTCCCATCGATGACAAAGCCGCCATCGAGATAGCCCTGCGTAGCCGCGGCACGCCCCGTATCGCCAATTCGCTGCTGCGCCGCGTACGCGACTTCGCCCAGGTGAAGGGCAGCGGCCGCATCGACCTGGAGATTGCCCGCTATGCACTCGAGGCACTGAACATCGACAAATACGGCCTTGACGAAATCGACAACAAGATTCTACTGACCATCATAGACAAGTTCAACGGCGGTCCCGTGGGCCTGAATACCATTGCCACAGCGATGAACGAGGACGCAGGCACCATCGAGGAGGTCTATGAGCCTTACCTTATCAAAGAAGGCTTCATCAACCGCACCCCTCGCGGCCGCGAAGCAACCATGCTCGCCTATAAACACCTCAAACGCCAGCACCCCGGCGAAGTGGGAAGCATTTTTTAATCAAGTTGTCAGCTTTCAGTTGTCAGTTTTCAGCGGCATCCGCCAACTGGCATCTGATATCTGACAACTGAAAACTGAAAACTGAAAACTGAAACTATGGCCAACCTGAAATCACTGGCAAAAGACACCGCCATCTATGGCCTGAGCAGCATCATCGGGCGTTTCCTGAACTACCTGCTCGTGCCGCTATATACCGCCAAAATGACCGCCGCTTCGGGCGGCTATGGCGTCATCACCAACGTGTATGCCTACACGGCATTGCTGCTCGTCATCCTCACCTACGGTATGGAGACGACCTTCTTCCGCTTTTCCAACAAGAGCGAGGAGAATCCCAAGACCGTCTATAGCACGACGCTCATGACAGTGGCAAGCACCTCGTTGCTGTTTGTGCTGCTGGTATTCGCCTTCTTGCCAGGCATCTCGGGCTGGATGGGCTACAGCGCGCATCCTGAGTACGTCTGGACAATGGCAATCGTGGTAGCGCTGGACGCCTTCCAGTGCATCCCGTTTGCCTATCTGCGTTACCAGCGCAAGCCGTGGAAGTTTGCCGCGCTCAAGTTGCTGTTCATCTTCCTGAACATCGGCTTGAACCTGCTCTACTTCGTTGCCCTGCCAGCGCTCTACAAGCATTACCCCGATGCCGTGGGTAAGATTTACGACCCCTCGGTCGGCGTGGGCTACGCGTTCTACATCAACCTGTTCTGCACGGGCTTGATTACCTTCTTCTTCTGGAAGGAGCTGACGGGTATCAAGTACAAGTTTGATGCATCATTGTTGAAGCGTATGCTCGGCTACAGTTGGCCCATCCTGGTGCTGGGTATTGCGGGCATTTTGAACCAGACATTCGACAAGATGTTCTTCCCCAAGATTTACAAACAGGCCGACATGCAGACGCAGCTCGCCATCTATGGCGCTGTCGTGAAAATCGCGATGATTATGGCGCTGATAACCCAAGCCTTCCGCTACGCCTACGAGCCCTTTGTGTTCGGCAAGAGCAAGGAGAAAGATAGCCGTGAGACTTACGCCCAGGCGATGCGCTACTTCATCATTTTCACGCTGCTGGCATTCCTGGCGGTGATTGCGTGGATTGACATCTTCAAGATTCTGTTCCTGCGCAACGAGGACTACTGGGTGGGCCTCAAGGTCGTGCCTATCGTCATGGCAGCCGAAATCATGATGGGCATCTACTTCAACCTGTCATTCTGGTACAAACTGATTGACAAGACCATTTGGGGCGCTTGGTTCTCGGGCATTGGCTGCGCCGTGCTCATTCTGGTCAATTTCCTGTTCGTGCCCAAGTTCGGCTATATGGCCTGTGCCTGGGGTGGTGTTGCCGGCTACGGCACTGCAATGGTGCTGAGCTACCTGGTGGGTCAGAAGTACTACCCCATCAGTTACCCGTTGCGCGACATCGCCCTGTACACCGTCGTGGCTGGCATCCTGTTTGCTGCCATGATACTGCCTATCGAGAACATGTGGCTCAGGCTGACTTTCCGTACCGTGCTGCTGTTGCTCTTTGTGGGCTTCATCTTCCGCAAAGAGCGCCTCGGCGATATGCTCGCCAAGGCGCCCGTTATTGGCCGCTTCTTCAAGTAAGCGTCAATCGTTGTTCACTCCCAAAATATAGTTGATGAGGACGTTGAGGTCGGCGACAGTCAGTTCGCCGTCATTGTTCAGGTCACCAACGAGTATTTGGTATCCGCCATGATGCTTAATCACGGCAGGGAGTATCTCCATCTCGTCATGAAAACTGTACACGAAGCCCGTCACATCACAGGTGTTGTCACCGCCTACCCATTCAAATGACGTTTCGCCCGACACAATGCGGCTAATCAGTTCATTGACATCAGCTATGCCAACCTCCGCGTCCCAGTTCAAGTCATAGCAGTACAAGTCATAGAGCTCCTCGATGACCGAGATGTTGAACTGATTGTACAATTTAATCTCATTATTGCCATCGCTCATGGTCCATGAGCGTGTTTGCCCATCATAATCAGAGAGCTCCACGCCCTTGAATAGCAGCAAGTGGTGCATCTTTTTCTTGTCAACACTAGCGATAGTAGCCTCGGCAGGTTGGACAGCGGGACCGTGTCCCGAAGACACAAACGAGGAAGGAACTGCAGGACGTATCTCTTCCATGCCGGCATAGGGTAAGGGCTTAGCCACTGCATCCTGAATGATGTCACCGTTGACAAATGCGCCATCGACAGAACCAAAGACCAATCCGAAGTCGCCATAGACATCCCGGACATACAAATAGTTGTTATGCTGATAGACCGCTGTGAGCGGCGTAGTGAAATGGCCACTCAGGTTGAAATATTCGCCTAGCATGTCGTCATCCAGTTTGTAAAGTGTCTTCAAGCGTTTTATATCAGCGATATCATCATATCCGCAATTTAGATGAATGCCCGTGATGCGTACCCGATAACCACTGTTTCCAAATTCGCTGTACTCCTCAACCGTGCCATATATGTCATAGCTCCAGCACAGGACTGCAGGCAGAATGGGATTAAAAGTGAGAAGCGCTGCACAGGACTCTCCTTCAAGGTTCCAAATAGAATAGGGCGAGTAACCCACCTGCTTGAGCACGACATCGTAACCACAAGTCGCTGGTCCGACCTGGCTAGGAGTGATTACAAGAAGCTCCGTTGGACACGGCACCAATTTCACCGGCAGGAGCTGGTAGATTGTGTTTTCACGACCATAGGAACCCACAATGGCCCACACGTTGAAGTGACCATTTTCCAGATTGTTTGATGGCGTCACTCCCATGGAACCGAAGTAAACAGGATACTCATGGCCATTGGCATCAATCATCACATAAGTGTATCCACTCACTTGCCTGAAAGTCACATTCTCGAAATAAAGGTAATGGGCAAAGAGTTCCGGCCCCAAGACATCCCCTTCGATCATTTCGGGTTCAATGGAGACATTGCCTGAGGCTGGGCTGAAACCCGAAAGGTCTTTAAACTCCCGCTCTCCGCTATAGGTAGTGATTGTCATCGAGAAGCCTGGAGGAATCACGTCACCGCTCTGATAAGTCTGTCCCGTGCTGCCATAGAAGTAGGCATAACCGCCACACTGGTCCTTCACATACAGATTGTTATTATATTGTGCCAGCACATAGACGGGAGCGGTCATGGTCACACGAGTGCCATCGGGCAAGTCCATCAGGCCGTCAAAACAGCTTGAACCAGGAAGTTCCTGGAAATCATAGTTGGCAGTGACGACATCGCTCACTTCACCATCCAGACAGGATATTGCCTTGACCGTCGTGGGCTCAGTAATCACAAACGGAGCGGTATAACGGGTCGAAGAGGTCGTCGGCATCGTTCCGTCAAGTGTGTAGTAAATCTCAGCGTCCGGTGTGCTGCAGCGCATTGTCACCTCAATGGGACCATAATAGGTATCACTGGCAGGGCTAATGGCGGGCGGCATCAGCGTAGTGGTGCCGTCATCGAGCGTGACAACAATCTTGGTGATGCGCACCTGATTTTTGTAGGCGGTAAACACGACACGGTAAGCCGAACCAGTCCATTCGCCAATCTTGCCTTCAATCTGATAGTCCCCTGGCTCGACCATAAAGCCACCTGGGCCATACTGATTGTCACCCTCGCCAACACAGTAAAGCACAATCCGTGACATGGGACCACAAGAAGAGGTAATCACCATTTGCTGACCCTTATAAACACGAATCATCTGGCCATTGTCAAGACCATTGCTGATTTCAATGTTGATACAGCCTTGAGTGATTGAGAAAGCCTGAGCAGTAGTCGGCCAGCCAGTAGGTAAAATCGTGACATCAGACGCCCATGCTGCACTAGCCAGCATCAACATCAACAGGGAGTAGAATACTTTTTTCATTTTGCCAATTATCCTGAATCCTAAATATGATAACACATTTCATCGCAAGGAGATTGTTGAAACGGGCAGGATTCAGTATAACCCATTTCTTCAACCTTTATATCATCGTCTGCCGCGGCATCAGGAGTGTAGTTGCCATGACAGTGTTGGCAGGGAATCAACCAATAACGCCAAGAAGGCACTTGACAGCAAATAGCAAAACGAGCAAAAGACGGCACATGGCTAGTCTCTCGCTCGCTTAACTGAGTTATATGCTTGCTTGTCGCATAAAATGCAATTGATTGATAAAGTCCAAGTTACTTAAACTATTGCTACAAAATTACTATAAAAGACCGCCCAAAGCAATTTTTTAACTTTTTTTTCGACTCAAGTTCATCCCCATAACTATTCAGCAAATCACAGTGATGCCCAACCCCACGCTAAGCCGCAAAGGCGCTAAGTTTTTTATAATCAATGTCATAAGTTTATCTATGGAAATCATCTCATGGCTTTAACACATTGGGGCTTATTTTTTTAAGCCCGTAGGGCTGTCAGGTTATAGGCAGGAGTGTAGCGAAGCGGAACTCCTGTAATTAAGTGCCACACATGAACAATAGCCCCACTAGGGGCGACAGTTTGTGTATCAAGGTTTTAGCGCCGCCCCGATGGGGCTAAGACAAGCATGTTTACTACCGCAGGAGTTGCGTTCGGCTTCGCCTCACTACACCCCTGCCTATGCTCTGAGCGCCCCTAACGGGGCTTTTACCTGACGCTAATGAAAAAAAAACGGCTGACCCTCATGTGTCGCTCTGCTTAAAAAAATCGGGGAATCCCGTCTTGGGAATCCCCGATTTGTCAGTTAGCAGTCAGTCTGCTAGTTTCTGCTTGGAATCAATTGCCGCCAACAATGATTTTGATAATCTCATTGACATCGGCAATGGTGATTTCCATGTCACTGTTGACATCGGCACGAGCGACATACTCTTCCTTCACAGGCTGACCCAAGATAATCGAGATAACGATGTTAGCGTCGGCGATGGTCACCTCACCGTCACCATTCACATCACCCTTCAGGATTTGGATATCAGGATCTATGTCAATCGAGATGGGATAGAATTCTCTCTCGTTCTTGTAAAGGGTGAGGAAGCCCCAGATGTCGTGGGTATTGTCATCCTCGGGAATTTCAATATTGAATTTGTTGAACAGAATCATGGCCTCACCATCATCCATCATGGTGTTGTCACCGTCCTTGTAGATGTATGCATCATTAACGCGAATATACCAGTGAACCATATCCTGAGAAATCTCCTCAATGGGATAAACCACGGGCATTACGGGGCCATTATTACCTACTGCCTCATTGAAGGTGCCATTAGCAGGCTTCAACTGCTTATTGTTATTGTATGTTGTCCAGCTAGCCGCTGCGTCCTCAATGATGTCACCGTTCTTAAACTTGCCATCGACAAAACCATAAACCAAGGAATAGGTTTCATCCTGGTCGATAACATACAAATTGGGACCATTCTGATAGATGGCAGTCAGCGGAGTGGTGAAAGTAGCAACCACGCCCTCGTTCTTGGCATACAATTCTTCGATGCTCCCTACATAGACAGGTTTGGGAATAAAGACAATGCGGGTAAGCAAAACCTGATAGTTGGTCCTGAAGGAACCCACAATAGCGTAAACGGTATAGCTCTGAGTCAAGTCTTCGGGGAAAGGAATACCGAAACGGTCATAGTAACCGATTTCGTGACCCTCGGCATCTTTAAGCACCTTATTCTCGGTATCGATAAAGACATTCTCAAGCTTGATATACTGGCCCCAGATGCTATGGCCGATTTCAGGAATGCGTGTCGGTCTTGCATCCTTCTCCAGCTGTTCAACGCCACCGATGTTACCCTTTGCGGGTTTGAAACCGGTGAGAGTCTTCAACTCGGGCTCCATGTCATAGGTGGTCTTGGTACCGCCATAGCCTGCGGGAATGATGTCACCAGGCTTATAGGTCTGGCCACATGAACCATAGGCGAGACCGAAGCCGCAATCATCCTTGAGATACAGATAAGAGCCCTGCTGGGCCAGCACGATAGCATCATGTTCCATGGTGACAACCGTGTTGTCGGGGAGGTCACCCAGAGAGGCGAGAGTACCGTCACAGCCAGGATCACCTATTTTGTGAACCAAAGTGGGCAACAACTGATAAACGACATTGTCCTTGCCATAGGAACCTACAATGGCCTCGACAAGATACTTTGCGGTCAAGTCGGAGGGAGCGCTCACACCCATTGTGCCGAAATAGACAGCGCAAGTATTGCCGTCCTCATCGGTGAGGGTATAGTTCTTGTTGTCCTCGGTGCTGATGGTAACATTCTCTAAACGTACATACCATCCAAACGTCGGGTGACCGACAATATCGGCGCTTATGTCAACAGGTTCAATGGGGCTGTTGCCAGATGCAGGCTGGAAACCAACCAAATCCTTCAACTCAGGTTCACCATTGTAGGTGGTCTTGGTACCCACAAAGCCAGCGGGAATCACATCACCGTTCTTATAAGTCTGTCCACAGTTGCCATAGAACAAAGCATAGCCCGACTCATCCTTTACAAAGAGGTAACCCTTGTTCTGTTTAAGCACGTTGACAGGATTGGTGAACTTCACTACCGTTTCGTCAGCAACCTGCTGATAAGCCTTGATGTTGGGCACAGGGGTTGCACTAGCGAACACATACTCGGCAGTTGCCACAGCAGTCACGTCACCATCCTTAGCGGCAATAGCCTTGACAGTAGTGTTGCCGCTAACAGTAAAGGGAGCAGTGTACTGTGTCGAGCTGGTCGTGGGGTCGCTGCCATTGGTGGTGTAGTAAATCTTGGCACCAGCGGTCATGCAAGTGATGGACACAGTGATGGGATCGTAATAGGTGCCACCTTCGGGACTGATGACGGGAATTGACAAGCCACCATCGGGCACGGTTACGATAATCTTGGTGCAACGAACCTGATTGGCCGATGCAGTGAGCACAACACTGGAAGCAGCGCCGGTCCAAGTGCCGATTGCGCCTTCATAGGTGTAGGTGCCTGCAGCTGCAGTGAAGCAGCCAGGACCATACTGGGCATCGCCCTCAGCAGTACACTCAAACACAATCTTGCTGATATCACCCACCAGAGAGGTGAAAGTAGCAGTCTGGCTCTTGTAGATGCGATACTGGTTTGAGTTGGCAAGACCATTGGAGATGTCAATCTTGACGCCGCCTTTCTCAATGGAAAAAGCCTGTGCGGTACCGGGGCTGTTGCCATTGTCAACACCAGCCACGAACTCAATGTCAAGAGCCCAAGCGGCAGATGCCAGCAAACACATGGTTAATAAAGTAAATAATTTCCTCATTGCAATGAAAGTTTATTAAATGGTTAATAATGATAAGTTCGACATCTATATATTTGGGCAAAGGTACTATTTTTTTCATTATCACTTAACCTGTTGACATCATTTTTTTTAATATTTTTCCTTATCATCGTCAAAAACAGTGTTTTTGGAAAAAAGGGCCCTTTCGAGACCTCATTATTGGCAAATTTTCCTATCTTTGTAGTTTGGTTTCATCTATTAGAAGAGTATTAATGTCAATATCAGGTTTTACATCAAGAATTGTCCTGTTGGTGTTGGTCCTCAGTACCCCATTCTTGGCGTCGGCTCAAGGAATTCGCATCGGCGACTATAAAGCGGTGCAAGACAAAGCCAGTGACCAATGGCTGTGTTGCGTGCCACGGCAAGTGTTCGGTACCGACTGGACTGTAACAGTCCTGCCCGACAGCACTTGGAGCTACCTTACCTTCCTGGCTAACGCCACCTCCAGTGGTGAGACGACCACATTCCATCATATCGAGGGCGGGAAACTGTTCCCGTTCACCGCAACCGTCGGTGACAGTGCCATTAACGGTAACGTCACTTTCACCTGGCTTCCCATTTTGGAACTGGATGGGGACATTGGATTCGACTATTCCGAGGGCTCGGTGAGCGTGAATGCCGCCGACAGCACAAGCAAGGATAACATGCGCGCAAAACTCAAATGGCGTGGCAATCACAGCAATGACTCCAGTAAGCACAAGCGAAATTACAGCATCAAGTTCCTGGACAAGAACGGCGGAAAGAAGAACCGCAGCCTCCTGGGGATGCGCAAGGATAACCACTGGAAACTGGATGGTGGACAGTCTGACCCGCTGCGTGTGCGCAACCGCGTCATTACCGACCTGTGGCTTGATATGGCACGCGCACCGTGGCACCAAGACTTGGATAGCAGTGCTGTTAACGGCTCACATGGCAAAATCACCGAAGTATTCCTCAACGGCAACTACATCGGTATTTACAATCTGATGGAACCCATCGACCGCAAACAACTGGCGCTGGTCAAGTATGACACCGTGCGCAACGAGTTCCATGGCCAAATGTGGTGTGTCAAGACTTGGTGCCGCACTGGAACGATGTCCCAACCCATTGAGTGGAGCAACGACAGTGAGACGTGGGACGGTATCGAGGTTTCATACCCAGACTTTGAGGAAGTCTGCCCAACCGACTGGAGCACGCTCGCTAATGCGGTCACCTTTATCAAGCAGACTGATGTCGATGACAAATGGATAGAACATGACGACTCACTGGACGTTTATTTTGACATGCCGGTGATGCAGGATTACTTTATCCTTATAGCCACCATGCAGTTGATTGACAACGAATCCAAGAATCTGTATTACAGCGTGTTTGACAAGACGATTGACCATCGCCTCACCATGACGCCTTGGGACTTGAACGTGGGTGCTGGAGCACGCTCCATTCCATACATGACACCACCGATGATTAGCCCGGAACGCCCCTTGAACTGGATATCGCACATTCCCATGTATGCCATGTTCAATATTTCCAATCGCCTTCGACAACAGGTGATTGACCGCTACTGGGAGTTGAGGAAGACATGGTTGGACACCGACAGTCTGGTGAACCGCTTCCAGAGAGCGGTTGACGAACTGCAGCAGTGTGGTGCCGTGGCTCGTGAAGAGGCCCGATGGAAGGGAGATAGCGACCTGGGCAACCAGGAACTGGACTTCAATGCCGAGATGGAATATATTGCCGACTGGATTAGGCGGCGCATGGCATACCTCGACACCAACGTGTTTAATCGACCGAATGTCATCACTGGAGACGTGAATGGGGATCACGAGGTGAGCGTTGCCGATATCAACTGGGTTATCAACGACATCGTGACAGGCGCCAATTCCTCCAATTGTGACGTAGATGGTGACGGCGAAGTCAGCATCAACGACGTCAACCGAATTATCAGCATCATCGTCCAGCATTGATTTGCGGGATAACAAAAAAATCATTATCTTTGCCACTCAATACAAACACAAACTAGACATTATACAACACTAATCATTATGGCAGAAGAAATCATCAATCAAGAAGGAACTAACCAGCCGCAGCGCAAGGAGGTTTCTCCCGAGAAACTCAAAGCCCTACAGGTGGCTATGGACAAGATAGACAAGACATTTGGCAGCGGTTCAATCATGAAGCTGGGCGATGACCACATCGAGGACATCGAAGTCATCCCCACGGGCTCCATCGGTCTGGACAATGCCCTGGGCGTGGGCGGCTATCCCCGCGGCCGCATCATCGAGATTTACGGTCCCGAGTCATCGGGTAAGACGACGTTGGCAATCCATGCCATTGCCGAGGCGCAGAAGATGGGTGGCATCGCCGCCATCATCGACGCCGAGCATGCCTTCGACCGCTTCTATGCCGAGTCGCTGGGTGTGGACGTGAACAACTTGTGGATTGCACAGCCCGACAGCGGTGAGCAGGCACTGGAGATTGCCGACCAGCTCATCCGCAGCAGCGCCATCGACATCATCGTCATCGACAGCGTCGCCGCCTTGACCCCCAAGGCCGAAATCGAGGGCGAGATGGGTGAGAGCAAGATGGGTCTGCAGGCCCGTCTGATGAGCCAGGCGCTGAGAAAGCTCACCGCCACCATCAGCCGCACCAACACCTGCTGCATCTTCATCAACCAGCTGCGCGAGAAGCTTGGCGTGATGTTCGGCAACCCCGAGACCACGACTGGCGGCAACGCACTGAAGTTCTACAGCAGCGTCCGTCTGGACATCCGCCGTATCGGCCAGCTTAAGGATGGCGACCAAGTGACCGGCAGTCTCACCAGAGTGAAAGTCGTTAAGAACAAGGTGGCGCCTCCCTTCCGCAAGGCAGAGTTTGAAATCCGCTTCGGCGAAGGCATCAGCAAGGTGGGCGAAATCATCGACCTGGGTGTCGAGTTCGGTATAGTCAAGAAGAGCGGAGCCTGGTTCTCCTACGAGGGCACCAAGCTGGGTCAGGGACGTGACGCTGCCAAGCAGATGGTGACCGACAACCCCGAACTGGCAGAGGAAATCGAAGCCAAGATCAAGGACGCCATGAAGGCTCCCAAATAACCACCGTCACCCCTCCCGCAAAACAGAATCCCGGGATAAAAGAGAAGACAATAAATGCAATGAAATACAATCTGGCGCCAGGTTGTATTTCATTGCATTTATTGTCGTTATCCCTCCTATTTTAAGTGAGGAAATAACGATTATTAATGTCCACTCAGGATCCTGGTGATAAGAGTTGTGATATCTTCGATGTTGACACCACCATCACCGTTGACATCTCCGGCCTCCTCGCTGAACACGACAACAAGTTTTGCGCCTTCATGGAGTCGACTCACCAGTGTCGAATCCTCGACCGATGCAGTAACATCAAGGCCATCGACGAGTACCTGATACAGTATATAGCCGCTCCTGGGAGTGAAGACAAACGTGTTGTTGGCATCGCTGCTGATTTGCACCTCAACAATGTCACCGGCAGTTACCTCCGCACCGTTCACTGTGATTGTACCCTTGTTGTTGCTGGCAATAGTCACGATGTTATGTGTCAAGGCGGTAATCGTGGGAATCACATTCCATCCGGCAGTGTTCTTGTAGGTGTTGACCAGATCTCTAGGCACATAGAGCGTGGCATTGGTAGCGCTGCTGAAGGTGCTGGTACTAATCTCAAAGACCCTGGTAATGTAGCAATAGATGCTTTCGAGGTTAGAACAACCTGAGAATGCATTATATGCGATGCTGGTGATACTTTCAGGGAGATTGATCGTCGTCAGATTGGTTCTGCCCATGAATGCATATTCGCCGATGCTCACGACGCCATCAGGAATGACGGTGGAAATACCACCAATAACCAACCCATTGGTAGCCGTGTTAATAATGGCATTGCAATTGTTACGGGAATCATATACCGTGTTCGCCGGGTCCACAGTGATTTCACTCAACATCGGGCAGTTCATAAAGGCCTGAAATGATACCCATGCAACCGAAGCCGGAATTTCTATACCGCTCAGTGATTTGCAATAATAGAAAGCAAGTCCACTGATTTTCTCTAAAGATTCTGACAATTTAATTTGCTGCAGATTTTCACACCATGCAAAAGCATAGGAATACATCATTGTCACAGAATTAGGCATCTCAAAATGTGTAAGGCCGTTGCAGTAAGCAAAAGCCGCTTCACCAATTTTAGTCACAGTTGTCGGCAGGGTTACCGATGTGACTGTGGTATAGGCTCTGAAGCTCATCGGGATCGAATCGCCATCATAGTATTCGATGTTGGTAATGTAGCCAAACGCGCCACTACCCACCTCGGTGACCATATAGGTGGTTCCATTGTGTGTTACCGATTCAGGCACGACAATATCGCCTGTATAAGACGTATACATGGCCTTATAAGTCACCCTAACAGTGACACTGTCACTATTGATTTTATAGGCAAGCCCGCCTTCCATAAAATCATAAGCATGAAGTGATGACACACAACACAACAGAGCAAAAATTGAAAGTAGTCTAAATGTCCTCATAACCGTTCTTTATTTTAGTTAAACATATTACTTAATTTCAAATTGATGGTGTCAGTAAATCAAGCCTGATTGTCTGGCTTGGATTGTCCTCAATGAATGAGCGCCAGTATTCCTTGCCAAGGCAGGTAACTGGATAAGCGAGCACGTCGCAAAATTAGAAAAACGCATTCAAATTTGCAAGCCTGTGACATTAAAAATCATCACCACTATGAGAGAAAAACAGCCACCACCAAATCAATAAAGGGAATGAGCTCCGCGACGGAGCTCATTCCCTTTATTACGTTTTCAGTCAAGTCCTTAGTGTCGATTGCACCGACATGACATGACAACATCACCCCGGGTATCGACAGGAGCAGCGTACGTCGCTCAAAGCGACCCCTTGCCTATTCTTTAGTTGAGGCCGAAGGCGGCGCGCAGGGCCTCGGTACGGTTGAGTTTTTCCCAAGTGAAGAGTTCTACCTCGACTTCCTTGGTCTCGTTGTAGAGCGACTCAAACTTCTTCACCTTCAACTCATACTTGCGGCCCATGTGACCATAGGCTGCGGTCTCGGTGTAGATGGGATTGAGCAGCTTCAGGTCCCTAATGATGGCTGCGGGTCGCAGGTCGAACATGCTCCGCAGGATGTCAGCAATCTCGGCGTCGCTCATGTTTACATGGCTGGTGCCATAGGTGTTGATGTTGAAGCTCACAGGCTCGGCAACACCGATAGCGTAAGCCACCTGTACCAGTACCTCGTCGGCTATGCCGGCAGCAACGACATTCTTGGCAATGTGACGGCAGGCATAGGCGGCACTGCGGTCCACCTTGCTCGGATCTTTACCCGAGAAGGCACCACCGCCGTGGGCTCCGCGTCCACCATAGGTGTCCACGATGATTTTGCGGCCCGTCAAGCCCGTATCACCGTGAGGACCACCGATGACGAACTTGCCCGTGGGGTTGACCTTATACTGTGTATCGCTGTCAACCATGTTGCGGATTTCCTGGCTGAAGTGTTCGAGCGTCCTGGGGATGAGAATCTCCTTCACATCCTTCTGGATGCGTTCCCTGTCCACATTGTCGTCGTGCTGAGTGCTCACCACGATGGTATCGACGTGTACGGGACGTCGTGTTTCTCCGTCATACTCGACGGTTACCTGAGCCTTGGCATCAGGACGGAGATAGGGCATCAGTTCAAGGTGATTGTGGCGGATGTCTGCCAGCTCATGCATCAAGGCGTGTGCCAGGTCGAGCGTCAGCGGCATGTAGTTAGGAGTCTCGTTGCAGGCAAAGCCGAACATCATGCCTTGGTCGCCAGCGCCCTGGTCGTCCTGGTTGTCATCGGCCTTGTCCACACCCTGCTTGATGTCGCCGCTCTGCTCATGCACGCTGTTGAGAATGCCGCAGGAATTGGCGTCAAACTGGTATTCGCTCTTGGTATAGCCGATTTTGGCAATCATCTCACGCGCAGTGCGCTGCAGGTCGATGTAAACATTGGTCGTTACCTCACCCGAAATAATCACCTGGCCCGTGGTTACGAGTGTCTCGCAAGCCACATGTGCATTAGGGTCAAAGGCGAGGAACTTATCAAGGATGGCGTCGCTAATCTGGTCAGCAACTTTGTCGGGGTGTCCTTCGGACACGCTCTCGGACGTGAAAAGAAAATTGTTCTTACTGTTCATTGTACCATAAATTAAAAATCCTTGTGGAACAAGAACGCTAAAAGAAACCGATAAAGTGATTGATTATCGCAGTTTTAGCATTTTTTCAAGTGGTTGCAAGCAGCCAAATTTGTCCACTGTTACTATAAGTTGTTATTAAATGTGGCTGCAAAGGTACAACAAAGTTTTCACTTGGCACCGTTCTATCCCCACTTTTTTTATTGAACGACAGAATCATATCATTTCCCATCAAGTGTAACGTAGCAATTATAGGCAATACCACTGAAAAATCTTGGCTTTTAGTGCCGTTGCTCTGGAAAATACGGTCATCATGGATGGGAAGTGAAATCTTTTTGCTAACTTTGCAATCCATTTGAAATGTCACAAGCAATGATTGAGGCTAGAAACATAGTAAAACGGTTTGGCGAGCTGGAGGTGCTGCGGGGTGTTGACCTTGACATCGCCCAAGGCGAAATCGTGTCGATAGTGGGTCCCAGCGGTGCCGGCAAGACGACGCTGCTGCAGATTATCGGTACCCTTGACACGCCTCAGCAGGGCGAAGTGCGCTATGAGGGCAAAAACGTGCTGACGCTAAAAGACAAGGAGATGGCACACTTCCGCAACCGCAACATCGGCTTCGTGTTCCAGTTCCACCAGCTGCTGCCCGAATTCACGATGCTCGAGAATGTCGCCATCCCTGCATTGCTGGGCGGTGACAACCGCAGCGATGCCTACGCCCGTGCCAAGCACTTGCTGGAACGCATGCATCTTGCCGACCGCCTTGATCACAAGCCGTCGCAGTTGAGCGGTGGCGAATGCCAACGCGTAGCAGTGGCAAGAGCGCTCATCAACAGCCCCAAGGTCATCCTCGCCGATGAGCCCTCGGGCAGCCTTGACAGTCAGAACAAAGAGGAGCTGCACCGCCTGTTCTTTGAATTGCGCGATGAGCTGGGCCAGACTTTTATCATTGTGACACATGACGAGCGCCTGGCAGCCCAGGCCGACCGCACGCTGCACATGCGCGACGGCATGATAGTTGAACAAAGCACCCGCACCGACTGATGAAACAACTGCTCTATCTGCCCATATTACTACTGATAGTCCTCGTTGCCCTTGTCGCATGTGACAAGCAGAAGGACATCGACCGCACCTATACTGACTACCGCTACGACATTGTCACCTATCTGGGACAGAACGGCACGGGAGCAGTGTTCGAGTACTTGGGGCACGGCGATTCGGCATCTGTCACGTTGCAGTCGCGTGTGATTGTGAACGAGGTCAAAGTCCACGAGCGCGTGTTGTTGCGCTATGATTTCGCTGACAAAGCCACAAGGGCAGCGACGCGCAACATCGATGTGTATGGCTGCAATGGCATCTTCAGCGACTCGCTGCGCATGATTATGGAGTCGCCCGACAGCTTGCCACGCCACCGCGTGAAGCTGCGCAGCCTGTGGCGCACAGGAGAGTTCATCAACCTGCATTGCCAGGTGGAGTTCACCGGCAAGTCGCGTACATTTATGCTCGTTGCTGACGGCAACACGCTCACCAACGACACCGTGCATTGCTACCTGACGCACGGCTTGAAGGGCGAGACGGGCACCTTCTGGCGCGATTGCTATGCCTCGTTCAATGTGGGTGCCCTGTGGCACAAGGACACGTTCAAGTGCCTGCGCATCCACCTCAATGACGTGACATTTCCCGATATAGAATATTACGATTTTAACAAATAATCATTTATTTAAAGCATTCATAATTAATTCATTATGGCAAACGAAAATCAGAACCAAAACCAGATTAAGATTGAAATTCCCAAGGAAGAGTTGCAAGGACGTTACGCTAACATGGCAATGATTGCCCATGGTCCCAACGACTTCTTTATCGATATGATCCTGCGCGGTCCCAACATGCCTCAGGCACGCGTACAGAGCCGCATCATCATGGCTCCCCAGCACGCCAAGGAACTGATGCTTGCCCTGCAGGACAACATCCGCCGCTATGAGAGCAACTTCGGCGAGATTAAGATTAACCGTCCCGCCGGCGGCAACAGCAACATCATGGACTTCCCCCTGCCCAAGGGTCAGGCATAAACAGTTAATAGTTAATAGTTAACAGTTAATAGTTAATGGTTGGCATCAACTGAAAACTGAAAACTGAAAACTGAAAACTGAAAACTGAAAACTGACAACTGAAATGGAACATCCCCTTTTTATATACAACACGCTGACTAGGCGCAAGGAGCATTTCGTGCCCCTGAATGAGCCGATGGTGGGCATGTATGTGTGCGGACCTACGGTCTATGGTGACCCTCACTTGGGCCACACCCGTCCCGCTATCACGTTTGACGTGCTGTTCCGTTACCTGCAACAGTTGGGCTACAAGGTGCGCTATGTGCGCAACATCACCGATGTGGGCCATTTGGAACACGATGCCGACGAGGGCGAGGACAAAATCGCCAAGAAGGCCCGTCTGGAGCAACTCGAGCCCATGGAAGTGGCACAGTACTACACCAACCGCTACCATGCAGCGATGCAGTCGCTCAACGTGCTGCCTCCCAGCATCGAACCTCATGCCACTGGACACATCATCGAGCAGGAGGAACTGGTGAAGCAGATTATGGCCAACGGTTACGCCTATGAGAGCAACGGCAGCGTGTATTTTGACATCGATGCCTATAACCGCGACCACCGTTACGGTGTGCTCTCGGGCCGCAACCTCGATGACATCCTCAACGCCAGCCGCGAACTCGATGGCGTTGGCGAGAAGCACAATCAAGCCGATTTCGCCCTGTGGAAGAAGGCACAACCCGAGCACATCATGCGCTGGCCGTCGCCCTGGAGCGACGGTTTCCCCGGCTGGCACTGCGAGTGTACAGCCATGGGCCGCAAGTACCTGGGCAAGCACTTTGACATCCATGGTGGCGGCATGGACCTTGTGTTCCCGCACCACGAGTGTGAAATCGCTCAGGCTGTTGCAAGCCAGGGTGACGAGATGGTACGCTACTGGATGCACAACAACATGATTACCATCAACGGGCAGAAGATGGGTAAGTCATTGGGCAACTTCATCACTCTGGAGCAGTTCTTCACGGGCGACCATCCCGCGTTGACGCAAGCCTACACGCCCATGACCATCCGCTTCTTCATCCTTCAGGCCCACTATCGTGGCACCGTTGATTTCAGCAACGAAGCCCTGCAGGCTGCCGAGAAGGCCCTCGAGCGCATATTAGACGGCTGGCACCGCCTGAACGCCCTCACCGCGTCAGCCCAATCGTCACTCACGCTGGACAACTATCGCCAGCGCTGCGCCGATGCGATGAACGACGACCTCAACACGCCGACCGTCATCGCTACCCTGTTTGACGCCTGCAAGGTCATCAACCAAGCCAATGACGGCCATGCCACCTTGAGCCAGGCCGACATCGACGAACTGAAGAGCGTCTTCCAGACTTACTTGTTCGACGTGCTGGGCATCCGCGACGATGCCGCCGGCGGTGACAGCGTGAACCTGGAACCGTATCGTCAGGCCGTTGACCTGCTGCTGGAGATGCGCCGCAACGCCAAAGCCGCCAAGGACTGGGCAACCAGTGACCTCATCCGCGACAAACTCGCTGAGTTTGGCTTCGAGGTCAAGGATACCAAGGACGGTTTTGAATGGAAAGTAAAGTAAACCATTTAAAAGTTGACAGTTAAAAGCGAATAGTCGTTTGCTTTTAGCTGTCGACTTTTAATATCAACTATCGACTAAAGAAGTGGAGCCGCTCATATCAGTCATCGTTCCCGTATATAATGTGGAAGACTATCTGGACCAGTGCATGGAAAGCATTGTGGGCCAGACCTATCCTCATCTCGAAATCCTCATGGTGGACGACGGCAGTACCGATAACAGTGGCACCCTCTGCGACCAGTGGGCCGAGCGCGACCAGCGCATCCGTGTTATCCATCAGGAGAACGGAGGACTCTCGGCAGCCCGCAACACCGCCTTGGATGCCATGAGCGGCGAACTGGTCATCATGGTAGACAGCGATGACGTGCTGCACCCCGATGCTGTGAGCATCCTTTTACAAGCCATCCAAGCGCATCATGCCGACGTCGCCATCGGCAGTTTCGTCGTTTTTGATGGCAAGGATGTCAACTGGCCCACAATAACCAGCGAAAATACTGTAAGGCATTATGACAGCCAAGCAGCATTAAAGGCAATCTATTACCAAGACAAGCTGACCAACTCGTCGTGCTGGCGGTTGTTTAAGGCTTCGCTTTTTAATGACGTACGTTATCCTGTGGGGAAGTATTACGAGGATTTGGCAATCGTTTATCCCTTGTACAAGAAATGCAGCCTCGTTGTCGGCATCGATGATGCGGTATATGGCTACCGCCAACGCAATGACAGTATCTTGGGCAGGTTCTCACTCAAGCGTGCCGACGTTCTTGACATCTGTGAGCAATTGGAACGACAAGTGCAGACCGAAGACGTCGAACTGCTGCACGCTGTGCGCAGCAGACTCCTAAGTGCCTATTTCAACATCCTGCTGCTAAGCTATCAGGACAAGGAACAAGATTTCAAGGAACTGCAAGACCGCTGCTGGAAGGGCATCAAGCGCCTGCGCCACAATTGCCTGATTGATAGCAATGTGCGCCCGAAAAACAAAGCCGGCATCATCGCGTCTTACCTTGGACGCACCTTCCTGTGTGATATCCTAGGAAAAAGATACCATCCCAAACGATAGTTTTCGGGTTTTAATGCAATAATTATGGCTATTCTACTGAAAAATACGTATCTTTTGTAGA
Organism: uncultured Bacteroidales bacterium; assembly: GCA_902800715.1. GTDB lineage: Bacteria > Bacteroidota > Bacteroidia > Bacteroidales > Muribaculaceae > Sodaliphilus. The sequence goes on from CADCFN010000001.1 coordinate 104,663, forward strand.
TTTTATTTGCATATTTCGTTTTTTCACCCTTATTTTGCACTATACAAAATTATCTCATCCTTAAATCTTAATATCCGACTACATTTGGGTTTAGTTAAAAGTTTTTTAGGCTTCAGAACACAAAAAAGAAGACCAGATGCGAATCTGGTCTTTTTATTTTATCCAATGGATGGAATCTAGCGCAGCATGTCGGCAACACGACGCGTAGCGGCGACAAATGCGGCAACCTCGTCGAGTGTGTTATATACAGCAAACGATGCCCTGACCATGCCCGTCACACCATAACGCGCCATGAGGGGTTGGGCGCAGTGGTGGCCCGTGCGGACTGCGATGCCAAGTTTGTCGAGCAACAGACCCATGTCATAACTGCTGATGTCGTTCACCAGGAAGGACACCACGCCGCTCTTGTTCAGGGACGTGCCAAACAAGCGCATACCCTCGATGCCCATGAGGCCATCGACAGCCGCGGTGAGCAACTCATGCTCATGAGCAGCGATATTGTCAATGCCCAAAGACCGAATGTAGTCGATAGCGGCACCAAAAGCCGCGATATCAACAAAGTCAGGCGTTCCAGCCTCGAACTTGAACGGCAATTCGGCAAACGTGGTGCGCTCGAATGTCACCTGTCCAATCATCTCTCCCCCACCCTGATAAGGCGGCATCTGATTCAGCCAGTAACGCTTACCGTAGAGGATGCCCACACCGGCAGGGCCATACATCTTGTGGCTCGAGAAAGCATAGAAATCACAATCCAAATCCTGCACATCGACATGCACATGGGGCGCAGCCTGGGCTCCATCGATGAGCACGGGCACTCCATGACGGTGGGCGATTTCTATCATCTGCTTGACGGGATTGACCGTGCCCAACACGTTAGACACGTGAGCCACAGCGACAAAGCGGGTGTTGTCGCTGAACAAATCCTCGTAGGCCTGCATATCAATCTCGCCACGCTCATTGATGGGCACAACCCGCAAGGTCACACGTTTGCGCTGCCCGATGAGCTGCCAGGGCACAATATTGCTATGGTGTTCCATGACGCTGACGATAATCTCGTCACCATTCTCGAGCATCTGGCCAAACGACGAAGCCACCAGGTTGATGCCCTCGGTGGTGCCACGGGTGAAAATAACCTCCTGAGTACTGCCAGCGTTGATGAAGGCACGCACCTTTTCACGGGTGAGTTCCACCAAGTCGGTTGCCTCCTGCGAGAGCGTATGTACTCCACGGTGCACATTGGCCTTGTAATGGTAATACATCTTGTCGATGGCTTCCACCACAGGACGTGGCGTCTGGGACGTGGCGGCATTGTCCAGATAAATCAGCGGTCGTCCCTCTATCTGGCGTTGCAGGATAGGATAATCCTCACGTATCTTGTTGATGTCCATTGTTTTTTAGTTTCTAGTCCTTAGTTTCTAGAAGTTCTAGATTTACTAGATTATTAAAACAAACTACTCGGTTGGGCGGCAGGCTGCCATGCAACCGGCGCAGTTGCTCAAGGTGCCAGCAAAACGCTTTTCCACCAAGTAATGCAGTCGGTCCTTGAGGGCATCGAGGCGCACACCGTCGATGACGTCGGCGACAAAGGCCTGCATCAACAGTCGGCGTGCCTCATCAATACCGATTCCACGAGTGCGCATATAGAACAGCGCATCCTCGTCGAGCTGTCCTACCGCCGAGCCGTGTGAACACATCACATCGTCGGTGTAAATCTCGAGTTGCGGTTTGGTGTACATCTTGGCTGTGGGAGCTCCACACAGGTTACGATTACCCTGATAAGCCTCAACACGCGGGCAATTGGGCTGCACTAGAATCTTTCCGGCAAATGCACCGACAGCGTTGTCGTTAAGCACATACTTGAACATCTCGTTGCTGTTGCAACGCGGTGCATTGTGGCTGATAAAAGTGTGGCTATCCACATGCTGTTCACCACTGGCAATTGTCATGCCCAACAGATGTGTCTCGGCATGCTCGCCATTCACCTCAACGTGGTAGTTGTTGCGGGTGAAGCCGTTGATGAGGGTGATACCGTCGATAAGCACATTACTGCCCTCGTGCTGGTCCACATAGACTGACGACACGCGGCTGGTCTTGGGCGTGCTCTCTTCCAAGTCATAGAAATCCACATGGCTTCCGCTCATGGCGACAATTTCTATCACCTGATTGTTCAGGTAGTGGTAATCGGGACTCTGGGTGTGGTCACACGCCAGCAGTTTGATGCTTGCATTCTTACCCACGATGATGAGCAGGCGGCGCTGCACCATCATGTCAAGGGCAGCGTTGAAAATATTGACCAACTGTATCGGGCGCTCGGCAACGACACCATCGGGCACATAGATGAACAAGCCATCCTGCACCAGCAAGCTGTTGAGTGCCACCGTAGGATCACTCAGGTTAGCAAGTTTTCCATAATAGGAAGCCATCAGCTCAGGGTAATCTACCGCTGCCATGCTGAAAGGCTCGACCACCACCTGGCCGATGTTGCGCTCGGCGGTGGCGCTGCTGTGAAACGCGTCATTGCTGCTGTAGTACAGACAAGTGCTCATATTGGGCACGTCGCAGTGGAAGGTGTTGGATGGATCGGCGTCAAAAGGCAGACGGTTCACGTTCACGCCATAGTCATGGGCAAACACCGCCTCCAAATCAGACGCCTCATAGTCCTCGCTGCCCTTGCGCGGCAACCGTGCTGTAGCCAGTTGCTCTCGGGCCTCTCGCCGCGACATGTTGAGCAATGCAGGTGACTGTTGCTCAATGAACTCGCGGTTCGCGTCATACAGGTCAATATATTGCTGTAGTGCGTTCATGACTTGGATTATTGCTGTGAATCGACTTGTTCCTTAATCCAGTCATAGCCCTTATCCTCGAGTTCCAATGCCAATTCGGGACCGGCACTCATGACGATGCGTCCCTTGTAGAGCACATGAACAAAGTCGGGCTTGATGTAATCCAACAGGCGCTGGTAGTGGGTGATAACGATGGTAGCGTTTTCCTTGCTCTTGAGCGTATTCACGCCGCTGGCTACGATGCGCAGTGCATCGATGTCCAGACCGCTGTCGGTCTCGTCGAGGATGCTCAGCTTGGGCTCCAGCATCGCCATCTGGAAAATCTCGTTGCGCTTCTTTTCGCCACCCGAGAAACCCTCATTGACGGCACGCGAGGCGAGCTTGTTGTCGAGCTGGACAATGGAGCGCTTCTCTCGCATGAGTTTCAAGAAGTCGGCAGCACTCAACGGCTCCTGGCCAAAGTACTTGCGCTTCTCGTTCAAAGCGGTGCGCATGAAGTTCACCATCGACACGCCGGGAATTTCAACAGGATACTGGAAACTCAAGAACAGGCCCTCGTGGGCACGGTCCTCGGGAGATAATGCCAGCAGGTCCTTGCCGTAGAACTCGACGCTACCGCCAGTGACGGTATAGGCGGGATTGCCCGTGAGCACAGCACTCAAGGTACTCTTGCCCGACCCGTTGGGTCCCATGATGGCATGCACCTCACCGGGCTTGACGGTCAAGTTGATACCTTTTAATATCTGCTTATCCTCGATTGAGGCCTGTAAATCCTTAATAATTAACATGATATTATAGTTTATTGTTTTTCTCTCTTGTTTTTCTAGATAATCCAGATGCTCTAAACTGTCGAGATTTGTATTATCCTACTGAGCCTTCGAGCGAGATGCTGAGCAGTTTCTGAGCCTCGACGGCGAACTCCATCGGCAACTTGGACATCACTTCCTTGGCATAGCCGTTGACGATGAGGCCCACGGCGTCCTCTGTCGGAATGCCACGCTGGTTGCAGTAGAAAATCTGGTCCTCGTTGATTTTGCTCGTTGTTGCCTCATGCTCGACCACCGACGTGTCGTTGCCCACCTCGATGACGGGGAAGGTGTGGGCGCCGCTGGTGTCGCTCAGCAACAAGCTGTCGCACTGGGTAAAATTGCGGCATCCGGTCGCCTTAGGTGCAATCTTGACCATGCCACGGTAGCTATTCTGGCTATGACCGGCGCTGATACCCTTGCTCACGATGGTGCTCGTGCTGTTTTTGCCCAAGTGGATCATCTTTGTGCCCGTGTCGGCCTCCTGCCAGTTGTTTGTCAGCGCCACACTGTAGAATTCGCCTACCGAATGGTCGCCCTTGAGCACACAACTCGGGTATTTCCAGGTAATGGCGCTACCTGTTTCGACCTGGGTCCACGACAACTTGCTGTGGTCGCCACGGCACAGGCCTCGCTTGGTCACCAGGTTGTAGATGCCGCCCTTGCCGTCCTTGTCACCGGGGTACCAGTTCTGGACGGTACTGTACTTGACTTCGGCACGGTCCTCGACGATAATCTCGACGATAGCGGCATGCAACTGGTTCTCGTCACGCATGGGGGCAGTGCAGCCCTCGAGATAGGAGACATAGGCATCGTCATCGGCAACGATGAGCGTACGCTCAAACTGGCCCGTCTGTGCCGCATTGATGCGGAAATAGGTGGACAGTTCCATCGGGCAACGCACGCCCTTGGGAATATAGACAAACGAGCCGTCACTGAAGACTGCCGAGTTCAAGGCAGCATAGAAATTGTCGGTATAAGGCACCACTTTGCCCAGGTACTTGCGCACCAGGTCAGGATAGTCCTTCACCGCCTCGCTGATGGAGCAGAAGATGACGCCTAGCTCGGCCAGTCGCTCGCGATAGGTCGTCTTGACGCTCACGCTGTCCATCACGGCGTCCACAGCCATACCGCTCAGTCGCAACTGTTCCTCCAACGGGATGCCCAACTTGTCGAATGTCTTCTTCAGTTCAGGGTCAATCTCCTTTTTCTCGCCAGCCTTCTTCTGTCGCGGAGCGGCATAGTAGCTGATGTCCTGATAGTCGATTTCGGGCACATGGACATGGCCCCACGTCGGAGCCTTCAAGGTCAGCCAGTATCGGTAGGCTTTCAAGCGGAATTCCAGCAACCACTCGGGCTCACCCTTCAGGGCGGAGATGCGGCGCACCACATCCTCGTCAAGTCCCTTGGGGATGACCTCGGTCTCAATGTCGGTCACAAAGCCGTACTTGTACTCGGCCTGCGCCGCTTCCTCTATGATTTGATTCCCTTTTTCAGGTTTTTCGTTTTCTTTCATTGGTCAAATTAGTTACCCATTTGATTTGAGCCCACAAAGGTACAACAAATTGCCCAATGGGCAATCATTTGACTGCCCATTTCCAGCAAATATGATTTTCAAATTTTATTGACCGAGAATGATGCTGATGACCGAATTGATGTCGGCAACGGTGACCTCGCCGTCGCGGTTCACATCGGCAGTACCATTGACAACACCCTTCAAGATGACCTCGATGATGGAGTTGACATCAGCCACGCTCACCTCACCGTCAAGGTTCACGTCACCAAAGGGATATATTGGCTCAACATGATGGCTGGTGTAATGGCAATAGAACGACTTCAGGTTCATCGTGTGCGCACCCAACTGAGTATCCTTGCTGAGGTTGAACTTGATGGTCTTGAGCGTGATGGGATAAGTGCCCACATAGTCAGCGCCACCCAGCGACTCCAGGTCAATCAACAGGATGTGGTCCTCGCCCACGGTAAATGTCGCGGCATCGTTCTCGGGCTTGAACTTGAGGTAGTTGGTCATTGTTTTGAAGCGGTTGCGCGTATCAATCTGTACATTCTCCACCAGCATGGTCGTATTGAATACCAGGGCAATCGTATCGGGCAAGCCGAACAGTTTCAAATCATTAGTAAACTGCAGATAAGGAGCACGGTTAGAGGCATACTCACATGTAATCTCGCCGGTTTCCTTATTGAAGTTGATGTTCTTTGGACCAGCGCCCTTCACCGTCCAGTCTTCCCAAGACAAATTCTGATAGGCATCTGGACTGATTTCCACAGTCAACTCACTGGAACCGCTGTAAGGTCCCACATTATAGGCATAGGAGGTGGTACCATTCTGCTTGCCGCGCACCACGCCATCGGTGATTTCAGCGACATCAGTGTCGCCAATCGACCAGTCGAAGATTGAAGGATCGTAGTAATAAGTATTGTTCACAATCTGCGAGGTCAACTCGATGGGATACTCGCGGTCATCAATCAAGAGTGGTGTCAGCACCAGACTGGGCTGAGCGGGCATGATGTGGACGGGAACTGTCGCGGTCATGCCATTGAGCGTGGCGGTGAGTTCTCCGCGTGTGTCTCCGCCGCCCGCAATAAAGGTAGAGTCGCTAGCAATACCCAGAGCAGCATCACACGACAAGGTGAAGCCCTTGACATCCTCATCAATCAGCTCGCCAATCTTATTGTAACCCAAGATGCGGGGCACAGTCATCGAATATTCACCGATGTCAATGCGGAAGTTGTCAAAGGCGATACTTGCAACCTCGTAATCTTCCTCGCCAATGGCCTCGACCATCCAGCCGGTAGCGACGCCACGCGGCGTGCCCTCGGTGGTCGTGTTGATGACCTGTCCGCCCACCAGCATCTCGGAAGAGCCGCCGGCATCCATGTTGATAGCAACCTGGATGTCGGGCCACACCGATTTCATAATCTGGCACGCTTCGGCAGTGGGGCAGCCACGCGACAAGCCATACTTGGGGCTCGTCGAGAGGTCGATAACCATCAGGTACAGGCGCTTGCCATCGCCATTGGTGCCGTAGATGGTGCGTGAATAGTTGGGCGTGTTATAACCGTCGTTGTAGTTACGCGACGTGAGTTCGCCATTCAGTATGAGCGTCGCTTGTCCCCAAACAAGGTTTTCGATGCGGGGGTATAACTCAGGCTGACTTTCATCGAGCGTACGGAAGCCCGAAGTCACCTCAATGGTGTCGCCCACCTGGAGTACCGACATCGCAGCCTTGTTAGCGTCACCAGTGACAGCAAGAGCAGCATTGGAATAGCCCAGGTTCTTGCGGTCCTCACCATACACAATGCGATTCACCACAAACTTCATGGGGCTGTTGGTTTTCCATTGCTCTTTCACTTCATTCTCATCGATGACAAACGACAAGTAATAATTATCGGTCTGGTTGTCACCGCGCGTGTCGTAGTTAATCCAGTCATCCTCGAACTCACGGTTGCGCTGGAAAGCGGGGTTATACAAGCAAATCTCGCCTCTGACGGCACGGCGGTTGATGTTATGATAGGGCAACGGAGCAGCCAGCTTGCTCGACGTGATGGTACCCTCCCACATGACGCGGCCCATCACCAGGCGTTTGTCGGTAGTGATGCCTGCAGCGCCCGTCATCCACGGTCCACCACCCCACTGGTCCACAGTGTTGTTGTCGTTGACGATAGTGGTGTCATTGCGCACTACACCACCAAACGGGAACAGCTTTTGCGAAGCCGCCAGGGGACCACTTGTCGCCACATTCCAGAAGTTGGCGTTGCAAGCCACCAGCGGACGCTTGGTCGGGGTCCTGTGACGAATCATTGATGTAGACAGCAGTTCAGTTCTTCCCAACAAGCCGTTGCCGAAGGTCGTTTCCACACGATTGTTGGGATTGTTAAGGTCGGTCTCGATAAAATAGACATTAAGCGGAATGTCGGGAATACGGACAATCGTGTTGATGGTACCTGGCGCCACTTGTCGCCTCACCAATGTGTCGGCATGATGCGAGATGCCGTTAATCACAATATCAGCACGCGACGGCATAATGGCAACAACAGCCATCAGCAGCATGAGCAGTAGTTCTTTTTTCATTATCATCTGATTTTTAAGGACGCCATCGCGCTTGCCAACGACAGCGACACGGTTTATTGTGCAAATATACACAAAATCCAGAACCCGCAAAAAAAATCTGCGGTTTTCTATCTGCCAGAAAGGTAAACAATTAAAAGGTCTAAAAAGATTTTAACTCATCAGCTTTTGCCGATGATGTATCTGTGGAAAGGCAACATCCTGAGAAGCAACACGAGCACCAGGCACACAACAAATGCCAGCACGCCACTCACCAGGCAGTCAACGACCACGGGGGCGGTGCCCAACCAGGATTCAGTCATCGGCCACACGACCTGCCGCAAGACCAGCATCTGAGAGAGATAAATACCAAAGGTACACACGCTCAACAGGGGCCACCACGCAGCACTAGCCGAATGGCGCTGACGGTCGTAACGCTCGGGAGAGAAATGACGCACAGCAACAAAAATCAGTGTCGCCATAGCAATGTTGTTGACGCTGATGTCGCTGGTAATGGTATCGATGTGCTGTTGCCATGAAATGTCGAAATGCCCCTGCACCAAAAATTCAAACGCGGGCATCACCACGATGCCGAAAGCCAACAACAAGGCCCATATCGCAACGTTGCCACGCGAGAAACGGGGCAAGCCGTAGTTGTGCAGGTAGTAGCCCAGCAGAACATAGCCGTAATAGTTGGCAAAAGCGCCGAACATGTTGTGGCTGTACTGCGATGCCTCGATGAACACGCCATGCTGATAAGGAATGAACGAAGACAGCACCCACAACACCAGCAAGACCTCGACACCACGTTTGCCGATAGCGCCGATACACTTGCTCACCAAGGGCAAGGTCAGATAGATGACCAGCAGCACATAGACATACCACAACAGCCCCTCAACCGGGTGGAACAATACCGAAGTCAACAGGCGCGGGGTGAAGTTGTGCAACAAGAAGGCGTGCTCCAGCAGGTAGATAACGGTCCATACGACCAACGGCGGCAACACCACAAGCAGGCGCCGCTTGATGAAACGACTGCCTGACTTGCTGACGGGCAACAGCAGGGCACCCGAAATCATGAAAAACAGGTTGCAGTTCACCGCCACCAGCACGGTGTAGATAGCACCTGCCAATGACGGTGTGTTGTAGTAAGTGTCATATTGCCTGATGGGCGTGTGGATAAGGATGACCAGCATGCAAGCGATGACACGCAGGATGTCAAGATAAGGGATGCGGCGCTGAAGTCGGTCCTCGCTCAACATAAAGAGTCCGGAATTAGGTGTTCTCTGTTATCAGTGCCACGGCATAGGCGGCAATGCCCTCGCCACGTCCAGTGTAACCCAATTTCTCGGTTGTAGTCGCCTTGATGGAGACCTGACCGGGATCACACGACATACAAGCCGCCAATTCCTGCTGCATGGCAGGGATGTGCGGGTTGAGTTTAGGCTGCTCGGCACAGATGGTGATGTCACAATTGCCCAAACTATAGCCCCGCTCGTTAAGCAACGCCATCACTTGGCGCAACAGCAGGCGGCTGTCAATGCCCTTGTAACGAGGGTCGGTATCGGGAAAATGGTAACCGATGTCACGCAATGCGGCAGCACCCAGCAGCGCATCGCACAAGGCATGGATGGCGACGTCGGCATCGCTGTGGCCCAAGAGACCTCGTTCCCAGGGGATATTCACTCCTCCGAGCCACAGTTCCCGGCCCTCAACGAGCCGATGGACGTCAAAACCCATTCCAATGCGCGCCATTGTTCTCAGTAGTTAGGGACCTTAAGGTCCTGTAAGTCGCTAACGACTATATTTGATGATTATCTGCCGCTGAAGAGGCCTTTGATACCGTCCATGTCAAACGACAAGGTGAAACGCAACGTCTGGTCCAACGGACTATTCTGGGCGGTAGCAATCATGTAGCTGGCGTCAATCTTAATCACTTGAAGCGCGAAACCGGCACCCAAACCGAAGTACTGACGGTTACCGGCGTATTTGCTCTCGTAGTAGTAACCGCCACGCAGGAAGAACTTCTGGTCGTAAGCATACTCAGCACCTACCGAATAGGTAATGCGCTTGACGAAATTGTCCTTAAAGCTATCGAAGATACCTGCGATAGACGACTTGTTCTTCCACTCCTCCAGAGCATCATCAAAGGCCAAATCATCTTCAAAATCGGCACGACGGGGCTTGGCAGGAACGAGCAGCTTGTTGGCATCAAAAGCAAGCGTCAGGTTGTTGGCATCGGCTACGGGGAAGGTGAACGACGTACCCAGCTTCATGTTAGCGGGCAAATAGGCAGGGTCGTTGCCCTTGTTGTAGGACACCTTGGAACCGATATTGGACAAGTTGAAACCAAGCGACCACTGGCACTCGTTACGTCCAATGATAGGGTATGTGGTATAGTAACCCGAAAGGTCAGCCGAGAAAGCCGATGCGCTCGACGTCTGGTCTCCCGTATTCATATCACTGTAACCCAAGTCACTGTAGATGTAACGCAACGTAACACCCATCGCGAACTTCTCACTCAACTTGCGGCTATAGCCCAAATCCACCGAGAGCTCAAACGGGTTGATGGTTCCCAGGGTGGCACCCTCGCCGTCGGTCGACATCACCTCGCCCAGCGAGAAATAGCGTAACGAGGCACTCACCGCCTGGTTGTCGCTGCTGCCAATCTTGTAGTATCCCGAGAGGTTAGCCAAGTAGATGTCGTTCACAATCTTGCGCAACCAAGGAGTGTATGACAACGACACGCCTGCGCGGCTGAAAGCGAAAGCATACTTCGACGGGTTCCAAAACTGGGAGTTCACGTCAGGCTCGGTAGCAGCACCCAAGTCACCCATCGACGCACCACGCGCATCAGGGGTAATACTCAACGAGGTGACACCCGTGGTCACGGGGTTAAATTCGGTGTTCTTGATGTCGTCCTGAGCCCAAGCGGTTAATGTTGTGGCCATCAGAGCGATGGCAATTATCGATTTTGTCAGTTTCATTTCTTGTCAGCGAAAAATTAGTTTATCTTTACCTAATTAACTAAGAAAACCGCTTTTTATTGTATAGACACCCACAATTATGCGCGATTGGGCACCAGGGCTAATTATTGCCGTTCAGCAACCAGTCAATCAAGTCAGTCACGTCGGCGATAGAGATTTGGTCATCAGCATTCATGTCGGCATTATCAGCGTTAATCGCACTGGCATTACCGTTCAACAGGTAGTCGATTAATGCCGTCACATCGGCAATGGAGACATTGCCGTCATCATTCACGTCACCGATAACGATATCATTGTCCAGATAAGGCAGATAATCGGCTGTCACATCACGCACCTGGTATTTGTTGGTCTGCGTCGTTACCTCAAAGAAAGCGGTCTCGCGCACACCCGTCACGTCCACAGTCTGGTGGCTGCCTGCCGTGCTGCCGCCCTGGTTGAACACAAAGTTCACAAAGTAGTTGGAACCGGTGATGGTGAATGTTTTGTAATAGAACTTCTCGCCATGTACCATGCGGGTGTCGGTCACCACCTCACCCGGCCAATTGCCGCACTGCTGTGCATCGTTGCTGTCCCAGCAGTAGTACACGACCCGTGGCCAGTTGTTGGGAGCCACAGTCGGGTCCTTAAGATAGACCGTGATTTCATAGGCTTCATAGCCTTCCTCGTTGATGACAGTATAATTGCGGGTGATAACTCCTGTCACAGTGCCATTAACGAGCAAGCCGGCTTTGAGTGTCAGGCACTTGTTGATGCGCACACTCTCACCGCTGGCAATAACAATGCCATTGGTAGCGGTCGGCTCGGTACCATCAAGTGTATAGACAATCTGTGCGCCCGTGTTCTGACTGATTGCCGTCAACGTCACATTGAACGGGTCCTGACTCACGCCACTGGGCACACTTGCCCAAGCCGTCTCGGTCGATTTACTCAAGGCAAGGCGGTAGTTGGTGCCACTTGCCACCACGACGTAGGACGAGGGCATCGTGAAGGCCGAGCCACCCATGGCTGCCATCAAGGTGCCACGCGAGCCTGTAGTGCGCTGGACGTAATAGTTGTTGTTATTGCTGTAAGCATACTGGGCAGTGGCACTGGTGTTGGTAATACCAGCCAACTGGCGGGCATAAATCATCTGCTTGATGCTCTCTTTGTAGCTCATCCAGTGCTTGAGGAAAACGCACGGAGTGCCTGGCATAGCCATCATATAGGCATTGGCAGCCTCGACATACTGCGTGATGGGATCCTGGGGATTGCTGGCATCGCGGTATTGCGTGTCGTGGTTCTCGACAAAGGTTACCGCATATCGCATGTAGTTGCTTTCGGTGTTCAGACCCTTGCCGGTACCCGACAGGTTGGTCCACTTGTTATTGTTCACCGCATCGCGAATGGTATAGCGGAAGGGAAAATCAAATGCTGCGCTCTGCACTACGCCATTGACCTTGGTGCCGTCAATCCATGCCTTGACTGCGCTCAGATTGCCGTCCCAGTACTCTCCCACCGAATAGGTGGGGTTGGCATAGGCGTTATACATGCCCGTAAATCTGGCGGCATAACCCCTGGTCATATCGTAGCGGAAACCGACATAGCCCATGTCATCAAGCAGCATCTTAATATAGGCCTTGACGTTGTTCTGAACATTGGTACTGTTATGGTCCAGGTCACGCATACCACTCCAGTCCTCTCCAGTGTCGTTGTTGGTGCTCAGCGAATAGCCATGGGAGGTCGCCCAACTCAATGCCTGTCCGCCATCGTCATCACGGCAGATGTCGGTGGACTTGAGCTGATAGGTCACGCCCTTGTAGGTCTCGGCGGGGAAATCCACCCAGTTGGAAACATTCTTGCGGTGGTTGATGACCACGTCGGCTATTGTGCCAATGCCCTTACTGCTGAAGGTGTTAATCATTGACTGCAGCTGCGCCTTTGAGCCAAAGGAACTATTGTAGTTGGTAAACCAATACAAGGGATCATAGCCCATTGAGGTATATCCGCTGCAATAGCCGCTCTGCGGTATCCACACAAGGCTGAAGAACTCAGCAAACTCGTCGGCTTGAGCCTCGAGGTTGGTCCACTTGCTGTCATTGTAGGAGTCCCAATAGAATCCCTGAAGCATCACACCGCCATAATTTGTGGGCCAGCCTTGTGCCATCAACAACACGGGCGTCAGCATCCACATTGCAATTAAAATCATCCGTTTCATAGTCTTTGCGCTTAATCTTGATTAATAACAGCACAAATATATCACTTTTCCCGAAATCAGCCACAAAAAAGCGTCAGGAAACTAAAAAATGATGCGCCACCCGGCAGTGGCGCACCATTTCAATTCAATATGCTACACAGTAATTGATTAATTATTGTGCATGATGTAGTCAATGATTGCGGTCACGTCAGAAATCGCAACCTGCCCGTCATTGTTAAAGTCGGCACCGTCAACATTAATTCCGCCAACATTAACGCCCAAGACGTAATCGATGATTGCGGTCACGTCGTTCACAGTTACCTTGCCGTCTCCATCAGCGTCACCTGGGATAACAGTAACCATAGCAGGGATTTCAACGTAGTACTCAACTTCGGTATAGCCAATTAAAGCATTCTCATTTGCCTGGGCGGTGGCCCACACGTTTACATAAGTGGTTTCAGAACCGCGTGGTATCTCAAAGACTACGCTTTCCTCACCCAAGAAGGACTCGGTGGTCATCTCACCAGTAGCATTGTCGATGAACTGGATGTAGAGCGTTACAATACCCTCACCAGTGGCGGTGAAAATCATAGCGTCATCGGTCAAGTCATATTGCAAAACAGGAGCGGGAGTCACGTAGGGGTCAGCAGGTTCGCCTGGAACAAATACAATATAATAAATATATTCACTCATCTCCCAACCATCTACCTGAGCTGTAGCAGAAAAGACGTATTCCTCTCCATCGGGTTCATCGCTATATGGAATAAAAAATCCAACAGAGCCATCGTCTATGGCAACAAGTTCACCATCCAAGTACAGACAAATGGTGCCCTCACCGGTTACGGTGACCAAAATACCATCTCCAGTATCCTCGTGATACAACTCGGGGCAGGGAGTAATTTGGGGAGGCATCTCTTGAGCAGGAATCTCAATGTAATACTGAACGGGTATAACCCCAGGAACAGCATCATCGTTTGCCTGGGCGCTTGCCCACACGTTAACATAGGTGGTTTCATAATCGCGCGGGACCTCTACGGAAACGGCTCCATAATCTGAGTATTGCTCGTTGGTCACCTCTCCAGTCCAATTGTCAATATACTGGATGTAAAGCGTCACAGTACCCTCACCAGTAGCGGTAAAAATCATAGCATAATCAGTCAACTCATAGCTCAAAATCGGAGCAGGCGTCTCGTAGGGGTCATCATCCCTAGTCTGATTCTCAGCAACACCAAGAACAGGGGCATTCTCACTCGACCACATGATGCCGACAGTCATCAACATCAAGGATAAAAATAAAAATCTCTTCATACGGTAATAGGTTTTAAAAGTTAAGACACATCATGGCTGGGCTACAGCCAGCAAACATCGGCAAAGGTAATGAAAAACATGGCAAAAAGCAAATCTAAAAGGCACTTTCATAGGACTATAGCAGCAAAAATCAACCCCGGTAGCTTTTTCGCTATCGGGGTTGAATATGGGAATTCTCTTTTTCAGAAAAATCAGTTGCGGTTACCGAAGATGCGCAGCAAGTAGATGAACAGGTTGATGAAGTCGAGGTAGAGCGTCAAGGCACCCATGGTGGCAACCTTGCCTACCATCGTCGAATCGGCCTCGGCACACATGCGCTTGATAGCCTGAGTGTCCCAAGCGGTCAATCCCACAAAGATGAGCACACCGGCGAAGCTGATAAGCAACTCAAACATTGAGTTCTGCCAGAACATATTAACAAGCAGGCATGCGATAAGTCCGAAAAGTGCCATCACCAGGAAAGAGCCGATTCTAGACAAATCCTGACGGGTGACGTAACCGAAAATGGTCATCGCGCCGAACATACCTGTCGTGATAAAGAATGCCTTAGCAATGCTAGCTCCCGTATAGACCAAGAAGATTGGAGCCAAGGTGGCACCATTCAAGGCGCTATAGAGGAAGAACAGTGCCGTAGCAGCACCAGTACTCAGCTTGTTGATGCGAGCGCTCAGGTAGATAACCAGACCGATTTCAACGGCAAACAGAATCCAAATAGCCGCGCGAGTGCTGAAGAGCAAACTCAAAGCTGCTGGGCTTGATACCACCAGCAATGAAGTGACGGCAGTTAGCAGCAAGCCCAAAGTCATTTTGCCATACACCCGACGCATCACGGCAGCGACGTAACGCTGCAGCGTCATTTCGTTCTCGGCTTGAACGGCGCTCTGATAGCCGTTCTCATAGTTATTATTCCAATTGTCCATATTGTTCAGTTGTCAGTTTTCAGTTGTCAGTTTTCAGTTGTCAGTTATCTACAGCAATTACCATGCCAACTTTATAACTATTAACTATTCTCTATTAACTATTAACTACATGCGGTTGGGCATCTCGATACCCAGCAGCGACATGCCGCGCTTGATAACGTCGGCTACGGTCTCGCTCAGCAGCTGGCGGAAACAACGCACGGCCGTGTCTTGCTCCTTGAGGATGCTGCAGTCATGGTAGAACTGGTTGTACTCCTTAGCGAGGTCATAGACGTAGTTGGCGATGAGTGCGGGGCTGTAGTTGCGACCGGCATCAGCAACGACAGTGGTGAAATCGGCGAGTTTCTGAATCAGCGAGATCTCCTTCTCGTTGGGAGCCACACCGCTGATGTCCTCGGCCTTGTAGTCCTCACAGCACTTGCGCAATACCGACTGGATGCGGGCATAGGTGTACTGGATGAAGGGACCGGTGTTGCCGTTGAAGTCGATGGACTCGCTGGGGTCGAACAGCATGGTCTTCCTGGGGTCCACCTTGAGGATGAAATACTTCAAGGCACCCAAGCCAATCATGCGCAGCACATCGTCACGCTCATCCTCGGGTACACCCTGCAGGCGGCCAGGCTCGTTAGCCATATCAGTGGCGGTGGCAATCATCTCATCCATGAGTTCATCGGCATCGACCACAGTACCCTCGCGAGACTTCATCTTACCGTTGGGCAACTCAACCATGCCATAGGAGAAGTGCACCAAATCCTTACCCCACTTGAAGCCCAACTTGTCGAGCAACAGCGAGAGCACCTGGAAGTGGTAGTTCTGCTCATTACCCACGACATAAATCATGCGGTCGATGGGATAGTCCTTGTAACGCAACTGGGCGGTACCAATATCCTGGGTCATATAGACCGACGTGCCGTCGCTGCGCAGCAACAGCTTGTTGTCCAAGCCGTCGGCAGTGAGGTCAGCCCACACGCTATTGTCCTCCTTGCGGTAGAAGATGCCCTTCTCGAGGCCCTCAAGCACGGTGTCGCGTCCCACGAGGTAGGTGTCGCTCTCGTAGTAGATTTTGTCGAACGCCACGCCCATGCGCTTGTAGGTCTCATCAAAGCCGGCATAAACCCAGTTGTTCATCTTCTCCCACAGGGCACGCACCTCAGGATCGCCAGCCTCCCAGCGACGCAGCATATCGTGTGCCTCCTGGATGAGGGGAGCCTGTTTCTCGGCTTCTTCAGGACTCATGCCCTTCTCGATGAGTTCCTTGATTTCGGCCTTATAGTGCTTATCAAATGCCACGTAGAAGTCGCCAATCAGGTGGTCGCCCTTCTTGCCGGTCGATTCGGGTGTTGCGCCATTGCCCCACTTGAGCCATGCGAGCATCGACTTACAGATGTGGATGCCGCGGTCGTTGACGATGTTGGTCTTGACCACCTTATAGCCGTTGGCCTCCATAATCTTGGAGAGGCTGTAACCCAGCAGGTTGTTGCGCACGTGGCCCAGGTGTAGCGGCTTGTTGGTGTTGGGCGAGGAGTACTCAATCATCACCAGTTGGCTGTCATCACTGGCTGCCGTGAAGCCGTAGTCGGGCGTCTCGGCGACGTGCTTCAGCACACCCGTCCAGAACGACGGCTTGATGGTGATGTTCAAGAAGCCCTTGATGACGTTGAATTTCTCCACTGCCTCGCAGTGGGCCAACATGTGCTCGCCGATTTCCTGTGCAGTTACATCGGGCGCCTTATGGGACGCCTTCAGGAACGGGAACACCACAATCGTCTCATTGCCCTCAAACTCCTTCTTGGTCGTCTGGGGAACAATCTTCTCGGCGGGAAAATCCACGCCATACAACTCCTTCACCGCCTGAGCGGTAGCCTGTGCAAGTATATTATCAATAGACATAATCTTTAAGTTTTTAGACGCTAGTCATCAGTCGCTAGTCCATTTAAACTGCAAAGGTAGTGCAAGTCGAGCGGAATGCCAAATTAATTTGAGCATTCCCGAGGCGCAGCCTACCTTCGCCAATTAATTGGCAAAGGTACAAAAAAGTTTTGAGTTTCTTGTCGTTAGTCCATAGTTTCTAGTCAGTAGCCACCATTTTGACTCACAACAGAACATTCAGGACACAATCATGCGGACCGAGGCAAAGCCGCGGTTTACTCAACAAAGCCCACTCATGCGAACCGCTATTATACCAGGTTGCCGCGATGGTCGAGGATGGTGTCATCGAGGATGTACCAGATGCGACCAGCAATGGGGGTGTCAGGGAAGACAAGACGCAGTTTGTCAATGTAACGGTTCACTTGACGGATGTAGCGTTTGTCGTCTCGCTGGCCGCTTTTGTAATCGATGACGAGCAAAGTGCCGTCAGGGCGGCGTATGATGCGGTCTGGCCTCAAATTCTCGATACCGTCCTCGTCCCAAAGCGAAGTGGATGCCGTTGTGATGGTCCGCTCACTGTAAACCTTGTTATCGGGGTCAAACCATGCGGCGACAGGACTGCTCAGGTCAAGAATGGGACGGCAGACGTGAGCCTTGACATTCTCGAGGTTGCAGGGGTCTTCCGGGGCATCGGTAATGACACCATGTTTGACTCCCTGGTCGATAACCCGCTCCAAGTCATTTCGGTCATGGACGCGGCTCAAGAGGCTGTGAAGCCTAAGACCCGCCTTGATGTGGACGCTTGCCGCTTCTTCCACTTTGACATTGATTTTGAGGGGGATGGGCCTGATGGTGTATTGGTCGATAGGTTCCTGCTTGACTAGGTCATCCCCGTTTTTGCTGAGATGGGCCTGTATTTCTTCGCGCGAAGATTCCACACCATACTCAAACCAGCCTTCGGCATCAGCGATGGGCGCCATCTGCTCCTTGCAATAGAGTTTCATGAGTTCAGACACGTCTTTGCAAGCGGCGGCCTCGTCAACGGGAGCCTTCTTGGCCTTTTTGGGCTTGTCGTCGGCTTTCTCTTCCTTGGATTTTCCGTCAGGACTGCTGAAGATGTGCATCTCGCTGCAAGGGCGGGTGAAAGCCACATAGGTCTTGTTGAGGTTCTCGACAAGCAGGTCAGTCTGCTGTTTATCATAGAACTTTTTCATCTCACCAGCGACCAACTCGCCATTCATCAACTCGCGGCAGAACTTCTTGCTCACATGGAGCAATGGCGGCACAATAGCGCTATCACAGGGTGCGGCATCGGTTGGCAACGCTGTCAAGGCATCGGCAAAGACCTCCTTAGGCATCCAATAGCTATGCTCCTTGCTGTTGTCGGTAAGTTCCCAATCGGCATAAGGAATGAGCACACAATCAAACTCCAGACCTTTGGCGGCATGGATGGTCATGATATTGACGGCATTCTGGCTGTCGGGCATGCCGACAGAGAACTTGCTCTTCTTTTCGTCCCAATACTTGAGGAATTCCCTCACGCTGCCACCATTGCGCTGTGTCGTGAACTGCATGACACAATCCTGGAATGCCAGCAGGAAGGCGGTTTCGCGGTCTACATCGTTTGTGCCCTTGGGGTCCTTCTTGAAGTGGGCAATGATGGTTTCCACGATGTTCACCAGTGTGGAGAGTTCGCTGTCTGACGGCAACAACTCATCAAGCAAGCCGGCAACAGGTTGCGGGTTCTCATCATTCTCGGGCAAAGCCACAACAGCGCTGCGACTCAAGCAGTCGGCGAGCATCAGTCCTGTTTCCTCGTCGGTAGCCTCGGGTTTAGCCGAAATCTGCTGGATGAAGTCATTCAAAGCGACATACAAGCGCTGGTCGCTCATGCGCTTCTTGAGGATGCGGCGCCCTATCGTGTCGTCGGTCATTGCCTCAGTATCATCGTCATCATCAGACCGGCTGAACTGACTCACGTCGATAAAACGCAGCATCGCAATGATGCGGCGAATGATGGGTGAGTTATTGAGCAACAACGACTCTCCCGAGATGATGCTGATTTTCTCGCCCGTGGTATGCTTGTTGTACTCAAGGATGCACTCCACCAGCTTGTTGCCCTGGGCATGGGTGTTGACCAGAATGCCAATCTGTCCCCATTCGTAACGCTCATGCAAGCGCAGCAGGTAACCGGGTATCAGCGTTTCCACTTTCACCACATCGGGGTTATCATCCTCGGCAACAGGCAGCAATGCAGCGGCACCACCGATAACCGGATCGGTCAGCAGCTGTCCGTAATTGCCCGTGAGAACGCGCACATAGCCCGGCACCTTCTTCACGTCGATACCTGGCGAGAGCCCCTGTCGCACGTCACCATAGGTAGTGGTCACGACAGGATTGTCACCATAATGATGCCGCACGAACTCAAACAGGCTGTTGTTGAACTCAATGATGTTGCGGGAACTGCGGTAATTGACTGAGCGCGGAGCTCCTTCCTCGACCTGCGGCTCATAGATGTACCGGCTGAAGTCCTCGCCCACTCGCTCACGGAACACGGTGAGGTCGGCATTGCGGAACCGGTAAATCGACTGCTTGGCATCACCGATGAGCATATTGAAATGTCCGCTCGACAAACTCTCATGCAGCAGATGGCTGAAATTCTCATACTGCTTGGCGCTCGTGTCCTGGAACTCGTCAATCATGAAGTGCAGAATGGTTGACCCCACCCGCTCGAAGACAAAATCGGACCCGCTCTCGAGCACAGCCCCAATCAGCTCGTTGGTGTCGCCGATGAGAATGGAGTTGGACTCATGGCGGTATTCCTCCAGATAACGGTCTATCATCGCCAGCAGTCCCAATGACCCCAAGTCATCCTCTATGCTCTTGAGAAACAGCACCCACGGCCAGAGCCTGAAGTAGCGCGTTACCAGTTCGAGCAAGCGGGCAGTCAAGGCATCATCGGGTTGGAAGTCCTTGAGAAACTGGCCATTGATGACGCCTTCGTCGGCTTTAGCGAGCGTGCTTGACAAGGGGCTCATGTCACCCTTGATGAGCCATTTCTTGAACGACTTGCTACCACTCAGACCGTCTCGGACGGTGTCCAGTTCCCTCGTTAGCGTTTCCAAGATGTCCTTGACGGCGGTTTCCAGTGACTCAGCCACGTCGTGAAGGTATTTCTTGAAGGCGTTGATTCGAGTGAAATCACTACGCAGGGTGCCATCGTCATCGACCTTGCTCAAGTAGGCACGAATCTCATCCATGCGGCTACGGAACAACTCGCTCTTAATCTGCTTGGCAAAGCCGAACAGGTCGCCACCGTCGTTAAAGAACTTCCAGTCCTTGGTCTTGGCGTCGTCACGAATCATGTGGCGCTGATACTCCTTCACCCATTGGTCCACCTGGGTGGGCTGTCCCTCATGGCCCAGCGACAGCAGGAAATTGTGGACTGCCACACGTACGGCATAGTCCTCCTCGAGCTGGATATCATAATTGAAGTCTCGGTCCAGCTCACGGGCAAAGTTGCGCAGAATGCTCTGGAAAAACGAGTCGATGGTGCTCACATTGAAATTGCTGTAATCAAACAGCAACTCATTCAACGCCAAACGCGCCAATTCGCGTATTCTCGACTCGGGCAGACCGCTACCGTCGATGAACTGCTGCAGGTAGTCACTCTTGGCGCCAGGTTGTGCGAGAAGGTAAAGCTCGTTGACAATGCGCTCTTTCATCTCGTTGGTCGCCTTGTTGGTAAAGGTGATGGCCAGCAGCAGACGGTGTGCGTTAATCGGGCGGGTGTCGCCAGGGGCACGGCGCGGCAACAGCCTGCCGCTGCCCTCGCTTGTCGTGAACAGCAGATGCGTGATGTACTGCAAGGCCAGGTTATAGGTCTTGCCCGAGCCCGCCGATGCCTTGATGACGAGCAATTGTCTATTATCGATATTATCGCTCATATTGTCAGTTCCCAGTTGGCAATAAAACTCCTATCCTACTATACTAAATAATGCGAGCCTTGAAGCCCATAGATGTTAGCACATCCAACACGCGCTGACGAAAGTCGCCCTGTATCAGGATTTCGCCGCCACGGGCACTGCCCCCCACACCAAGCGTGCGCTTGAGTTGTGACGCCTCCTGCTTGAGCGCCTCGTCATCACATGTGAAACCCGTGACGATGGTCGCCTGCTTGCCGCCACGCCCTTTGCGTTCCAGCACGATATCCAGACGTGTCTTTCCTTGCTGTTGCACGGCATCCTCCCTGTCGGGCTGGGGTTCTTCTTCAGGAGTCGCCTGTTCCTCGTTATCGGGCAGATTAAACGCCTTGCCCAGTGCTTCTTTCCAGTCGGTAGTATTCATGAAAAATAAAAAATCACTTATCGTTTAAACTTTTTTGTTTCCTGTTCATCAAAGGTACAAAAAAAACGTGAGAAAAAGGCAATCCATCAAAAAAAACGCATTCTGCAAGAGAAATTTTGCAAAAAGTGCATACCGAATCAAATAAAAGCAGTACATTTGCAACACTGTTTACTTTTACATTATTAACTATTTCACTTTAAATTTACACTAATATGGCTTACGTAATTTCTGATAGCTGTGTAGCATGTGGAACATGCCAGTCAGTATGTCCCGCCGACGCCATCAAGGAAGGCGACATCTATTCGATTGATCCCGACACCTGCTTGGACTGCGGCACATGCGCCGACGCTTGCCCCACTGGTGCAATTGCTCCCGGCGAATAATCAAGACAAGAAAACAAAACAAAACAATTGTTGCGGCTACACCACCACGGTGCGGCCGCAATATTTTTTACCCCCCGATAAACGCGACACGCGGGAGAAGCAACTGATGCTCTCCCGCGTGATGCGTTACTGATAAGGATGAAGCCGTGTCTTTACTTGGCAGCGGTCTTCACGGGCTCAACCACGATGAGTTGGTTGATGGGCGTGCCACCGTAGTTGGAGCCGTCGCTGTAGGTACCGAAGTAGCGGTACAGACCAGCGGGAACCTTGTTGCCCTGCATGTCCTTCAAATCCCAACTCATGGGGAAATTGTTGGAAGTAGACTTCCAGACGAGCTTACCGGTAGCGTCGGTAACGGTAACTGCTACCTCAGGCATGCGTGCCAACTCAGTTTCTACCTCAAAGTTCACCTCCTGGTTGGTGTAAGCGGGCAGCTTGTCGGCCATGATGGTCACCACACCACTCTGACCCACCATGAAGGTGATGGTGCGTGATGCGTAATTGCCCAACATATCAAATACAGTATAGGTGAGCGTGTGCAGGCCCTCGCCCAGGTTGCTCAACGGGAACTTGATGTTGATGAGCTTGCCCATATCGCCTACAGTCACATAGCTGGCAATATCACCGAAGGATAACTTACCACCGTCGAGTACAAGCGTCATGTCGTGTTCGAGCGAATTGGCCTGCATGCTGATACCCTGATCATCGGTAGCGGTGATATAGAGCATCGAGTTGGAGCCAACAGTAGCGCCCTCGACAAAGCCGTTCTCATCGTTGATATACATGCTGGTAATGACAGGAGCCTCTGTATCCCTGATGGCCACATTATCATTATAGGGCAGCATCTTGACTCTCTTGGTGAAGCCATTGACCATATAATCGGAGTTGTCCTTGTGGGCATACAGACGAATCAGCACATTCTCGTTGACAGCTTCAACTTCCTTGGGAACAATCATTGAGCCAGTGAACACACCGTTCTCCACGCGACCCGAAACCTCTCCCAGTTTATTGCGGTTGAAATAAACCTTGCGCTCAACATCAGACTCGGTCAGGGTAGTGAATCTCACTTCCTTGTCATAGAGCGTCATGGTCAAGTCACCATTGAAGCTGGCGTCAAGATTACCGTTGGCATCAACAACATGAGCAATGATGTCATAGCTCTGGAGCGGCCTGATTGTTGCCACCTCGTTGGTATCGGTCATTTCATATCCGTTCAGGTCAATCACCTCGATACGGCTGATGGGATAGTTGACCTTAATACCGGGGTCACCCAGCAGGAAGAACGACAGCTTGTTGGTATTGGAAGCTGCAAATCCCAATTTAGACTTCATGTAAGCCTCGCCCAGGGTCGGCATTTTACCAGTGGTCGCATAGCTGAACATGCCCTCGATAAAGTACCTGTTGAGCATATCATTACCCGTGGCATATACCATACGGGAAGAGGTAAGCAAGGCGATAGCGCCACCGTCACGCTTGTGGAACATCAGCTCGGCAATACCACGAGAGTCACCGTCATAGTGGGCAACGTCGCAGCATGCAGTTGACATGATGGGCCAGCGGGGATATGAGGTGCGGGACACGTCACCAGTGGTCCACATATTGTTCACCTTGGTAAACGCAATCTTACCGGCATGACCTACATAGGTGGCATAGTACATACCGTCCTTGAGCATATCACTGAGCAGGTGGTTGGCCTCGGTAGCCCTCTTACGGGACATATCGATATTGAACTCAGTCGCCGAACGCGGATACATGATGTTGTGAACGGTCGTTACATTCATTCCAGTCTGCAGGTCATTGTCAATCATCATTTTGTAACCCTCACCCTGGAAAGTGTAAAGAGTAGCGTCCTTGCCAGGCGGTTGGTCGGTAATCACCAGCGTGTTGTTGCGCCATACACCATAGTCAGGATTAGCATAGTACTCAACCAGTTTATCGACATCGCTCTCGGCCTCTTCAATATCGGCACAGGTGATACGGCCGATACCGATTCTCAGTTTATCGGCAGCGACATTGTTTCCCGAGTTATCATCCAGCAAACCGAAGAAGTCGTCGCTGGTGTAGGAGAAATCCTCATAGTTACTGTTGTCACTCTGGTAAGTGAGCAGGTATCCCGGATGTTCACCCATAGCTTCACGGTTGTCGAACGTGCCCGTACCGAACAGCAGCAAGTTCTTGAACTTGGTGTTGTCACGGTCATAGAACATCTTGCAGAACAAGCGATAGGCCATCGCGTCCTTGGTACCACTGGAGAACTCATTGAAAATCTGGTCCTGATCCACGACATGAACCGTCATGCCATCAATTGCAGTGTGCAAATCGGCAACACGCTGAGCCTGGCTGTGGAAGAGCTTATCGGTGATAATGAGCATATCAGGAACACTCAGAGCGTGGAGGTTCTGATTGGGCACAGGCTCAAAGCCGGAAATCTTCTTCAGTCTGCGCATCGGGTCAAAAGCGACATAGTTCGACATGCTGGTAGCAGAGGAGAAGAAAGCCATACCGGTACCGCCCGCGTCATCATATTGTGTTGTGGTTATCTCGAGAGGGATATTGGTGTTATTGATGCTCCACACAACGGTACTGCTCGAAGCATTGGGCAGTTGGAAGCGCTCATTACCCGAAGTCATCGCATATCCCATGAGAATCTGGTTGTCGGTCTCATCCTTGAGAATATTCCTGTGCTTGTAGGTCAACAGGAAGTAGTCCAGTCGAGACATTCTCACATCCACCTCAGTACCTGTATAGGTCAAAATCGGCTCAAACGCACCGCGTTCGGCGGGATGCGTCAACTTAAGTCTAGCAAAAGGAGAAGCGTAATTGTAGTGAACATAATCAGAAGAAGGCACATAGATGCGTGACGAGGCAACGCTATAAGACGTCGTATCGAGACCGCCCTGGCTGTGGAGTACAGCGTTGGCATAAGAAACACTGTTGCTCACATTAGCTGCGATGACAGTTTGCACCACGATAGTGCTGTCGGCAATCTCAGGGAGATAATAGTCCACATACAATTTGCTGTTAGTGAAATCCTCACCCAGCATTTCCTTACCTGAACTGCTGATAGAAATCAAATCCTTCTCATGCAGGAAGTAGCCCAGACTGACATCGGTATCCACATAATTGTTTACCACTACAGCCGACTTCTTGGAAGGCTTAGTGTCCGGTCCGGGGGTATCAGACAGGAAGTAGCAACCCACCAGCGAATAGGGGTTGAACTGACGTGTGTAATGCGGTGTCGAGGTGTAATCGACGAGCTTCATGCTGATAGGACCATTGCCATAGAAGCAAATCTTGTCGTTGATTCGCAAGATGGGCACCACCGAGAGGTCGTCATCAAAAGAGCTGTTCATGACCTCATTGATACGGTTTCCGCCATGGCCATAGACCTTGACTTGGGCGGGATTGTTGAAACCCATTTCACGAAGTTCGTCATAAGTGATTTCATACACGCCACTCTCAGGGATCATCACCTTCACCCACTTGCCCGAGGCAAGCTTCGAATTGTTGGCGAAACTAGACGCGTTGAATGCGCGGGCATTACCGGAACAAATCAATGCCAGTATCACCGCGCAAGCGAGTTTGAATGTCGTTAGTTTACTCATGTTTATTTTGTTTTAGTTTTATTTATTTCGTCGTCACGTTATGATCGGTTATTCTTACAGTTTCACGTTCACGTCCAGCACTTGACGGCCGTTGAGAGTAGCCCTCAATCGGTCGCCAGGCTGCAAGATGTGACCCTCGCCCGCGTCGCCGGTGAACAGCAAGTCACCCATCTTGATGCTGCAACGGGTGCTCACTGCCGACAACAGTTCATCAAGAGACGTGCACATGTCTGCCAGGCAGCGACGTGCCACTGTCTCCTCATTGATCGTCACCTCGATGACAGCATGGAGCGGGTCATCAATGCCCGAGGTTTCGACCCAATCACCCACGATAGCAGCCCCGTCAAAGGCTCTGTCCAGTGCCGACAGACGCATATCATCGCTCTGCATGGCCTGGACGCTGAATCCGGCGGTGAAAGCATCCCAGTAGCGATAGGCAAACTTGGGGGCTATGCATTTGCCCAGTCTGCCGGTACGCACCACAATTGTTGGTGTTGCCACAAAGTGCTGAGCATAGTCAGGCACAAAAAACGGGCGGCCCGTGTACAGGATGGAGGAATCGGCCATGAGATAGCTCTGAGGCACCTCCTCACGCTTGTCATAATTTCCTGTAAAGCCAATTACCTTCATTTCCGCTATCTGAATCGCTTCACTGCTGCTTGTTCGTGTCAATGATCGTGTTATGCATCCTATTATAGATGATAGCCAGATGGGCATAGATGGACGTGTTGGCAATCACCACGTCCTCGGGCGCCTTGATGCGGTAAGGTGTGAAATTCCACAATGCCGTCATGCCACTGGCAATGGCAAGGTCGGCGACATCCTGAGCCCGCTCCACCGGGACCGTGAGGATGGCGATTGAGACGCCATGCTCGCGCTGCCATGCTTCCAGCTCACTGATGTCGTAGACGGGGACCCCGTCAACCGTTTGGCCAATCACCTCGCCACGCACGTCGAAACCCGCCACGATATTCAGTCCATAGTTCACCAGACCATGGTCCTGCATAAGGGCGGTTCCAAGGCTACCGGTACCGATGACCACTGCATCGTGCTGCCTGTTGAATCCGAGAAAGTTCTCGAGTTCCTTGACCAGGCTGTGTACCTCGTAGCCAATGCGGGTTTTGCCGCGAATGTTGAGGTAGGACAAATCCTTGGCAATCTGTGACGATTGCACATTCAGCTCATTGGAAATCTGTGTGGAAGACACATACTCGATGTTCATATTATCGAGCATGCGCACATAGGACAGATACCACGGCAAGCGCCTGATAGTGGGCTCCGGAAGGATTGTCCGTTCCTCAGTATGATTGGTTTTATTCATCGAATAATGATGCAATTAACCGACAAATTTACCTCAAATTTTTGAACGCCAAGTAATCCATGCTCTATTTTATCAAAAAAAGGCCATTTTTTTAACATATCTTATGCCTTGAGCAAGAT
Organism: uncultured Bacteroidales bacterium; assembly: GCA_902800715.1. Lineage (GTDB taxonomy): Bacteria > Bacteroidota > Bacteroidia > Bacteroidales > Muribaculaceae > Sodaliphilus. The sequence continues at coordinate 131,347 of CADCFN010000001.1, forward strand.
TATTGGCGTTCATCAATCGTTATCGTTATTGGCCCGTCACAGCCAATTTCTTGGCCTTAGTGGCCTCCTTGATGCCATCGGTCGAAATTGTAGCCCGATAGACGTAGATGCCCCGTGGCACGCGGCGTCCACCGCCATCGGTCAGGTCCCAAGTGATAGGAATGGACGTGTACATGTCGCTGCGGCCAGCCTGTGTAGTACTCCACACCCTGCGGCCCATCAGGTCATACACCTCGATGGTCACACTCACCACAGCGTCAGGACGGTTGTGCTTCACATAGAATGACGTTTCTACACTGGCGGGATTGGCAGCACAATACACATCGGCAATTTCGGGTGCCAAGCCATTGATGACATTAAAGGTGATGGTTTTCTCGCTCACGTTGTTGTACACGTCCCAAACGCGCAATCGCAACGAGTGCTTGCCGGGCGTGAGGTCAGTGAGCTGGTAATTGATGCTACCCAGAGTGCCCTGCTCGGCAAACATGGGTGTATAGAAGCTCACCAGGTCATTGTAGCTGGTGGTGCCGTCCAGGGTGAGTGTCATGGTGTGACCGATGCCTGCCGATGAGAAATTAACACCGCTCTCGTCGCTCACGGTAGCGAGTACCAGTGGCGACTCATTGGTGTTACCGCCATCGGCAAAGTTTGTATCGTTCAGGCCCAGGGTGATAATCTTGGGACCGATGGTGTCGGTCACCTGCTCGTCCTCATAGCCGTAAATATAGAAATCGCTATTGGCGCCCTTGGCCTCGATAGAATCACGGCTGTCAAAGGCATACAGGTTAATCAGCGACGGACGATAGTTGTCATACTCGTTGTTCACCTCGCTGGGGATGATGATGCGCACCTTGAACTGACCGCCCACAACGGTATCGACATTGATAGCAAGACGGTTGTTGCGGTCTTCATAGTCAAACTCTTTTCCCTCTTTTCCATAACCATGGGTCGTCACCGACTGCTCCGGTCCGAAAAGTGTCGAAACAATTTCACCATAGAAATTGGTCGCCAGTTCACCCTTCACGTTCAGAATCTTGCCGCTGAACTCCACTTGTTCACGCGCCTTGAAGACGGGCATATTTTCACTGTCAACAGGTTTGCCATTAATCGCCTCGACCTTTATGGTATAGGGTGCCCAAGCCAGTCTCATGGCCGGATCGCCGATGACAAAGAAACGACGGTTATTGTTATCAGTGGAAGTGATATCATTCTTGGAGAAGCGCATGATGTCACCGATGCGGATAGGCAGTCCGTCTTTATCTCGTGTGAAGGCATAATTGGCAACCGTGGAACTCAAGGTACCGTTCTGGTCGATGTATGCCAGACGTGCAGGGCAGATTACTGCAATCGCGCCACCATTGGCATTCAAGAAGATGCGTTCACCACTAGACAGCACAGAATTGTCAAAACGGCAGTATTCACACGTTGCTGCATAAAGCACGGGCAGATGGCGGTAATACAGTTCTGTTTCCACGTCAGAGCGCATCATCAGTCCCTCACCAGTCCAGTTCTGGGTGCTGGCATGACCGATGTAATTCCACCACAAGACACCCTCACGGAGCGTGGTGAACATCTTGGCACGGGCTTCAGGATAGGTGCGGGCGCCGCCTTCACTCACAGCATTGAAAGCGTCGGTGAACACATAATTATAAACCATATTCTCGCCTCCATACAAGCGGAAACGGTCAATCATGTTTTGGGACTGCACCATGTGAATACCCTTATTCTCGTCATCGGCCACCATCAGCACCTGGTTCTTCCATGCGCCATAGGATGGCTTGGTAACATACTTGATGAGCTTATTGACCACCGTGCGGGCCTCGGCAACATTCTTGGCAATGATGCGGCCCACAGCGATGTTCATATCATCCATGGAGCTGGTACCGGAATCATCGTCAAGGATACCGAAGTAATCATCGGTGGTAAAGGAGTTGTCTTCCTCGCTACTGTTTTCAGTCTGCCAGGTGAGCAATCGTGGATAATTCAAGGCCTCGGCATTCTGGCCGACCAGCCTGTTGTCATAGTTGCCACAGCCCAGCAGTAACAGGTATCCCAGCTTGTGGCCATCCTGGGTGGCGCCACGGTCATAAAACATCTTGCACAGTCGACGATAGGCCATGGCGTCTTGGGTGCCGCTTGAGAACTCATTGAAGACTTTCTCGTGGTCAAGCACCAGCACATTGAAGTGGTCATATTTCTCGTGCAATTCGGCAACACGACGTGCCTGGTCCATATAAGCACTGGGACACAGGATAATCATGTCGGGCGTGGGCTCGGCATGGATATTCTGATTGGCGACATCGCAGATGTATTCGGGATGGGAAAAGCTTCCTGACTCGTCAAACGCCACAAATTCCCTGCGCCCATCGGCAGTGGGGCTGAAGGTGACGGTACCATCACCGCTCTCGGTCACGAGCTGCAATGGAGCGAAAGGCACAGTCACGTCCCACACGCGCGTGCTAGAGCCACAACCACTCACACGATACCGGTTGCCAGGCCTTGACTCATTCAGGCCAAAAGTAAGGCTGCCGTTCCTCAGCGCTAAAGTGCGTTCAAAGTTCACTGCAACGTAATCCAAGCGTGCCAGATACACCGAACCATTACACAAGAGATTGATGGAGAAATCTAGTGAGGTTGTCCCTTTATCGAGTGTGAATTCAGTGATTGAGCGCTTGCTCTTGTAGTGGGTATGGGAATTGATATCGTTTACCGTATCAAGAATCTCATTGTTGGTAATAGGCAGTTCAGTTCCATTATAGCTAAGCTTCAGCGAAGCCGGTGACACTATTTTGGAACCGAACATGGTCAACACCTTCACTTTACTGCCTTCAATCAATCCGTTAAGGTCAAAATTGAAAGACTGTTTCCTGGTTGATACAAAACTTTCACCCAGATACCTGCGGCCCGTTTCGCCAGGATTCACGATGTCATGCTCATGATAGAGTCGCTCGGTATAGACAGTCACGACATTTCCAGCGGGTGTATTAGAAGCCTTCGCTATCTCAATATCGTTGAAACGGCTGTCGTTGGTCACCAGATAGCAGCCCGAGTTGGCATAGGGATTATGAAGTTGCACCTGCTCAAAAGTGCTGATGCTGCGCCATGTGACAGGTCCCTGTGCATAAAACAGGATTTTGTCGCCTGCTCTTACGATAGGCATCTGAGGCAGATCATCGGCATAGTTATCGCCACTCATGGTCTCGCTCAGAGGGGCACCACCGTAACCAAACACATGAATCTGGGACAAGTCACTGCCCAGTCCCCAGCTGCGGATATCATCGGATGTAATCTGATAAATGCCACTTTCCATGACGGCAATTTTGATCCACGTGCCACTGGCGAGTTTACTATTTTCGGCATAATAACTCTTGTCCAGGGCATTTGCGGTGACAACACAATTAGCCATCAGCAACAGGCACATGGCCCAACGGATAACATTTCTCCTTATTTTTTTCATCGTTGTATCACTATAGTGTCCATGGTACACCGATGCGGGTAAAGCCATGCAGTACCCACAAAAGTGCACTCATTCAGTTTTATACTTATAACGATTATTTCCCGGCTTTATTGCCCCCGCCTCACAGCTTCACTCGATTTCACGCTTTGCCAGAGTGATATAGTGTCCCAGCGACAAACGTGATATCAGGCTGTAGCGACGCTCTGCGCATCGGGCAGCCAGTAATGTTTCATCATCGCTAGGGGTGAAAGGCTCAAGGCAGATGCCATCGGTCCAATCGATGGCACTGTTGCGTTCGGCCTTGATAATGGCTTCCTTAGCGGTCCAAGCTAAGACATGGGCGGCGAGGTCGCCAGAGGGGATAAATTGTTTTTCGTTGGTATTCAGGTATTTATCACGCACGCGCAATACTTGCGGACGGTCAGCATGTTCGACATCAATGCCAATGATTTGAGAGTCATCAATCGCTAGCGCTACAAGGCTCGATGTGTGTGAGAAACTCACATTGGCATCAACGCCCTCGACCAACGGCGCTCCTTGCTCGGTGTGAGCCAAGGTCACAGGATGTCCAAAAGCCCGGCACAGCAACAAGCGCTCGGCTGCCTTTTCGCGCTGCCGTTTCACCGATAATTGCTCTAAATCCTCGACAGCAATGCCAGCCTCGCGGCACAACGACAGCAACTGCGGCACCTCTTCCTCAAGTTGCCACAAGAGCGCCCTAGTCCCATCTGGATATGCTATCTCCTGCACTATCATCGGATGTAACGTAATTAACAGATATAACTGACAGATTGGATGTTCATCCCACGCCGTTCTTGGCAAGGTCAATACGGGTGAGGATGCGAGGGTTGTCCTCGCTGGCGGCAATCCATGAGCGGTAACGGCGACGGTTGATGAAGCGCTCTACAACATAGGCCAATATAAACATCACTGGAAGTTGCAGCCATAACATCCAGTATTGATGCTGCACTTGATAAAGGGTGGCGCCGTTGCTTTGCATCAGCACATAGCCGTTACTCATCCAAGTGGCTGGCACACAGTCGCCAACGAGCCACCACACTCTCGACATCAGATATCGCGGCCATGAAACACCCGTCAGGAAAACAAAAATCACTGACGAGAACACAAAGAGCAAGAATACGCTCTCGCGCTCGTTGACAACGGCCGACAACGTCTGGCCCATGAACGAGACGGCGATGACAAAGGGAATAGCCAAACAGATGATGTGCAAGAAGTTACCATACTGGGGGAATCCGAACATCAGCGGCACATAGTGCAACACATAAATGACGGGGATGACAAAGACAATCTGGTGACACATCATCTTGCCGATGATGGTTGCCCCAGGGCTGGCTTCAATCGCCATCGGGTCATGGCCGCCATTGCGACGACGGCGCTCGACGCTACCACCATGCAACATGGCGATACCCAAAATCATACTCTGTTGCAGTACCAGCGGCAGAATAAACAGCAGGACTGCGCTGGCAATACCCATTGCGGGATTACCCACAGGCACTTGATGGTTCTCGATGACAGAGCCACTGGTGTTAAGCACGGGTTCAACGATAGCTGTAAGCCGTTCATTACCCATAGCCTGGGTGACATTAGTCAAAGCCGTGAACATTGCCTTGTAACGCATCATCACACTCATGTCGCAGTAGAGCGACACATGGCCCTGGTCGCCACGGGTAACACTCTGACTGAAATCACGCGGCACATACAGGATGCCATAACACGCCTTGCTGTGCATCGCCTCCTGGGCCTCCTGCATATTGGCAGCATACCCCACGATGGCGACCTCTTGAGTGGCATCCATGCGACGAATAAGGTCACGGCTCATGGCGGTGCGGTTGTCGTCAACGACAACTACAGCCTCGTCGCGCACCACCTCAGGATTATAGATGAGTGCATAGAACACCGGGTAAACCGCATTGAGCACGAGGAAGAAAATCACCACGCCCTCATCGCGGAACACCAGCAGCAACTCGCGTCCGCACACCCTCAACACCTGGATAAACCACATGAACAGGCGACTATGTTTTTTCTTTTTATCGGTCATAGTATCATCAAGGCACATACACGGGGTTAAGACACTCCTTCTTCAACCGCCATGACAGCAGCATGGGCAGGATAGTGAACCCGATGAGTGCAGCATAATAAACTCTTGAATAGTACAGGTCGATGCCGTTGAGGGCCTGATCAACCATGATGAGGAAATAATACTTGATGGGCACTGTAAAGCCCAGCGCCTCTACCCAGGGATACATGGCCTCCTGGGGCAATGAGAAACCAGTAAACGAGAACGACACCATGCCCAGCAGGGTACACAACATCGTGCCGAAACGGAAGTTGGGCGTAAAACAGAACATCAGCACGGCAAAACTCTGGTTGGCGACAACCAGCAGGAACATAGCCAAGAGCATGTTCCAAGGATTGCAGTTCAGCGGGAAGTCATAGCAACGGTACATCATCCACTGGATGAACCAACCCACAATGGTGAACAGGACAGTCTGCGGCACGAGTTTGCCGACCAAGGCAAGGAACATGCTGTTGCCTGAAGTCCTCAGCCACTGGCGGCTCAAGCCGGATTTCAACTCCAGTCCCAGCGAGAACGCCGTCACTAGCAGGATGAACAGTGACAGGAAACAGGGCACAAAGGTCGAGTTCAAGTAGTAATCATAGTTGATGAACGGGTTGCCTGGCATGTGGATGTGGGTTTGATAGGGTTGCAGGGTGGCTGCAATCTTCTCGTTGGGGACACCCACAGTGCGCAGGGCAGTCTGCACGATGGCACCGTTGGCGAGCAGTGACATGGTCTTGAAGCCCTTGTACTGCATCGACGCGGGCGCATAAAAGGCATAGTTCACATAGTAGCTCACCACGGGGCGACGACCACCCAGGGCCTCCTCTTCCAAATATTCGGGAAGAAGGAAGAAGCCCATCACCTCGCCACGCTGCACAGCATCGCGAGCCTCGGCAAAACTGCTATAGCGGTGGCTGATGTTCACCTGCTGCAATCCGTTGAGCGTGCGCAACACCTGTCTTGACATGATGCTGTTATCCAGGTCAACAATGCCCACAGGCACATTCTGTACCGAGCCGCCCTTGATGAGGTCCATCAGGAACCACGAGCACAGCAGCGGCATGATGACAATCAGCAGGAAATACATGGGTCGCCGCACGAGTTGGACACACCCGCGCTTAAACGAATTCCCTATATATTTCAATATCATGACTTCTAGATGCTCTATAGACTTATATTGATAGGATAGGCTGTTACTCCCAGCTAATCACTTCTCAAGAATTACCGACATGCCGGGGCGCAGGTTGGGCACCTTGCTCACGGGGCGCATCTTCACCTCAAAGGTTTTACTGTCATACTGGCCCTGAGCCTTGGAAGCCTGCCAGGTGGCATAAGACCCCATGTCGTGAATGTAATAAACCGACATCTTGGTCTGCATGTTGTTCAACGCGGGAATGCGCACATTCACTTCCTTGCCCATGGGCAAGTCGTTGAGTTTCTCCTCGCGCACGCTGAAGCTGACCCACATGTCATCCAACTTGGCTATCGACATGATGGGAGTACCCATGGCTACGAGTTCGCCCTCCTGGGGGTAAATCTCGCTCACCTCACCATCACAAGGTGCTACGAGCACCTGGTCTTCAAGTAGGCTTTCCACCTCCATGACCGTACCGCGGGCAGCATTGGCCATGCTCCTGGAGGCATTCTTGTCCTCCTGCTGGGCTCCCCTAACCGCCATGTCATACTGTGCCTTGGCAGCCTTGACCTGGGCCGTAGCGGCATCGTATGCAGCCTTGGCTTCGTCACGTTTCTGCTGGGTAGCAACGCCCTGCTTGAATAGACTCTCCACACGCTGATAAGTCTTCTCGGCAATGGTTTGGGCGGCGATAGCCTGCTGCCACATGTTATAAGCACCCTGTTTCAACTCCTCGCGGGTGCCCTTTTCAGCCTTTTGGTTTTGGGAAGCGGCTGCTTCCTGCATCTGTTTGGCCTGATAGTACTTGGCATCAACGGTGCTGGAGTAGATGCTTACCAGCTTGTCACCCTTGTGGACCGTGTCGCCCTCATGAACGTAGAAGCGCACGATGCGTCCAGGCAACTTGCCGCTCACGCGCACGGCATCGCAGTCGGCCTGTCCCTGTGTCGTTGTGTCGGCAGGATGGATGAGCAGGATACCCACGATGGCGATACATGCCATCACGAGAGCAAACACTGCCAGGGCTGCCAGCAACGCTTTGTCCTTTTTGCGGACCACTGTTCTCTGTTCGTCTTTTTCCATATTATTTAGTTTTGTGTTGTTAGTTGCAAGTTCATTTGAGGTACTCTTTGTCGTGGCTATTCAGAATCTTGATAGCCGTTTCGGGCATAAAACCACCACCATGGCGATAATCGATAATAGCGATGTTTTCATTTTATGGTGAATTATATGCTTTTGTTTTCGGTTGATTCATCGTCGCGTATGTAGATGTCCCAATTGCGAGAAATCCACTCGATATGGGTATTCTCCACGTTTCGGACGAGGCCCAGGTCGGCCTCTTCCACTTGATGGTATTCTTTGGGCCATCCATTCAAGAAAAAACCGCAATATTCTACTATAGTGTATTCGGCACCATTGGGTTTCGAAATTTTCAGCGAATCAACAATCTGGTCGCGAACCGTTTCGAGGCTGTCATTGGCCATGTCGCTCATTATCATTGACAACGCGCCGAAGCCAAGATCCATCACGTCCTCGACAGGAATAGTCGTAGTTGATAGCATTAAGATAGCATAATCGCCGTCGTAGTCGTTCTCCCCGTCCTCGATGGTGGTGTAGCCTGCGTTGCGGGTTATGTGCTGGGGATAACCTTGTTCCTCGGTATCTATCACCTTTTCGCCGATGTCATACGCGTTACCGTGCAGAGCGAAGAGATTCTCCAATTCCTCGTATGCGTCGCGGATGCCCTCTTCGGTTGAGAAATTGAGCAACATGACGTTTTCCATCGACTTTCGAGGCATGATGCTGTCTAGGGCTGGAGTTGTGCCGTACAGTTTGTCACATGTGACCTTTACACCCTTCTTGAGTTGGTCGCGTATCTCGCGCCAGTTGGTGATGCTTTTGAGCTGTCCGAACTCATCGGTTGTGAACTCACACTCGACCGACTGTATCAACTGGCTCGTAGCATTTGCTATTAGGCTGGTGACCGTGTCGGCATCATGGAGGGTAAAGCTCAGCGGAATGTACTTCATCTTGTAACCATTGCTGGTGGAATCGGTCACCACTATCATGAACTCCTCCTCGTAGGACAGGCTGACTGTCGTGTCGTTCCCTTGGATCTTGAACTTGTTGTACTCCTGCCTGTAGGTCATCGTGTCGTTCTTGCAGAAGTAACCAACCACTTCAATCACGTCCTCGGGTTCCTCTTGCTCCAAAACCAGGTTCTGTGACCATGCAGTCATGGCCACACCGATAAGGCACGCTAATAGACAAATTGTTCTCATATTCTCTCGTTTTGCATCAGGTTTCAATTCTCATCATTAGAGTAATGAGCGGCTTGTTCGGCCTCGGTCTTCTTGAAGACGGTCTTTGATAGCATCGTAATCCAAATCCAATCCCAACAACTGCTCCATTCTCAAGTTATCAAGGAAGTGGATTAATAGTTCATTGTGCCCATCACCTTGTTCAGGTACTCATGGGAGAGCTGCACATTGATTTCGGCATCAATCTTCTCGCTGTTAGCCTTGAGCCAGGCTGTCTGGGCTGCAAGCACCTCATCGATGGTACCCATTCCCTCCTTGAAAGCGATGTTGGCGATGCGCAGGTTCTCATCAGCTTGGGCCAGGTTGGCCTTAGTGGCCTCGAAGGTCTTAAAGGACTCCTGATATCGGAAAGCAGCCTGACTGATCTGCAAGGCGATTTTCTCCTTGGCATCATCGAGTTCCAGGCGCTTGACGTCGGCTTCAACTTTTGCGGCCTTGACCTTGTTGCTCAATCCACCCCAGTGCCACAAGGGTACCCTGAGTGTTGCGCCCACACTGAAGGCGGCACCAAAACGGTTTTCAAAGCCATTATAACTGTTGGGGTTGGTAGCGTGAAGCGCAGCGACGGCAGCCAGTTTGGGCATCATCTCGCTGCGGGCTACCTTAACCTGTTGGTCATAGATTTTGGTCGCCAGTTCCAGTGAACGGACATCATGACGCTTATCATAAACCTCGTCCAAATTGAAGTTAGATGGCGCCAGATTGAGGTCCAAAGCATCACGCCCCTCATCGGCGAGAGTCATCATGGTGTTGACGGGCAGTCCACACAGTTGCGCCAGCAACATGCGCGAAAGCGTCACGCCATTGTCCACCTTGGTCAAATCCACATTGGCTTCATTGAGCTTCACATCAACAGCAAGCTGGTTGGCGCGGGTAGCGACACCCTCGTTAACCATCACTTTCACGTCATTGTCAAGCGATTGGACCAGATTGACGTAGCTGCGGGCGAGTTTCTGTTTGGCACACAGCGAAACCACCTGCCAGTAAGCAGCATCGACATTATAGATAACGTCTTCGACCTTGCTCTCGCGCATTTCACGGGCAAGCTGCTGAGCGAGGTCGGTAATCTGGTTCATTGCAGTAATCTTACCGCCCATGTAGATGGGTTGTGTTACCGTGAGGGCACCGCCCATCAGGTTGTGGATGTTGTAGGTGAGTCCGCTCTTGGGCAACAGCGCTATCGTCGCGGGCACATACTGGCCATTCTCGAGTTGCAGGGGGGCGCCAGTGCGCGGATCTATGACCAGATTATAGTCATAGGTGCCCGTCTGCAGGTTGAACGACTTGGTAGGCAGCATTTGGTCCTCCTTGACAAGCGAGACCTTGCGGGAATTATAGATGTAGCCCGCTGTGAGGTCAAACTGGGGCAGGTAGGCAGCAGCGGCCTCTTTGCGCTGATACCCGGCTTTCTCGATAGCGAGAGCGGCCTGTTGAATTTCCTTATTGTTGCGCAGTGCCATGTGGCGACAAGAGTCCAGAGTCACAACCTGAGACGAAGCAACCATCGATATGGCACAAAGCACTATAAGAACGACGTTTCGCATATTATCCTAATTCTAGTGGTTTTGGTCTGTTTTAATTATGCAAAATTACTACAATTCTTTAAATCCATAAAAACTGCTGCCCCAAATTATCCACTATTCGTGAAATTTGGGACAGCTTCATCATCTTATCCATATTGATAAGGTCATATCTGATGACTCATTTTTTAGTATAATAGCACTTCACCTCACCAACGGGTAGTTTTCCCACGAGCAGCAACGGGATACGGTCGTCATCGGTTGACATCCATGCGGTGAGGTTGTCACTCGACTTCTTACCGCCTTTCTGAGTGAAGCTGAAGTTGATGTGGTGGGCCTTGCGCTTGGTGCCATCGCGCATCTTGATGGTCTCCACACCCTTATAGTTGATGGTGAGGTACTCCTTCTCCTTACCCGAGAAAATCACGGTCGTGTAATTCTTGTTGCGGCTCAGCTCATCGTAGTCCAGATTGCGCAACATATAGAAGACACTCACCATGTCATAGGCCTGTGACTTGGCACTCAGGTCGATGCTCGTTGTACCACTCTTGCGGTAACGCGTGCAGTGAGCACTGGTGTGGCTATAGTTGTAATTAAACTTGATGACATCACGGGCATAGTAGTCCTTCTCGTGGGTCAATTTCTCGTAACGCAGCGGCTTGAGGTTTTTGTCCATCGTACACTTGAGGGTATCGCGCACGGGATAAACCTTGTCGGCCCAGGAACGGGTCTTGCCGGTGAGTTGCGCATAATAGCCGTCCTTGGTCTTGCGGGTGGTCAAGGTCGCATCGGCGGCATGTTTCCAAATCACGCCCCATTGATAGATTATCTCATAATTGAGCGTCTCGTTGCTGAAATCCTTCGCCATCACTTGCTGCGGCAGCACCATCGCTACCAGCAGCGCCATTGTTATGTAAAACCTTTTCATCGTCAGTTATCGTTAAGTTTCTCACCTTAGACCACAATTCACGCGATAGGTTTAAACACACAATCGAAACAGGCTCACGCTACCACTCTTCAGTGTTGAAGTGTGTACCACCTTGCTGCTGATCGATGGGGACGCCAACGAGTGAGCGTTTTGGCACAGTGACATGAACCGTGCCGTCGTCCAGAAAGATGCACTGATTATCGGACGACGCGCCACGACCTTTCCACAGGGAAATGTCACCCCCCTTGAAGCCAGGACGTGCACTGAAATCAATTTCCAGCACCTCGACAGAATCTGGTGGGCAATACAACATTTTCAATGAATAGACCATTATCATACAGTTGTCATTCCGCATACCATGACTCATGCTAAAGCCCAATTTGTCGAAGTTGTCTGTCAGGCGAATGTCCTTCACCTCAAGTCCGCGGGGAAGCATCATGCCAAACTGGAAACCGTAAGTGGTATCTTGATTGACAAGCACCACAGGCATTGTGATACTATCGCCTGGCACAATCTCAAAATCTTCAATATAGACACGGTTGCCCTGTGCCATGGCACAACATGCCAGCACGGTCATCAAGGTCATCAAGTAAAGTCTCATATTCAATCACTTATTAAATCAATCCGCGCAAAAGTACTATATGTTTCCCAAACTTGCAAATTCAGTAATGATTTCCCGACACCACATTATTAAAAATAGTGCGCCCAGCTTTCAGCCAAGCGCACATTCATAATTATGTTTTGGTATTTTAGTTGATGGAGAGGAGTTTGTCGATTAACGGGGTTAAGTCTGAGATGTTGACCGAGCCGCTGCCATCCACGTCGGCATTGTCCATGCGGATGAGGCTACTGTTGCCTTTCAACAGGTAATCAACCAGCATCGTGATGTCGGCAATTGTTATTTCGCCATCGTCGTCCACATCTCCTGGCAGCATGCTCTCAGTTATCAATTGATTATAGATGTAGTTAGCACGCCCCCTAATCCAATAGGCAGCCGTCGATTGTTGAGAGGCATAATCGGTGTCATCCAGCAGAAAGAGATTGTTCTTTTCTAAGGAAGGTTTTGCATACTGATAATAATCGGAGCAAAACTCACACAACTCGTCCAGGTCATTTTCCATGAAATCCTTCCACATCTCGTAGAGCCGTCGTGTCATTTTAGGTTCTTTGCGCAATGCGGTAACAAAACTATACTGCTCATATACAAATGATCTGTAGAAATCAACATTTTTGTTCTTGTAGAAGTAGGAATAGGCATTTGCACCATCATAGCCAAAAGCCCAATCCAAATCCCAAAGCGGACCAAACACCAACTTGCTGTCGTCGTCAAGGACATCCTCATAGTAGCAGAAAACGCTCTTGGGATGGAACAATTCCCTGTTGCAAATCAGCTCGCTAACCATCAGGTAGCGCGCCAACTGCTCTATATCAACATGGTTAGAGCAACCATTCCCCTCTTTAAGATCAGCCACAAAGCTGTTGAATCGCTGCTTGATGGTGTTCAAAGTGAGCAAAGTGCTGTCCTCACCAAACTCAGGATTCTTGATATTGACAGGAATGTTGTATGGCGTTGACATGAACTTCTGGCCAACAGGTTCATCATAGTATAAGTCCAACTCCAGCAGGGCTGCTTTGGTTTCATCGTCCAGGTCAATGCTGTTCCCTGCCAATCCCACCTTCTCGGTGAAATTGTAACTGCCCTTGTACGTTCCGTTGATGTACAGGTCAACCGGGATGATGTGATTGGCGGCAGCGGTCCCTATCAGGCTGGCAGCTTTCATGCCGATGGCATTGCTCAGCATTGCGCCTTTTCGCTTGTTGGCCAGCAACACCCAGTTTTTACCCTTCGTGAGGCCGAACGGTTTCACTTTGCTGGCAAACTTGAGACGATAGGGGTTCTTGGAATTGGGATTAGAGGACCAGGAATCATTGCCACGACCTTTAATCTGCACCGAATCGGTCATCGAGGGGAAGGCTCCAGCGCCGTCAATAATGATTTCGGCATCAACATAGTAGTCCTTGCTGGTGATGTTCACTCCGCCCACCGTGTTGATGTCGATACGGGGTACCGACCCGCTGCGATAGGTCGAGTAATCGACATTGACGCTATAAGTACGGCCATAAGGCATCATCCCGTATTTCCCGTTCTCGAGCTTGGAGAGGATAAGGTCACCAGGGTAACCCACAACATAGGAACAGCTATTATCAAACCGCACACGGCTCTCCTTGCTCACCTGTTCCTTGCCGGCAACATAGGCTCGGGCAACATCCTCAGACAAAGTGAATGACGCTGTCAGGCGCTTGCCGATAGCTGCAACCTCGATATTGACTGCGTCATCGGTGATGTTACCGACGGCATCGGTGTACACCTGGTAGTTGTACTTGTTGTTGAACTTGAACGACGTGAAAACAGGCATTTCCTTGGTCAATATCAAATCAATTGACCTGATATCACTCATCAAGTAGGAATAAACCACATCATCCTTTGCTGTAAACGTAATATCGACTCCAGACCTTGTCATCCTCTTGTAACTTGTACTTGGAAAGACGTAGAGGCGACCATCATTAAATGTGATGTAGTAATCGGCTAATGCGGTCAGAGAGCAGCAGAAACATATGATTAACAATAGAATCAGCCTGTGTCCCTTGAAAGAAACCGCATTACAAATCTGAAAACAATCTTTATTAAACATGTAAGTCAAACAATTATTTTTGATTGAAATTGCAAAAGTAATACATTTTCAACAAATTCGCCCGCTTGGATGAGAACAAAAACACCTAAAGTCCAAAATAACAGATAATCACACATGATGAATGCCGCCAATAACCAGAAGCAAAAACGCAAAACTTTGTTAAAACTATTGACAAAACACCAATGATGTTGTAATTTTGCAACGAAATTATTGTTTTACCAATTTTAAGCACTATTTTTACCATGATTAACACGACTAAAGAACGAGAACATCGCGAGCTGTGCCTGCAGCGCGACAAGGAATTCCTGGCATTGTACAATCCCACGCTCGACGCCCTGATTGAACAGGGGATGCCTCCATGCAAAGCACGCCGCGCCGCCGTGGAGTTCACCATTGCCAACGGCCAGCCCCATTACCACGTGAACTATGAGCGGGCTTACCGCTGCGTGAGCAAATTGCTCAGTGCCGACGAGAAACAGGCGAGCAACGCACGCGACTACAAGGATGAGGAAATCGACCTTGCCGAAACGCGCCTTCGCCGCCAGATGTGGGAAGAAATCACCAACCGTGTGCGGGCGCTGCGCCGCCAGGGCCTAAGCGTGGAATGCGCCATCAACCACGTGCTGGAACACTGCCGGGCCTCGCGTTTCTTCATCACACCGGCAACAGCACTGACCAAAATCTGTCCGCAATCCCGCAACCGCGCCATGCGATAGACATCTATCAAGTAACCAATAACCACTTAAACCCGTATTACCATGAAATACCGTTTTGATTTGACAATCGATCTCGATGAGATTCAGCAGGCCATTTACACCGAGGGGACCTGGCATCCCGCAGAAAACGCCACTGCCTGGGGCGTGAACCCGAGTAATGAACCCATTGTCGACCGCCGCGTCCGCGAGGGCCTGGACGAACTGTTGGCGCGCATGAGCGGCTATATCGTTAGGCAAAACATCAATTTCAACCTTGACAGTCAAAATATCGTGTTGAGCCTTGAAGTGAAGAAACGCCCGCTGCTCTCGCTAGCCAGCGACCTGAAGAGTGCCATCATCAGCGCCCTTGCCAACTACACGTTGATGTCGCTCTACGGTGACGAGGACAGCATCTACGGCACGGCATGGCGACTGCACCGCGCCCGCGTCCTGCTGCTCCTGTGCCGCCCATGACACACTAGAACGGACTGACACAAAAAGAAAGAATTTGATGGAATGAGGCAAAAATGTTACCTTTGCAGGACAGTTGAAGGCGGCAAGTGCCGCAACTTGAACAGAATGCTTCTTAATACTATTACATTTATATTAATTTTAATCCAACTGTTTTATGAATAGAATTAGACAATGCATGGTTATGATGTGCCTCATGGCCATCTTCACCACGATGGCTAATCCCATCACCGAGAGTCAGGCGAGCGTGATCGCCTCCCGTTTCATGGCCACAAAGAGCAAGCCTGCCACATCGTTGCGAATGGTGCAGAAAGGTCCCAAGCTGAACGCTACTGGAACGGGCGAAAATGCCGCCTACTTTGTATTCAACAGCAGCCAGAGCGGCTATGTCATTGTTTCGGGCGATGACCGAGCTCCCGCCGTGCTTGCCTACAGCGAACAGGGAGCCTTTGACAGCAATCAGGTCCCCGAAGCCATGCAAGCGCTGCTTGAGAGCTATGCTGAGCAGATGATAGCCTTGAACCAGGGCTGCAAAGCCGAACGCCTGCTGTCTGCAGGTCCTGCCATCCGGCCATTGCTGACCTGTTCGTGGTCACAGAACTATCCCTACAACATCATGCTGCCCTATGTCAACGGCTCCCATTCGGTGGCCGGTTGTGTCGGCACGGCGATGGCCCAGGTCATGTACTACCACAAGTGGCCGGTTCGTCCCACGATGCCCATTCCCGCCTACACCACCACGTCGTTGCACATTGACATGCCTGAACTGCCCGTCGAGGACTTTGAGTGGGACTTGATGCAGGACACCTACTTGACCAACGACACGTCTAGTGCTGCAGCCCTCGCCGCCGCCAAGCTCACACTCTACTGTGCCCAGTCGGTCGAGATGGACTTCCTGGGCGGAGCTGCGGGCGCCACTTCGACACGCATGCCGATGATGTTGTCCACCTACTTTGGCTACAAACCCAGCGCCCATAGCATCAACCGAGAGAGCTACAGCAGTGAAGAGTGGGCCGAAGCCATTTACAGTGAATTGGCTGCCGGACGCCCCATAGTTTACAGCGCCAGCAAGAAGACCGGCGCACATGCCTTTATCTGCGACGGTTATGACGGCAACGGCATGTATCACATCAATTGGGGCTGGAACGGTCTCAGCAACGGCTACTTCCTGCTCAACGTACTCAATCCCGAAGAACAGGGAACCGGTAGCGCCAACGGCACCTATGGCTACATTTTCTCTCAGGCTGCCATTGTGGGAATCGAGCCGGGTAACGACGGTGCCAACACCTTTGAGCTCACCTCAACCAACTTAACATTCAGCAATTACACCACGACACGCACAGCCAGCAATTTCGGATTCTCGGTCACTGTGTCGAACCGCTATTACAATTACACATCTGATGTAATGGCCGTCAGCATGGCTTGGGGACTATATCAGGGCGAGACGTTGAAGAGCATACACAATGAGACCTATCATCCGTCACTCAGACCCGGCTTCTTTATCTCGACCACCAATAAGGTGCTGACTTTCGGTAAAAACATCACTAGCGGCACTTATCACATCGTACCCATCTATAGCGAGTATGGTGCCGGAAACTGGCGTCCCTGCGTTGGTGCCGACAAGAACTACATCGAGGTAACCATCGACGGCAACACTTGCAGTTACACGGGTTACGGCACTGCTGCAAGCCGAGATTACACGGTCAATGACATCACATTTGAGGGCAAGATGCACAATGGCCGTCCCATTGACATCAACGTCAACATGACCAACAACGGCTTGACGCATAGCGAACTGCTCTATATGTTTGTCAACGGCACCTTCATTGCTGCCGGTTATGTCAATGTGGAACCCGGCGAAACCGGTGATGTCCCCTTCAAGTTCATGCCCGCAACAGCTGGCAACTACACCCTCACCTTCTCGTGGAACGAGAACGGCAGCGATCCCATCGCCACCCGCGCCATCACTGTCGATGCGATGCCCGCCGCCAACCTGAACGGCTATATCACCGTACACAATGTCACCAATAACACCGAGAGAATCATCACCGACAACAAGTTCAGCATCTCGATTGCTATCACCAATCGCGGAACGACCACCTATGACGAAGACATCTCGGTAATGCTCTACAAGCAAACCCAGGACAACTATGGTACCCCCGTCCAGGGTAAGAACCAGGCCCTTGTACTTGCACCCGGAGAGACCAAGACGTTACAGTTTGACATGGACGATGTGACTGACGGCTGGGTTTATTTTGCCAGGGCAGTCTATTACAGCAGCGGAGCACAAGCAGGACTCAATGTCACCTCACCTTATACCATCGTCTTCCCCGAAGAGCCTGAATTCACCCCAGGGGATGTGGATAATGACGGTGGCGTGAGCATTTCGGACGTGACTGCACTGATTGACTATCTGCTGGGCGGCAACATTGCCATCAATGTGCAAGCAGCCGACGTCAACAACGACAACGACATTTCAATCGCCGACGTCACCACCCTCGTCGACATGCTGCTCACAAGCAACTAAACTATCCTTCTTAAAGCATTACTAATAAATTCGCGCGGCCCCGAACAGGGTCGCGCGAATTTATTGAATTGGCGCTCAAAGTGAGCGAAGTGTCTGAGTTGTTACTTGAGAATCTTCTTTGAGATGAAGCTGCCGTCCTTGTAACGGATTACCATAATGTTGATGCCGTCGAAGGGCGTCATGCTCTCCTGGCCCATGATGTTGTAGTAGTGGATATCCACAATTGCAGTAGCATCACGCGGGACAACTTCCCTCACACCAGTGTAAGTCTCTTCGGGCGACGTCAAGTCGAGGGGATAAACATTATAGAACTCGGGGGTAGTCTCAGTACTTACTACGGCAGCCTTGGCTGGAGCTTTATTATTTGACCCTGGTCCGCCGAAAGGAGAATACTGGACGATGGCATGGAAGCTGTAGTCAAGATCCTTGTACAATTCTCCTACAGGCTCACCATAGCCAGTGGGCTTGCTGTTATCATCTGTCTCGTTGATGTTATAATCCCAACTTTCGACACGGAATGCTCCGCTAAAGTTTAGCGTATTGTAGCCCTGATCGGAATTATAAACCGCAAAGACGCCATCTGTTCTTTGCTCATGAGTCACAGCATCCACATAATCCATTTCACCAAGCCATACAGCCCAAACCTGAACGACCTCTTGATCCTTAGGTCTCATGAAGAACCAATAATCTGATTCAATATTGCCATCCACCTCATGATCAATTACTCCAGGCTTACCAGCAACACCATCAGGGACAGTGTTCTTTAACAGGAAGTTGGCAGGACTATAATGATTGTAGGCATAGTTGGCTGTCGGGTCACCATAATACTTACCTTCTTTCTCCTGCGGGTCATTTTGGAAGCCAGGATACCCCAAAGTGCTGTTCGGGCCAATCGTTGCGGGATCTTTCACATACTGTGGCAACTCTGAGAGCTCAATGATATGCTGAACCTTGACTAGTCCATCATAAATACCAAACGCATCTGTAGATTCCACGCACCTGTAGGTACCCTTGATGGAGCCAGCAACAATCTGGTTGTCCACATAGTTATTCACCACAGCCATTAGTTGCTGTTGCGAATAGCCAGCCAGTTCGGGAATGGTGCTGAAGTCAAGCATTACCCAGTTGCTCTGGTCCCAATCGCGATACTGCAACCTGAAAAACTCACGGTGATAATCGTGAAGATACTCATTATCAGGATTCATCTCAAGGTAGAAATTAGAAACATAGGGAGCCTGGTCCTTGGCCCAAAGATACTTCTTAGCAACCCAAGTGCCGATTAGCTCATCGGTCACCGTCACTTCGTCACCATCCTTATAGGTACCAGGACGCTCAATGTAGGACAGCGGCGAGTTCAGCTGGAAATAAGCAATAACCGTGACATCAGAAGCAGGCATGGTAAAGGAGTATTCGTTGCTGTTACCCGTTGGTGCGGGAGTGATTTCCTGTCCTGTTGCCGTGTTCGTCACAGTCATTGAAACCAATTCATAACCCGTAGCAGGTGCAACACCGAATACTACTTGATCAGCATTGGGCACCGAGATAGTTTGAGGTGTATTGACACCATTCAGCCAAATGGCACCACCCTCGCTGGGCGACCAACTGGTTGTCACATCATACTTGGTGCGCTCATAGTCGGCATGAATCGTCACGTCATCATTGGGCATCGTGAAGCTGTAATTGCCGTCAGCACTGGGTTCGAAACTTGCCACGATTCCATTATTGCTGTCAACGACCTCAACACCAGTGAGGGTATAGACAGCGGGATCAGCATCCGTAACCGTGAAGTTCACCGTTACATCGGCTTCAGCGCCACTAGGAGCAGTAATGGTACCAGCGTTGGAACCCTCAGGATTAACTTGCGTCGTGATGTTGTAAACCGTGGGATCCGGGGTCGTATAAGTCGCTGTTCCGGGCACAATAATGTAGTCAATCCAGGCCTCGGCATTGACAGTTGTAGTAGCACCCGCAGCAGTAATGGCAGCGGTGTTATCAGGATCCCAAGTCCCTCCACCGTCTGTGCTGTTCTTGAAAGAAGCATTGACTTCGTTGGGATTGATGTTGTGTACCAACTGGTCAAGATTGCTGCTGATGGTCACATTATCACCAACAGCTACGGTTGAGCCGCTGACGGGGTCAAAGGTGAGCGAGAGTGGATACTCGGTAATCGTCATCGTGTTCATCGCCTTGTTGACCGTGATACGGTAAACGCCGGCTGGAATCTTGAAGGCATAGTCGGTTGTCGTCTGGAAACAATTAGTGGCTACGGTGCCATCCTCTACCATATAATCAAGTTGAGTAGCAAACAGACGATAACCATTGATTTCTCCCCATCCGTCGTCAGACGCCGAAATCTTGGTAGTGAGGCTGAAATGGCCATAGGGGTCACCCTCGTTGTTGTTATAGGCGGGATCTCCCTTGAAGTAAACATCAATGTAGTACTCCTGATTAACCTCATCAAAGTTGAACTGGGGACCATGCGGATACCAAACGGTATTACCATTGGCAGTACCGAGCAGGTAGAGGTTGCCAGGAATTTCATAAGTGGCTGCACCATTCACAATGAGGTAGTCACCAAGAGCGGCAGAACCCGTGACAGTTGTTTCACCGATGTTGGAAATCACACGGGTGTTGTCATTCTCTTGAGTTGCCCAGTTGTCAATCGTGTTATAGAACATAACTGGATCCTCATTGGGATTGATGGCATGTACCAAGTCCTGGAGATTGCTGCTGATAGTCACCTCGGTGTTTGGCTCGACAATCACGCCATTGCCAGGCACACCGCCAGCCGGATCGAAGGTGAGCGTGAGCGGATACTCGATAATGCTCATCTCGGTCATCTCTTTGTTAACCTCAATACGGTAAACGCCGGGCTTGATCTTGAAGGAATTGTCGGGGCGGTCACCATAGAGAGGAACACCAGTATAACCATCAGCAACCCAATATTGATTTGTTTCGGCTGCAAGGCGGAAACCATTAAGGTCATCCCAATTGGGATGCTCAGGATCCGAAATCTTCTTGGTCAGACTGAAGTAGCCGTAAGCGGGATCGGTATTGGGGTCATCATTATAGCCCTTGAAGTAAACGTCGATGTAATACTTCTCGTTGACACCGTCAAAGGTAAACTTGGGTCCATAAGGTACCCAACCAGTTCTGCCATTAGCCGTACCGAGCAGATACAGGTCATTAGCTTCCTCAAAGTTGGCTGTCAAAGTGACGCTGTTGCCCGGCATGACGAAGGAGTAAACGCCATCGGCATCGGGCGTCATGGTTGTGGTTACGCCAGTCACATCATCGGTAATGGTCACCGATGTGAAGGAGTAGCCATCGGCGGGAACGGGTTTAAAGGTCACCGTCTTGCCCTCGTTGGACTTCGGTTGTCCGTTAAAGTCGGTATAGCCGTCAATGAATTCAATGCTACCGCTATCATCATTGGGATTGATTACCGTGTGAATATCATAGGGCTGCAAGAAGTTCGCCGTGATTTTGACATCATTGGCAGGCATCTCAAAACTATAGTCGTTACCGAAGTCACTGGCAGCAGTGGGCTGCAACACGGTCACTGCCTTACTATTGATGTCAGTTATCGTTACCTCACCGATACCATAACCGTTAGCCGTACCGACGAAGAAGGTCACATTTTCATATTGCTGCGACCAATTCTTTCCCTGATCATCAGTAAGTACACCACCTCCCAAGGTGATATAACCACCATTGCTAGGAATACATTCGGTGGTCACCTCATAGCTCCTAGCGGGCTTATAGAGGTAAACACGCTGGTTAGAAGCATATTGATTATTGCTTGAGTAGTCCATATCCCTGAACAAGTTGCCACCATTGTAATGTCTGATAGCGAAGGTCTTGCCCCCACTTGTTTCAGAAGTATTATGATCAAACCTAATCAATGCATTTTGATTTGTATTACCGGTAACTGAAATGCTAACGCGGAAATACTGTTCATAACTGGTTACGCTGCTTGCAGAATGCAAGTTATAACCTTGGCCATAAGCGGCTCCAGATGACGAACCTGACAGAGAACTGCGGCGGCGCATGTAATTGTCGCCCACCTTGATATACCAGGGACGAGAAGAATTACCTGACGACACCAACTTCATGAGTTGCACCTCATCGGTCACTTTCACCTTGTTATTATTGTCCAACAGGGTCACAGGAGTTGAGGTGAAGCACATCAAATTCTCAGTAGTGCTATAATAATCTTCCTTGCCCAAGGCTTTAGAAGCATATTGGCTCACAAGAACGTAAGTTGAATCAGCTTTCAACTGACTGTTATCGGTCACTTTCTCATAGATATCACCGAATTCCTTGTCGATGGTGATTTCTACAGAACCGAAGCGAATTGGCTTTCCTTGTGTCTCAAATTTGACAGATTTAGATGGTGTGGAGCCACCAACCCATGTGCCAATATAGCCACTAGAGGTATAAGTGCCCGTAGGGACATAGGGGGATTTTGTACACTCGTCCATCGTAGAAGGACCCCAGTAGAAGCAATCCAGGTTGTCTGCTGTGGTGTTATCCAAACACTTGAACGTGATCTTCTTGATGACGAAGTTGGTCGAGTTGATTTCAAAAATCTTGTTGCTGCGCTCAACCAAATAATTAATGTTATCAAGACCATCCGAGAAAGTCATCGTGATGCCGTCTCTTGTACAATAATAGACACCAGTGCCGTCATCATAGATTCCCTCGTTGCGATTGATGACAATCGTCTTCTCGCCGGCCATTGCAGCAGGTAGCACAAAGGCCAGCATCATTAGGAATAAAAGTAGTTTTTTCATCATTGTAATTGTTTTTAACCGGGCCCTTAATTTATCAAACAGCAGACATCGTGAACCCGAACTTCTGTCCGCCATCATCATTATTCATTAATTTAATTCATTTTCATTCACAAAGATAGCAAGAAAAACACAAACACCAATTATTTTTACTTGTTTTAATCATTTTTCTTGTTGCATTGAGCCGCTGTCATATAGTCCCTAACATCATGTCGATGAGGATGGTAACATCGGCAATCGAGATTGACTGGCTCTGGTCAACATCAGCAGCATTTGAGTCGATATGCACATCAAGCCCTAACAGATAATCAATCAGAGTGGTCACATCGGCGATACCGACAATGCCGTCACTGTTCACGTCACCAAGAATAAACTCGGGGCCTGCAGGCTGCTCCATCGCGGCACTGATAGTGACATCGCTCTCAGGCATCGTGAAGCTATAGAGCCCGGTCTCGTCATCCATTACAGGAACAATCGTGTCACCAGCAGCGGTGATGACATCCACCCCGCCCACTGTGAAATCGGTTGCTGTCGTCAAAGTGAACACCACGGTTTCTCCTGCCTGGGCCTTACCGTCCACTGTACCGCCGACGAGCGTGACAGTACCGCCTTCGTCGGGTGTACACAGGGTATTCACCTGGTAGGCGTCCACCAGTTTATAGAGCCACACACGTGAAACTTCGGCACCAGTCACGTTCCAGTTCATCACCTTGAAATTATCGGCATCGGGATCATAACGCACAATCCAGTTGGCATTGGAGCCGCTGGATGTGTCCTTGAAACGGATGAGGCAGTTAGAGGCGTTGCCAATGTACATCCAAGCACGGCTCTCGGCCGAAATTTCGTCATTGAGGAATACATTGTAATTGCCAGTGCGCATGAAGCCGTTACCGTTGGTCAGATAGGCAGCAGTGCGCGCGTTACCCGACACGGTGGTATCTGCCACCTGAGTCATCGTGAACATGCAGGCATCGTCATTTATCCTGACAACGGCCTGGCTCTCGTCCATCCACTGTGCCACGTCCACAGCCTGGAAAGTTTCGTCCATGTCACCCATTTGCTTCATCACCTTGTTGTAGTTGCGGCTCAGCAGCACATAGGTATCACCCTCGGCAATCTCGCTCCTGGCATCCACCAGCTTGAAGAGGCTGCCCGAATCGCGCGCGAAGATGACATCGACAGTTGCATCGCCATCAGGCATGGCAAAGGCGAACACACCATTGCCGCCATCGGTGATTGCAACGGGTGAGCCGTTAGCCGTAACAGTGACGCCGTCACAACGCCATCCCACATTAGGAGTTACAGTGACAGCGACCATTTCTCCTGCTGTCGCCTGGGTAGCGCTCAAAGCCACGCGTCCACCAGCTGCATTGTTGAGCGTGGTGGTGATGTCGTGGACGGCAATCGCCGTAGCAGTGACAGCCACATCGCTTGAAGGCATCACAAAACTGTAGTTGCCGCTATTGGCATTATGGTTGAGAGCCAATGTGTCGCCATCGGCAGTAACAGCCATTACGCTGTTAATCACATAGCCCTCGCTCGGCGTCACTGCAAACAAGACCGTCTTGCCGACCTGTGCCTCGCCGTCGGTCACACCGCCCATAAAGGTAATCACACCGCCATCGGCAGGATTGACCGCTGCCGTCACATTGCACATTTCGACGGGTCCGGTGGGGAAGTTCAGGGTGTACCATCTGGTTCCGGTGCCCACCGTCTGGCCGGCGCTATAGTAATACAGGTAGCAGAAATACCTCCAGCCGTCAATCAGGTCATGGTCGAAGTCAAATTGCAGACTTGCCGACTCGCCAGGAGCAAGCTGCAGGGGCTGGCTTTGGTTCAACAACTCGGTGCCTACATTGGTCTCGTTGTTGTTGATGCGGTAGAGGCGCACCGAGAAGTCCTCGTCATAGGGGGTTGAGCCCGTGTTGGTGACATCAGCAATGATGGTATAATGGTCGGCAGTGATGACACGTCCCTCCTCATCGGTGATGCCCAGGATGCGATAAGACACATCAAGCGAAGCGCTGGGCATTGTGCTGATAGTTACCTTCTTGGTATAGAACGGTGAGGAGCCGCTTTCGTTCAATGAGAAGGTCAAGGTCTTGCTGCCAGCCGTAGTGGGCGTGAAACGGTAAACCAGGTCATCGGCTTGTCCCGGCTCGATACTGGCAAGACCTGTCGCGGTGAATGTGCCGTCAACAAACATGTAAATCAAGTCATTCTGGGAGGTACCAGCATTGGTCAGATTCAGAATGGTTGTCACCGGTTTGCCGTGGTTGAGCGTGCCCTGGAAGTCACAGGCATTCACAGTGTATTTTGTTGTGGAGCCCGCCGTGCCATAACCCTTGATGGTACAGGAATAAGTGCCATCAAAAGTCACTTCGATATAGTTCACATCAGCGCCGACACACGGCTTGTAGAGCGTATCAGGATAAACCGAATAGATGGGCATGATGCGGTAAGTGCCACTGGTGATTCCAGCACCGAAACTCAGAGACCTGGCATTGACCGAGACCGTCTCGCCGTTGCTGATGGGGCTGGTAGTATAACGGATAAACAGCACATCCACCAATTCGCCATCCTTATAAAGGCCCCATCCCTGACGAAATTGAGTAGTCACATTGCTGTTGTTGACGAATTTGCCCGATACCGTGACCGAGAAATTGGCGGTCGAGGCGCTACGGGTGTTATTGGAACTGTTAATCGTCAAATCCTCGAACGTGAATTCAGCGCATTCGCCACTCACGCCATCATCGGGCTCAACACCGAGGCAGGCGCCCTGGCTATAGACATAGCCATAGGCTCCAGCAGCGCTCCCGATACCCTCTTCGCTGGGATTGAGCAGATTGAGCAGGAAATAACCGTTGCTCTTACCAGCCCAGCCCCAGTTGATGTGGAAGCGACCCTCGCCATCATAGCCGTCACAGACGAACGCATGTCCGCCAGAAGCCTTGTTGCCACTATAGACAACGGGGCGGCCAGCTGCCAGTTCGGCATAGATGATTTCCTCCCAATTGCGGGTGGTATAGTTGTTGCGCCTGACAAAACGGCCACTGTCCTTGTAGCCAAAGTAATCAATCAGTGTGCTGGGCACATTGCGCGCATAGGCACCAGTAGAGGTCAGACCGAAATTGGATTTCAGCGCCGTGGAACAGTACAACATGAGCGTCGTGACGGCATCAGCAGCTGCACTCAAGGTATCATTAGTATAATTAGGTGTCCTGCATCTCGTCCCATGCGAAGTTGACAGGTGACAAAGACGGCATGTTCACAGCATAGGTCTTGCCACTACTAGACGTGTATCCGGGAATGGTGATTGTGGGACGGGCAGGATACTGGTAGTAAGCCATCACCTGTGCCATCGCTGTGGCGACACAGCCCGTATAGGCGTGGGCATTGCTGCTGCCACTGATGTGGGGAAAACGCACGTTGTACGGGCTACCCTGACCCCAATGCACATTGAGCATCGGCTCAATGGCAGCACCCACCGAGGTACGCACCTCGGCCGCACCACCGGCAGCCACGGCTTGAATCTGGCTGTTATAGCCATCGAGCCATTCCTGCAAAACCGGTGGCACATCGGCAGCGTCAAAAGTGCCCTGGTCACTATATCCTAAAATTGCAGGGACACGGTCATCACCGGCAACAATCACAAAGCCTTGTCCAGCCTGTGCGAGATTGAACACATAGTAGGCGTTCCGGCCTGAAGGCGCCTCACTTCCCAACAGCGGTGCACGATGAGCAATTTTCAGACCTGTTGCATTCATCGAGCGTGATGCCAAAAAGCGGGCAGCAATATCACCTGCTTGTTTCTCACTGATGACAGCGCTCAATGCCGTACCAAAGACCGCACAACACACCAGCAAAATAAAAAGACGAGTTCTAGACATATTATAATGAATTTGGCGGTATGAGTATAATTAGAATAGCGTGCAAAGATAACAAATAATCATTAAAACACCACTCTTTGCTCATTATTTTCATTCATCGTGCATTTTCGCGAAACAATCAAAACTTTGTTTAAAAAACATGATGAAATAACCAAGAAAATGGTGAAATCAAGAAAAAAGAAGTAAATTTGCGATGATAAAAACAAGGAACTCATGAACAGACGAGAAATGATCAAGAAGACTGGGGCTGCTGCAGTTGGCGCCTCAATATTGGGACTGCCCATAGGCACGAGTGCCCAAGAGAACAGCAACAATAGTAACACGACAGCGAAACGCCGCCTCAAGGTACTTGCCATCGGAGCGCATCCCGATGACCCCGAGACGTGCTGCGGCGGCACCATGTGCCTGTTCACCGAGGCAGGACACGAGGTGGTGTGTGTCTATCTCACGCGCGGTGAAGCGGGCATCGCGGGCAAGAGCCACAGCGAGGCAGCCGCCATACGCGTGGTCGAGAGCGAGAATGCGTGCAAGGTGACCGGTGCACGGCACATCTTCATGAGCCAGGTGGACGGTAATACCGAGGTGAATCTGGAGCGTTACAAGGAGATGCGCGAACTCATCGACCGCGAGAATCCCGACATCGTGATGACGCACTGGCCACTTGACGGACACCGTGACCATGCCTGCTGCGGTATCCTCGTAATGGACGCCTGGCGACGACTGGACCGCCGCTTCAAGCTATTCTATTTCGAGGCCATGTCGGGCACCCAGAGCCAGATGTTCCATCCCACCCATTGGGTCAATATCGAGAGCGTGCTGGAGCGCAAACACGAGGCCTGCAACTGCCACGTGAGCCAGCACATGGATGAGGTGTACCACTGGCATGCAACTATGGAACACTTCCGTGGTCTCGAGTGCCGCTGCGAAGCCGCCGAAGCTTTCGCCCAGCACAGCGACGCCCTCCCCACCCTACCGTAACAGATTTCCATACCGACTAAACAGCGTGACATGAGGAACAAACCTCATGCCACGCTGATTTTTCTTGTGTGGTTATTAATCAGAAGGTGAAGCCGGCGCCGACCATGAAGCCGATGCGCTGGGCACCCATGCCGTAGAGGATATCGTAACGGCGGTTCAACAGGTTGTGTGCCTGAAGCCACAGGTTGACGCTGCTGTTGAGGCGGTAATTAGCCCCGGCTTTCAGGTTGATGGTATCTCTCATCTTGACAAATTCATACAGACGGTCTCCATCGGAATCCCATTTGTCGCCGAACAGTGCCATGCGGCCGCCACGGTATTCCAGACCTGCATTGATTGTCAGAGGACGCCAAGGGGTCACCTTGAGGTCAATGTTGGCAACCGTGGAAGCGCGGTCAACACCCAGTTTGTAGCCGT
Source organism: uncultured Bacteroidales bacterium (assembly GCA_902800715.1). GTDB lineage: Bacteria > Bacteroidota > Bacteroidia > Bacteroidales > Muribaculaceae > Sodaliphilus. The sequence goes on from CADCFN010000001.1 coordinate 159,255, forward strand.
TGTAGTGATTGTCGGCTTCAAACAACTCGTTGTCGTGAGGCGCATACTTGACGGATGCTGATGCCTCGATGAGTGAACGGTACTTGTAATTGACTTCGGCATTCAGGTAGTAGCCGCGACTATCCAGCACCATATAGGTGGACATCATGCCGAGCATCAAGGCCTGGCTTGGATAATCGTTGCGGTAGAGGATACCCGGCTGCTTCTTGACAATAGCATAGCCCAGCGACACCTTGGCGCTAAGTCCCTGGAAGGGACCAACCTTGATACCGCCTTCGGCTTCGAGCGGTGTGTAGATGCTACCGTACATGAGCAAAGGCAGGTCGTAGCGGTAGTTGTAGTAATGGGTGGGGACGCGGTAACCCAAATTCTTGCCGCCGAGGACATTGGCAAATACCGAGAAGCCATCGACCAATGACAGGTTGGCACGCACGTTAGGCGAAAGGCGGAACGCCGCACCGTCGCTGAAACTGATGTGTGCATTCAGTCCCAGTTGCAGCTTGAACATGTCGCCACGGATGGTATAGGTGGGTGATAGGGTAATCATGCCGACCTCGTCGAACAGGTCAAGGTCGCTGCCTGACTTGGCCTTGGTGCCACGGCGCAGGTACTCGCTACGGATGTTCAATGCGGCAGTGGTCAAGTCGGTGACGTCATAGGTGCCACCCAGTGTCAAGACACCCCAATTGTCATGGGCGCCATGTTTATACAGGGTATTGAACGACTTGTCGTAGGCCGCATGACCGTACTGCAAACCGACATTATACTTCAGCGGTTTTTCACGCAGCATGAACTGGCTCTTCCAACCCGCATTCAGGTTGAAGTCAAAGAAGGTCTGCTTCTCAGAGTTCCAATCATAGGCAGGGGTCATGATTGACATTTCACCGGGAAGGACTCCTGCTGTGTTTTGGGAGACTTCAAATTTGTTCCAGCCACCATACAAGTTGTAGATATCCACATGGGCCTTGGCGCCCAGCATGAAGGTGCCTTTGCCCAAGTCCCTACTGTAATCCACGGCGAAGACGTTGTCGTTGTACTTCTGCCTATTGCGGTTCTCGTCAAGGGTAATCATCTTGCTGGGGTTCTTGCTATTCCAGGTACTGTTGTGGTTGAGCCACAGGCCCAGTTTCTCCTGCTCCTCATTGATGAGACGGTAGCCGAAGTCCACACGGAAATTGGCTTGGGTGCCTCCACCCACATCAAGGTAACCGCGCTTGTCGCTGAAGTTGTGCGCCGTGCGGTAACCATAAGGCAGCAGCGTGGGGATAGTGGTGGGCACCTCGATGGGCGAGGTGAGGTCACTATAGCCGAGCTGTGTCTTCTTGCTGGTTGTTGCTGGCTTTTTGACCTTGGGCAGTTCGTTTTTCTTCACAGCCTTTTTCTCGAGCGGGGCGACATCCTTTTCGAGAGTGATTTCCTTGCTCAACTTTGTGTTGTCCTGGGCATTCACCGCTGTAAAGGTGAATGCTGCCATCAACATGGCGATATATATCTTTTTCATCTTTATATAATGTGTGATGGTTGTCGGATTAATTCTTGCTCTTGGTACTCTTGGCACCCTTCTTCTTGCCATTGTCGGTACTGGAGTTGGTTGTCGAGTTGGCATTGCCGCCTTTCCACTTGTTCAGACGGCTTTCCACCTCACTGAAGATGTCCTTCTCCTTGCCGGGATAATTGTTCTTAACACTCTGCAGGTATTCCCGGGCCTGAGCCACATTACCCTGCTTGTAGTAGACATCGGCAAGGGTGATGAAGCTCTTAGCCAGCCAGTAGTTGTGAGTCGTGCCGGCGTCAATCAGAGCGTTGACTGTCTGCTCGGCGCCCTTGTAGTTGCCCATCTCATACTGCATGCGCGACAGCTCATAGGAGGCCTGTGCGCCACACTCGTGATTGGGGTCCTTAGCCAAAGTGCGGAACAAGGTCTCGGCATCCTTGGTGTTGCCCACCTGGGCAAACGAGAGTGCGCGGTCGAGCGTCACTTCTTTCTCCTCGTTGATGGTGAGTCCACCACGGTCCAGCAGGATGCCTGAGATGTTCTTCACCTCATTCCAGTTGCCCATCTGCTTGGCAACACGCATGGCACCCAGTTGCGCCAACGTGCGGTTGTCCTCGCTGGTGGCACGCTCGGCAAGGTCCTTGTAGCTGCGCAAAGCATCCTCATACTTGCCCTGACGAGCGAAAATGTCGCTGCGCATGGCGAGGGCATCCTGTGCATAGGACGCGTCACCACCGCCTTTCAGCGCCTCGTCGATAGCGGCCAGCGCCTCGTTATAGTTGCCCTTGCCATAGTGATAGCGGGCAATGTAGTATTTTGCCTTGGCGGTATAGGCACCACCGGGATAGTCCTTGAGGTACTGCTGCATCTTGTCGATGCTGGGACGGGCGTCGATAGCAGCCTTCTCGGCGGCTTCAAAGGTGAGCCTCTCCACCTCGTTAACATCAATCTTGGGCGCATTGGGAACGCTGTTCAAGAACTTGCCGAACTCAGCCAACTCACCGCGGTCGGCATAGATGAGTTTCAAGTCCTCGGCGGCTGCCTGTGCCTCGTCGCTGGTGGGATACTGGCGGATGACCTTCTTGTAGGCCTCGATAGCGGCATCCTCTTTGCCCATGCCCTTGTTGACCAATGCCGTCTGCAAGAGTCCCTTGCGTGCCTCAACACTCTTAGGATAGTTCTTCAGCAGCGTGGAATAGGTCTCCAGCGCATCATTGTTCTTGCCAAGCAGAGCCTGGGCATTTCCCTTTTCGAGCATAGCCTGCGGTGCAAGGTCACTCTTGGGATAAGCCTTGATGAGCGCATCCATCTGGGCAATTTCATCGGCATACTGGTGGCCAAGTCCCATCATGATACCTTTCTGGTACATCGAGTAGTCACCGCTCGTGTTCTTGTCAAGCTTCAACGCCTGGTCATAAGAAGCCTGTGCGCCACCGAAGTCCTTCAAGTAGTACTGTGCCTGGCCAATACCCTGATAGGCGCTTGCTGCCAGGTCATTAGTCAGCTGCTTACTGTTGATGGCATTCTGGAAGGCGGTCTTGGCCTCGGAATAGCGGTTCTGGTTCAACAGGCTATAACCAAGGTTGTACTGAGCCAAACCGTAGTTTTCATCGCCCTTATTGACCGATTTCACATACTCCTGCTGTTGCTTGGCAGCCTCCTTGTAGTTGCCAGCACGGTACTGCGTCTCGGCAAGCCACAGACGGCTCTCATTGAGGGCGGTCTTGTCATAGTTGCCCACATCGATAGCCTGCTTGAAGTAGTTGGCGGCATCCTGATTACGGTTGGCGGCCAATGCCTGGACACCCAGATTGTACAGCACGTTCTGCTTGGCGGCAAGCACCTTAGCGCCCGGCTTCTTGATGCGGTTGATGCTGGTGAGGGCACGCTGGTAGTCGGTGGTTCCCATATAGGCATCCACAAGATAGCCTTCCACATTGTCTTTATAGCGCGAGTTGGGATACTCATTGAGGAAGTCCTCGAACATGTCGATGCTCTTGTCGAACGGTGTGCGAGCGCCCTTGCTCAGGCCCACAGCATAGTTATAGTAGGCAGTTTCCTTGACATCGCGGTCACAGTTCATCATCGCTGCCTGCTGGAATGCCATGTTGGCACCATTGATATCGCCCAGCTGACGCTTGGCCTGTCCCATATAGAGATAAGCACTCTGGGAAAGGGCGTCACTGCCCTCAAGCACGTAGAGCATGTCGTTGACCACAGCCTGATAGTTCCCGTCACGATAGTCAAGCACGCCCATCGTATAGGCCGCTGTGCGGTAAGGCTCGCCCTCGGGATTGTCCATATAACGGCGCAGGTAGGTGCGTGCCTCGGCATCGTTGTTCAGATGATAGTAGCTCTCACCCAAAAGGCGGTTGAGCTCGGCATCAAAATAGTCGTTCTGATGCTGGGCGAGCAGGCCTTTACCCTTCTCGATGACATCGCGGTATTTCTTCTTGTTGTAATCAATCTGTGTGAGATAGTACTGGGACTGGAAACCCAATTCGCTGTCCTGGGGCAGACGGCTGAACTTGGCTTGAGCCTCATCGTAATTGCCCAGGGCATAATCCAGATAAGCCTTATAGAACTCGCTGGCACCACCATAGCGGGCTGTATGCTCCAGTTCATAGTACTGGCGCTCGGCCTCGCGGTAGTTGCCCAAGCGCAGGTTACAGTAGGCTCGGCGGTACTCCAGGTCCTCGTCACTGTCAAGGTCCAGCGAGCGGTTGCGCACCAGTGAATAGGCATTCAAGGCGCTCTCCCACTGTCCGCGATAGAAGAAATAATTGCCCGCCTTGAGCAAAGCCTGCACGCCAAGCGGTGACGCCGGGTACTGGTTATAGAACTGCAACAGTGCGCCAAGGCTCGACTCCTCGCCACGCTCAAACTTGCTCAGCGCGATGTAGTAGTCGGCCAGTTCACGCATCGATGGGGTACTGGGCAGCTGCTTCATGTGTTCCAGCTGGTCGATGGCGCCCACATAGTTGTGTGATTCATACATCTGTCGTCCACGCTCCAGGTAGCCAGCGGCTTCGCTTGACATCACAGCAGGTTGGCCCACAGCGATAGCGGGAGCCACTACCAGCGCTGACAATAAGACTTTCTTGATCTTTTTCATATTATCATTTTTCTTGTTGATTGCACGCTCTTCACGCCACACCTTCAAGGCATGACGTGCCGTTCACATTAATATTAACTGCAAATGTAGCGATAAATTGCCAAACAACACACACGCGGCATCTAAAATATTCCTAAAAAAGCAAGATAAATGTTGCACATCGTGCAAAAAAACATTTCTAATGAGTTTCAAAACAAGAAAAAACAAGAAAAAACGATTTGTTTTTTGGTATAATGCAAAAAATAACTACCTTTGCGTGTTTTTTTGGCGAAAAGCCCTAAAACCGGAAGAAATAACTTAATATAAACAACTGTAAATGGCTACATTAGAGAAAATTAGGCAAAGGAAGAAAATCCTTGCCATTGTAATCGGCGCTGCCCTGCTCGCTTTCATCATCGAGGAAGGTGTTCGCGTCTTGAGCCGTGCAGGCTCTACTACCACTGTCGCAAAAGTCGGCAATGAGAAAATTGAATATCACCCCTACCAGCAGCGTCTGGAGATGGCAGCAGCCGCTGACCAGAACGAAGGTCAGCAGACTGATCCCGAAATCCGTCGCCAGCAGGTTCTGGATGAGATGATCAATGAGGAACTTCTTAAACAAGAGTTTGAGAAGGTGGGTATCGAAGTCAGCAGCGATGAGATCAGCACACTGATGACTAGCGACAAAGCTGCGCCTGCAGTCGTTGAGTTCGCTCAGCAGGTGGGTGCCAAATCTCCCCTCGAGCTCTATGAGTTTATCAGCAACCCTGGCAAACAGGGCGTGCAAGAGTCACAGATTGCTGAACTCAAGAATGAATGGAACAAGCTCACCGATGACATCTACAAACAGTACCGCACCTACAAGCTGCAAAATCTGGTTGCCGGTTGCTTCCAGGCCAACGACTTGGATCTTGCCCAGATGGCCGAGGAACAGTCCATCACCAATGTAGTGACCTTCGCCAAGAAGGAATACTCCAGCCTGCCTGACGACAAGTATCCCGTTAGCGATGCTGAAATCCAGGCCGAGTGGGAGAAGATGAAACCCATGTTCAAGAAGGACGAGGAATACCGCAACATCCACTACATCGCCGTTAACATCCTGCCGAGCCAGGAAGATATCGTCGCTGCACAGAAGATTGCCGACGCTGCTTACATCGCCCTGCAGAAGGGTCATGGCATCGACTCGGTTCGCCTGTTGGGTACCGTACAGATTGACACGGCCAAGATGCTCCAGAAGGATCTGCCTGCCAAGGTTCGTGACTTCTTTGCCAACGCCGAGGTGGGCACCACCCGTCGCGACAGCACCGTGGGCAACCACCATGTAATGTACAAGTTGATGAACAAGGAAATGAGTCTTGACTCTGTCCTGATGTCCTACGTTACCATCCAGGGTGACCGCAAGACCCAGGATGCCGTTCTCCAACAGCTCAACGCTGGCAAGACCCTTGATGAACTCAAAAAGGCTTATCCCCAGAAGGTAGACGGCAAGCTCAACCAGTGGCAGCGCGCTTACAGCGCTCACGATACCTTGAAGGCCAAGATTGCCAATGCCGGCGACGAATACGTCGTGTTCAACCGTGGCGATCAGGGTGCCGTTCTGATGAAGGTGAACGAGAAGAAGGCTCCCAAGATGTTCTACACCCTGGCAACTGTATCCTATGATGCTTATGCCAGCACCAAGACGAGCGAAGACCTGCGCGACAAGTTCCAGGACTTCCTCAACAAGAACAAGACCATCAAGGACTTTGAGGAGAACGCAGCCAAGGCTGGTTACAGCGCCAACGAGTTGCTCATCAGCCCCAGCACCGCTCAATTGGGCCAAATCAAGGATACCCGCAAAGTCATCAAGTGGGCGTTCGACAGCAAGAAAGGCAGTGTTTCGCCCATCTTCAGCGACAACAACGACGTGCTCGTAGCTGCTGCTGTCGACGACATCTACGACCAGGACTACTTGCCCTACTCCTTCCCCCAGGGCAAGGAAATGCTCACCCAGCGCGTGCGCAACAGCAAGAAGGGTGACGACCTGATGAAGCAGTATCAGGGCAAGGCTAAAGACCTGCAGGGTTATGCCACAATGATGGGCAACAGCATTGATACCGCTAATGTGGTATTCTCCAATGGTGATCCCAAGATTGAGCCCATGATTGTTGGTCGCATCAGCGCTTCCAAGCCTGGTGTTCTGCAAGGCCCCTTCAAGGGTGAGGACGCCGTCTATGTTTACCAGGTGGTTAAGCAGGAAAAAGCCGAGCGTCAGCCCACTAAGGAAGAGCTCCAGCGCACCTATGCTCAGCGTCGTGGTGGCCAGTTCTTTGGCAACCCCCGTGTTATGACCAAGATCTTGTCTGGAGCAACCAAGGTGAAGAAGAACATCATCAAGTTCTTCTAATGACTCCAACCGACAAGCCTTGTTAAGGCAAATCTCACCAAGTCCCGCAGCACGATGCTCGCGGGACTTGTTTTTCTCGTTTTTTGGCTGGTTTGAGCATTTTTACCGCCCAAATTGGGCCTATCTCAAAAAAAAATTCTAATTTTGAAGGTTAAAACCAAAACGTCAACTTTTTAATGTCAACAGTAAACCAACGACAAGACGAAATTATCGAGGAATTTGAGGGTCTGGACGACTGGATGGACCGCTATAGCGTCATCATCGATATGGGCAACGCCATGCCCGCGCTGGACGAACAGTACAAGACGGCCGACAACCTGATTGACGGCTGCCAGAGTCGTGTGTGGCTGCAGGCCGACTGCATCGATGGCAAGATGCGCCTGCAGGCCGACAGCGACGCCATCATCGTCAAGGGCATCATCTCGATGCTCGTGCGCGTGCTCGACGGCGCCACGCCCCAGGAGGTACTTGATGCCGACCTGTATTTTATCGAGCGCATCGGGCTGCGCGAGCACCTCTCCCCCACCCGCAGCAACGGCCTGCTGGCTATGATCAAGCAAATCCGCGCCTATGCCATCGCCTATCAGGCACGCGAGCATTCCGGCTGTTAACGACGACAATAACATTATTATATATTAACCAATAAACCTAAACAAAGTTATGTTTAAAAATCATCCCAAGGGTCTAATCCCCGCCGCATTGAGCAACATGGGAGAGCGCTTCGGCTACTACATCATGAATGCAGTGCTGTTGCTGTTCCTGTGCTCCAAGTTCGGCCTTGACGAGGGCACATCGGGCGCCATCTATAGCGTCTTCTATGCCGGTATTTATGTATTAAGCTTAGTCGGCGGTTTCATTGCCGACCGCACTCAGAACTACAAGGGTACCATCCAGTGGGGTCTTGTTATCATGGCTATTGGCTATGTGCTGCTTTCTATCCCTGTTGTCCATTCGGCAGGCAACCACATGTGGCTGCTCGTGTTCACCTGCGTGGCATTGTTCCTGATTGCCTTCGGTAACGGTCTGTTCAAGGGCAACCTGCAGGCTATCGTAGGTCAGATGTATGACAATATGGAGGCCGATGCCGTCGCTGCCGGCAAGTCTGAGGAAGAAATCAAGTCAATCAAGGATCGTCGCGACTCTGGTTTCCAGATTTTCTACGTGTTCATCAACATCGGTGGTCTGATTGCCCCGTTCGTTGCCCCGCTGCTGCGCCAGTGGTGGCTCGGCGTCAAGGGCATGGTGTATGATGCAGGTCTTCCCGCATTGTGCCACCAGTACCTGAAAGAAGGCGCCAGCATGGCTAGCGATCAGATGACCAACCTCACCGCATTGATGGAGAAGGTAAACCAGGGTGGTCTCGACATGAGCAACATGGAAGCTGCCTGCAATAGCTACCTTGAGGTGTTCAACACTGGTGTACACTACAGCTTCATCGCATCGGTAGTCGCCATGTTCATCTCGCTGTTCATCTTCATTGCCTATAAGAGACTGTTCCCGACTCCCGCCAAGAAGGAGGCTGCTGCAGTCGAGCAGTACTCAGCCGAGGAGAAGAGAGCCATGGCCAAGGAAATCAAGCAGCGCATGGCAGCGTTGTTCGCTGTGCTGGGTGTGTGCGTATTCTTCTGGCTGTCATTCCACCAGAACGGCCAGTCGCTGTCGGTATTTGCTCGTGACTATGTCATCACCGACAAGATTGCTCCCGAGATCTGGCAGGCAGTGAATCCTTTCTTTGTTATCTTCTTGACCCCCATCATCATGGCCATCTTTGCTGCATTGGCAAGGAAAGGTAAGGCTATCTCCACTCCCCGTAAGATTGTCATCGGTATGGCAATCACCGGTCTGGCTTACCTGTTCCTGGTAGTGCTGAGCATGGCTTATGACTATCCCAATGGTGAGGCATTCCGTGCCATGGGTATTGACCAGCAGGCAGCCATGAAGTCGCAGTGGTGGGTATTGATTGCCACTTACTTCTTCCTGACGGTTGCCGAGTTGTTCATCTCGCCGCTGGGTCTGTCATTCGTTTCCAAGATTGCTCCCAAGCACCTGCAGGGTATCTGCCAGGGTCTGTGGCTGGGTGCCACCGCTCTGGGCAACCTCTTCATCTGGATTGGCCCGGTTATGCTCAACAAGATGCCCAAGCTGTGGATGTGCTGGGCCGTCTTCCTGGTTATCTGCCTCGTCGCCATGGGCGTCATGTGGGGTATGGTCAACTGGCTGGAGCGTGTTACCGGCGAGAAAGAGTAATCCCGATACACATTATTAATAACTAATAAGAGAATCTGGAAAATCTGGAGTAACTGGATTTTCCAGATTCTCTAAATAAAAAGACTATCAATTATGTTTGAGAACCAACCTAAAGGACTTTTCGCGTTGGCATTGGCCAACACAGGCGAACGCTTCGGCTACTACACGATGATTGCCGTGTTCGCCCTGTTCCTGAGGTCAAACTTCGGTTTTGACCCCAAGTGGGCTGGCGAAATCTATGGCGATTTCCTCATGCTCGTGTACTTCCTGCCCATCGTTGGCGGTTATCTCGCCGACAAGTTCGGTTACGGCAAGATGGTGACCATCGGTATCATCATCATGTTCCTGGGTTACCTGCTGCTGTCGGTACCCCTGGGCGGACAAACCGTCGCCATCGTTGCGATGTTGGCAGCTTTGCTGCTCATCAGCCTGGGTACAGGTCTGTTCAAGGGCAACCTGCAGGTAATGGTGGGCAACCTCTATGACGACCCGCGCTATGCCAACCAGCGTGACGCCGGTTTCTCGCTGTTCTACATGGCCATCAACATCGGTGCCCTGTTCGCTCCGACTGCCGCCGTCAAGATTACCGAGTATGCCCAAACGCATCTGGGTTACACCGCTCCCGGCGAGGCCTATCACTTCGCTTTCATGGTGGCTTGTGCGTCACTGGTGCTCTCGATTGCCATTTACTACCTGACGCGTAGCACCTTCCGTCACACCGAGGAGACCGGCAAGAAGGCCAAGGCCGCTGCTGCTGCCACTGAGCCCGAATTGAGCAAGGAGGAGACCAAAGCCCGCATCATTGCGCTGCTGCTCGTGTTCGCCGTGGTTATCTTCTTCTGGATGGCGTTCCACCAGAACGGTCTGTCGCTGACTTATTTTGCCGACGAGTTCACCGCCAAGACCGCATCTGGCGTGCACACCATGCCGTTTGACGTTATCAACCTGGTGATGCTTATCCTCATTGTCTATGCCGGTTTCTCGCTGTTCCAGAGCAAGACAGCCAAGGGCAAGGGCATCTCAGGAGTCATCATCTTGGCAGCCCTGGCCGTGCTGGGTTACAAGTACACCCGCGCCAATGGCACCATCGACATCTCGGCTCCCATTTTCCAGCAGTTCAACCCGTTCTATGTAGTTGCCTTGACACCCGTGTCGATGGCCATCTTCACCTATCTGGCCAATAAGGGCAAGGAGCCCTCGGCACCGCGCAAGATTGCCTACGGTATGCTCGTGGCCGGCGCAGCGTTCTTCATCATGCTGTTCGCCTCACAAGGGCTGCTCACGCCCAACGAACAGGCCGCACTTGCCGACAATGGCGAGCTTGGACCGCTGGTATCGCCATACTGGCTGATTTCGACCTACCTGGTGCTGACATTCGGTGAGCTATTGCTCTCGCCGATGGGCATCTCGTTTGTCAGCAAGGTGGCTCCTCCCAAGCTCAAGGGTCTGATGATGGGTGGCTGGTTTGGTGCCACCGCCATCGGCAACAAGCTGGTGAGCGTTGGTGGTTACCTGTGGGGTGACCTGCCCTTGTGGGTAGTTTGGACCGTGTTCATCGCCGTCTGCCTCGCCGCCGCCATCTTCATGTTCGCCATGATGAAGCGCCTCGAGAAGGTCGCCAAGTAATCCCCCTTAACAACGAGCCACAGGCTCGCAATACCCCGACGGCCTAACCGCCCAGCGGTTGCAACGGCCTCCCGTTCGGGTATTGCGAGCCTGCGGCTCGCTTAAAAATTGACAAGAAATGGATGACAAGCGCAACGAAGGACGCAAGCAATGGTCCCAAAGGCATCCTGACGTCCCAGTCACCTCGTCGATGAAACGGCGAATGGTTAGCCATGACTACAAGGAAAGGGCCATCTACATGATTACCCTGTGTGTGGAAGGTCGCACGCCACGGCTCGGGACCTTGTGCGGGTCCGACGACAGCCACCCGCTGCCGTGGGTAAGCCTCACGCCGCTGGGCGAGAGCGTAAAGGACGAATGGCTTGGCATCCCCCGCTACTATCCTCAAATCAGGATGCTGGCCTTGACCGTCATGCCCGACCACTTGCATGGCATCCTGTTTGTTACCGAGCCACTGCCTGTCCACTTGGGAAAAGTCATCAATGGATTTAAAACCGGTTGCAACAGGGCGGCTCGCGAATTGGGCATATCAGTACCAGTGTGGGAACAGGGTTATACCGACGGGGTGCTGCAAGGCAAGGGACAACTCGACCGCTGGAAAGCCTACCTTAGTGACAACCCTCGACGGCTATGGCTCAAGCGACAGCATCAAGACTTTTTCACAATTTCTCATCATCTAACCATTGCTGGGGCAACAGTGAGCGCCACGGGTAACCATCAGTTCCTGCAACACCCGTCAATCATGCAGGTCTACTGTTCGCGACGAATGAGCAAGGAGGAAATAGCACGCGAAGGAGACCGGATTCTCGCCCAAAGAGCCGTACTTGTTTCCCCTGCCATCAGCCCTGGAGAAAGAACTATCATCAACAGAGCCCTAGAAGCGGGAGTCCCTGTGATTCTCATCTGCAACAACGGCTTCTCCGAGCTTTCCAAACCTGGCGGGCGGCTCTTCGATGCCTGCGCTGCCGGCAAGGTGCTACTCATCTCCCCATTCATTCACCACAATGATTACCACCCGCTAACCGCCGAATGCTGCCGCCAGATGAATGCCCTGGCACGGGCCATCGCCACACAACAGTGACACGACACACAGCGAGCCACAGGCTCGCAATACCCCGACGGCCTAACCGCCCAGCGGTTGCAACGGCCTCCCGTTCGGGTATTGCGGGCCTGCGGCTCGCTTAATTTTTCCTCTTCCTTGAAAAAACTGAGACCCCAAAACCGATAACTGAAAACTTCTTTGTACCTTTGTGCTTTAATTCTGTAGACAAATGGAAGAAGTTACTTACCAGGGTCTGACGTTTGAGCCCTACATCAGACGTGAAGAGATTGCCAAGCAGGTGTATCGCCTTGCCCAGGAAATCAAGCGCGACTATGCCAACGAGAATCCCCTGTTCCTGTGTGTCCTTAATGGTTCCTTTATCTTTGCAGCCGACCTGTTCCGCGCGTGCAACCTGCATGACGCCGAAATCACTTTCATCCGCTTCAAGTCCTATGAGGGGATGTCATCGACGGGCAACGTGAAAGAAATCATGGGTCTCACCGAGGACATTACGGGCCGCAATGTGCTCATTGTCGAGGACATCATCGACAGCGGTGTCACTGCTGCCCAACTGCGCAAGGAGCTGGATAAGCACAATCCTAAGTCTGTGAAAATGGTATCGTTGCTGTTCAAGCCCGATGCGCTCACGGTGGGTAAAGCTCCCGAATATGTGGGCTTTGAGATTCCCAACAAGTTTATCTTGGGCTACGGACTGGACCTTGACGGGCTCGCCCGCAATCTGCCCGACATTTACGTCCTGAAAGGCCAATAAGTTTCAGAGAGAATACACATTTATATATAATAGAACAATTAACAAGAGAATTCAAGATTATGTTGAACATTGTCATTTTTGGTGCCCCCGGATCTGGCAAAGGCACCCAGAGCGATAAACTCATCGACCACTACAAACTGTTCCACATCTCAACCGGCGATGTACTGCGCGACAACATCAAGCGCGGCACCGACCTGGGCAAGACCGCCAAGGGCTACATCGACCAGGGCCAACTCGTGCCCGACGAACTCATCATCGACATCCTGGCACAGGTGCTTGACGACAATAAAGACAACGCCAAGGAAGGCGTCATCTTTGACGGATTCCCCCGCACCATTCCCCAGGCCGAAGCTCTCGAACAACTGCTTGCTGACCGCGGTACCCGAATTGATGCCGTTGTGGGACTTGAAGTTCCCGAGGAAGAACTCATCAAGCGCATCCTGCTGCGCGGCCAAATGAGCGGCCGCTCAGACGACAACGAGGAGACTGCCCGCAAACGTCTGGAAACCTATCACAACCAGACTTCACCCCTCAAGGCCTACTATGAGGAGCAGGGCAAATACCGTGCTATCGACGGCGTTGGCTCCATCGACGATATCTTTGACCAGATCAAGGAAAACCTCGACAACCTTTAATTGAATGATTCACGGGAACGTGCGCCAACGAAGGCACGCTCCCGTGTATTTTCTCCTAGAGAAAGATGGGCGACAAGAACAAGACTAACCTGTGGGAACGCGTCATGCAGAACATCACGTACTGCATCAATGGCGTGTGGAACGACAAGAGGGCACTGCTATCGGTCAAGATTGTAAAGATTATCAACTTGAGCGTGCGCTCGTTCTTGGACCGTGACTTGCAGTTGCGCTCTTGCGCCCTCACCTACAACACGGTGCTGGCAGTCATCCCGGCGCTGGCGATGCTGTTTGCCATCGCCCGAGGGTTCGGATTCCAGAACCTGATGCAAAGCGAGCTGCTACGCTATTTCCCCGCTCAGCGCCAAGCGCTGGAGACCGCGCTGACCTATGTGGACAATTATCTGGCTCAAGCATCACAGGGCATCTTCATCGGTATCGGCCTCATTTTCCTGTTGTGGACCCTGGTATCACTCATGAGCAACGTGGAAGACACGTTCAACCACGTTTGGGGCATCTCTGCCAAGCGCTCGCTACAGCGCAAATTCACCGACTATACGGCACTGTTCCTGCTGCTGCCCGTACTGATGGTATGCTCAGCTGGTATCACTATCTTCTTGAGCGACGCGGTGCAGAGCGTGTTTAAGGGCCATTCCGTCACCCCGATGATGCACCGCCTGCTGACGATGACGCCCACGGTTATCTCATGGCTGATATTCACTGCCGCCTACTACCTCATCCCGAACACCAAGGTCAACCTGAAGGGAGCATTGTTTGCCGGCGTCTTGTGCGGCACATTATTCCAAGGCGTGCAGTGGCTCTTCGTGACCGGCCAGGTTTACGTATCGAAATACAACGCCATCTACGGCAGTTTTGCCTTCCTGCCCCTTGTGCTGGTATGGATGCAGTTGTCATGGCTCATCACCCTGGCGGGCGTGTTGCTGACCTATGCTTGGCAAAACTTTGACCTCTTTGCCTACAACGATAAGGTCAAAGGCATCTCGCAGACCTATGCCGACAATATGGCGATTGCCATTCTGGCACTGGCTGCCAAGAAATTCAAACATCACGAGCCGGCATTGACGCGCTCCACGCTTATTAACGAATATGACATCCCGAGCCTGCTCGCCGATACACTGCTGGACCGTCTGTGCCATGCCGGCCTGCTCAGCGCCATCAGCCATAACTCGTCTGATGACGACAAGGCATTCCAGCCTGCCTTTGATCCCGATGAGCTCACCGTCTATACCTCCATCAATGCGCTGGCCGACCAGGGCGACAGCAATTTCATCCTCAAGGCAGACAAGCGCTTTGCCAAACTCCTGGCGCAAATCGAAACAATGAAAAAGAAACAACAAGACGCTGTCGATGACGTACCGCTGCTGGAACTGCTCTAGCCTGCGGTATGGCATGCCCAGAGGCACTGACAGGCAAAACAGGGCTTCAGTAACCAGAAAAACCAGAAAAAAACAGGGAAAAGGCGTGCATGTCAACAAAATGTTGTATCTTTGCGCCCGAAAATAGACCGGATGCCTGAATGGTGGAATCGGTAGACACGAGGGACTTAAAATCCCTTGGCCATTGCGGCCGTGTGGGTTCAAGTCCCACTTCAGGTACAAGCACGAGGCGGTTAGTAATCAGTCAATTACTAACCGCCTCGCTTATTCTTTACTGCAAACGTGCAGCCTACTTCATCACCTCGATGAAAGCCTTGCCGATGTTATTGACGATGTCGCTGGCCACCATGCCATAGGTACCCTGCTCCTGCTCAGCCAAATCGCCAGCCAAGCCATGCAGGTACACACCGAGAACAGCCGACCAGTCGGCACTATAATCTTGGGCGATGAGCGCCGAGATGATACCGGTAAGAACATCACCGCTGCCCGGAGTCGCCATGCCGGCATTGCCGCTGCTATTGACATACACCTTGCTATCGGGACGCACCGTCATGGTATAGTGGCCCTTGAGCACGATGGTAATGTTATAGAGCTTGGAAACGTCGATGGCCTTCTTGAGACGTTCCTCGTCGGTGGCATGCTCGCCGAACAAGCGGTCAAACTCGATGGCGTGCGGTGTGATGATAGAACGATGAGGAATGCTCTTGAGCAGCATCGGGCGCCGCGAGATACAGTTCAGAGCATCGGCATCCAACAGGCAGGGACGCTTGAAGTTCATGATAAAATGGTGTACCGCATCAAGCGTCACGTCATCAACGCCCATACCAGGTCCAAGAGCGACAACGCTGTAGGTGTGACGCAGGTCGATTGCACTGGTGACGATATCGTTGCGGTCGGGCTCGAAAAGCGCCTCGGGGACTGCCGTCTGTAACACCTGATAGCCATAGCGCGGTGCATGAACCGTCACCAGGCCGGCACCAGCGCGCAGTGCACCCCTCGCAGCCAGAACAGCGGCACCCATCATGCCGTAGCTACCCGCCACGAGCAGTACCGTGCCGTTGTCATACTTGTTGATGAACGGATTGCGGGGCTTGAGCACATCATGCACATCATTGCGCTCGATGAGATAGAAATCGGTCGGCGTGCGTGCCAAGCTCTCATGGTCAAGCTCCAAGTCAAGCACCTGGCACTCGCCAACGAACTCGGCATTCTCCGAGAAATAGAACGAGAGGCGCTTGCTCTGATAGGTAAGCGTGAGATTGGCACGGATGATATTGCGACGGTCATTACCCATGTTCCACTCACCGAACATGCCCGACGGCAGGTCAATCGACACCACGTATGCGCCACTGGAATTGATGTACTGCACCAACGATGTATATCCGCCCTTGAGCGGCGTGCGCAATCCGCTGCCGAACAGGCCGTCAACCACCACGTCGTTCTCATCCAGTGCCGGCGGGTTAAAGGTCTGAATCACCTCAATAAAGTCAATATTTTCACCGACGGTTTCCAGCAAGCGGTCACGGTTGGTGAGACAGCAAGGTGACAATTGTGCCGACTTGATATTAAACAGGTATACTTCAGGCCTATAGCCCTGCTCATACATGATGCGAGCTACAGCAAGTGCATCGGCACCGTTATCACCAGGGCCGGCAAAAATGACGAAGCGCTGGGATGTGCGCCAACGCGAAATCAGCTCATAGGAGACAGCCGAAGCGGCCCTCTCAATGAGGTCAAGCATCTGTAAATTATTTTTTTCGAGGGTGCGGTCGCCGATACGACGCAGTTCATCGTTGGTGAATATCTTCATTGTGGTTGAGTGAGTTTCAAGTGTTAAAAATCGAGCAATTATAAATGGCTGACAAAATTACTTCTTTTTTAGCGTATAGAGGAGAAAAAAAACGAAAATCTATCGAAATAAAATCTTAAAAAATGTGTTGCATGCAATCAGTGCCATTTGGAAAAGTGTCAGCTAAATGCCGAATTCAGCGGTGTACTCAGCTAAAATATTGACTTTTTTCTTGTTAGTGCCCTTCCTTATCAACATTTTTTGTATCTTTGCAGCCCAAATAAACATTTTATATCAACGTTTAACCAGCAATGAGAAAACATCTACTTCTTTTCATTACACTCTTGTTAACGGGGCTGACCTCCTGGGCGCAATCGCTCAACATCGGAGGCCATTACGCTGCTCTTGACACGATTAACAACATGTGGTTATGCAGTGTGCCGCAATCATTATTCGGCAACGACTTCACAGCTACCGTAAACTACGGTGACGAAGTGAGCGACTTTGCTATCGACAGCGTTGCTGTTGCCAGCGGCGAGGAGTTCACCTTCCTGGGAATGAATGGTGGCACCCGATATGCAGTAACCTGCCAGATGGGTGACAGCCTGTTCACCGGATACATCACGTTCACATGGTTGCCCGTGTTGGAGATTTCGTGCGCCTTAGACAACGCTTACCAGTACGGTACAATCTATGTCAGCGAGCCCGACTCGGCACTTGCCCAACCGCTGCCGGTGAAGATGAAAATGCGCGGTGGTGCAACCAACACTCCCGATAAGAACAAGCGCAACTTCCGCTTGAATTTCATCAATGAAGACAGCACGAAGTGCAACCGCCGATTCCTCGGCCTGCGCAAAGACAACAGCTGGATTCTGGATGCCGGTCAGATGGACTTCCTGCGCGTTCGCAACCGCGTGAGCACCGACCTGTGGCTCGATATGGCACGTCGCCCCTGGTATGCCGACACCCTGCCCAATGCCCACAACGGCTCACGAGGCAAAATGGTCGAGGTCATCCTCAATGGTGGCTATAACGGTATCTACAACATGTGTGAGCCCATTGACCGCAAGCAGATGAAAGCCAAGAAGTATGATGAGGTGAACAGGGAATACCACGGACAATTATGGACCGGATACAAGTGGACACGCACCGTGTGCATGAGTGACCCCAGTCCTGTACCCGTTCACAACTACATCTGGGACGGTTTTGAAGTTACCTATCCCGACTGGAAAGACATTCATCGCGCCAACTGGACCACGCTGTCCGACGCCGTATTCTTTGCAGGCCGTGCCGACTGGGACAAGCGCTTGCTCAGCGACAGCATACAGGATTATTTTGACATCCCTGTGATGCAGGATTACTTCATCTTCATCGTTGCCCTTCAGGCCTTGGACAACGAGAGCAAGAATATTTACTATGTGTGCCACGATAGAACTGAAAACCGCCGACTGACCATGGTACCTTGGGACTTGGACGTTTGTCTGGGCGCCAACTTCAAACCGTCGTCAAATTATCCTAACATGGTGAAGCCCGACCGTCCCCTTGACTGGATTACCCATCTTCCCATGTATGACTTGTTCTTCAGCGTCAAGACCTATCATAATGAAGTTCTTGAGCGTTATCACGAGTTGCGTAAGACCTGGCTTGACACCGAGAACCTGGTAAAGCGCTATCGTGATGCCATCACCGAGTTGCAGGAGTGTGGCGCCGCCTCACGCGAGGAGGCCCGCTGGAGTGGCGACACCGACCTGGCACGCAAGGAGCTCAACCTGGGCAACGAGATGGACTACGTTGAGAACTGGATTCGCCAGCGCATGGAATATCTCGATGAGTTTGTATTCATCCCGTTAGAAGAATTCCCCAAGGGTGACGTTAACGGTGACGGCGAGGTTACCATTGCCGACGTCAACGCCGATATCACCATCATCCTGGGCGCCAAGTACGATGATGCTATGATGGAACGTGCAGATGTGAACGAGGATGGTGAGATTACCGTTAGCGACATCAACGAAATCATCAAGATCATCATGAATAACCCATCTTGACAACCTGATTTACAAAGTGACCTTGCCGCTTCTGCAGCAAGGTCACTTTTTTTATCCACATTTCCATTAACACAAAGTAAAAACGCAGCCATAATGTGACTGCGTTTCACTGAGTGATTCGCGTGGGGCTCGAACCCACATCTAATTATCAAGTAGTTAGTCAGTCCACAAAAAGTTCCTTCACTTAACGCTTGTAGCTCTTACGCTCGTCCGTATCTTCTAGACGGGCTGGCAGTATTCGCTAATTTTGTTAAGCATTTTGGAATCTGTCGGGAAGGTCACGTTCTTCTCCTAGATGGTGTGATCGATGAAAGCCGTCTGTTCCTAGTCGGACTTCCGCCCACCCTATCCTTGTCCCTATCCTCCTCAGATTTCTTCTGACCGTCTATTAGGAGATTCACACGGATACTCTCATTCTGTATCATCTCAATGTCAGCCTCACAGATGCGGCGGCGGAAATGGATAAGCTCCGAAAAAGACACAAAAAGAAGCTTTCGTGAAGGACTCCATAGCACAGAAATACAGGTAATAGGCATTCTCGAAAAACTGGGCCACGACCTGCTCATCGGAAACACTACGCACATGCTTCAGTATTAAAAACCATGCTATCAGGCGGATTGGTTTCGGAGGACGACCGTTTTCTCCGCTGATATTTGGAGAAAAGGCAGCCTCAAAGGCAGACCAGTCATCAAGTTAGCGACTTGAACAGGGGATTATGAATATCCAACTAGTCTCGAGATTCCAAAACAGGGCGCTCTGCCGTTGTTGTCAAGGAGATTTGTACATATTCAATCTGCAAGCCCTAATAAAGCAAATTCATGAAATATTGAGGACATATACAAATCCAAACACAAACAACCATCAGACTCATAGACATTTAAGTGATCTTTAGGGAACAACTATTTAAGTTAAGCTGCTCACTTGCTAAGTCGAAGGATTTTTCTGTTACTATGCAAAGACACACAAAAAGGTTTATTAATCAGTTATTGTGTCAGCATTTTTGTTGAAAATGTGAAATAATTATCTATCTTTGCAGCAGAATTGTGTGTTACGAGCATAAATCGACTGCTGTCGGGTCGTGGTTCGCAACTTCGGAATGGATAATGGAGGTAGGGGCATCGCATTCAGTGAATAAGCACTGATTGCAAACAACAATTAAACATTGAGTAAGCATGGAGAATCGTGTGATGGGAGACTGTCAAGCATGGTTCTGTGAGAGTGGAGAGTGAAATTCCTTCCAGCTATTCGAAGAAAGACTTTGGAGGGCGCATAAATAGGTTCTGCCCTCTTCACGGCAAGAAAATGAATTTATAGAATCCTTCTTTAGGATTGTTTAAAAGAACATAATGAAGAAAGTCTTAATAGTCATTGACACCATGTATGGAGGTGGTGCAGAGCGAGTTGCCAGCAGGATTGCCAATGCTTTGTCGGTCGATAATGAAGTGGTCATTTTTACTCGTTCTACGCCTGACATGTATCAGTTAGCAGAAAACATCAAGGTATTGCATTTTACATTTCCTCCACTTCTTTTTACCTTTCGCAGAAGGTGGGCGAGATTCTTAGCACGACCAATAAACCACTACTATGGGTATTGGTATCTTATCAATTTGCTTGAAGACTTAAAACGAAAGGAAAAACCTGATGTGACTTTAAGTATGATGAAAGTAGCAAGTATTATGAATGCTTTTGCAAAAGGATCAGGGCTTAAAGTATTATCAGAAAGGAACAATCCCTCCAAAAAAAGTTTTAGGTACAGACTATGGAGCAATTTATGTTTTAGAAGAGCCGACCGCGTGATATTTCAGACTGAGACCATCCGTAACCACTACTCTTCTTCCATCAGGAAGAAGGGGGTTGTGGTGTCTAATCCTGTTCTTGTCGACTGTCAGGCAACTGGCGGCAGTAAGCGCATAGTCACAATGGGAAGATTGAATCCGCAAAAGAATCATACCATGCTGATCAAGGCTTTTGCATTGTTCTCAAAAGAACATCCTGAACATACGCTGCACATATATGGCAAAGATAGTGGAGAAGAGAATCTAAACCCTCTGATTGAGAGTCTATCACTCACTGACAAGGTGTTCATTGAAGGCTTCAAGAATCCTGTTCATCCATTTATCGTTGATGCTGAGCAGTTTGTCCTCTCATCAGATTATGAAGGAACTCCCAATGCTCTGCTGGAGGCTCTGATGATGGGGTTTCCTTGTATTACCACGGCCTTTGAAGGCACCCGTGAACTGCTCGGTGAGGATGCACCCTGCTTGGTGACTCCTGTAGGTAATGAGGTGGCTCTTGCAGGAGCCATGGCTCGCCTGGCTGACGACTCCGCCTTGCGGGAAACTCTTTCAACACGTGCAGTACAGTTTGCTCATGCCTTCTCAATGGAAAAGATTGTGCCGAAATGGCGTAATGTGTTATTTTCGTGATGTGTTATAATTAATGAACATCATTATAAAATCTACGAAAATGAAAATCATAGATATACATAAGATTGAAAAACCGCATTGGAAAAAGATGGGTGTGTTGTTCACCATACTCTGGATGGTTACGTCCTTATGTAAATGTAATTATTTTAAACAAATTGTACGTTTTAGAACATGAGTTCTATAAACTTTGACATATCAGGGTGGGAGCATGTCTTACTCGGCAAGCCAGATATGCTCAAATTGGCTGATGGGCTGGATAGTTTTTTGTTTTATTATCGTAGAATCGATCCTAAGATAGAGAATTTTGTACTGAGCGCCACCTTAGAAGTTGTGGATGCATCTGGTGCCGATTTCCAGACTGGATACGGACTCATGGTTGTTGATACTATAGCATGTCCCTCGCCTGATAACCGCTCCCGCAACCATGCCCTTTTAGGGCGATTCCGTACCATTGAAGGACTTAACTATGGAATTGGTCTTCGCGTTGTGGGTGGATATACAAATTCTGAAGCTGCTTGGCAGCGAGGTAGACGGCATTTGGATCCTTCACGTTTGTTCAACACTCAGTGCCTTGTGGATGAGATTCGTAATGGTGATTGTCACCAATTCAGACTGGCTAAGACAGATGATGGATTGGAGGCATCGCTTATCACAGATGCCGAGACGGAAAGCATTCGCTTCCCTGGATGCGATTTCTTGTTGAAACAGGATCAAAAGTCCATCTATGTGGGATTTGCTTTAGCAGGAGATATCGAATTAAACATTACAGACATTCACTTTGAGACGTTGCCTGGAAAGCTGAGCCATACACCAGAAGAGGCGATTGGGCACTTCTTTCCTGACTATCCCTTCAGCAGAAATAGTTTCAATGGAATAGAACGATTTGAGAGTAAATCATCCCAAAGCGTACGGATTACACCTGATGACGGCCCTGGAAAACTGGCTTCGGCAATACTCAGCGCTGATGCTGGCTGCGAAATCATTTTGGCAGACGGGGTTTATGGCAGAGGACCATACTACATACCGAAGACTTGTTCTGGCACTCACCAACATCCAGTCGTACTAAGGGCAGAGCATCCAGGGAAGGCAGTCTTTGACGGCTCAGATATTGACACCCACTTGCCGCTCATGGTTCTAAGAGCGGATTATTGGATACTGGATGGTCTTGTGTTCCGTGAAGCTCCGTCTTCTGGACTGATAGTCTGCGGCTCACATAACATAGTGCGTCAATGTGAGGCATACGGAAATGGGGACACAGGAATCCTGATAATCGCTTTCCCCAATAGTGCTAGGGGGGATTGGCCTTCTTGCAATACCGTCGATAGGAGTGTATCCCACGACAATTGCGATAGTGCTCGGAAAAATGCAGACGGTTTTGGGGCTAAACTCTCAGTAGGGGAAGGTAACGTGTTTTGCTCATGTAAAGCCTATCACAATATTGATGATGGCTTTGATCTCTATACTAAGGATATTATCGGTCCCATCAGCCCTGTCTCTTTTATCAACTGCGAGGCTTGGAACAACGGATGGCTATCTGGAGAGGCTATACCCAAAAGCGGTAAACGTTCAGGTAGCGGATTTAAATTAGGAGGAGAGAATCTGGAGGTTGCTCATGTTCTTAAGAACTGTATTGCTCACCATAATGCCCGCAAGGGATTTAATAAAAACTCCAATCCAGCTCCCGTTTTGAAAGGATGTCGCGAATGGGATAATCTTTTCGATGGCAATCGTAAGCACGGCATTTTGCTCAGTTCTTTATTCAGACCATTTGTCTGGGTTTCGTCTTTGATGAGGAAATTCTTTAGATAATCTATAGAGCACAATATGGAAATAATATTAAATTACTAATACTATCAAGAATTAATATATAATGATGGACTATGATTCGAACGAAAGATGATCTTATTTTTTATCTCGAAAAAGACAGAGAGGCATTAAAAAGACCTGCAAGAAAAAGATTCGCAGGGTCTTTCAAAGATATTGTAAAACGAGCACTAGATCCCGACGAGATATGGCGTTTTGAACGTGTCTTGAGATATACAGAATATTACTCCAGAAATTTTGGGGGAATTAACAGATTTCTGTACTGGTGGTATTATTTTAAATATAAACGTCTTTCTCTAAAACTAGGATTCTCGATACCACTCGATGTGTTTGGACCGGGGTTGTCTATTGCTCATTATGGAACAATTCTGGTAAATCCCAAAGCACGTGTTGGTAAGAATTGTAGATTACATGCTTGTGTTAATATTGGTGAAAGTAAGGGCAAAGTTCCACAAATAGGGGATAACTGCTATATAGGTCCTGGGGGGATTATGTATGGAGACGCAAGAATAGCTAATAATATTACAATTGGAGCAAATTCTGTAGTTAACCGTAGTTTTGAGAAGGAAGGAGTCGTTATCGCAGGTAGCCCTGCTAAAATAATTAGAGAAGATAGCTCGCCTTGGGTAACGTGGCTTTTACCCAAAATAGGCGAGAACCAGTGAGGCGAGTCCTAATGAGAAAATACAGATTTCAAACCAAAACTAAAAAGTATATATAAAACTTGCCTGTTATGAAGTGTTTAGTTACAGGAGCAGCTGGCTTTATAGGCTTTCATCTTGTTAAGCGGCTATTAGAAGATGGTAATGCTGTTGTAGGTATAGATAACCTAAACAATTTCTATGATGTAAACCTGAAATTGGGAAGACTCTCTGAATTGGGGATTACCTATTCTGAGGGCATAAAAGGTGCTATGTGTAGCATCAAGTACCCTCTATTTACATTTAGGAAAATCGACCTGCAAGATCGTGATTCCTTGAATGAACTATTTGCTCAAGAGAAGTTTGAAATAGTTGTTAATTTGGCGGCACAAGCGGGTGTGCGATATTCTATCGATCACCCCTATGAATACGTGAATAACAATATCACAGGTTTCCTGAATGTGTTGGAGTGTTGTCGGCATTATCCTGTGAAACACTTGGTATATGCGTCTTCAAGCAGTGTGTATGGTGGCAATACAAAGGTTCCATTCTCTGAGGATGACAGGGTGGATAATCCAGTGAGTCTATATGCTGTTTCCAAGAAGTCTAACGAGCTGATGGCTCAAGTTTACAGTCATCTCTTTGACATACCCACAACAGGTTTGCGATTCTTTACGGTATATGGTCCTTGGGGCCGGCCAGATATGGCTTATTTCTCTTTTGCCGAAAACATGACGAGGGGGGAGAAAATAAGGCTTTATAATGAAGGGAAACACCTAAGAGACTTTACTTATATAGATGATGTGATAGAGGGTATCTGCAAGGTGCTGAAGAGAGTGCCTGATCATCCGATAGTGTATAACATTGGGAACAATCATCCTGAAGAGTTGCTTGATTTCGTAAAAACCCTTCAGGAAGAGTTGGTGAATGCCAAACTTCTCCCCGAAGACTATGATTTTGCGGCTCATTGCGAACTTCTTCCAATGCAACCGGGTGATGTGCCAATGACGTATGCCGACACATCCAAGTTGGAGACCGATGTGGGCTATAAGCCTTCTACATCATTGAGGGATGGTTTGCGTTATTTCGTGGAATGGTACGCTGCCGAGATATCTCATAATTGCCCGATATCTAGCAACATTAAATTTTAACTAACATTGTTTTATACAAAATGAGATTTGTCTTTCATTTATTAAGCCCAAATACTTTAGGTGGTGTTGAACGCTCTATTATCACTCGTTGCAATTTTTTAGTGAATCATGGCCATGAGGTGTATATCCTGTGTAAGGAGTATTCCGATCCAAAGGGTTTCAGTGTAGCTCCAATTGATTCACGGGTGAATGTAGTGGACTACATCGATTTGATGCATCATGAGAAGCCTGGCTTTAGTTATACACTCAAATGGCTTCTGGACAAGTTGAAGTATTTATATGTGATAGACCGGTTTATTAATCGCATAAAGCCAGACTTTATTATAACACGCCATGTTCTTAGCTTATATGAATTTTTCTATCTGCCTCACCATGGGGCGAAGTTTATCGCAGAATGGTCAACTACTATTGATACAAAAGAAGTACCATATGAGTTCAACCATAATTTGTGGTTCAAGTGGCTATCATGGAATGTAGATAGATACTTGTTTTTGACAAAATATGACCAACAAACATTTCCCGGTCCCAAGAATAAGGCAGTGCTTATCCCTACGGCAGTTGCTCTCTCAGAAGACTGTTCTCCTTTAACCAGCAAGGTTGTTATATCGACAGGTCGTTTACATCCTATTAAGAACTATCATGCATTGATTGCAGCTTGGAGCCAAGTTGCTTCACGGCATCCTGACTGGCAATTACATATATATGGAGAGGGGGAACTACAAGATGAATTATTGAAACAAATAAAGGAGCTTAGACTAGAAGGTAAAGTCATTCTCAAAGGAAGAACTGATGACGTACATTCTGTATTGCTTGATGCGAGTATCTTTGCACTAGCATCTAAGGGAGAAGGCTTTTCAAATAGTATTTTGGAAGCTATTGCACATGGATTACCGATTGTGGTCACCGAGATGCATTGTACGCATGACCTTATGGAGGGATTCGAAATAGGGTATAAAGTACCTCAAGATGACATTTCACAACTGGCTGCTGGTATTAATTCTCTCATAGAGGACGAATCATTACGACGACAAATGGGAGCAAATGCTCGCCGCAGAAGTCTCGATTATTCTTGTGAGAATGTTTTTTCTCAGCATTTGGCACTTTATCGCCAGCTGTTGTCAAAGAAATAGTTGCGAATTGGTGACTTGCTCCAAATCAAGGTCTGATGGAGCCTATAAACGTATTGAATAGAGTCATTAAGTATGAAGAATGGAGCCTATAATTCAGCCATTTGTAACTTAACAGCACTGTTGGATACTATAGGATTCCCACCTGCAGTACAACCGTATTCTTAAGTGACATAAAAGAATGATGATGTCTTAATGAATTGCATGTGGGTGTGATACATGTCAGTCATTTTTCAGTCATACCATCCTATACCTCTGTTTCTTAAAACCGTACACTTTAGATACTATTCATCGTATTCTTTTGCAAGCTAATTGAGCCACACCATAATGGAATCATTAGATGTTGTCTTAATATCGACTGCCTACATTTGGGGTTTAAGCAAATAGACAAATAATACCTGCCTGTTTTCACTATTAACAGAAACTACTAATCGACAATGGCGATTTTCAAGGGTTGGCTAACTTGGGGATCTTGTGATTCTAGGTATCGTTGC
Source organism: uncultured Bacteroidales bacterium (assembly GCA_902800715.1). Lineage (GTDB taxonomy): Bacteria > Bacteroidota > Bacteroidia > Bacteroidales > Muribaculaceae > Sodaliphilus. The sequence goes on from CADCFN010000001.1 coordinate 185,443, forward strand.
TCCAATACTCACTGAATCCATACAACTACGTCCTGCTTCTGATTATGCGTTGATTGTTACCGAATCTCAACACAGCTGGAACTCTAGTCAATCGCTAGAATTCTTTTAATAAACATAAAACCACTTGAAAAACATTTGATTTTAGGGATAAAAAAATGACGGGCAATTACCCGTCATCGTGATTCGCGTGGGGCTCGAACCCACGACCCCATCCTTAAAAGGGATGTGCTCTACCTGCTGAGCTAGCGAATCTCCCAAAAAGCGGTGCAAAGGTACTGCCTTTTTCTTTACCCGCCAAATATTTTGGCTGTTTTTTACTTTTCCGCTTTGAATTAGGACCTTAAGGCCCCTTAAGGACCATAGGGGGATTTAGGGGCCTTGAAGTCGTTTTGGTCTTTACTGGGCGACAATCTTGCAGATTTCGATGATGGTCATCATAGCCTTCTCCATCGAGGGGATGGGCACATACTCGAAGCGTCCGTGCATGTTCATGCCGCCGGCGAAGATGTTGGGGCAAGGCAGGTTCTTGAACGAGAGCTGGGCGCCGTCCGTACCGCCGCGGATGGGCTGCACCTTGGGCGTAACACCGGCGTTCTCCATGGCCTGCTTAGCGATGTCGATGATGTTCATCACGGGTTCAATCTTCTCGCGCATGTTGTAGTACTGGTCCTTAATCTCGCAGGTCGCGCAATCGGGGAACTCGGCATTGATTTTGTTGCACAGGTGCTCAATCTCGCGCTTGCGGCTCTCAAAGCGGGCGCGGTCGTGGTCACGGATGATATAGTTCAATGTGGTCTGCTCGACACCGCCTTCCATGCGGATGAGGTGATAGAAACCCTCATAGCCCTCGGTGTGCTCGGGAGTCTCCCAACGCGGCAGCATCATGGCAAACTGCATAGCGACACGCATTGAGTTAATCATTTTGTGCTTTGCGGCTCCAGGGTGTACGTTCAGGCCCTTGAAGGTAATCTTGGCGCTAGCGGCATTGAAGTTTTCAAACTCCAGCTCACCTACGGCACCACCGTCCATCGTATACGCCCAGTCGCAGCCGAATTTCTCCACATCGAAGTGGTGGGCGCCTAAGCCGATTTCCTCGTCGGGGTTGAAGCCCACGCGGATGTTGCCGTGCTTCACCTCGGGGTGTTCCTGCAGCCACTCGACAGCGCTCAGGATTTCGGCGATACCGGCTTTGTCGTCGGCACCGAGCAGGGTGTCACCGCTGGTAACGATGAATTCCTGGCCCTTGTAGTCGTTCATCTCGGGGAACTGAACGGGGTCGAGCACGATGCGGGGCTCCTCGCTCAGGACGATGGGCTCGCCCTCATACTTAACGATGCGGGGCTTCACGTCGTGGCCGCTCATGTCGGGGGCGGTGTCCATGTGGGCAATAAAGCCGACGGTGGGCACGGGCTTGTCGGTGTTGGCGGGCAAGGTGGCAAACAGGTAGCCGTTGTCATCGAGCGAGATGTCGCTCAAACCCATGGCATGCAATTCACGCTCCAGTTCCTTGGCAAACACCATCTGGCCCGGTGTGGAGGGAGTCAAGTTGGTGAGTTCGTCACTCTGGGTGTCGAACTTCACATACTTCAAAAATCTGTCAACTAATTTTGTCATAGTGATATTGTCTTGTTAATGGTTATTATCCAATCGGCAAAGATACAAAAAAGACTTTAGACTAAGGAACATAGACCTTAGTTTTTCTTTTATGACTGCTTGTTCACTATACGGACCTTACAATAAACGAGGGGCGGAAGTGTTAAAAAAGCGTTAAATTCGAGAGAAAATATTGACAAATCAAAAACACAAATATATCTTTGCGATATCAAAATGATATCACTTTAAAACAACGAATACTAACTTTTAAATATTTATCTATTATGGAAACGAACGAATTCAACTTCAAAGGCGTAACAGTAAACGGATTCTTGATGCTGTTTGTAGTCATTCTGTTACCGATACTCGCCATCTGGGGGATTTACCAGAGCATTCTCCTGTTTGATATGCCTAATGCTGGCGCTTTGCCCACTGTACTGCTCATCGTGAGCATCCTGCTCCTCATCGGCACCTTAATTATATTAGGCGGTTTCCTGATGCTTGAGCCCAACACCGCCAGGGTGACTACCTGGTTCGGCAAATACAGCGGCACATTCACCCGCACGGGCTTCTACTGGATCAACCCCTTCTACGGCACCAAGAAAGTCTCGCTGCGTGCCCGCAACCTGGACGCCTATCAAGGTCAACGACAAGGTGGGCAACCCCGTGATGATTGGTCTGGTACTAGTGTGGAGACTGAAAGACACCTACAAGGCCCTGTTTGAGGTAGACTCACAGACGATGGCTTCGACCGACGGCACCTTGAGCGGCAACGCCAAGGGCCTGATGCGCGCCCTTGAGGACTTCGTGAGCGTGCAGAGCTACGCTGCCTTGAGACAGGTAGCCGGACTGTATGCCTACGACGACAATGACGAGAACACAAAAGAACTGACACTGCGCTCGGGTGGCGAAGAAATCAACGAGCAGCTCGAGGAGAGACTCAACGAGCGCCTGTCTCTGGCAGGCATCGAGGTGGTAGAGGCACGCATCAACTATCTGGCCTACGCTCCCGAAATTGCTGCTGTAATGCTTCGCCGCCAGCAGGCCAGCGCCATCATCACCGCCCGCGAGAAAATCGTCGAGGGTGCCGTGAGCATGGTGAAGATGGCCCTTGACAAGCTCTCGAGCGAGGAAATCGTGGAGCTTGACGATGACAAGAAGGCTTCGATGGTGAGCAACCTGTTGGTTGTCCTTTGTGCCGACGAACAGGCCCAGCCTGTCGTTAATACCGGCACATTGAATATGTAACTAATCCTTGTCAGTTCTCAGTCGTCAGTTTTCAGTTTTCAGCGGCATCCGCATTCAACTGAAAACTGACGACTGAGAACTGACAACTAAATCCAGCAGACTATGGCAAAAAAAGCCACAAAAAGTTTTATCCTGCGTGTCGACAGCGACACGATGGATGCCATTGAGAAGTGGGCAGCCGACGAGTTCCGCTCGACCAACGGTCAGTTGCAGTGGATCATCACCGAGGCGCTGCGCAAGACCCGCCGTCTGCCCAAGAAGAAGAAAAGCGAAACCGATAATCAGGAGGACAGTAGCGATGAGACCCAAGTTTAACAATAAGAAGCAGACATTATTGTGGAATGTCCTGACTTACGGCACGGCTATCGTTGCCGGCACGGCTTTGGGTGTATTCTCTAAGCAGCTCGGCACGGCAGGCATGGCAGCTGTTATCGTGACGGCAGCGGTTATCCTGGCAGCATTATACTGGTGGGCCTACCGCACTCGCCGAATGGAAGTCGAAGATGCCATCTTGCAAGAGCGCAAGAACAGGACCACGACAGGAGCCATGGACGATACGGCTCAACAGGTGAATATCTACAGTGTCCAGGTCCACAGTTCTCCCACCAAGGTTATCATGGAAGCGCTCACCGCAGTCCTGCTCATTGCCACATGGGGCATCCTGTGGAGCCAGCACAAGATGGAATGGAATCACATCACGGTGCCCCTAGTGATGACAATTGCATCGGTTGCAGCGCTTGTCGCAGCACGCTTCCCGTTTATGATGAGCGATGCCGAGGAGCACAAGGACATGAGCCAAATCAGTGTTTCGGTCAAGAAGGAACAGATTTACGCACTGATTTTTGCCATCATGGCCATTTTAGCACCCATCATCGATTTCAAGTGGGGTTTGATTGAAATCATCTTTGTTGTTATTCTTGTCGAGGCATTCTTTGACCGCAAGAAGAAATCGGCGCAAAGTTCGGAGCAAAGGACCGACAAAGCATTTGACTCCAGCAATATTCAAGTCACCCATGACAAGGAGGAGATGGCCTTTTACATCGTGACAGGCTTCATCATCCTGACGGCAATGTGTTTCGTGTTGCTATCCTTAGATGCCATCAAGGCTGACTTCATGCGCAGCTCCACGAGGCTGCTATTCATCCTCCTGACCGCTTACACCGCCTTCACACAGCTTGTCAAGGCCGTTAAGTTTACCAAAGCCGACAAAAGCATCGAGAACATCAGGCAATTCCGCTTGAACGTCCTGGAGGAACGTGTCTTTGGCGTTGAGTTCGCCATCATCAGCCTGATTCTGGCTATTGGCATTAAGCATCATATCATTGATGCCGCCACTTTGTTAGTGGCCATAATTGCCACACTTCTTGGCACCTATTTTATCTTCAACTCCCTCATCAAAAAAGCCCGTTAGTTATGAAACCTATTACTGAACCAAAAATGAAGATGTTGCGATATGCCTATGCTATACTACTGTGCTTGGTTATCGCAGTGCTGTTTAGTCTAAATCTCTTCAGCCATAAATGGATAATGTACGTTGTCATCGCCGTTGGTTTTGTCCTTGGGTTTGTAATCGAAGATTACCTCAAGAAGAAATTCCCTGAGACTTTTCCAAAATCCGAGAATGAAAAAAAAGCCGAGCAGCTTGTCAAAGATATCGAAGAAGGCAAACTTGACGACAATACAATCAAGTTGCCGCGCACCCTTTTCGGTACCCTGTGCGAGATTATCGCTGTCGGTATCATCGGCTATGCCCTTTACCGAGCATGGACACTGGACCAGCGCATCTGGTCAATCATTGGCCTTTCGGCGATTAGCATCTTCGGCCTGTTCGGATCCTATATTACTGACATTAAGAAGAAAGATTACGATCCGAGGTATATTGGAGCCTATGAGGCTATGGGCAATCGTGGCCATGTAACCGCAATAATTGCTGCATTGTTAGCGCTTCTGTTGACCTACTTCACCGATCCAGAAGCCTATTACAGATGGAGGCCCCTCTTTTTCTTGTGCGGATTGTTTTTTGCGTTCAGGATACCCGTCCAACACATCCTCTACAAGCGAAGCGCTGCCCTGATGGCAAAAGTCAACAATTACAATCCTGGAAACGTCCGTGTGGCACGCACTCTTGAGGGCACAGCCTTTGAAACGGCAACTGTGCTTATGCTCATCGGCGGGTGGTGTGCTGCAGCCATCAAGCACCTGTTGGCGGGCAAGGGAATCCTGGATATTCCCGTCGCCGACCTCATCGTGTGCTCGGTATTCTCCATCGGTTTCCTCATCCTTGCCTATTTCCCGACGTGGATGAGTGGCGCTGCCACCTTCAAGAGTGACGAGCAAGTCTTGTCCAGCATTAGGCGTTGCCGCATTTCCGCTATTGTGCTCGCTCTGTTTGCGCTCATCCTTCCTTTCATCGTACCCGACCTGGACGAGAAAATGCTGGGATACCTTTATATCGCAGTGCTCCTCATCATCTCGATTAGCAGCTACTTTATTAAATCCGGCAGAGAAAACAACCCTACAAACAACGAATAAGACTATGAAACTGAGTAGTAATAGCGCATTCAATCTACTGGGCGTCGTATGCATGGTTGTCCTCATCGGGGCTCTCATGCTGGCAGGATGGGCAGGATTGTCAACGACGGGAATCATCGTCACGGGAGTTGTTGTCGCAGCAATCGGCAATTTCGTGGCCATCATATTGTTGGCCAAGTACAGCAGCGAGCAAAACGAACCCGCCGATGGTTTCCATCTTGATGAGGTGAGAGTGCCCCGCACCGCTTTGAGTACCGGGATTGAAATCATCACAGGTGTCCTCGTGGCCATCGCATGGGCAGTATCTGCCAAAAACGGCATCTTCACCGAGGACGATGGCAGTTTCAGTTTCAGAACGCTGTTCGGCATGCTACTTTTCACCTGCACCATCATTTTCATGCTCTGTGACACCTATAGCCCTGGTGGCATCAATAACGCGGGCATCCTGACCAATATCAAACAGGTCAAATTGGCTGTTTACATGAATCGCTTGTTTGCCGTTCTGTTTGCAGCAGGAATGCTGGTATTCTCTTTTCCCGCGCTCCGGCAGCAGAACTGGATTGTTATCGGGGTGGCTGCGGTATTGCTTCTAGCCTATATTGCTTTTCGCATCCTCATCCGCAAGGCAAGGGATTAAGCTGGTTCAGTGAAACCACATCAGTTCTCAATTTCTAAAACCGAAGAGATTATGGACAGAACAAAAGCTAACAATCTGATTGCAGCCGTCTTGTTTGGAGTATTGTTTCTGATCATCGTGCTCTATATACATGGCAGAATCAGCCATCTTGTTGCCATCATTTCGGGAATCGGCATTATTTGTGGATACACTATAACGCGCCATTTCCTCTCTGCTGCAACGTCCGAAGAAGATAAAGAGAAAGAAAAAGTACAACGTGCATTAAGAAAGACTAAGGTGACTCGCACTCGCGAGGGGACTATATTTGAAGTGGCAACAGCCCTGATTCTTGTCTGCTCGCTGGTCATCGGTATTGCCAATCACACGTTCGAACAAGGTGACTCTACCCTAAGGGATTATGCGTTTTGCTGCATCTCAGCCATCGCGCTCCTCATTCTGGCCTATCATCCGTTTTGGGGGTCTTCACTCGGCAACTTCACCAATGCCGAGCAGTATAAGCTCCTGATCAGAAAAAACCGAGTGGGTGCGGTTGCAACAGCCTTGCTAGCGCTAATCGTCAGCATCCGTCCATTATGGAACACTCTGGTTATTGCCATCTTGATAGGCCTTGTCGTTGTTTGGTGGGGCATTGACTTCCTCTTTTTACTCTTGTATAAAAGGAACAAATGAGGCTGACCTCATATTTCATTAACCACATTAAAAAAGAGAATTGGTTATGAAACACCTGAACAGAAATATCTATCTCCTCCTTATCGGTATTATTGAAGCGGTCTTCATCATCTACACGGTCGTCATGTCTAGAAGGGAAAACATTGAGACCGGGGAACTTGTGTTCGGTTGCTGCGCCATGGCAATCATGGCAGCGATATGCATTGTTGTGGCCTTTATTAATAAGATTGGTAACAAGAAAGAGGAGAGTCCTAAACTGGACTTTACCGAAGTGCCGCGCTCACGTGAGGGAGCCATCTTTGAAGTGCTCACACTACTGATTATCGCTGTCGCCTGGACAGTGGCGATTGTCACCAATCGGTTTTGGATGATGGAAGGCTCCTTCTTTTTCCTCGAGCCCGTAACCATGTTTACACTGACAATCCTTGCCATTACCGTCCTGTGGATTGTGTACATGCCAAGATTTCTTTCAATGGTAAGAAGGCATACTCATGTGAAGCAGGTGACCCTTGAAGTGCTCATGTGCCGCGTGCTGGCCGTTGAACTTGCGATGTTCGTCCTTGGGTATGCCCTACCTTTGGGAGATTTATCAACAGGGTTCTTCTACCAAACAATCATTTTCTACATTGCCGGAGCAGTTCTTCTTGTCACCGTCGCCGTCTTTCGCTACCTCATCTACAAAGCTCAGAGCAATCCCGAGGACATCGAGCACGACGCTGTTGTTGACGGTTCCAACATCAATCAGGTAAGAACGCGGAACACCGTCGTGGGCACCATGATTGAAGTACTCGTCGCCGTCCTTGTAGTCCTGGCATGGGTACTGGGAGCGAAAAATGGCGTCTTCACCCAGGACTACTATCACAATAACCTCGACTACGATAGGCGGCTCTCGTGCTTGGTCTTTTTCACCATCCTCATCATCTGGACGCTCTGGCGTGCCCATCGCCCCGACGAAATCATAAAAAAGGGAAAGTGGCCCAAGGTGACCAATCTCAAACAGGCCAGATTGGCTACTTGGGTGTTTCGCGTGTATGCCATAATTATTGCCATATTCATGTTGTTAATTCCCTTCCAGCGTTTTAACGCAATTTGGCTTACGTTAGGAATGGCGGTCGTGACGTTCATCACGGGGCTCATTTTTATCATCCTCATCTACGGGGCTAGAGACGAAAAGAGTTGATGATAATATTAATTTGCATTACTTAAACACGCAATATTATGAAACATTTAAACAGAAATCTTTACCTAATCATTGTGGGTATTGCCGAAGTACTCTTCTTTACCTACGCGATGGTGCTGTATAGAAGGGGAACCATTGATTCCTCGGACCTGCAGATGGGCGGCATCTTAGCGGGAGGTGTAGGAGTGCTGGCAGTTATTCTGGCATTCAGCAAATCCTCGTGGTCTGGGGAAAATAAAGAAGGTAATTTTAACCCGGCCTTGAGCGAAGTGTCGCACACCCGCGAGGGAATCATCTTTGAAGCACTCACAGGGTTGATTATTGTTGGCGCATGGATATTGGCATTCGCCTCCGATAGGTTTTGGATTATTGATAACTTCTTCTCTTTCCTCCACCCCGCACTCATGTTTGTGCTATCAATCCTGACCATTACCTTCTTGTGGATTGTGTATCTGCCAAGTTTTAAGTCAAAGACAAGAAAGCACAATGTGGAGCAGGTTGTCCTTGAAGTCCGCATGTGCCGTGTGCTTGCTGTAGAATTTGCATTATTCGTTCTGGCAAGCGCCCTACCTCTGGGTGATTACTCAATGGTCTGCATCTTCATTATTGGAGCAGCTCTTCTCCTCGCCATCGCTATCTTCCGCTATCTCATCTACCAAGCTCGACACAACTTTGCAGACGATTATAGCAGCGAAAAGAACGAACACGCTAGCGATTTCGACATCGATAAGGTAAAAATGCCACGCACCGCCTTGGGCACTTTGACCGTAATCCTCATTGGCGCTCTCGTAATCATCGCATGGGTGATGTCAGCTATAAACGGCCGCTTCACCGAGGATGATGGCAGTTTCAATATCGGGGCGCTGTTCGTCCTGCTCTCTTGCACCATTGGAACCCTCAAACTCATCTGGGACACATACAAACTTGGCAACATGAGAGACGTGGGCCAGTTGACCAATCTTAAACAGGCAAAACTGGCTGTTTTGCTGTACCGCATGTTCGCCTTAATGCTCGGCATAATAATGCTGCTATATGCCTTCCCGAGTATTAGCAAGAGTATTGATCCACTATGGGTGTTGGCTGGATATCTTGCGATACTGGCAATCCTGTTTTTCACCTTCCGCACCCTCATCCGCAGGGCAGGAGATCAGCAAGGTCATTGAAACTGCATTATATTAAATTAAAACCGAAGAAATCATGGACAGAAAGAAAACGCTTTGTATGTTCGCCATCATCGAGACGCTGGTTAACTTTATCATCATTACCCTGTTCTTGATGGGCAGGTTGAGCCTCACAGGTTTCAGCATCGCACTTGCTGTCATCTTGCTCATCTCGGCGGGTATAGTCTTACTCATCATCCGCAAGACCGAGTGACACTAAGAAATCCTTTCAACAATAGCAAGGGCGGCCCAAAAATGGAGCCGCTCTTGTCATATCCATAAGAGTTTGATACGTTGAATTAATTTATTTGCCCTGGATTTAAGCAATTTTCACCTGGTTTTGCCTTTGATTTTGGCAAATTTAGGTATTTTTGTGACTATGAACAAGCGTGTGGACCGGTTTTGGCAACGCTGGGGCAATACCGTGAGGTTTCTCTTGTGGGGCTTGACTGTGGTGCTGGTATGCTTTTTGCTGTATCGCGTCATGGTGAACAACAGTGCCACACATCTCGAACCCCTGAGCGAGGGCATGCGCGACAGCTTGATGACCGTCGGCATGCCACGTTCTGTGCCCGACACGCTGGTGAGGTATCACGCCTTTGACGTGCACTTCAACAGTCAGCAGGGCATTGCCAACTGTGCGGCCTATGAGCTCACAACCAACGAGCTTAACGGGACTGTCGAACGTGCGGGTGATTTCTTGCAGGACACGAGCGTTAATGGCTGTCCGTCGCCTGCCGATTATGCCGGCAGCGGAATGGACCGAGGTCACCTGGTGCCTGCCGCCGACCTCAAGTGGGACGAGGCTGCCATGCAAGAGTCGTTCAAGCTGACCAACGTCGCACCCATGCACAAGGCACTCAACGAGGGCGGTTGGGCACGGTTGGAAGAGAAAGTGCGCGAGTGGACCGTGCGTGACAGCGCGCTGCTGGTGTTCACGGGACCCGTCGTGAGCAACGGCGACACGACGCTGGCGAGTGGTCGGGTAAAGGTGCCGAGTGCTTATTTCAAGGTCATCTTGGCACCGTGCGTGAGGCCGATGCGCGCCATTGCATTCATCTACCCAAACGGTAAGAGCGGGGGACGGCTGAGCCAATATGCCGTTAACGTTGACGAGGTGGAGCGCCGCACAGGGCTGGATTTCTTCCCCACCCTGCCCGCCACCGAGCAGCAACGGCTTGAGAGCACCGTCAATCTCAACGCTTTCACAAATTAGGAATCAAAAACAAAATATAAAAAATGAAGAATATGAAACAATTAGCAAAGATTTGGATTCTGGTAGCTGCGATGGTCATGGGCGGTGCCCTGCCACCGCAAGTGATGGGCGACAGCAGCATTACCCTGCAATGGAGTGCCCAGGCCAAGAGCAAAAAGAAATCCAAGAAAAAAGCCAAAAAGTCCAAAAAGTCCAAATCCAATCCTGCTGTAGCTTCACCGCTGGCGAGCGTTCCCACCATCGGCAAAACGGCAACGAACACGAAAGTGCCGATGCAGCAGACCAACGCACTGCTGGCGGTAAAAGTGCCCAAATCAATAGACAACGAGGTACTGAACTATAAGGCCATCAGAGTAAACTTCAACCCGTCGTTGAGGATTCCCAACTGCGTTGCCTATGAATTGACGGCGACGATGGTCGATATGAGTGATGCACCAGGACACGAGGTGCGCAAAAACTTCAAGTATGCCAAGGACCCCAACGTCGCCTCATGCCCCGAAAGCTGGGAATACCGCAGCAGCGGTTATAGCCGTGGCCACATGGCACCAGCGATGGACATGCGGTGGGGCAAGACAGAAATGGCGCAGTGCTTCTACATGACCAACATGTGCCCGCAGGACACCAAACTCAACAACGACAACTGGCGTTTGCTGGAGGAGAAGATTCACCGTTGGGCAAAGCGCGACAAGCGCATCCTGGTCTTCACAGGTCCCATCGTGGGCAAGAACCCCAAGATGATTGGCAATGACAAGCAGAACATCGCCGTGCCCGAGGCCTTCTTTAAAGTGCTGTACGCCCCCGAGCAGCGCCGCGCCATCGCCTTTATCTACAACAATGAGCCGTGCCCGGGAAACATCAGCAAATATGCGGTCACTGTTCAAGAGGTGGAGCGCCGCACAGGGCTCACCTTCTCCAGCGCCATCCCCAAGCGCCAATGCAAAGTTGAAGACTGGGACTTCTAACCATCTTTGCCATTAGGGAAGGATTACAAAACCATAATGATGATGAGACGTTTTTTGCCTTTAGTGATTATGCTTGCCCTAGCTGTTGACGCTTGGGCATGGAAACCGCTGTTTGTGGGCCATCGCGGCTGCAACATCGGTGTCGAGAACACCGCCGAGGCCTTCCGTAACGGCGTCAACGTATACGGTTACGACGGACTGGAGTGTGACGTGCGCGTGACCAAGGACGGCTTCTATGTCATCAGCCACGACGAGACCACCAACCGCCTGGGCGGCAACCTCACCGTTGCCGACGCTACACTGGCCGAACTGCGCGCCGAGCAGTACACCCAGACGCGTGGCGGCGTGACCTACACGGGCCACATCTGCACCGTGGCCGAATACCTTGCCATCTGCCTCGAGAAGGGCGTGTTCCCCGTCATCGAACTCAAGTGGACCACCGGTATCAATAACAACGACATGAGCAACTTCGACGGGCTGGCCCATCTGGTCATCGACCAAGGGTTGACCGACAAGGTCATCTTCCTCACCTCGATGAAGAAGTCGCAGGAGTATATCGCCACTCACTATCCCCAGTTCACACGCCAATGGCTGTGCAACGACAACTGGCAGGGCAACGAGACCTGGTGCCAGGAATACTGTCTCAATCCCAGCATCTCCATCGGCAACTTCGACGCCAATACCGTGAAGACGTTCCACGACATGGGCCTGCACGTGGCCATGTGGACTGTCGACACCAAGGCCAACTACCTGAAATACGGCAACATGGGCGTCCACATGATGACCTGCAACTCGCTTAATCCCAGCGAGATGCCCGAACTCGATGACATCGATTGGGGCAGCGACGCCCTGGATGAGCGCTCCAACGATGCCGTTACCGTCAATGCGACCGATTACTACACGATGACCGGTATGAGCATGGACCACGACAACCCCTCGGGCGGCATCTACATCAGCGTCAAGCACCTGAGCGACGGCACAACCCGGGCAGACAAGGTGATGACACCTAGATGAATGCGACGAGTATCGAGAAAAATGTTTTACTTTTGGTTACAATAATTCAATGTGTGAAGATATGCTGAAGAAGATTTTGGTTTTAGCGTGCATGCTGGCGCTGATGATGCCGGTATGGGCAGGCGGGCACAAGGACGACGGGCCCGTCGTGGCGGCTTATGTGACAGGATGGAACGAGACCATGGAACTGCCTGACTGCTCGGTGCTGACGCACATCAACTACGCCTTTGGCAACGTGAACAAGACCTACGACGGGGTGACCATCCAGCGTCCCGAGCGGCTACGGCAATTGGTCGAATTGAAGAAGGACCACAAAATCTATATCGTGCTGAGCATTGGCGGTTGGACGGCAGGCGGCTTCAGCGAGATGGCATCGACCGAGAGGCGGCGCAAGGCGTTTGCCCGCGACTGCAAGCGCATCGTCAAGGAGTATCACCTCGATGGCATCGACATGGACTGGGAGTACCCCAGCAGCAACGAGGCCGGCATCTCGGCATCGCCAGCCGACATCGACAACTTCACGCTGCTGATGCGCGAACTGCGCAAAGCTCTGGGCAAAGATTACCTGCTGTCGTGCGCCACGATTGCCGATGCCCGATATGTCGATTTCAAGGCCATTGAGCCCTACGTTGACCTGGTGAACATCATGATGTATGACGTGGGCAACCCACCCTATCACCATGCAGCACTATACCGCAGCGAGATGTCAGGCCGAGTGACAGCACAGGAAGCCTTCCAGGCACATCTCAATGCTGGAATTCCAGCCAACAAACTGGTGCTGGGGGTGCCTTTCTATGGCCGCTCAGTCAAGGGGTTCGGCGACGCTTCCTACGGGGCTCTCGTCAAGCGCACCGATGTCACCCGCATGTGGGATGACGTGGCCAAGGTGCCCTATCTCGTCAACGACGACGGCGAATTTGTCTGCACCTATGAGGACGCCGAGTCGCTGGCCTGGAAATGCAGGTTCGTCAAGCAGACAGGCATGCGCGGCGCCATGTATTGGGAATACCGGTGCGACGACGAGGCCGGCACACTGCGTAATGCCGTCTGGAACGGCATCATGACCAACCCCAAGTGATATTATTTTGATGCTTACAACTCGCGGGCTCCGAGTTTCTCGAGAGTTTTGCGCGAGATTTTAGTCCACTTTTCGGTAGGAGCTGAATCGTCAAAGGCGTTGGACATCTTCGTCTGGCGCTTCCACGTCAGGTAGTTCTCGCTGACTAGGGTGATTGTCCCCGTATTGCGCTGCATCTCTTCCTTATCCATGCCAATGAGGAAAAAGTCGCCGTTCTGGTAGCGATAGGAATAAGTGTCTGTTGAAACGCCATAACTGCCCGCACTGCAAAACAGCTGAATTGAAATGCGTATTACACCGCGGTCGGTAATCTCCAGACTCACGTCATTGTGGCAATTCTCACTATCATCGCCAGGGATGACGTTGTCATAGGCTTTCCATTGATGGAACTGGCCTTGTGCCGTGCCAAAGTAGATGGCGAGGATGGGCTGGTTGAAGTTATAGACGTATCCATCGCTGCGCGTGATAGTGTTCTCTACATCATCGGGGGTTGCCACAACGACAAGATCAGGGATGCCGTCCTTGTTCAGGTCACCTTGCGCTTCCTGATGCGACCAACCTGCAGGCACGATGCCCTCGACCGAAACGCCCTGCGGTTTCAGTTCCACAGCCTGAGCGCCCAGACAGGTGCAAAGCGACAGCATCAGGCTGACAAGACCATATTGGATATTGTATGATTTCATCTTATTGCTGCTTGAAACGCATACCGTCCCACACGAGACGGGCTTCGGTCTTCTTGTTGCCCTGATAGACAACAACATTGATGTCCTTGCCCTGCTGCGGCAAGCTATAGACGGCGATGGTCTCGTCAAGTACCGTCATCTCCTTTACCGTCATCTGGCAGTTCGCCTCATCGATGACTGGCTTGACGTATGCCCCGAGCCACTCATCATCAACGGACCATATCTGTCGAGTGGCGTTGTCATAGAGGTAGAACATGGTGCCGCTGTACTGGCCAATCATGTACTTGCCGTCCATCATCGAAATGACGTTCTCGGCAATGAGTTTGTGCTTGCCGTCGGCACAGTTCCAGTAACACATCTCGACGATGGTCTGTGCATCCATGTCCTCAAAGTCATCGCACAGTTTAGCGTCGAATGTGTAGCGCAGATAGCCGTTCTTGTCATCCACGATGAACTGGCAACACTGCTCCTGGGGTTCGTTGCGCAGATAATGATTCCAGGCGACACTGAGGCTTCCCATAATTTCACTCGTCTCATCCTGGGTGATGTACGCTGTGAGAAAGTCCCCGATTTTTGGGCTTTTCCCTGGTACTTCACCTTGTTTTCCAACTGGTAGACAAGGATATCTTTGGGATAGCTCTTCTGGGCCTGAGCGCGAAAACCATGCAGTGCAACCATGGTCACACACATCATCACGATAGTAATTATTCTCTTGTTCATAGCTTTCAATATTTAAAATATTAGTGCGTAAAGGGTATACTGCAATTATTGCGCCATTTGCAACAGAGGATTATTTCATCATTTCCTGAACGGCACGCTCGAGTTGGCGGTCGTGGCCGTTGAGGTAGTCCTCAGGGGTGTTATAGACCTCGATGTCAGGCATGAGCTGGGTGTTCTCGCAGAAGCTGCCGCGCATGTCACGGCAGCCCACCTGCGGAATGCCGAAAATGAGAGAACGGTCAATCAGCGTTTCCCACCACACCGCGGTCATCGTGCCGGGCACAGGGGTGCCGATGAGTTTACCGATGCCCAGTTCCTTGTACACGAAGGGGAAGCCATGGCCGTTGCTGTAGTCATCCTCACACATCAGTACACACGAGGGTTTGGTCCACTTGTTGTAGGGGTCGGAACCTACTACTTTACCGTGGGGGACGAAGGTCTGGTACTGCTTGCCGCTGAGCAGGGTACACAGGTCGTCGTGCAGCCAGCCACCGCCATTGTGGCGTTCATCAACGATGACGGCCTTGCGGTTGCGGTTCTTGTCACTGAGCAGTTCACGATAAACGGTGCGGAACGATTCGCTGTTCATCTCCTTGACGTGTACATACGCCAACTGGCCGCCCGACAGGCTGTCCACCAGGGCGCGGTTACGGTCCACCCAGCGCTTGTAGAGCAGCTCGTTCTGCTCGCCTTTGCTAATGGCCTTGACAGTGACATCAAAACGCTTTTTGGTGGTCGGGTTATAGACGGTGACATGGATGGGTTTGCCGGCCTTACCGTCGAGCATCCAGTTGTAGTCCTTGCCAGCGGAGATGCCGTTTCCATCGATTGCCTCGATGATGCAACCGGGGGTTACACCCGTCTTCTTCACGTCAAACGGACCACGCTTGATGACCTCCTCGACACGCAGGCCGTCGCCCTGATAGGTGTCGTCCAGGAAGAGGCCCAGGGCTGCCGTCTTGAGGGCGGCTCCCTCAGGATTGTAGCGGGCGCCCGTGTGGGAGCCGTTCAGTTCGCCGAGCATCTCGCTCAACATGTCGCGGAAGTCGTAATTGTTGTTGATATAGGGCAGGAAACGCTTGTAGTTGTCGCGATAGCCTTCCCAGTCCACACCATGGATATCCTCGACATAGAATTTGTCCTTGACCTGCTGCCAGATGTGGTTAAAGATGTATTCCCGCTCCTGATAGGGACGGTAGTTGAAGTTGGCCTCAAAGTCGACGGCCTCGGGTTTACCCTTTGCCAAGTCAATCTTCTTGATGCCGCTACCCGTGCAGACGAACAGGTTCTTGCCGTCCTTGGAGGCCATCATGGGGCCACTGCCCACGCCCTTGAGCACGATTTCGGTCTTGTTCTCGCGCAGGTCGTGTTTCCACAAGTCCATGCCGCCCTCGAAGGCCGCCTGGTAGTACAATGTGTCACCGCCATTGGAAAGGACGGCACCACCCAGGTGTGACGAATTCACCGTCAGTCGTGCGATGCGGTCGCGGCAGTTGTCCAGGTCAAACTGCAAGGCGGGCACAGCGGGTTTCTCCTCGGCAGCGGCACCTTTTTTCTTCTTGTTGTCTTTCTTTTTGGCGGGTTTGTCGTTCTTGCCCTTGTTGTCCGCCTCTTTTTTCTTTTCTTTTTCGGCTTCCTCAAGCAGGACCTTCTCCTCCTTGGTCATCCTGAAACGGTCATAGGCGTCCAGGTCAAAGAACATGATGTACACATCGTCCTCGGTGCCCCAGCTGCCATGACTGCGATAGCCGGCACGGTCGCTAGTAAATATCATCGCCTTGCCACCGAGCACCCACTTGGCATTGCCCTCGTTGTAGCCGCTCTCGGTCAGGTTGTGTACCTCGCCGTTGCCACTGGCATTGACCAATGCCACGTCCTGGCTGTTCCAGCCGCCCTCACCGATGTAGGACGACAGCAGCCAACGGCTGTCGGGACTCCACTCATACCACACGTCACCGTCGCTATAGGAGTAGATGTATTTGCCGTCCATCAGGGTGCGCACAGCCTTGCTCTTCACATCGACAGCCCGCAGTGTGGCGCGGTCTTCGAGGAAAGCGACGCTCTTGCCGTCGGGACTGTAGGAGGGCTGGATGCTGGTCTTGCCCGTGTTGGTCAGTTGTTCTTCCACCAGGTCGGTGGCATAGGTGAACTGCTTCTCGTCCTTGTTCTTGATGCTGGTTTGGTAAATCTGCCACATACCGCCACGCTCGCTGTCATAGACGATGCTGCGGCCATCGGGCGAGAAATCGATGGTGCGTTCCTGCTCGGGAGTGTTGGTGACCTGCTTGGTGGTCTTGTAATCGACCGAGGTGACATACACATCGCCGTGCATGACAAAAGCCACTTCCTTGCCACTGGGCGACACGCTGATGGCTGTTGCTCCGCTGGTCTCGATTTGGCGCACAAGGTCCTTATCATCGACATCGGCAGCGATGGTGATATCAACCTTACGGGGTTGCCCACCCTCTTGCAGGGTGTAGATTTCACCGTTATAGCCGTAACACAGCGTGCCGTTATTGGCTACCGTGAGGAAACGCACAGGATTCTTCTCATGGCGGGTGAGTTGCTTGGGCTGGCTACCGCCAACGGTGTTCTTATACACGTTGAAGGTGCCGTCCTGTTCGCTCAGGTAATAATAGGCGTTGCCGTCGGGTGCCCAACGGGGCGTACGGTCCTCGCCGTTAAAGGAGGTCAATTTGGTGAATTTGCCGTTCTGGTTCAGCCACACGTCACGTGTGATGGATGAGGTGTGGTGCTTGCGGAAGGGGTCCTCATAACCCTTGATGTCGTGGTAGAGGATATCTCCGCGGGCGTTGATGCTCAGGTCCTGCATGGGCAGTGCCGAGAACAGACGCGCACGACCGCCGTCGGTACTCACCTGATAGACCTGTGGGAACGAGCGGCCGGCAAAGAGGATAGACTTGGCAGTGGGCATAATTGTGGCCTCGAACAGCACGGTGCCATCGTCCAGGAAACACAACGGGGTCTCGTTACCGCTGTCGGTGGTCAGACGCTTGGGCGTGCCACCGTCCTTATCCACGATAAACACGTCGAGGCTGCCCTCGCGGGCCGAGGCAAAGGCAATGCGCTGGCCATTGGGACTCCACACGGGATAGGCGTCATAGGCCGCATTCGACGTCAGCTGGTGGGCAGTGCCGCCCTGTGAGGCCACGGTAAAGAGGTCTCCTTTATAGGAGAAAGCGATGGTATTTCCATCGGGCGAAATGGCACTGAAACGCATCCACAATGGGTTAGTCTGGGCCGTTGAAGCGAGGGCTAGCAAGGCTGCTGCAACCACGGCAAGTCTTCTCTTGATTCTCATATTTAAAATCCGTTTGGGTTATTTTTTGCAAATATACATCAAAATCTTCGGAAATCAGCGTATATTTGTCTCCTAATTGTAATCATCAGATAAGACCGCTATGGATGAGAGAAAAAAACAGTTGGCACGCATCCGCCAGATGGAGCGCCGATACCGTGCAGTCACGGCTGCCATGAAGCGCCTTAACGCCGCCCTCGACAAGTGGGAGGCAGTGCAGGACGATATCGCCGCGCTCAGTGAATACTACAGCAGCCAGGAGTGGCGCAAGGACTTTGAAGACGACGAGGCAGGACTGCTGCCCGAGGACCTGAAACGCGGAGTCCTCTCGGAAGACGGCCTTTGGAACCTACTCGACAGCTGCAAGGAACTTAGGATAGAATAAGGACGGTTATTTTGATGTATTTTTGATATGAATCCTGTTGCCATCCGCCTTCTCAACCAGCAACTAGCCACTCCGCAGTTCGGTAGTCCTGCCGAGGTGGTCAGCCACATGGGCGCCGTTCAGGCCCAGGAATACCGCATGATGCGCTGGGCGGTAGCTATGCGCACCCGCAAGCCATCGTCAGGGGCGTTCAAGGCAGCCTTCGACAGCGGACGCATCATCCGTCTGCACCTGATGCGTGGCACGTGGCAACTGGTCACAGCCGAGGATTACTGGCCTTTGATTGACCTGTGCGCCCCCAAGGCCATCGCTGTTATCCGCGGGTGGATGAGTAGCAACCGAATCACCATTCCTGAAGAGGAAATCACCGCCATCAGGGACATCCTTGCCCGCACGGCAGCCGACAAGGGGAGCGTGACTAAAGAGGATTTCGTCCAGGCACTAGCTGAGCGTGACATCCACATGGACGCCCACCGTCTGTCTTATCACATCCGCATGGCAGAATTGTCAGGAACACTCTGTAGCGGCGACCTGTTGCCCATGAAAGCCACCTATGCGCTCACTGCCAACAAGGTGGAACCGAGAAACGCCATCGACCGCGACGAGGCGCTGATGCGCTTTGCCAGCAAGTATTTCCAGAGCCGACAGCCTGCCACGCTCGAGGATTTCGTGTGGTGGTCGGGACTGAACATCGGCGATTGCCGCAAAGCAATAGCACTGCTGGGTAACAGGATTCACACCGTGAAATGGCGAGGCCGTGAGTTTTATCTCACCGATGATTGCCGCACGCGCGGATTCCGCAAGGGCAAATACCTCTTGATTCCGCCCTACGACGAATACCTCATCGGCTACAAGAGCCGCGACATCGTCCTGCCAGCCGAGCACACCCACCGCGCCCACAACAACAGCGGCATCTTCCAACCCATCATCGCCCATGACGGCATCATCTGCGGCAACTGGACGCCCTTTAAGGCCGACTGCCAAGTTCAATTCTTTGACGGAGACCATTCTGCCGAACTGCAAACCGAATGGGAAATCTATAAAAAGTTTCTAGTTTCTAGTTCTTAGTTTTTTAGAAATAAAGTACACGATATATGACATTACAAGAAGCCATTAGTGCCCGCCACAGCGTGAGGGCCTATAAAGAGCAGCCGCTGACCGATGCCGATGCTCAGGCGCTGCAAGACAAGATTGAGCAACTGAATCGCGAGGGACAGCTGCACATCCAGCTCATCCGCAACGAGCCGAAAGCGTTCCTGGGACCTTTTGCCCGCTACGGCAAGTTCCGCAACGTGACCGACTACCTCGTCATGGCAGGTGTGAAAGCCGACGACCTGGACGAGCGCATCGGCTACTACGGCGAGCAACTGGTACTGCTGGCACAGACGCTCGGGATGAATACCTGCTGGGTGGGCTTGAGTTACACCAAGATACCCGACACCTACGTCCTCGACGAGGGTGAAGTCATCAAAGCCTATATCGCCATAGGCTATGGCGAGACGCAGGGCGTGTCACACAAAATCAAGCGCGTCGACCAGGTGAGCAACGTGAGCGACGAGACACCCGACTGGTTCCGCCGCGGCGTCGAGGCTGCCCTACTCGCCCCCACCGCAGTGAACCAGCAGAAGTTCTCGTTTGAACTCCTGCCCGCTAAGGACGGCCAACTGCCACGCGTACGCGCCAAGAAAGGTTTCTCGCTGATTGGCTACACCCAGATGGACCTGGGCATCGCCAAATACCACTTCGAAATTGCCGCCGGAGAAGGTAATTTCCAATGGGCATAGTAAATGAATGATTATGAGAAGACCTGACCCGAACGAGGCGTTTCCGAATCCAAACATTCCAAGCCTTTGCTACATCAAGAATGTGGTGAAAAATCCGAATATCATCGTGGGTGACTATACCTACTATGATGACGTGGAAGGTGCGGACCAGTTTGAGAAACATGTCACCCACTTTTACCCCTTCATTGGCGACAAACTGATTATCGGCAAGTTTTGTGCGATAGCGCGTGGCGTAGAGTTCGTCATGAACGGCGCAAATCACAGGATGGACTGCGCGACCACCTATCCGTTCTATATCATGGGGGGCGACTGGGGCAGCGCGATGGCGCCTGTAAAAGATGAATTGCCGCTGAAGGGTGATACCGTTGTTGGCAATGACGTGTGGATAGGGCAGAACGTGACCGTGATGCCTGGCGTCCACATCGGTGACGGCGCCATCATCGGGACCAACTCAGTTGTGGCGAGAAATATTCCTCCATATGCTATCGCTGTGGGCAATCCGTGTTTGGTGGTTAAAAAGCGCTTCGATGACGAACTCATTGACCTGCTGCTCCAATTCAAATGGTGGAACAAAAACATCAAGGAAATAGAGTCTTTAATGCCCCTCCTCTCTTGCAATGACATGGAGAAAGTAAAAAAAGAAATCAAGGCAAGGCTATGATTATACTGATTACCGGGGAAATGGCAGAATTGTTACTTTTACCGGAGAGTAAAGACTTTGTTTTCGAATGATGATCAATCAACATACTAAAATGTAAAAATGTGATTTTTACTGAACACCGATGAATCATAATAGAAACTTAGGACCGGCAGTCATGGGGCAACCGGTCCTTCATTTACACATGCCGTCAATCGACGTGTTTACCTACAAGTCATTTTTTGCGCCACAGGCGGGTCATGTCTTCGAGTGTCTTGCCCTTGGTTTCGGGAACAAGTTTCCAGACAAAGATGGCTGCCACGACACACAAGATGCCATACAAGCCATAGGTGAGCAAGTGGCCCATCTGGTCGCCCTCATGGAACTCAAAGTTGAACATGGGCACAAACGACGTGCTGACAATCCAGTTGAAAATCCACTGGAAGGCAACGGCAATGGCAACGGCCTTGCCACGTATGGTATTGGGGAAGATCTCGGCGATGAGTACCCAGCAGATGGGTCCCCAGCTGAACATGAAGCATGCGCTGTAGAGCATGAGCGAAATCATGCACAACATGCCCAAGTTGGGATTGTCAAACGCCAAGGCCACACCAAAGGCGCCCAAAGCCATACCCAGCGAACCGGTAACGAGCAGCGGCTTGCGGCCCAACTTCTCGACCGTGAACACGGCCAGCAGCGTGAACAGGATGTTGATCACACCCATCACCACAGTGTTGACCATGGGATTGGTCATGCCCATCTCGTCAAAGATGCGCGGGGCGTAATAGAGTACGGCATTGATGCCCACAATCTGCTGGAAGACGCTGAGCATGATGCCAATAAAGATACACACGTAGCCATAGGAGAAGAGTTTCTCGGTCTTCTGGGTAATGGTGCTCTTGATGTCGGCAAGGATAATCTCGGCACGGGTCTTGCCATTGATGCGGGACAGCACATGAAATGCCATATCATCCCGACCAGCCATGACAAGGTATCGCGGCGTCTCGGGGACGAGACAGATGAGCAGAGTGAACAATCCGGCAGGAATGGCCTCGCTGCCAAACATGTAACGCCAGCCCTCCTGGGTAGCCCACATGGCACCCTCGGGGTTCATCACCTTGTTGATGCCTCCCACGATATCGATGTCGGGATTCTCGTGATTGCCCAAAATCATGAAGTTAACGAAATAGACCACCAGCTGGCCAAAGATGATGGCAAACTGGTTCCATGACACGAGCATGCCGCGAATCTTGGTGGGAGCGACCTCGCCGATGTACATGGGGCAGATGGCCGAAGCCAGACCCACACCCACACCGCCGACAATGCGGTAGAAGTTGAAGGCCATAAGCAGTTCCTTGGACGCGCCCTGCCCTTCAAAGAACAGGAACTCGGGATGCATGCTGCCCAGCGCAGACAGGAAGAACAAAATGCCGGCAAGCATCAGCGAGCGCTTACGACCGAGGTTGGTAGCCAGCAAGCCTGAAAGGGCGCTGCCGATGATGCATCCGATCAGGGCACTGGAACAGGTCAGGCCATGCCAAGCATCAGTATGGTTGTAATCGGTAGCCTGCATGAAGAATGCCTGCAAGCCCTTCTCGGCGCCCGAGATGACCGCCGTGTCATATCCGAAGAGCAGACCACCAAGCACCGCCACCAGGACGATGCTCACCAGATAGAGCCTGCTTCCGCCTTTATCAAAGTAGCCCATAAACTCTTGATTGCTTAATGACCAAATTACTTGACATGCAAAGCCACGATGGCTTCATATTTCTCCTGCTTGCCGCTGATGGTAGCGGGCTCGCCATGGGACTTGGCATAGGCAACCAGTTCCTCGAGGGACATCTGGCCGTCCTCAAAGCGCTTGCCTTCGCCCGAGTCAAAGCTGGCATAGCGTTCCTTGAGCATATTAGGCAACTCGCTCTTCTCAAGGATATCGGCAGCACTCAACAGGGCACGGGCCAGAGCATCCATACCACTGATGTGAGCGATAAAGATGTCCTCGGGGTCGGTGCTGTTGCGGCGCAGCTTGGCGTCAAAGTTGGTACCGCCGTCCTTGAAGCCGCCACCGCGCATAATCTGCAGCATAGCATTGGTGAGTTCATAACTGTTGATGGGGAACTGGTCAGTATCCCAACCGTTCTGGTGGTCACCGCGATTAGCATCAATGCTGCCCAGCATGCCGTTATCCACAGCCACTGCCAGCTCGTGGGCAAAGGTGTGGCCCGCCAGCGTGGCATGGTTGACCTCGATGTTGACCTTAAAGTCCTTATCAAGGCCATTGGCACGCAAGAAGCCGATAACGGTCTCGGTATCCTGGTCATACTGGTGCTTGGTGGGTTCCATGGGCTTGGGCTCAATCAGGAAGGTGCCCTTGAAGCCCTTAGCACGGGCATAATCACGGGCAGCCGTGAGCATCTTGGCCAGATGGTTCTTCTCGCGCTGCATCTGGGTGTTGAGCAGGGTCTGATAGCCCTCACGACCACCCCAGAAGACGTAGGCGTTACCGCCCAACTTGATGGTGGCATCGAGAGCGTTCTTGATCTGTACGGCTGCACGTGCCACGACATTAAAGTCGGGATTGGTTGCGGCACCGTTCATGTAACGCTTATGGCCGAACACGTTGGCAGTACCCCACAACAGCTTGATACCCGTTGCCTGCATCTTCGCCAGGGCATAGTCGGTAATAGCCTTCATGCGTGCTTCATATTCCTCGATGCTATCGGCCTCCTCAATGAGGTCCACATCATGGAAACAGAAATACTCGATGCCTAGCTTCTGCATGATTTCAAAACCGGCATCCATCTTGTCCTTGGCACGCTGCAAGGGGTCCTCGGCTTTGTCCCATTCATAGAAACGGGTCTGTCCGCCAAACTGGTCAGCGCTGGCCTGCCCCAGGGTATGCCACCAGGCTATAGCGAATTTGAACCAGTCTTTCATCTTCTTGCCCATAACCACGCGTTCGGGATCATAGTAATGGAACGCCATCACATTCTTGCTCTCGGCTCCCTCATACGGGATTTTGCCAATCTCGGGAAAATACTCTTTACTCATTGTCTTTTAGTGTTATGTTGATTATTGATGGTAATAATTCTATTTTATGATAAAGCCTTCTTCAACAAGGCTTTCCAGCGTTCATAAGCGCACTTGCAAGCCTCGCGGTCCTGTTCAATCGGCTCAATGACCGACAGACATTGCAGCGTGGCAAAAGCCTCCTGGGCATTCTTGTAGATTCCAGCTCCGATTCCAGCTCCACGTGCGGCACCCACGCTGCCGTCGGTATCATGCAGCTCGATGGTCGCACCGCTCACGGTAGCCAAGGTCTGGCGGAAGACGGGACTCAACATCATGTTGGCCTTTCCCGCATGGATGGTGCTGATGTCCATGCCCATCTCTCGCATGACTTCCATGCCATAGGCAAAACTGAACACGATACCCTCCTGTGACGCGCGCAACAGGTGGGTGCGGTTGTGGCGATTGAAGTCCAGCCCGTGTACCGAGCATCCCGTCTCACGATTCTCGAGCACACGTTCAGCACCGTTGCCAAAGGGGATGACCGTCACGCCCTCACTGCCGATGGGCACCGAGGCGCAGAGGTCATTGATTTCTTGATAGGAAAGACCTGAAGTCACATTGCGACGCATCCAGGCATTGAGGATGCCAGTGCCGTTAATGCACAACAGCACGCCCAGGCGATCAAGGTCGGCCGAATAGTTCACATGAGCAAAGGTGTTGACACGGCTCAATGGGTCACGATTGACCTCGCCCAGAACACCATACACGACGCCCGAGGTACCGGCCGTAGCAGCGACCTCGCCAGGATTGAGCACGCCCAACGACAGGGCATTATTGGGTTGGTCCCCAGCACGGTAGCCTATCGGAGTTCCAGCCTTGAGGCCCAACTCGTTGGCCACTTGAGGCGACACCGTGGCTTGAATGCCGAAGGTAGGCACCGTTTCGCTC
This sequence comes from uncultured Bacteroidales bacterium, assembly GCA_902800715.1. Lineage (GTDB taxonomy): Bacteria > Bacteroidota > Bacteroidia > Bacteroidales > Muribaculaceae > Sodaliphilus. The sequence goes on from CADCFN010000001.1 coordinate 210,220, forward strand.
AAGAGCGAGTGGTCAAAGCCGTAGTAGTCCAGCAGCTCAACGGCAGGCCGCTCAGCCTTGAAGTCCCACATGATGCCTTCGCTCAGGCCGCTGATGGTCGTTGCAGGCTTACCGCTCAGTCGCATGGCTATGTAGTCGCCCGGGAGCATCACCTTGTAGATGCGCCTGTACACATCGGGTTCATTTTCCTTAACCCACGCCAACTTGGCTGCAGTGAAATTGCCCGGCGAATTGAGCAGATGCTCCAGGCACCAGTCTTTGCCCAATGCCTGCATCGCCCGCTCACCATAAGGTACCGCCCTGGAATCGCACCAGATGATGCTGTCGCGCACGGGCTGCAGGTCACGGTCCACACACACCAGCCCATGCATCTGATAACTGATGCCGATGGCCTTGATATCCTCACCTCTGGCATCCGCCTGTTTTAAGCACTGAACAAGCGATTGTTTGGCATAATCCCACCATGAACGAGGGTCTTGCTCGGCCCAACCGGGTTTCACAGCCTTGATGGGAGCCTCCTGCTTCGGAGAAAAAGCCGATGCTACACAACAGCCCGTCTCCACATCGACCAACGACGCTTTTACCGAACTGCTGCCCACATCCAGACCTAACAAATATGCATGACTCATTTCTTTTTCTTCTGGTTTTCTTTCGGATTAATCTGATTAAATGATTCTTCACTTAGGCGTGATTCATCATGTCGCAAAGATACGAAAAAATTATGCAAGTTAAACGAAATGACAAATTAATTAACGTCCAGTTAAGAACGCATTGGTGTAGAATCCGCAGGATGAAGTGCGGAACCTATATCATTACTCGTCTAAGTTGTCATTCATGCTGTGCAAATTGTCTGAAAATTTAGCGTCTTAGCGAGGGGCATTCCACATCGCAGATTACAGCAGGGTGTGGATGAAGTCGGTCATCATCTGGTCGTGGCGGCGCACGTCGCGGTAGAGGGCCAGTTGGTTGCGGGTGCGGTCAAGGTTGTGGGTGGGATACTTGATTTTGTAGTAGGTGTCACCATTGATGTAGTCGGCGAGGAAACGCACGCACTGCATGAAGGGGAACAGCGCCACAGCATAGGGTAGCATCTCCATCTCGATAGGCGTGAGGAAGTCGCGAGCCGACTCCAGATAACCTGTTGTAAAGGCCTTGAAAATTTCCTCGTTGAAACCCACACGTGACAGGTCGGGGTCGTCCTCGGCGGTGAAATTGGCACCAGTGCGCAGGAAGTCGCCGTAGTCCGAAAAAATGAACGACGGCATCACCGTGTCGAGGTCGATAACGCACAGCACCCTGCCTTGCTGGTCAAACAGCATGTTATTGACCTTGGTGTCGCAGTGGCAGATGCGTTTGAGCAACCGGCCCTCGCGGTAGAGCCGTTCGGCCTGGCACATCTCGTCGGCATCGCGCTCAAGTTCGTCGACGATGTCGCGCACCTCGTCCAAGCGGCCAGCAGCATCGTTAGCGACAGCCTCACGCAGCTGACGCATGCGCAGTTCCATGTTGTGGAAATCGGGGATAGTCTCGCCCAACGCTTCTGGCACATCGACCAGCATTTTTTCGAAGTTGCCGAAAGCCTTGCCGCAGTCATAGGCGCTCTCGGGCGTGACAGCCTCGTTGGTGACAGTATCGGGGATATATACCATCACACGCCAGTAGCGGTCGGCCTCGTCGCGGTAGTAGGTCTTGCCGTCCCTGGCTTTGACGAATTGCAATACCTTGCGGTCAATGTCGTCGGTATTGCAGGCTTCTAGCCTGCAGCGGATGTGTGCCGTCACCACCTCGATGTTGTGCTGCAGCAGGTCCACGTCCTGGAAGATGGCGTTGTTGATGCGCTGGAGCACATAGTCGGGCGCAGCGCCCTCGGTAATCACATGGTAGGTGTCGTTAATGAGTCCGTTGCCCAAAGGCTTGACGTCCTTGACCATACCCTTTATTTCAAATTGTGCCAGAATGCCGGCAGTGTCGATAGCTTCCATATTGATTTTTGGTTTTTAGTTTTAGATATTCTAGATTATCTAGATTGTCTAGAAACTCTAGAGAAGATAACTTCTAATTCCTAACTCCTAACTCCTAATTTCTAATGCTTTTCCCAATACTTGGCGCCCTTGGCTTTCAGTTGCTTGGTGAATTCCATAGCCGCGGCACGTGTCGCAGCCTCATCCTCGGGCTTGGCCCAGGCATGGCGGTAGCCACGGAACCTGCTCCACTCGCCTCGGGTGAAATCGGGCACTTGTACAGGCTTGTTGCCGTTGTCCATCGAGAGGCTACCCAGTTCGGCCAGGCAGCACCATTCGGCCAGGTCATACACGTCAATGTCGAGTGGTAGCCCGTTCTGCAGGCAATAGACCAGGCGCGAGTCCATGATGAAGTCCATGCCACCATGCCCGCCCACTTCCTTGGCCTCCTCGCCATAGCGTTTCACGAGCGGTGAGGTGAACCGCTGCAGGAGCGCCTCGGTATCCTCTTTGCTCAGGTAGGAATGGCCCGTATAGTCCTTGCTGACGTTGACACCGGCCTTTTTCATTACCTCGGCGGCCAGTGCGAATCCCTCGACAGGATATTTGTTGACAAAGCCCTTGGTGCCCGTGAGCTGGTACATGCGGTTATAGGGCTGCGGCGTCATCACATTGTGATGAATCTCGATGACCTTGCCTTTCTCGGTTGAGATAAGAGTAGTGGTGTGGTCACCGTTCTTGAATTCCGGGCAATATTCGCCTGTGCGAGCTTTGAACAGTTCCTGGCCATTAAAGGAGCGGGTATCCATCGCCACTAGCGTTCTCATGCGGTCGCCGCGGTGAAGGTTAAGCACTTGGGCGATGGGGCCCAGGCCATGGGTGGGATAAACGTCACCGCGGAACTTGCTGTTATAGTCGAGTCGCCACCCGAGTTTGTCGTCGGCGCCACGTTTCCAGTACTCGTCCCAATAGGGCGACAACTCGTGGCGGTAGGCTCCCTGCACATAAATCACTTCGCCCAGCAGACCCCTCTGAGCCATGTAGAGCGAATTGAGCTCAAAGAAGTCATAGCAGCAGTTCTCGAGCATCATCACGTGCAGGCGCTTGTTCTCGCTCAGGTTAATCAGCGACCAAATCTCGGTCATGTTCATTGCCGAGGGGACCTCGATGGCGACGTGATGGCCATGTTCCAGTGCCTCACGCGCCACCAGGTAGTGGTGAAGCCAGTCGGTGGCGATATACACCAGGTCGATGTCGGTGCGTTTACATAAATCCTTATAGCCATCTTCGCCGTAATAGATGTCGGCGGCGGGCATGGAGGCTTTGCGCAGGATGTCTTGGCAGGCTTCGGCACGGTCGCGCTCATGGTCACACAGGGCCTTTACCTCGATGCCCGGGATATGCGTCCAGCGCTCCACTGCGTCGGGTCCGCGCATGCCCAGCCCCACGAAGGCCACCCTCACGACAGGTATCTTCTCAACTGTAAGTCCCAGCGCCGACCTCTGGCCCGCAGGTCGCTCTGGCACCTCGGTCACAATCGTCCCGTCCTTGATAGTATAAGGCCAATTAAACTGCGCTAATGCGGTAAACGACATCAGCGAAAATAACCCCAAAACAAGTGCTATGATATATTTCTGTCTCATCATTCAATTTTTTAATGTCCAACCATGATCGCCATGATAAATCATTTGGTGGGTCATGCCACCGTCAATGCAGATGTTTTCGCCCGTGATGAAGGTCGCCTTGTCTGAACAGAGGTACAGGACCATGTTGGCGATATCCATAGGATTACCTACCCTGCCAACGGGCTGTTGAGTGGCGTCGGGTCCTTCATAAACGGTATAAGCAGTGTCTATCCAGCCTGGAGAAATGGAGTTGACCCGGACACGGCCAGCAAGACTGACCGCCAGCGCATGAGTCAGCGCAGCGATTCCGCCTTTGGCAGCGGTGTAGCTCTCGGTCTGAGGTTGGCTCATGCGGTCACGTGAAGAGGAGATGTTCACAATTGCAGCCCCCTCGGCAAAGTAAGGAGAGAAGAGTTTGGAGAGGTAGAACGGAGCAGTGACGCCAACGCTCATCGCATACTGGAAGTCCTCGTAGCTGCATTCGTCAATCCCCTTCATCAGCGGCAGGGCATTGTTGATGAGATAGTCCACCCGACCATGTTTCTCGATGACCTCGCGGGCAAAACGCTCCAGCACTTGTTTGTCAGCGATATCACCCACGAAGTGATTTCCAGGCTGCTTGTCAATCACGCAGACGTGCGCACCAGCCTTCTGGAATTCCTCGGCGATGCAGCGCCCTATGCCCTGTGCGCCGCCTGTTACAACCGCTATTTTATCTTTAAAATTCATTCCCATTATGGCATTTGATAATCAATTTACGGGAACAAATATAGCAACAATTCAGCAGTTTAGCCCACTGAACTGAAAATTTTTAGAAGAAAAAACTGCTGAGATGATAAACACCAACTAAACGCAGCACAGATGAATGAACTATTCCTCCTTATTTTCGTTAAGGCCTGTCCCTGTGATGTCGTTTTGTTCTATATACTGGTTTTCCTGACGCTCGGTTGATGACAAGCGTGATAGCCAATGAGAGAGAAAACCGAAGGGAATCATCAGGACAATAGCCAACACGCACACTACTGCAAACCAAAGGATGTGCATCATCACCAAAGGATATGTCTCAGTGTGTCGGTAAAGGTAAGAAATCAACATCATTATCAAAAAGAGTGCAGTTAACATCCCACAAAAATAGAGCACCATCTTCATCGCCAATAACATCCAGTGGCTATCTTTCCACTGGGCAAAAGCCAAACGGATACTCAACCATGAGATTATCGCTGGGGGCAACGAAAAGATGATCATCCCGATCGCATTATCGAACCCAACAATATTAACGAACGACATCAGTAGTGTGACTCCCACCCCCAACAGTAGCGAGAAAAGTAACGTAACTATCTGATATTTCTTTTTCTTATCTTGAGATAATTTCATTGAACAAAAATTGAGACGTTTGTATCGGTATTATTGGTTCTGAGTTGATATTGCAGCAAAGATACAACTTAATCTCAATAATCGCATTAAAAATGCGAAAAAATAGGAAAAAGCACCGAAAATCCATTCAACTAGATGAAAAGATAATATCGTGTGCGATATATTGTTAAACATTCTTAAAGTTGGGGATAAATCGCTTGCGATATAAATTATTTGGTGTAACTTTGCATCGTAAACGATATAAATTGCAATTAAAAAGAGACAGAAATGGCAAAGATTTATGATTTTAAGGCTCTGACGAGCAAAGGTAAAGAGATTGACTTCAAGGATTTTGAGGGCAAGGTATTGTTGATTGTGAACACCGCCAGCAAGTGTGGTTTCACGCCCCAATTTGCAGGGCTGGAGGAACTCAACCAGAAGTACAAAGATAAGGGACTGGTCATCATCGGTTTCCCCTGCAACCAGTTTAAGGAGCAAGATCCCGGCACCGACGGACAGATTGAGGAATTCTGCCAGTTGAATTACGGTGTGACCTTCCAGATCATGAAGAAAATTGATGTGAACGGTCCTGCCGCAGAACCCATCTTCGAGTATCTGAAGGCTCAGGCTCCCACCGAGGAGTACCACGGCATTAAGGCCAAGGGTGCCGCACTGCTCTTCAAGACCCTCAGCAACAGTGTGGAGAAGGACAGCGACATCAAGTGGAATTTCACCAAATTCCTGATTTCGAAAGACGGCGAGACCATCAAGCGTTACGCGCCCACCACCGAGCCCAAGGATTTTGAGAAAGACGTTGAAGCCACGTTGGCTTAAAACATTGTCATGCACGCAGAGTTACAATTAGATAATCAAGTCTGCTTCCGCCTCTATACCGCAGCAAGGTTGGTCACGCAGGCCTATACGCCAATGCTGACGGAACTGGGTATCACCTATCCGCAGTATCTGGTGTTGATGGTGCTTTGGGAAAAGGATTGCCAGCCCGTGAACGACATCGCACACAGGCTGATGCTGGAAACCAACACCGTCACGCCACTGCTCCAACGCATGGAGAAACTGGGAATCATCAGCCGCAAAAGAGGGGAACAAGACAAACGTCAACACATTGTCAGTCTGACCGCAAAAGGTCGTGAGATGGAACAGAGAGCCTATGACCTCATCCCTACCGGCATGAGTGAACAACTCGCTTCATGCCCGCTGAAACTTGAGGATTACCAGCGCCTTGTTCAAGAACTTGACTCAATTATTAACACGTTTAAAAAATAAAGGAATTATGGCACATCAATGCGAAAACTGCAAATTCCGTGCACACTACGACCAGAAACCCAACTCCCTGTTGGGCCGCTTCTGGCGGTGGCACATCAACTTCTGCCCAGGCTGGAAAGGCTATTTTACCAGCCTGAGCGACGAGCAAAAGGATGAACTCCGCAAGAAATATCAATTCACCAAATATCAGTAACGAATATGAAAAAAGTGATTTTAGGCGTTATGGCTATCATGAGCGTACTGGGTGTATCGGCCCAAAGTATCTATGACTTCAAAGTGAAGGATGACATGGGCAATGACGTGTCACTTGCCGACTACAAGGGCAAGGTGCTGCTGATTGTGAACACCGCCACCCGTTGCGGCTTCACACCCCAATATGATGAGATGGAGGCACTCTACGAGAAATACCATGCCGATGGCTTTGAAATTCTCGATTTCCCCTGTAACCAGTTTGGCGAGCAGGCTCCTGGCACGATTGAGGAGATTCACCAGTTCTGTACCGCCAATTTCAACATCAAGTTCCCGCAGTATGACAAAATCGACGTGAACGGTGCTAATGAGTCGCCCCTTTTCACCTATCTGAAAGCACAGAAGGGCTTCGGCGGCTTTGACCTCAACGACCAGAGGGGCAAATTCATGGATGAGATGCTGCGCAAGCAGGATGCCGACTATGACAAGAAGAGTGACATCAAGTGGAACTTCACCAAGTTCCTGGTATCGCGTGACGGACGTGTCATGAAACGCTATGAACCCACGGACAAGATGACTGACATCGATGCCGCTATTGAAATTGAAATGAACCCAGTCTTGAGCAGCATCATGGCCCGTCGCTCTATCCGCAAGTATTTGGACAAGCCTGTGGAGCACGAGAAACTGGAAATGGTGGTATGTGCCGGCATCAATGCTCCGAGCGGCATGAACCGCCAGCCGTGGATTGTCCGCGTGGTGGAAGACCAGCAGCTGATTGCCGATGTGACTGAGGTCTATAAACGTCATAACCCCGAGCAGGTGAAGCGTGACAAGGACTTCAAGAACATGTTCCGCAACGCCCCTAACCTCATCTGCGTCTGCACACCCGCCGAAGGTGGCGGTGAACTCGATGCCGGCTTGCTGGGCGAGAACATGATGCTGGCGGCTCAGTCGATGGGACTCGGCACTTGCTGCCTGGGCGGTCCCGTGCGTTTCCTTAACGCGAATGCCGACACGAAGTTCTTCCTTGACCGTCTCGACATTCCCGAGGGCTACAAACTGAACTACATCCTCGCCATCGGCTATCCTGACGAGCAGCCTGATGCGAAGCCCCGAGATGCGTCTAAAGTAAAGTATATCAAGTAATATAAGTATTGCAATGAAAAGTTTCAATTCTAATGCGTGGATGCTTCCACAACCCGTACTGATTATCGGCACTTATGACAAGGACGGCAAGCCCAACGCCATGAATGCGGCATGGGGCGGCCAGTGGGACATGAAAGAAATCATGATTTCGCTCGGTTCGCATGCCACGACTGATAACCTCAAGGACAATGCCGACTTCACTGTTACCTTTGCCACTGTCGGCACAATGGTAGCCGCTGACTTTGTGGGCATCGTGAGCGGTCGCAACACGCCCGACAAGATGGAGAAGACGGGCTGGACTGCCGAGAAAGCGCCCAATGTGAATGCTCCTGTATTTAAAGAGTTCCCGATGACCCTGGAATGCCGCGTGAAGGAAAAGCTCGATGAGTCGGAAGCGGGATACAATCTCGTGGCCGAAATCGTCAACATCCTCTGCGATGAGAAATTCCTGGCTGCCGACGGCAAACCCGATGTGGAGAAGATGGAACTCATCACTTTTGACCCCGTTCACCACACTTACATCCAGTTGGGCAAGACGGTAGGCAAAGCGTTCGCCGATGGCGCTCAATTAAAGTGAGAACCACAAACTGGGACAACTGTTTTTTACTGGGATGAACAAAATTGTCAGCCTTCTCAAGCCCCTGATGCCGATACTCGCGGCGGCATACGGCACTGCACTCATCTTTGTCACTGCAATGCCGATAGACGGTAATTCGCCAGGTTTTGGCGGCGAGTTACTGTCGTGGTTGCTCACATTGGCGGGAATTGGGTTGACACTATTTCTCGTTCAACGGGTAGAGCCGAAGTTGTTCCCTGATGCCAAACAATTTCAGCTCAAACGACCAATGGCACTTGTCATTGTCGGGTTGTTGCTCATCGCTCCACTCTGGTTTGTCACGAAGGAATATATCATATACGGTCTCATGCAGCTCGTACATTCAGTGCAGATGGAGCCAATCACCTACACGACTCCAGAACTGCGTGAGGACCTGCTGGCCAGTGTTCATGCCGTGCTGCTTGCCCCAATACTCGAAGAACTGTGTTTCAGGCAAATGGCCATATCCCCCTTCCGCAGCCGTCGCGCACAGGTGGTAGTCTGTGTGGTGATGGCCATATTGTTTGGCATGCTCCACGTGAGGAATTTCCTTGGTGCATTCATTGATGCTATGTTCTACGGGATGATATTTATCTGGTCGCGAAACATCTGGAATAGCGTGGCACTCCATGCTGGCAGTAACCTGACGGCAACATTGCTTGCTGTTTATTGCTGGCTAGGAATCGGTGACTTGCAGATGTCGAAAACACCACTTATCATTCTGACCGACGCCAAAGTTGTTGTCGGCAGCATTATCTTGTTTATAGTGGGAATTCTGCTGATTAATACAAAGAGAAAGAAAACAGCAGCAGCATTAAGTGGGAATCGAGAGAGATGATAGAATGAAGTCCAATTATTCACCCAAAGAATCCGTCTCACGCCTATGGCGGAGGTTGAAACACTGGCTGCAGTCACTATCTTTCAGGACCGGTGTCATCGTGTTGCTGTGCTGCATACCGTTCTATATACTGTCCTTTGCCCAAATGCTGCTGCCCATCAGCGTTTCGGCAAAGGGCATATTATGGACCATCCTCTTCGGACTGGCAAAAACCTGCCAATACGGAGGCCTGACCATCCTCGGCGTTGAGGGCTACAAACGCCTAAAAAACAAGCTCAAACGCAAAACTTCCTAACCTCCGATTTAGTTATTAGGCTTCTTTGTGCTGTAGAATCATAACCAACCTTTGGCAATAACAAGGCCTTCTCGGGCGAAATCAAACCAAAAACCGATAGATTTCGCCCGAATAGAAATAATCATCCTAGATGATTTTTTTTAATATGAGTTAATTCTCTTTTTGGGTAGTTCTCCATTACAGATGATGCGGCAAGAGTCACTTATCATTTGCTCCACATATTATGCCTCTTTCTGGGATTGCAACTTGTCAGCAAACTCCAGCTGGAGGTCAGAGGCATACTGTATCTTCATGGCTGTCACAGGGCAAATAACCATACAATAATTTGGTAGTTTCATCAAAAAAGCATACCTTTGTAAACAGATTACGCCATAGAAAAGATTGACTCACCTTGGATGGTATATATTTGATTATTGATGACAATAATTCCCAATGCGGCATTACCGACAGGCTGAAAACAGCCGTTGGGTTATGTTATGTTGCCCAACAAAACGGTATAAACTTCAAGTTCATACATCATGCCGGATTTGACATGAGGGATTTCCTGTTGCCCAATAAAATTAACTGGGCAGCTGATTTTTCAGATATCACCCGCCTCCCTTGGAAAAAAAGGCACATCACCTACTTCCCGCCATTTACTGACTTTCCTAAGTTCAAGAAAGGTATTCAATATATATGCAAAAAGTATATAGGGAAAAACCTTATAGAAATGACAGGAGTTCAGGATTGGCAAAGGGTGTGGAGAGAATTGTTTTGGGATATGTTCAAGCCAAGCCCCAGAGTATTGGATGCACTGTCGCAGACTGTCATGCCTGAACATTATGCTGTCGTGAATGTCCGTTTTATCAATGCATTGGGCCATATGGAAGATGCTGATTATAACGCGCCATTCCCGGAAGAGGTCCAAGAACGCATTATTCAGTCTGTTCTCGATAAGATTGCTGAATGTGAAAGAGATTCGGATGTGCCAATCATCGTGTATTCGGATAGCGTCAGGTTCCTCAGAATCGCCGAAGAAAAAGGGTATCGGATATGTGACCCTGACGGTGTTGGACATATTATGAATGCAGAGATAGGAGACAAGGTAAATCTGATGACATTCGTCTACATGCTGCAGATGTCGAAGGCAGAGAAGATTTATTCGATTCTGAATCTTGAAGGACTGCCATCAAACAGTTTGTATAAATCCCAGTATCCCCGATATGCTGCAATAATAGGTGACAAACCCTTTATTAGGCTGTAATTGTTTTGGAAACAACAGAGAGCAAAAAACAATAATAACCGAGTCCACTTTAGAAAGTGGATTTTTTTGTCTGTCTTATTCCTAAGACCTCACTTGCCGAGGCAGAAGATTTTGGAACATTGATTATGGTATTAAGTACCTATTTTTAAAAAGTCCTCAAAATAAAGAATGAATTCTTTTTGTTCTGTCTTAGACTAACACTATCTTTGCAAAAAACTCTATTATACTGCAACATGGAAAAGAAATTATTGTCATTAATGCTGCTGGCAGTATTCAGCTTGATTGCCGCTGCTGCGCCGAGAGAGGAAACAGTCATCTCCCCTAACGGAAACATCAGAATTGAAGTCACCATCGGCGACCGATTACAGTATAGCGTCTATTATGGAGAGGAGCAGGTGTTGAAGGACAATGTCCTGACCTTGCAGGTGGGTAAGGAGCGATTTGGCCAAAGCCCTGTTCTCAAGGGCCTCAAGCACTCTAAGGTTGATGAGGTCATCAAACCTGTGGTGCCCATGAAGTATGCCACGGTGCCCAACAGGGCTAATCAATTGTCATTGACCTTCAAGAATGGTATCGGCGTGGATTTCCGTGCTTACGACAACGGCATCGCTTACCGTTTCAATATCAACAAGGGTAAGGGAAAGGTGGATGTGGTGGACGAAGGCGTGGAGCTGAATTTTCCAGAGCCCTTCATCGCCCATATCTCGAAGACAGACTCCTATGCCATGTCGTGTGAGAAGCCTTACACTCACATCTCCACGTCCGAACTGGAGGTGGGGGACAAAATGACCTATCTGCCTATCCTGCTTGAAAGTCCACGGGGAACCAAGATACTCTTTTCTGAGAGTGATGTACGCGATTATCCCCATATCTTTCTGACACCTAACGGCAAGAATGGTTTTTCGTCTATTTTCCCCAAATCACCCGAAGCATGGGAGCCCAGTGGTGACCGCAGCTGGAAGATTACCAAGGAACGCGACTGCATCGCAGCCAGCGTTGACGGACGACGCACGTTACCTTGGCGCTTTGCTGTCATCGGTGACGATGCTACGATAGCAGGGAACCAGATGGAAGTCGTGCTGGGTGGCAAATGCGAACTCGATGGCGTGTCATGGATTAAGCCCGGTCAAGTGAACTGGGACTGGTGGAACCACTGGACCGTGTGGGGCGTAGACTTTGAAACGGGCATCAATAATGACACCTACAAATACATCATCGATGTAGCATCGGATTTAGGTGTGGAGTATATTTTGCTCGATGAGGGATGGAACAAGAGCGTGAAAGACCCCTTTACCACTCGTGATGAGATTGACGTGAAGGAACTGGTAGACTATGGACGTGAAAAGAATGTGGGCGTCTGGCTATGGCTGTCGTGGCTCACGGTAGAGCATCACATGGACTTGATTCCTTATTATGCACAAATGGGTGTTAAGGGTCTGAAGATTGACTTCATGGACCACAGCAACCAGTGGATGGTCAATTATTATGAGCGCATAGTCCGCGAGTGCGCCAAGTACAAACTGATGGTGGATTTCCATGGCGCATTCAAACCCTCGGGACTGGAGCAGCGATTGCCCAACCTGCTGTCCTATGAAGGCGTGCTTGGGCTGGAGCAATGTGCCGGCTGTGAACCCAAGAACAGCATTTGGTTACCGTTTATGCGTAACGCCGTGGGGGCTATGGACTTTACACCGGGCGCAATGCAGAATGCCCAGCCCGAGGACAACAAGGGCAGTGGCTCCCTGCCTATGGGTGGCGGCACGCGCGCCTATCAGATGGCGCTCTACGTCTGCTTCGAAAGCGGCTTGCAGATGCTCGCCGACAGTCCTACTCGGTATCTGCGTGAAGAGGAGTGTGCTCGTTTTATTTCTTCGGTGCCCACGACCTGGGACGACACCCGCATTCTTGCTGCAAAGGCTGGCGACTACTATGTTGTTGCCAAACGAAAGGGTGACCAGTGGTTCATCGGTGCCATCACAGGAGAGCGAAAGCAGCCCCTTGACTTGACCATCTCACTTGACTTCTTGACTAAACCTGGTCACCTAACCTATTTCCAGGACGGTCGAAATGCCCATCGCATCGCTGTGGACTATAAGAAGGGTGAGCAGACAGTAACCCCGCAGACCCAGTTACATCTTCATCTCGTCCGTAATGGCGGCTGGTGTGGCGTAATCAAATAGCATTTTGTTTGCAACGATACAAGAAACTGAAGAATTATGAAAACATACATCATGAGATGGAACCCGGAAATCAGCAGTAGCAAGATTGAGGATTTCCGTATGGCCTTAAAGAAATGGCCAATGGGGTTTCGTGGCAATTGGAGCATATATGAATGGGAACACGCCAAGAGTGGAGACGAATACTATATGATTCGCGTGGGTAATGGCCCTAACGGTGTGGTGTTCCTTGGGCATTTCCTAAGCGATCCATACGAGGATGACGATTGGGCTGGAACAGACAAGAAACGCCACTATGTGGATATCAGCATTGAGCATCCCTGCGACCCTGACTACCCCTATATCACTATCGAGCAACTGAGTTCCGTTCTTCCTGAAATAGAATGGGGAAAAGGTCATTCAGGTCAGTTGCTAACAGACGAACAGGCGAAGAAACTGCATGAAGCATTCATGTTTGAGTGATTTTTTAGAAAAGAACAATCAGTACAGTTCCAACGATGGCTATCGGTAGAAGAATTGTTATAACGCTTTCACTCATGCTGCTTGCCCTTGTCTCTTGGGGGCAGCCGTTGCCGCTGGCAACCAGTGACGTGAAGGAGGATACACCAGTCTATGAGGTCGTCGTTGTTGGCGGTGGCCCTGCCGGCATCGGAGCGGCGCTAGCAGCGGCCAAAGTCGGAGCACGAACAGCGCTCGTAGAGCGCGATTCCAGAATAGGCGGAACGACAGTTCAGGCCGAGGTGTGCGATATAGGGCTTTTCTATGCGTGGCGGCGACAAATCATCTCGGGCCCGGTATGGGACTTGGTAACCGAGGCGGTTGCCGCAGCCCATGGTAGCCTGCCCGATTTTTCCAAGCAGGAACCGGACAAATGGATGGAGAGTTGTGTCCATGTTGACCCCGTTATTTATTCCCGCATAGCCGAGGAAACTTTACGCAAAGCGGGTGTGGACCTCATTTTGAATGTTGAGGTGACCACTGTCGAACGTGTTGACTGTGGATGGCGGGTCGGGCCAGTCATGGGACGGCAGGTAGTGGACGCGACGGGCAATGCGACGGTGGCTGCATTGGCAGGTGCTGAGCGCGTTAAGCCCTCTGACGACATCCGTCAACCTGGCTCCTATTTCTTTTGGATTTCCTCACAGGGCTTGGAATTTGACGCCGAGGCTGTGAATAAGGCACACAAACAGGCGATTGCCGATGGCGAACTGTTGCCGACGGACGTCTATGTTGGTATGCCGTTTTTCATTCGCAAGGGAGGAGGCTCCGGGTGCTACATTCCGTTGGCTGATAATTCCACACCAGAGGCACGCGCTGAAACGAACCGCAGGGGTATAGAGGCGCGGGACCGTGTCTTGACATTTATCCGACGTCAGAAAGGATTGGAAAATGTCGAACTTGTGGCCTGTGCGAGCGAAGTCGGCGTGCGCGAAACCTATCGTGTCGTCGGCGAGAAGACAATAACCGAGAGCGAATATCTTGAAGGCTACGTGCCCGACGATGCACTCTCATGGTCATACTGGATGGTGGACGAGCACAACGCAGGGAGCAGTGGCGCCCGTCTTGTCATCCATGAGAAAGACCGCGTAGGTGCGGTGCCACTTGGTGCCATGCTGCCTAAGGGTGTTCCTGACATGCTTGTTGCTGGGCGCGCAGTCTCGAGCGACCACGGCGCTAATTCTGCCTTGCGTGTCCAGGCGTCATGCATGGCGATGGGGCAGGCTGCTGGGGTTGTCGCCGCCCTCGCTGCTGCTAACAAGGTCGATCCCCGTGAGGTTCCTCTTGACCTCGTGCGCCAGCGCCTGACTGATATCGGGCATATTGTCCCAGATAAAGGCCATTAACCGACGTTCATGTTTCACCACACGAAAATAAATCCCAAAACTAAAATACAGTTAGATGCTATTTTTCCAGCGAAATAGCAATTGACACAACACCTATGTTCCTGTAGTCCATGTTAGGCAATTGAGGGCTCCACCAGAATTCTGTTCGACTCCAATGTCTTCTACAATAGAAGTCATATCAACATCTATCAGTTGTATGTCTGCTATCTGCTTCCTAACATTGAACGCTTGGTTTATCTGTCGCAAAGCCTCTCTGTCCAATGGCTCATAACCGAGACTAGGCACAAGTATTTGATTGCCCAACTGCAAGAAATTGATATAACACCATGAATGCTTGAATAAAAGACGGAACATTTTGTCATTTTCATAGTTGAACCTGTCAAGAAAACTTAAAGATTCAACCTTAAAGCCAGCCTCTTCAAGTTGTTTTTTGCATGAAGCGCCGTAATCTTCTTTATATCTCTTATCAAAATCGGCATAATTCGTCATTAAGACTCGTCCATCTTCAATATACCTTACAATTCCGTCGGCATGACCAATGGGATTGACATCACTACCTTCCCATGGCAAAAGAACCAATCCCATTTCTGTTCCACTGAAGTTGTTGTTCCACCAATGTTCCCACCATATTCTGAATTCCTTTTCAAGCACATTATTCTCCTGTAGGATTTTATCACACATGATGATACATGGCTGATTGTTCACAATCGCCTTCACTATATTTCCACCATCAAGAATAATGGGCATTTGTATTACACTAAAGTCAAAATGCTCGTTTCTGACAAGCTGTCTTTGGGTGTGAACATTATGCAACTGCCAGTTTGTAACGCATTTAGAATCGTCTATTAAGTAATCAGGGTTGTAGGTATAGCCAAGGAAAACGTCTTTTGTCAGTTGAATGGGCATGTAGTCTCGTGCCCATACATCCCTTGTGTTCACTAGCAATTCGCAATTCGGGCTAAATTCTAATATACTTAATCTCAATTTAGAGCGTACTCTAGCATCAAGAGCACCATTTTCTCTGTCTATAAGACTCGAAACATACAACTTGTTTGTCCTGTTATCTGTGACGAAATTTTTAGCGGTTATTTTTTCCATAATCATAGACTGTTTCGATTAATGAAATATTAGCAACTCTTTTCAGCATTTGCTCATATATTTTGCGTCTGAAAATTCTTTATGCCATTTTCCTCTTTGAATTATCAGGTGCAAATGTAATCATAAAATCCTAATTATCAAAGGAAAAGTGCAATAAATGCCGAAATTCTCAATGGCTAAACACTGAAATATGCCGAAATTCTCAATGGTTAAATACTGAAAAATGCCGAAATTCTCAAAAAACAAATTGTACATTGTACCAGCCTCAAAGAGTGGACTTCTCTCCTTATATTATTTTGGATTACTCCAATGTTTTTACAGAAAACCTACGAAAATACCGAAATGTTTTTACAGAAAATCTACGAAAATACGCAAATGTTTCAATTTCGTTTGGTGATTCGGCTTAATTTCGTTTGGTTATTTGGCATTATGTGTTTGTAGCCATAGACTCCAACAATCCTTTGAGAAAAGCAAGGCTTTTCGGGCGAAATCCACCAATAAACCGTTACATTTCGCCCGAATTGAGAGATTCATCATTGAAGATTCTTTTGAGGTCATACATTACTTATTTCCACTGGAAATAGGGCAAAAAGGCCTCGACAACCAGCGAAATGTTGAGTTTTTCTTTATGTTTCTGCCGAGAATAAAGGTAATTCTTAGCATTTATAGATCATCAGAGACTTTTGCTTTGATGTCTTTTCAAATACTCTTACGCAAATGTTTTTACCGAAAACCTACGAAAACACCGAAATTATTTACTGGATCACATTTCATCAAATTCAATGCTTCATATATTTATTGTGATGCTCTTTCATGAACTCGTACATTTTCAAGTATGCAGCACAATGAATTATCACTCCACAGTCTGGAACTTGCGAGACCATTACACCTGTTTCTATATATCATCGATATAATGCATACAGGTACTTGAAATCGGAATAAGATATGCTTTTCGTATCCTCCGATGCACAGAAGGCATTGTCATTATCACTTGCGGGATATATTTTAAGATTTGGGTCAATACCTGCTTTTATCCTGTTTAGCACGCTTTTGAAATCGAGTTTTACGGCAGCCATATACAAAAGCAAATCTGCGTTGCCAAAACCGGCTTCTCTAAAATCTTTTGGCTCAAACCCCATTACTTCTGCAATGGTATCATGTTCGTCTGGCATATAAAACATATCTGAGAACTCTATGAAAGGTATAGATTTCCATTCCGGGATACCCATTTCTTTTTCCCAAAAATCCACCATTGCCTTGGCACGCTTTCTCATTTCCATAACCACGGGCATATATTCTTCGGCATAATCGTCAAAACCAAAAATGATTTCCTGACACTTTGCTATTGCATAAAAGATAGGTGGAGCGCCATCCTTTGATGGCTCCATCTTGGCACATGGTGGCAAATTTTGGACACTTACGTGGTTTCTCACATAATCCAAGTCGGCAAAGATCAAGGCTTCTGTCATTCTCCTGCCCTTTTGACTATCAGATCTTTCATCATATTCAAGTTCTGAGGCCGGCTTATCTATGCTATATTCTCGTGCTCTGTCCCAAAACTCTTTAAACTGCTTGTCAGAAAGTGGAGTGGTGAAATATTGGCAGTTGTCAAAACGCTCCCATTGTTCAGGTGCCACTTTCATGAAATCATCATATTCGAGCAACAGAGACTGTTCATCATGTGTCACCAGCATGAAATAATCTGTTCTCGAAATCATATCGTATGCATTTTGCTTGTAAAACGTAAGCTTGTCTGGGATGCTACCTTCTTTCTTGGTTTTGTCACCAACATTGATAGTCATTGACGTAGTTGTCCGCCTGATGTCTTGTGGACGAGAATATTGACTATACCGGAAGCGCTCGATGATTTTGTCGCTTGCTTCCTTTCTGTCTGTATGGAAATCAACGTTTAAATCCTTAAGAAGATTTTCGCCAAGATAGAATTGGCAAACTGGACCGAAAAGACCAACTTCATGACTATCATTGGGCGAAGTGGTATTGACATATTCTCCCAGTATCATTATCAACAGCATATTCACATCAATCTCCATCTGCTTTTCAATCCACTCCGAGCCAAAGAACGCTTTCACATTTTCTATTCTTTCATCATCATTGTCCTCATTGTAGACACCGCCATCAACCATCTTTTGAACCAAATCTATCGTCTTTGCAAATAACTCATAGTCTTCACGGCATGCCAAGGTCGTTATACGTATTTCATAACCATTATCATCTAACGTAATGTCTATTGGACGTGTAGAAATACGATATTGATAAAATTCACATATTTCTGGCTGCATAAATTTCACTACCAATGGATAAACTCCATCAGCAAGTGAATTTAAGATATGATTATAGTCAAGGTCTTTTTTCTTAGTTCTGACTTTAACACTAATGCTCATAATAGTCGTTATATATTTGTCTGTTATAAGCTTTTCTTAGCAAAAATTATTTTCCCACGCAGAATCTACTTTCCGACGCAGAAGTTACTATCTGCAAATATAAGTGGCTGATAATCAATGTAAATGCCTTTGTTTTAGGGTAGCTAAAGTGACTCCGAGGGACAGTGGAGGGACGC
>CADCFN010000002.1 GCA_902800715.1 uncultured Bacteroidales bacterium
GCACACCTGCCGCGCTAAGCAGTGCAAGGCCCTTGTGACCTACAGCATTGAAGCCTCCAAGTGTAAGGGTTGCGGCGCCTGCGCCCGCAAGTGCCCCGCTAACGCCATCATGGGCGACATGCGCAAACCTCACATTATTAACCCCTTCGAGTGCATCCGCTGCGGTATGTGTAAGTCTAATTGCCGCTTCGACGCCATCTCGGTTTATTAAATTTCGATAGCATCATGGAAGAAAAGAATATGATCACTTTGACGATTGATAAACACGAGGTTACTGTTCCCGCAGGGACCATGCTGCTTGATGCCGCCAAGACCGTAGGCATCAGCATTCCCACCCTGTGCCACATCGACCTGGAGGGCACCTGTGTTCAGAACATGCCCGCATCGTGCCGCATTTGTGTTGTTGAGATCGAAGGCCGTCGCAATCTGGCTCCCGCCTGCGCTACCCGCGTGACTCCGGGTATGGTGGTTCACACCAACAGCGGCCGCGTTATCCGTGCCCGCAAGACCGTTGCTGAGCTGATGCTTAGCGACCACCCCAACGATTGCTTGACCTGCCCCAAGTGCAGTGATTGCGAACTTCAGCGTCTGGTTATGCGCTTCAACATCCGTCAAATGCCTTACAATGGCGGCGAACAGAGCGAGCGCAAACAGGAGTTGACTCCCGCTATCTCCCGCAACATGGAGAAGTGTGTTTACTGCCGCCGTTGCGAGAGTGTCTGCAACAACGTGCAGTCGGTAGGCGTGTTGAGCGCTATCCGTCGTGGTTTCAACACCACCATCGCTCCCACCTTCGACAAGATGTTCACCGACACCAATTGTACCTACTGCGGCCAGTGCGTCGCTGTATGTCCTACCGGTGCATTGACCGAGCATGACTATACCAACCAGCTCATGGACGACCTGACCAACCCCGACAAGGTGGTTGTTGCTCAGCCCGCTCCCGCCGTTCGCTTCGCTCTTGGCGAGGAATTCGGCATGAAGCCCGGTACCATTGTTACCGGCAAGCTGGCTACCGCATTGCGTGACCTCGGCTTTGACTATGCATTCGATACCGATTTCGCTGCCGACCTTACCATCATGGAGGAGGGCACCGAAATCCTGCAACGCCTCAACAAGTTCCTTGGTGGCGATAAGGATGTGAAATTGCCGATTATGACCTCGTGCTGCCCAGCTTGGGTTAACTTCTATGAGCATGAGTATCCCGACCTGCTCGAGTATCCCTCGACTGCCAAGTCGCCCGCTCAGATGTTTGGTGCTATTGCCAAGACTTACTGGGCCGAGAAGATGGGTATCCCCCGCGAGAAACTCGTGGTCGTTTCCATTATGCCCTGCTTGGCCAAGAAGTATGAGGCTGGTCGTGAAGAGTTCAAGGTGGACGGCAATCCCGATGTTGACTACAGCATCTCGACCCGCGAGTTGGGCCGCCTGATCAAGCGTGCCAACATCGACTTCGTAAACCTGCCTGACAGCGACTTTGACTCGCCCCTCGGCGAATCGACCGGTGCTGGTGCCATCTTCGGCATCACTGGCGGTGTGATGGAGGCAGCTTTGCGTACCGTCTATGAGGTACACACTGGCAAGACCCTGCCGCACCTCGAGTTCAACGACGTGCGCGGTTTTGAGGGCATCAAGGAGGCTACCATCGACCTGAACGGCTTCGAACTGAAGGTCTGCGTGGCTCACACCCTGAGCAATGCCCGTAAGGTGATGGACGCCCTGCGTGCCGGCAAGCTCAACTACCATGTGGTTGAGGTGATGGCATGTCCCGGTGGTTGCATCGGCGGTGCTGGTCAGCCCTATCACCATGGCAACATCGAGGTGCTCAAGGCACGTGCAGCAGCCGTTTATCGTGAGGATGAAGGCAAGGCCCTGCGCAAGAGCCATGAAAACCCCGATATCCAGAAGCTCTACAAGGAATTCCTGGGTGAGCCCTGTGGCGAGAAGTCGCACCATCTGCTTCACACGCATTATTTCGATAAATCCATTCATTAATCGACAAAAAACAACAATAACGATATGAAGAAGAAAGAAGAAATCAAACTGGCGTGTACCGTTGTTCAACAGGTTGAAGAAATCTGCGACAAGCACGGCAATAAGCCCGGTGAACTGATTAACGTCCTGCATGAGTGCCAGGCTTTGCACGGCTATCTCCCCGAGGAGATGCAGCGCATTATCGCCCGCAAGTTGGGCGTGCCCGCATCCAAGGTTTATGGCGTGGTGACGTTCTACTCGTTCTTCACCATGACCCCCAAGGGCAAACACCCGATTTCGGTGTGCCTGGGTACCGCTTGCTACGTGCGCGGTTCCGAGCGCCTGCTTGAGGAGATCAAGCGCATCCTCAACATTGAGGTGGGTGAGACCACTCCTGATGGCAAGTTCTCGCTTGACTGCCTGCGCTGCGTGGGCGCTTGCGGTTTGGCTCCCGTTGTCATGATTGGCGAGCACGTCTATGGCCGTCTCGACGTCAAGGACGTTCGCAAGATTCTTGATGATGTAGCCGCTCAAGACTAAGACGTAAACATCATTTATTACACGAAAAACGGGAGGACTTACATAATAGAGCCCTCCCGTTTTTTTGCCTGCTTGTCTTGAATGGAAGTTGTTGTGAATTTTGATACAATATGAATTGGCCCGAGGACGACATTATCTGATAACACCATGATAGTGTTAATGTTTGTGGATTTTGGTGTGCAAGCCATGGATTTATGAGCAAAGACTATCGGACTCGAGTATTTATATTGTATATTTGCAGCATAATAGAAGCATGGTCTATGAGAACCTTGATTAATCATATCAGAGTAAGTTATGCTGGCCTTATTACAGGTTCGCTTTTTCTTGTCGTTTGGCTTCTTTTTTCATATCTGACAGGATATAACATTGGAATAAGGTATTATGTGTATTCTTTGCTAATACCCTTTGTGCTTCCATTGATGAAAAAATGGACTAAAGATTCTGATCGATTGATGAAGTGGTTATCAATTGCTATGGCAATCTTTTTTGCTGCTTGCTGCACTTTGGGCTACAGCATATATAGAACCTGCTCTCTTGATTTGTGTTTCGGGTCTAAAGCGCTTTTTGCCTTGACTTTTTTTAAAATGGCAGTTTATAGCTATATCTTTTATAAGATTATATTATGTGCTTTTTCCAATGTGATTTGGTACAATGACAATAATTTGTGTGAAGGAGAGAAAAAGTTAGGCATAAGCAATATCGTTCTTTTTGTTTTTTTTGTCATCTGCCGCATCCCTTATTTGATGGCATTTTATCCATGTATATTTGATCCTGATGCAGCAACTTCTTTGAGCATTTTTGGAGAAGGTAGAATTCTAATTAATCATCATCCTTTTCTTGTTACTTGTCTGCAGAAGATGTTCTTTGAGTTGGGTGAATTTTTGGGTGATCCATCTATAGGGTTAGCATTGATGTCATTACTCTTTATACTACTTGTGTCAGCACTTCTTGTTTATGTCATCAGGTTATGTGGTAGGATAGGTGCTGGTTTGGGCTTACAGAAATGGCTGGTCTTACTGTTCGCGTTATTACCATTCTTCTCACTGCTTAACATTTATGATACCAAGGATGGGATTTTTGCTTATTCTTCACTGTTCTTCGTCGCTACTTTGGCTGATATCTTGTGGCATAGCAAAAAAGGAGAGAAACCTGAAATAAAATTACTTTTGATGCATGGAATGGCTGTGATATTGCTTTGTTTTTCCCGTCATCAGGGGATTTATTTCGTATTGGTTCAATATTTGTTGCTGGTTATATTTTCCCGTTCCTTGATAAAGAAAATGTCATGTGTGTATCTGCCGGGTATAGTAGTATATTTATTTATAGTCCGAATGCTTTATCCTTCTATTGGTGTCCTCCCGGTTGGTAAGCAACAAATGGTTGGAGTAATGCTACAACAATCGGCTCTTTGTATGATTACACATCCCGATAAGATTACTGATGAAGAGAAACAGGCGTTCACAGCACTCGTTGCTCTTAACCCTGATACGCTCAACAGTCTTTATGACTATAGTAAGACCGACCCCATTAAGATACGATATCGTTTTAAGCCAGAAGATAAGTTTTATAACAATTATTCAGATATCGAGGAAAATGAAGCTTTATATGCTTATATGAAGTCTTGGCTAACTACTTTTTCCAGGTTGCCAGGTACATGTGTTTTGGCTAGTATGAACCTCATGAATGGTTTCTTTTACAATACAGAAGGTATCTTTTATGTCGATGATTGGAAGTCATGTCGTTTTCTCCTTCCTGAGTATGATTTTTATTGTAGGACTACTTTTTCATCTTTTACCAACCGCATGACAGAAATATTGTCAAAGGCTCCATTGTCGGAATTTATCTTCTCTAAGGCATACTATACGTGGCTATATATATTCTTCTTAGTGGTATTTATCTATCGTCGCGATAAGATGGCGTTGGTAATTTTCGCCACAATGTTTTTAACACTAGGCTTTTTCTTTATATGTCCGATGTCAACATTCAGATATTCTTTTCCGCTCATGGTAAATGCAGTGTTAATCGTGTTTTATTCGACACATGCATATGGAAAGAAAAAACAAAAGAATTGCGGTGCCGATACCCTGTTACAATAGGGCAATACAGTGGCAAAAGAAGTTGCTCACTATATAGATTTTCTTTTTCATCGAACTCATGTTAGTTAATCATTTTATTGCAGGATTAGTAGAAAATTCCTAAATTTGTGAGTTGATTTGGGCCGATATCCAGCATTATTCCAAGCCTTTGAATGATTAATCAGCTAACTGTCAATGGATTCTCAACAAAATGAAGCATTAAATAAGACGAATGGCAAAGTGCCGTCAGACAATGCCCCCGAGGTATACGGTTTGATTGGTCACAGCCATCTTCAGGTCTTGTGTTGTAGTGGGTCGGCTTGCTACAATTCTGGCAGCCTGAAAATCATCGATAATTTTATCCGCGTCATTGCCGAGTACGGTCTGGGTAGCCGTGTTGATGTCGTTGCTACCGGATGCTTCGGCTTCTGTGCCAAGGGACCCATTGTCAGGATTATGCCCGACAATACGACCTATGTTCAGGTCCATCCTGAGGATGTCGAGGACATTGTCAAGACCCATATCATTGACGGACGTCGGCTCGAGCGCCTGCAATATGTGGACTTCACGGCTCATCAGCTGATGGATGACTCCAAGCACTGGAGTTCCTATCCCAAGCAGCTGTCGATGGACGCCATGCTCCATGACTACATCTACGAGATTGGCGGCAAGAAGTTCCTGTCGGTGATGTCCTACATGATTGATGCCGACAAATGCAAGGGCTGTGGCGCTTGCAAGCGCGGTTGCTCCAGCCAAGCCATCGTGGGCGATTTGCGCCATCCTCATGTGGTCAATCCTTACAAGTGTACATGCTGCGGTCATTGCACGACCAAGTGCAAGTTTGGCGCTATCCATGGACCCGTTGGAGCCCTCAACGAGCGCAACTATGTTGAGGACCTGTTGGTCGATGTCGCCGACCCTGATAAGGTGGTCGTCGCTCAGACAGCTCCTGCAGTGCGTTATGCCTTGGGCGAGGAATTCGGTATGCCACCGGGTACTATTGTTACAGGCAAGATGATTACAGCGCTGCGCAAAGTGGGTGTGGATTATGTATTTGACACCGATTTTGGCGCCGATATCACCATCATGGAAGAAGCTGCCGAGATTGTTGACCGGCTCAGGAAATTCATGGCGGGTGACAAGACCGTGAGGATTCCGATTACCACCTCGTGCTGCCCGGCATGGGTCAACTTCTTTGAGAACGATTATCCTGACCTGCGTGAATATCCCTCAACCTGCAAGTCGCCAGCCCAGATGCTGGGTGCCGTCATCAAGGACTATTGGGCACAGCGCATGGGCATTCCGCGCGACAAACTGGTGATGGTTTCGGTTATGCCTTGCTTGTCCAAGAAGTATGAATGTGCCCGTGACGAGTTTATCACCGACGGTAACCCCGATGTGGATTACTCTATCACGACCATCGAACTCGCTGAACTCATCAAGCGGATGAATATCAATTTTGACAGGCTTCGTGATGGTGAATTTGACTCTCCATTGGGCGACTCATCGGGTGCAGGTGCGATTTTCGGCACTACGGGTGGCGTGATGGAGGCCGTGCTGCGCACTGTCTATGAGGAGTTTACGGGGAAGACACTGCCACACATCGAGTTTGAGCAGGTGCGTGGTCTCGATGGTATTCGCGAGGCCGTTATTGAACTTAACGGCTTTGAACTGAAGGTGTGTGTGGTAAATACCTTGAGCAACGCACGCATTGTCATGGACAAACTGCGTGCCGGGGAGCTGGATTATCATGTGATTGAGGTGATGGCTTGTCCCGGTGGCTGCATCGGTGGCACAGGTCAGCCCTACCACCATGGAGATGTCCAGGTTATTATGGCGCGTCAACGAGCCATCTACAGCGAGGATGTAGGCAAGAAATTGCGCAAGAGCCACGAGAATCCTGTCATCCAGCGGATTTATAATGAATTCTTGGGCAAGCCGTTACATGGTAAGGCCCACGAGATACTTCACACCAAGTACCGCGATAAGTCTATCCTCTAGGGCAGAGATACTTTGTCCAGGATTCCCTTGATGTGGGCGATGGTGATGCCGTAGTTGGTCATCGGTGTGCCTTGACGGCGGCATTGTTCCACGCGGGAAAGCATGAATTTGCGGTTAAACATGCAGCCGCCACAATGAATCACGAGGTCATAGCTTGTTACATCCTCAGGGAAATCTTTGCCTGCCACAATATCCACGGTCAGTCCTTGTCCAATGCGTTGGCGCAGCATGCGGGGAATCTTCTCGCGACCGATGTCCTCAGCTAGCGGGGCATGGGTGCAGGCCTCAGCAATGAGTACGCGGGATTGTTCGGTCATGCGGTCAATGGCCATGGCGCTCCTGACAAAGAAGCGGATGTCGCCCTTATGGGCTGCCATCAGCACCGAGAACGATGTGAGCAGGCTGCCTGCAGGCTTTTTCTTTTCCACGATGTCAAACACCTGGGAATCGGTGATAATCAACCGTGGAGGCTCGCGCAATGCTGCCAAGGAACTGTCGATGTCCTCGGTGGTGCAGCACACGGCGATGCAGCCTTTGTCCATCAGGTCGCGCAGCGTCTGCACTTGAGGCAGGATGAGTCGGCCTTTTGGGGCTTGCGGGTCTTGAGGCATGACCAGCAGCACGGTGTCGCCTTTTTGGGCAAGACTGCCTGTGAGCGACTGTTTGTCGCTTTCGGGCATCAATCCTGCCAGCGTCTGGCGCAACACTTCAAGTCCAGTGCCATTCTGGGCACTTATGGGAATGACGTCGCAGCCCAGCCGTTTTGCCATGTCGGCGAGTAGTGTCGAGGGGACCTCCTTCATCAAGTCCACTTTATTCAATACGGTTACATAAGGCACGTTGGCTTGTTTGAGCAGTCCTGCCCAACGCATTTCGTCGTCGAGTGAAGATGCATCGGTCACGATGATGGCGATGTCGGTCTGCTTGATGACTTCGCGGGTGCGCTCGACGCGCAGGTCGCCCACTTTTCCGGTGTCGTCAAATCCTGCTGTGTCGATGAGCACACAAGGGCCCAATGGCAGAATTTCCATCGACTTCATCACCGGGTCGGTCGTTGTGCCGGGCATATCACTGACCAGGGCAATCTGTTGTCCCGTGAGTGCGTTGATGAGCGATGATTTACCCGCATTGCGCCGTCCAAACAACGCAATGTGCAACCGCTCACTCTGTGGCGTGCTGTTCAAACTCTGATTAACCATAAGAACGACAATAATAAAAGGAAAACAACAAATACAATAATTACAACTGTTTGAAAATCACCAATTTGCAGTTATTGTATTTGTTGTTTTCTTTATCTGATTCATTAGAAGTAGAAGTCGCGCTTGCCGGCAGCGATTTCCTGGATATGCTGGCCTGCGATTTCGCGAACTCGTTGGTTGGTAATCTTTGCCAATTCCTTTTCTATCAAGGCATTGCCCTTGACGATAGTGTCCTCGCTGGCGAAGTCCATGAGATATTCCTTGAGCGTCATCAGTGCATTGGGCGTGCAGATGTCGCCAATCTTACCTGCTTTGCACAATTCCATGAAGCGGTCGCCTGTGCGGCCCGAACGGTAGCATGCGGTGCAGAAGCTGGGCAGGTAACCGATAGACAGCAGCCAGTTGATGACCTCGTCGAGGGTGCGCGTGTCGCTCACGTCGAACTGTGCCGTCTCGTCGTGGCGTTCTACCGTGGTGTAGCCGCCCACGCTGGTGCGGCTGCCGCCACTGATTTGGGAAACGCCCAGGTCAAGCACCTTGGCGCGTACGCTCTGGCTCTCGCGGGTAGAGATAATCATGCCGGTATAGGGCACTGCAAGACGGATGACGGCGATGATGCGGCAGAAGATTTCGTCGGGCAGCACGTCGGGGAACTCGTCGAGGGTGATGTCCTCGGCAGGGCAGATGCGCGGCACGCTGATGGTGTGAGGTCCCACACCGAACTTGGCCTCGAGGTGCTCGGCGTGCATCAACAGTCCCACGAAGTCATAGCGGTAGGTCGTCAAGCCATACAGAACGCCGATGCCCACGTCGTCGCAGCCACCCATCTGGGCACGGTCCATGGCCTCGGTGTGGTAGCAGTAGTCGCTCTTGGGTCCCGTGGGATGCAGGGTCTCGTAGTTCTTGCGGTTGTAGGTCTCTTGGAACAGGATATAGGTGCCGATACCTGCGGCCTTCAGCTTCTCGTAGGCCTCGACTGTGGTAGCGGCTATATTCACGTTCAAGCGGCGGATTTCGCCATTGCCCACCTTAGTGTTATAAATTGTGTGGATAGACTCCAGAATATACTCAAGCGGGTTCATCACGGGGTGCTCACCAGCCTCGAGGGCGATGCGCTTGTGGCCCATCTTGACCAAGGCTTCGACTTCGGCACGGATTTCGTCCTGAGAGAGTTTCTTGCGGGGAATGGTCTTGTTTTTGGCATGGTAGGGACAGTAAACGCACCCGTTGATGCAGTAATTGGACAGGTACAGCGGTGCGAACATCACGATGCGGTTGCCGTAGAAGCGGCGCTTCACATCTTTGGCAAGCTGCTCATAGCGCTCAATCAGGTCCGGTTGGTCGCAGTCAAGCAGCACGGCAGCCTCACGGTGGGTCAAGCCCTTGCATTTGGCTGCTTTTTCTATAATCTCCTCAATCAGAGCACGATTGCTCTTATTCTTCTCAGCGTAGGCTAAGGTTTCCAGTATCTCACTGTCGTCGATGAACTCATCGGCATGGTTTGACTTGACGTTATACATGATATCATTAGTTATTAGTCGTTTCAACATGCAAAGATAGTGCAAGCCGATAGGATATCCAAACAAAAAATTACTTTTGTTTATGCTGTTTGTGCTTTCTAGAGAGCCTGCTTGTATTATCTAGCCAATGCAACGAAAAATCATGAAAAAGGTATCACTTGCAATCATTGTCCCTGCTAAAAAAAGATAATAAAACAAAAACTTGCTTGTAGTGCTAGTGATTTGCACTATCTTTGCATGTTTATTGGTAAAACTCGGCAGATTGACGTTGAAGAGTGTCCATATCATCCTGGCTCTGGTGGCGGCGGTGACGCTGTTACCGCTTTTGTCACATGGACAGGTCGTGACAGGCAATACCCTTGACTTGACTCAGACTGTCGATTCCATCATCAGGGCCGAGGGTGACTCGGCAGAGGCACAATCAGTACAAGAAAATGCGCTGGTGCCGAGGGACACAAGCCGTTTTATCCGCGAGCGCGTGGATTTGGACCATGTGGTGCAATTCAATGCCAAGGACAGCATCATCCTGTATGGACGCAGTCAGGCTGTAATGTACGGTAACGGAAAAATCCAGTATGGCGACATCGACATGACGGCAGCCCAGATCAGCATGGATATGGACAGCAGTCAGGTGCAGGCCATCGGTGTACCCGACACTGTGGGTGATTTGGTCGGGAATCCGGTTTTCAAGGACAACAGTGGCGAATATGAATCCAAGGTGATGAAATACAACTTCAAGACCAAACGCGGTTTCATCACCGACATCGTCACCGAGCAGGGCGAAGGCTACCTCACGGGCGGTATCACCAAGAAGACCGAGGACGACTATTACTACATCAAGGACGGCCGCTACACCACCTGTGACGACCACGAACACCCGCACTTCTATTTCCAGCTCACCAAGGCCAAAGTCAAGCCCAAGAAGAATGTAGTGACAGGTCCCGCCTATATGGTGCTGGAGGACCTGCCGTTGCCCATTGCGGTGCCCTTCGGCTATTTCCCCTTCAGCGAGAAGTACCAGAGCGGTATCTTGATGCCCACCGTCGGCGAGGACTATAACCGCGGTTTCTACCTGCGCAACGGCGGCTACTATCTGGCTTTGGGCCAGTATGCCGACCTTGCCTTGACGGGTGAAATCTATACGCGTGGTTCGTGGGGCCTGTCGGCGCAGTCGTCCTACTCCAAACGCTACAAGTTCTCAGGTTCATTCAGTGTCAATTATCTCACAACGGTGACGGGTGAGAAAGGTGACCCTGATTACAGTAAGATGAAGAACTTCCAGGTCTTGTGGAACCACAGCCAGAACCAGAAAGCGAATCCTTATCTGACCTTCTCGGCTAGCGTAAACTTCGCCACCTCAGGCTATTCCCGCAACAGCCTGAACACCTATTACACCAAGGCCTTTACCGAGAACACCAAGAGCAGTACTGTCAACCTGACCTATAAGATTCCTAACAGCAAATGGTCAATATCGACCAATGCCAACATCTCGCAGCGAACCGCCGACTCGACATTGACCGTGTCGTTCCCTAACGTGACAATCAGCATGAGTCAGACGGCGCCGTTCAAGCGCAAGCGGGCCGTAGGTGACGAGCGCTGGTATGAGAAAATCAAGATAAACTATACTGGACGTTTCCAGAATTCATTGACAGCCAAGCAGAACGATTTCCTGCACAAGAGCTTGGTGAAGGACTGGCGCAATGGCATGAGCCACACAATGCCCATTCAAGCGACATTTAATGTGTTTAAGTATTTCAACATCACGCCTAATATCACCTTGAATGACCGCATGTACACCAGCAAGATTCTCCAGCAATGGGATCCTAATGCCAGTGCCGTTGTCAGGGACACGACCTATGGCTTTTACAACATTTTCGATTTCAATTTCGGCGTTTCTGTCAGCACCAAGGTCTATGGTTTCTTTAAGCCATTGAAGTTCTTGGGCAAATTGAGCGAGAAACTGCAGATGGTGCGCCATGTGATGACACCGTCGGTATCGTTCACGGCAACACCCGACTTTGGCGCCCCCTTCTGGGGATATTACGGCAATTATGAACGCGTGATGACCGACGGCACGGTGATGCCGGTGCGTTATAGCTATTTCCAGCACGGTCTATACGGCAGTGCCCCCAGTGGCAAGTCTGGAGTAATTTCGTTCAACATCGCTAACAACCTGGAAGCCAAAGTCAAGAGCGAGAGCGACAGCACGGGCTTCAAGAAGATTTCGCTCATCGAGAACTTTACCCTGTCCCAGTCGTGCAACCTCGCTGCCGACTCCCTGAAGTGGAGTAACCTCTCGACCAGCATCATGCTGCGCTTGACCAAGGGGTTCAACCTTAACCTCAATGCCACATGGGATGTCTATAAATATGCTGTCAGTCCTACTGGCTCTCCAGTGAGAATCAACAAGTTGCGCTTGTTTAACGGCGGAGGATGGGGACGTCTGTCCAGCACGGGTACCTCGTTCTCCTATACCTTCAACAATGATACCTTCCGCCGCAAGCGAAACAAAGATAAGAAAGACAATGAGCAGCAGTCGCGTACCGATACTAACCGTAGCAATACCGATGAAAAAGAGGATGAAGGGAAGGATTCGGGACAGACGACCGACCTGGAACTGGTCGACGGTTATGCCAAGTGGGAATGCCCATGGAGCCTGACGCTCAATTATTCAGTATCTTACGGGTACGGCTCCTTTAACTATAAAAAACTGGAATATAATGGCAAATGGACCCAGAATCTGAGCCTCAATGCCACTATACGTCCCACCAAGAACTGGTCGTTTAATGCATCGGCGAGCTACAACTTTGATACCCACAAGATTGCTTACATGAACTGTACCATTTCGCGACAGATGCACTGTTTCGAGATGAGTGCTAGCTTTGTGCCTGTGGGTCCTTACAAGAGTTACAATTTCCACATTGCCGTCAAGTCGTCCATCCTCCAGGATGTCAAGTATGACAAGCATTCCAGCATGAACAATGGCGTCACCTGGTACTAAAATCTTCACCCTTATTGTTTTATTTTCCGTTGCCCTGACGACTGTGGGGCAATCGGTAAAGGATTTGCGCGAGGGAGACCTGCTCTTCTGCTGTACCGACACGGCTAACGCCATCACAGCGGTGACGAGTGGGGTAGAGGACCTGCCCATCGACCACGTGGCGGTATTCCACCGCATCGGCGGTGTGGAGGGTATCCCTTATGTAATCGAAGCGGTAAAACCAGCCGTTCGGCTCACGCCCGTCGATACGTTCATGTGTAACAATCCTCATGTGGTAGTTGGTCGCGTGAAGGTTGATTTCGACCTTCCTCAATCCGTCAGGCGATGCCTTGCGATGGTCGGTAAGCCATACGATGACCTCTATTTGCCCGGTGACAGCGCCATTTATTGCAGCGAGCTGGTGCAACTGAACTTCAGGTCAGTTTCAAACCAACCCGTTTTCGAGCCTGTGCCCATGTCATTTCATGACGTAACAGGCAGGGTGACCGACTACTGGCAAGAATTCTATGCGCGACGAGGAATGACCGTGCCTGAGGGCGCCCCTGGCACCAATCCGGGTGAATTGTCACGACGTCAAGAAGTTAACATCATAGGCAAGATACTCTATTCTGATCATGATATTCTATTTCACTGGTACAGGTAACACGGGCTTTGTCGCTTCCCGTTTGGCCGAAGAAACAGGCGAACGCCTGGTGTCTATCGCATCGGCAGTAGTCAAGGGGGAATATGACTACCAGCTGGCGGCTGATGAGCGCATCGGCTTCTGTTTCCCGATTCATGGTTGGCGGCCGCCATTCATCGTCAGGGATTTTGTCAAGCGTCTGCACTTGGATGGCTACAACGGGCAATTTTGCTATGCCTTTGCTACCTGTGGCGATGATGTGGGCTTGGCGTTTGATTACCTTCGTGACGATTTGCAACAGGTTGGCGTTAACCTCGACAGCGTCTATTCGGTCATCATGCCCGAAACCTACAATTTCCCCTTTATCGACCAGATTGATACCCCCGAGACTGCCCAACGCAAGATTGCCGATGCACGCGAGCAGTTGGCAGCTATGATTCCGGGCATTGTGAATCGCGCGCGTGGCGAGAAGAACATCAACAAGAGCCGATGGCCCCGCACTAACAGTATTATGCTGGGCGGTTTTTTCCTCAAACATTGGGTTACCGATTGCAAGTTTACCGTTGATACCGGAGCCTGCATCCGTTGCGGCAAATGCCAGCAAGTGTGTCCCGTGGGCAATATCGACTGCGGCACCGGTAATCCTCCCGAGTGGCAGCACAATGGACTGTGTACCACCTGCTTCTCCTGCTACCACCATTGCCCCGTTCATGCCATCGACTTTGCAGGCCGCACGCGAGGCAAGCGCCAGTACTATTTCAACCAGTAGCACTCACCCTCGCCCTGCAACTCACGTTTACTATCTTTTTTATCCTCAACAATTGTACTTCAACAGTAAAAAAGCGTCGGCAATCCACGATTAAGTGAAAACAAATTAGTACCTTTGTAGCTTGTAAACAGAATAACCTCCAGTATTGGGTACTATCATATCCATATTAATCGGTTGTGTGTCAATAGGTATCATCCTGTCGGCACCCATGGGGCCTATTGGCATCTTGTGTATCCAGCGCACCTTGAACAAGGGGCGTAATTCGGGCTTTTTCACCGGTGTGGGTGCTGCCGCCAGCGACCTGCTCTACTGTCTGCTGGTGGGGCTTGGCATTTCACTGGTGACCGATTTCATTGCCGACCATGTCAACATCCTGCAGATTCTGGGCAGCATCATCCTGATTGTCTATGCCCTCTACATGATTTTCCACAATCCCGTGAGCCAGATTAAGGAGAAACTGGACCAGCGTGATGACTACCTGCGAGATGCAGGCACGGGTTTCCTGTTCACCCTGAGCAATCCGCTCATTATGTTTCTGATTATCCCTTTGTTTGCCCGTTTCGGTTTCCCGTTGCCTGAATACAAGTTCTACCACATCATTTTGGGGTATGCTTTTATTGTTTTGGGCGCTTTGATATGGTGGGCAGTCATTACCTTCTTTGTCGATAAGGTGCGCACTCACTTCAATATCCGCTCCATGTGGCTTATCAACCGCATCATCGGCATCATCATCATCCTGCTTTCCTGCTACGGTCTTGTAACAGGCATTTACGCCTATCTCCAGCAGCTGCAAGTCATCTGACATCACAACTATTGATAATACAACAAAAAGGGAGTTATTGAAAACTCCCTTTTTTGTTTGCGCCATGCTATGGCGTGGAAAATCAATATTTCTTGACTTCAATCTCGCCCTTCAGAACAGCGGCTGCGTTCTCGGCAAGAGCCGACATCTCGTCCTCACCGGGATATACATGCACGGGTGCCATCCAGTCGACACGTTTCTTGAGCTCATCAACCATATAGTTCCAATAGGCGATACCGCCGGTAATGAGAATGGCGTCAATCTTGCCGCACAGGACTGCGCCCTTCTCGGCGATAGCCTTGGCAATATGGTAAATCATGGCATTGATGACGAGCTTGGCTTTCTCGTCGCCATTGTTCATCATCTTCTCGGCCTCAATCATGTCGGTAGTGCCCAGGTGCGAGAATACGCCACCCTTGCCCGATATCATCTTCAGAATCTCGTCTTTGGTGTACTCACCGCTGAAGCACAGGTTCACCAGCTCTTTAGCGGGAAGGCTGCCGGCGCGCTCGGGTGAGAACGGGCCCTCACCATCAAGAGCGTTGTTCACGTCAACGGCACGGCCATGGTCGTGAGCAGCTACCGAGATACCGCCGCCCAGGTGGGCAACGATGAGGTTCAGGTCCTCGTAGCGCTTGCCGTTCTCCTTGGCGAAGCGGCGGGCGATGGCGCGCTGGTTCAAGGCGTGCCAGATGCTCTCGCGCTTGAACATTGACAGACCGCAGACGCGGGCATAATCGTTCAACTCGTCGGTCACGACGGGGTCGGCGATGTAGCAGGGACAACCCAGACCCTTGGCAATCTCGTTAGCAATTACGCAACCCAGGTCGCATGCGTGCTGGTGTTCGCTGGCATAGGTAGCCTGAATCATGTTCTCGTCAACGGCATACACACCGCCAGGAAGCGGCTTGGTCAAACTGCCACGAGCAACAATGGCGTCAAACTCCACGGGGATGCCGGCTTTCTCCAACTCGCCAAGAATCATCTTGCGGCGGAAGTCAAACTGGTCGGTAATTTTGGCATACGGTGCAAGTTCCTCGGCTGCGTGACGGATAACTTTAATCAGTTTGGGTTCGCCGTTCTCAACGACAGCCATCTTGGTGGAGGTCGATCCGGGATTGATGACTAAGATTTTCATATGTTCTAGTTTTTAGTATTCGGTTTTTGGTTTTCAGTTTGTGCTAGTGTCTTGAAAATAGACCTTACTCGGCTGCCATCGTGGCAACGGCAAGGCTGTAGAACTTGGACTGGGCGCTGTCGGCACGCGAGGGTACCACAGCGGGGCACTTGGCACCCAGCAGCAGACCAGCAGTGCTGGCACCGGCAAACAGGGTGATGGCTTTATAGAACACGTTACCGGCCTCGATGTCGGGCATAATGAGCACGTCGCTGTCGCCCTGCAAGGGTGACGTCAGGCCTTTGGCCTCCATGGCGTGCATGCTGCAGGCGCACTTGGCATCCAGCGGACCGTCAACGATACACTTGCCCAGCTCGCCCTTGTTGGCCATGTCGATAATAACGGGATAGTCCTCGGTGAAGGGGAAGTGCTTGCCGTTGACCTTCTCGGTGCAGTGGATGAGCGCCACCTTGGGTACCTCAACGCCGAAGTTGCGTGCCACATTAGACATGTACTTCACCATCTCGATGCGCTGAGCCTGGTTGGGGTAGGGGATAACGGCAGCATCGGTGAAAATCAACAACTTGTGATAGCTGGGAATGTCGGCAACAGCGGCGTGGGTCAGCACGTTGCCCTTGGGCAGAATGCCCGTCTCCTTGTTCAGGACGGCACGCAGCAGGTTGTCGGTGTTGATCAGACCTTTCATCAGCACGTCGGCCTTGTCTTCACGCACCAGTGCAACAGCCTTGGCAGCGGCGTCATCGGCATCGGTGGCATCGACAAAAGTCATGTTGTCGGCAAAGGGCTTCAAGGCTTCATTGGCTTTGAGCTTCTCTTCACAGCCCACAAAGATGGCTTCGATAAAACCTGCCTCAAGAGCTTGGGCGCAGGCGGCGGGAGTTTTCTCATCGGCGGCCCATACAACGGCCACGCGTTTCTTCACGTTGTTCTCTTTGAGATGAGCAAGCAACTCATCAAAATTCTTAATGGTGTTCATTAATTAATAGTATAAAGACGTTAATGGTTTTGAATGCCCAAAATTACTACTTTTTTACAACATACCACAATTATTTTATAACAACTGAAAAAAAAACCTTACATTTGCAGTCACTAATCAACAAGAAATCAAATAATAGGATTATGATATTGAACGGAATTTTAGCTTTTTTTAACCTGGGAACGGGTGAGATAATCGCAATCGTTGTCATTGTGCTGCTGCTCTTCGGTGGCAAGAAGATTCCCGAACTCATGCGTGGTCTGGGCAAGGGCGTCAAGTCTTTCAAGCAGGGAATGAACGAGATTGAAGACGAGATTAAGAAGCCGATTGAAGACCTTGACAAGGACAAGCCAGGCTCTCGTCCCGATAACCCAATCAACTAGTCTTGCCCGGTAATGGCCCAGGAGCAGCCACAATTACAGGAAATGTCGTTCTGGGATCACATCGACGCATTGCGCTCGATGCTCATTCGTGTTGTGGTCTTTCTTGTATTGGTGGCTCTGGGGCTGTTCTTTCTCATGCCTTCCATCTTCGACTCGGTGATACTGGCACCGTGTCATGGCGATTTTGTTCTTTACCGCTTCTTTGCACGCATCACCTCATCGGCATCGTGGCTGCCACAGTTTTCTACCGAGGGGTTCAATGTTGAACTGATTAACATCAAGTTGGCGTCACAGTTCTTCATTCACATGTCCACATCGTTCTGGCTGGCACTGGTGCTGTCTTTCCCGTTTGTATTGTATCAATTGTGGACTTTTGTCTCTCCAGCGCTTTATTCCAATGAAAAGCGAGGCGTCAAGTTGGCGTTTTTCATCGGCTGCCTGATGTTCTTCATCGGTGTGGCTGTGGGCTATTTCATCGTGTTTCCCGTTACCTTGCGATTCCTTGCCGACTATCATGTGAGTCAGATGGTTCCCAACCAGATATCGCTTGACAGCTACATGGATACCTTCCTGATGCTGATTTTTGTGATGGGGATTATTTTTGAACTGCCGCTCATGGCATGGCTGTTGGGCTCGTTAGGCGTGCTACATCGCGGCTTTTTCTCCACCTATCGTCGTCATGCCATTGTGGCGCTGCTGGTGCTTGCCGCTATCATTACCCCTACAGGCGACCCCTTCACGTTGACGGTAGTTTTCCTGCCCATCTATCTGCTCTACGAGTTCAGTGCCTACCTTGTCCCGAAATCTGCTGCCGTTGTCGAATGACCTCTGGCTGGGTGTTCCAGCGGTTTCGACTCATGGCGCTTTACAGATGTATTATTCCCCTGATGGGTGCAAAAAAGCATTTTTAAAAGTTTGATTTATTGTTTTTTTTGCTATCTTTGCACAATGATTAGTGCCTGTATCTGAATGAAAAGTGACTGACGTCCTGTTTCCGATTCATTATGGTGATTTAGCACTGACGCTTTGTAAGATAACTACTGTTTTTATTACTATATTATTAACTTAAAACTTAATGCGTTATGAAGAAATTTTTCTTGCTTTTATCAGGTCTGTTTATTGCTGCCAATGCTGTAGCTGCTACTCCGGCTGATCCCACCAATGTATCATGGTATGACTGTGGTGATGAGAGCGGTTTTAGCCGTCTCATGTATTCCTTGCCTCAGGTGGACACCGAAGGCAATCCCCTCGTGTTGGAAAACATGGCCTATCGTGTTTATACCGACAACGACCAGTTGTTTACCTTTGAGAATGACGTTTACACCTATGATAACTTGTATGGTGACCAGACGGATATTTACTACTGGATTTTTAGTGAGGGTGTGGACTTCCGCGCCACTTATACCTATTTCTATCGCACCAATGCCGAGGGTTACGACCCCTTCTTCACTTGGCGCATTGGTATCCAGGTTGTTTACCTTAATGAGGACAACAGCAAGACTTATTCCAACATTGTCTATACCGAGGTGTTCCCCCACGAAGGCATGCCCGGTGACGTGAATGGCGACAACGAAGTAAGTATCAGTGATGTGACCATTCTGATTGACTACCTGCTCAATGCCAATATTGCCATCAATGAGGCTAACGCCGACCTCGATGGTGATTCGAACATCTCAATCGCTGACGTCACTGCTCTGATTGATATGCTGCTCTCTGGTGCTGAGTAAGCGTCGTTTGCCGATGGAGCTTTGTCCTTTCGGCTAAACTGATGATATAATATACTAATGAATGCCTTGGCTATCGAGCCAAGGCATTCATTGCTTGTGGTGTTTTAATGGGGCATTATAGAAAGATGACAGTACTACCGAAAATAGTAGTTATGTTATTTTTCCCCATTATTGTTAAAAAAAACATATCAAATTCAAATTTGTTTTTAAAAAATAGTGCTATATTTGCAGAAATTTATACAAAGCCGCCAAATTCGAGTTTTTGCCTTACTGTCTCCTGACAGTGATTTGCCCCCTGAATTTGGAAGCCGTATAAACCCAAACATGAAGATTACCTTTTTTATTCCAATTCATTATTAACCAAAATTAATTGTTTTATGAAAAAATTTTTGTTTTTACTCTTAGGCATGGCAGTTGCTGTATCTGCCAGTGCAGGTATTACCAAATCTCAGCTTGAGAACAAGGTTTCAAAACAGGCTACCAGCAAGGCTAAGGTTGAGCTGAATGCAAAGTACACTAATGTATTGTCTACCGCTAAGCCCATTGCATTCAGAGCTCCTGCAAAGGCTGATGTTCCTGAAGGTTATGCACAAGTTACTCTTGAAGCCCATCAAGTATGGAACACGGATCCTGATAATCCAGATTACAGCGGATACCAGATGCTGCTCGATGCCGATGCTACCGCTTATGGTGTTGAATTTGAGGAAGTTGGTGGTTCGGGTACTTTCGCTGGTGATTATGCCAATTTTGAGTACAAGATTCCTGAAAATGCCGACAACGATCTGAATACTGAGAACATTGTCTATGACGGCAGTGTGACTATTCTGATTCCCGCTGGCACCTATGACTATGTCATGGTTAACCCCACTCCTGGTGACAGGCTCTGGATTGCTTCTCAGAATGGTAGTGCTGGTGGCCGTGGTGATGACTTCGAGTTCAAGAGCGGTTGCGCATACCACTTCACCATTACATTAGGCTCCAATGGTAGTGACCAGACTGACGTGGTGATTGACGATCCCAATGCTCCTGTAGTTCCTGAAATTGCCGTTACTCCTGCTAGCACTTCTGCTTTGGTAGAGTGGGCTGCCGATGAGAATGCTACTGGTTGGAACCTCCGCTACAGGGAAAAATCCACCGGTATGGCGTGGACCTTCGCCCTCGATACCTATGAGAGTGAACTGGAAGGCTGGTGGGTATATGATGCTGATGAAGACAGCACCACCTGGAGTCTGTATTACTCAGACGATAGTCAAACTGACCTTTGCCTTGGCTCTGGTTCATACGTGAGCGGTGTTGGTGCATGCTCGCCCGATAACTGGATTGGTACTCCTGACCTGCCCTTGAAGGGTGAGCTCAAGTTTACCTTGTGGGGTAGATCAGACTATTATCCCGAGAACCTTATGGTTTATGCCATGATTGGTGATGAATTGACTCCTCTGTTTGATGAGGATCTCGTGTCAACAGTAGAGCCTGTTGAATATACCGTTAACCTGGATCAATTCGAGGGTGCTGAGGGTTGCATCGTCTTCCGCAACTATGGCACTTATGACCAGTGGATGCTTTACATCGATAATATTTCGATTGGCACTGTTAACCCGTGGATTGAAGTAAATGAGATTACCAACACCAACTACACTATCGATGGCCTTACTCCCGAGACCACTTATGAGGTAGAGGTAATGGGTTACAACAATGAAAGCGAAAGCAACTGGTGCGAAACTGTTGAGTTCACCACGCTGGGCGAAAGCGAAATTCTCCTTGGTGACGTGGATGGTGATGGCGTAGTTGGTATTGGCGACGTAACCACTCTGATTGACTACCTGCTTGGTACTGATGTTCCTGTCTTCATCGAGGATAACGCTAACATCAACGGTGATGACACCATCTCGATCGGTGATGTTACTGCTCTTATCGACATGCTGAACAATGCCGAGTAAAAATCCGATTATTGTTCACCCTATGGAATAGTTTTCTATAGGTAGTTCAATTCAATAAAAAGAAAAGAATGCCTTGCCATTACGGTAAAGGCATTCTTTTTATTGAATTAAACAAGGAAAAATTTGGATATTATCGGAAAAAGATGTTTTTTTTGCACTAAAATTAAACCAGAGAAGACCATTTTTCAAGAAACTAACATTATTTATAAATCATTTAATTCAATCATTGTTTATGAAAAAGATTTCTTTACTTTTCGTGATGTTGCTGGCTCTTGCAGGCAATGCAATGGCTCAAAGCACAGTACCAGTTCCTGCTGACCCCGATGAATGGCAGTTGGACTGGATAGATGGTGTGCCTTATATTCACTCGGGAGACGGTGAGTGGAAATTCAATTCTGAGTTTATGGTTCATTATGGAATGGACATTATGTCCAATCTGGTCGCCAATGACTATGATTTTGATATAGACTCGGTGTTCACTCACACGCTGGGATACACGATTCTGGATAAGGACAAATTCAGTTACAGCATCTACACCGATTTTGATGAGATTTTTGTCTTCAATCCCGATGAGTATCCTGAGTTTGATGTGCCTACCACCAATGTTTATCCGTTCTTGCTCCTTTATGATGATTTTAATGATAAGGATACCTATCATACCACGCCTCACTTTGAGTACTGGTTTGTTCATTTCGAGAAAAAGACCAACAATGTGGATGCCCTTGCCGAGGAAGGCGTAATCATGGAGCCTTTCTTCCAGTGGCGCATCGGTA
The DNA here is from genome assembly GCA_902800715.1 of uncultured Bacteroidales bacterium. Classification (GTDB taxonomy): domain Bacteria; phylum Bacteroidota; class Bacteroidia; order Bacteroidales; family Muribaculaceae; genus Sodaliphilus. Next base: position 21,438 of record CADCFN010000002.1, read on the forward strand.
TTCAGACCCACTACACCGTTGACGGCGTGACCACCAACTCTAATATCGTTTATCTCGAGGTGTTCCCCAAACCTGCAGCTACAGGAGACGTGAACATGGATGGTAATGTATCTATTGCCGATGTAACTGCTATCGCCGACTATCTGCTGGGTTATGAGATTTCCCCATTCAGCAAATTTAATGCCGACTTGGTTGATGACGCAAAAATCACTATCGCCGACGTGACCGCACTCATCGACATGTTGCTTTTAGCTCCTGGCAAGTAAGTATTAGCCCTAAACATCTATAAAATAAGCCACTATGGATAAAAAAGTCCACAGTGGCTTGTTTTTCTTTCTTCCGCATGTGAAGGAGTGGGTAATTGATTAGCCCTTGAGAGGGGCCATCTGTTTGGGGTCACCCACAATCCACAGGATGTCGCCGGCATCGAAGGTCAAGTCGGGGGTGGGGGAGATGTAATCATCCTCGCCGCGTTGCACGGCAACCAGCAGTGCCCCATAGTCCTCACGCAACTTGGCGTTTTCGAGTGCTATGCCAACGAGGGGAGAGCGCTCGCCGATGGCAAAGTGGATGAACTTCACCTCGTTGCTTGGCGCTTCGGCCTGGTTGTGCTGAGCCTCGACCAGCGGCAGCATGCGTTGTATCTGTTCCTCATTGCCGATAACTCCCAGCACGTCGCCAGGGAAGATGCGCATGTCGCCCGTGGGAACGGGATGCAGTTTATTACCGCGCTGGATATTGACAAGATTCACGCCGTAGCGCGACCGCAGGTCCAGATTACGCAGCCTGTCGCCCACAAACGGACAGTCGTGACCCACAGTCATGTAAGCCACTTGCAGGTCGCTCACCAGGTTGTGCTCGCGTCCTGTGCGTCGGTTTTCTCGCTCGTTGATGTTGTTGATGAAGCGTTTCTCGATATTGCTCACGCGGCGGCGCAAGGGGGTGGGTACGGTCGAAATAAGAATTAAAGCGATGACGACAAGAAGAATGGCGACCATGATGGAAACGGCACTGCTATAGACGCCGTCCAAGATGGATGTGAGATATATGGTGGAGAGTATTGCGCTCAGGATAGACATGAGCACCAGAGGAACGTAGGATACCGAGCCTGATGACTCGACAAGACGCTCCTGCTCGCTGCGCTTGACCGTGGGCAGGATGATTGAAGTGATAAATGGTGCGACAATGGCTAGCGTGGCAGTAACACATGCCAGACGGCCCCAGGCGTTAGTGCCCAGGTACTTGAGAATGAGGGGCATCAGGTAGGTGCGGCACAGTGCAATCAAGGCGATAATCACTACCGAATAGATGACTAGCCTGATCAAGAAGCGCTTCACGATAGAACGCCACAACTGGCGGGTCTCGTTGCTCTCGCTCTCGCTGGCATTCTGGCTATAACCGTTCAACAGACGTGTCCAACTCTTGGGCAGGACCTTGTAGAGTGCATTATAGCAGGGCACTGCCTGCTTGATGAAGAACGGGGTGGTAAATGTCGTGATGACCGACACCGCCACAATGATGGGGTAGATGCTCTTGTCGAGCACGCCAAGACTGGTGCCCAGCGTGGCGATGATAAACGAGAACTCGCCGATTTGAGTCAGCGAGAAGCCTGACTCCATAGCCAGTTTGAGTGGCTGACCCGTGGCAATCATGCTGAACGTGCCAAATACTATCATACCCACGATGACGACAACGGCAAGCAGGGCGATAACGCTCCAGTGTTGTGTCATCACAGTGGGGTTGACCATCATGCCCACCGAGATGAAGAAGACCGCTCCGAACAGGTCCTTGACAGGCGAGATGAGTCGCTCGATGCGCTCTGCCTCGATGGTGCCGGCAAGAATGGAACCCATCACAAAGGCGCCCAACGCAGCCGAGAAACCCGACATGATGGAGAACAACACCATTGCGAAGCACAGGCCCATCGAGATGATGAGCATCTGCTCGTCGCTGATATACCGCTTGAAGCGCTTGAACAGCGTCGGAATCATAAAGATGCCCACGGTGAACCACATGATAAGGAAGAACGACAGTTTGAGGATGCTGCTCACCATATCCTGGCCCTTGACGCTGTTGTTCAGCGCAATGGACGACAGGATTACCATCATTACCACGGCAAACAGGTCTTCGACTATCAGCACGGCAAAGGTCATGGGGACAAACCGGCGCTGCCGCATGTTCAGGTCGGTCAACGCTTTAAGGATGATGGTTGTCGAGGACATGGAAATCATGCCGCCCAGGAAGATGCTGTTCACCAGCCCGAGTCCCAGGAATCTACCGACAATAAACCCCAAACTCATCATGCCCAGCACGATGATGAGGGCGGTGACGATTGCCGACCCGCCCACGTCAATCAGTTTCTTGAAACTGAATTCAAGTCCCAACGAGAACAACAGCACGATGATACCGATTTGTGCCCAGAATTCGATGTTGGACTCGATGGCAATCGACGGTAGCAGCTCAAAGTGTGGGCTTGCCAGAAAACCGGCTACGATATAGCCCAGCACGACAGGCTGTTTCAGCATCCTGAATAATACTGTTGCTACAGCCCCCAGCACCAGAATGAGTGCCAAGTCGCTGATAAGGCTGTTGATATCAAGTGATTCCATGTTATATAATCAATTTCGACCTCTTAACTTTAACCTCTAACCTCTAACCTCTAACCTTTAACCTTTAACCTTTAAACTATAAACTCCCCTACATATTCATCTCATTGGTGATGGTGATGGACATGGGGTCGCCGTGCACCTTGATTTCGTTGAAGAGTGCAGGCACGTTCACCTTGTTCGGGCTGCGCACCATGAAGTTGACGACGGTGTAACCCTCGACGTAGTCAAATTTCATGAACTCGTCACTGATGTGGACGTCATTCTTGGTGATAATGTCGCGCAAGGGCTGGATGTCGTCAAGAATGCCATGCATCTTGACGCGGATGATTTTGGACTCCCACAGGAAATTGTGGCGCATCTCGATGCGCTCGATGTTCACCAGGATGAAGATGATGAGCAAGGTGGCGATGATGCTGATGACGTACATTCCGGCACCGACAGCCAGACCGATGCACGCCGCCATCCAGATGCCCGCCGCCGTCGTCAGACCGCGCACCGAGCCTTTCATCTGGATAATGGCACCCGCACCCAGGAAACCCACACCGCTCACCACCTGGGCGGCTATGCGCCCGGGGTCACCGTTTTTCAGGCCCATATACACTTGCGGTATATAGATAGAGATGAGCATGGTGAGTGTCGCACCCATCGAGATGAGGGCAAACGTGCGCAATCCGGCAATCTGACCCTTGCGTCGCCGTTCCAGACCGATGATAGCACCCAGCACCAGGCTAAGCACCAATTTGGCGATAGCCCCCACAGCATTGACGTCAGGACTATTGATGTCGTTAAGAATATTCTCGAGCATAGCAGATGTTAGTTTTCAGTTTTACCGCAAAGATAATTTTTTTTTGCTACTTTTGTGGCAAAATCAAAAAAGAATGTCATGATGAAGAAATTTTTGTTAATCATTTTGTGTATAATAGGTGTATCGGTGCCGATGTCGGCGCAGATGCTGGTGGGTTCCTATAACATCAGGTTAAAAGTCAGCAGCGACAGTGTTAAAGGTAATGTGTGGCAGAAGCGCTGCCAGGTCATCTGTGACCAGGTGAACTTCATGTCGCCAGATATCTTCGGCACCCAAGAGGTGTTGCATGTGCAGCTGCTGGATATGCTTCAGGGCCTTGACGGCTATGACTACATCGGTGTGGGACGTGACGACGGCAAGACCGGTGGCGAGTATGCCGCTATATTCTACAAGCCTGACCGCTTGAGGCTGCTCGACCAGGGCAACTTCTGGCTCAGCGAGACGCCCGACCGTCCGGGACTGGGCTGGGATGCAGCTTGTGTGCGCGTCTGCACCTGGGGGCGCTTTGCGGGACAGACCGCGACCGATGATGAAGCCTTCTACTTCTTCAACCTGCACATGGACCACGTCGGCGTGGTGGCCCGTCGCGAGGGCGCCAAACTCATTGTCAGGAAAATCCGTGAGATTGCCCAGGGTGCCCCTGTCATCGTCACGGGCGATTTCAACGTGGACCAGAAGGATGAGATTTATAGCATTTTCACCGAGTCGGGACTGTTGAAGGACAGTTATCTCGCGTCGCGCCTGCGCTTTGCCGAGAACGGTACGTTCAACTCCTTTGATACCGAACTTTATACCGATAGCCGCATCGACCACATCTTCGTTTCACCCGACACCGAAGTCGAGTCCTATGGCGTGCTCACTAACAGCTATTGGATGCCCAACGACGAATCGGCTGCCAAGCTCAAAGGTCATGATGCCCCGCAGCAGATTGACTTCAGCAAATACACACGCCGCCAGCCTTCAGACCATTACCCGGTTTTCGTTCGCCTATCACTCGGTCATTAGCATTGCGATTAACTTTAATTAATGATGCATGTTGGGCCGATGTGGCGAAAAAGCGTTACCTTTGCCGATTAATGCGTTTATAAATAATGATTAGTCCGATTATTGACGATAAGGTGATTGAACGCCTGCGCGCCCTCATCAACGGCGTGCAGCGCATTGCCATTACCTGCCACAAGTCACCCGACGGCGATGCGCTGGGCTCCACCCTCGCACTGTGCCGTGTGCTGCGGCGGTTGGGAAAAGATGCGGTTGTCGTCACTCCCGATATGGCACCCAAGTCATTGGAATTCGTCCCCGGAGTCCGTGAAATCGTGGTGCTGACCAAGCATGAGATGCGTGCGCGTCATGTGTTCAACGACGCTCAACTCATCTTCTGCCTGGATTTTAACTCCCTGAACCGAATCGACCGTCTTGCCGAGTTGATTGAACCGCTCAAGGCGCCACGTGTGCTCATCGACCATCACTTGAATCCCGATGACAGTTTCGATGTCTCGATTTCGTTCCCCGAGCTGTCTTCGACGTGTGAGCTGGTTTTCCGCGTGCTCATGCAGATGGGCTTGTTGCGTTTCCTTGACCGCCAGGCGGCTAGCTGCCTGTATGTGGGCATGTTGACCGACACGGGCGGCTTTGCCTACAGTTGCGATAATCCTGAGTTCTATGAGGTCATGGCATCCATCATGCGTCGCCGTTTTGACCGCATCACGCTCTATAACAAGGCGATGAACACGTTTAGCGCCGATAGCTTGCGCCTGCAGGGCTATGCCATCAACGAGAAGATGCAGCTCTTCCCCGAGCAGGGCGCTTCGCTCATCGTCCTGGACAAGTCGGAGCTGGAGCGCTTCAATTACAACCGTGGTGACACCGAAACGCTGGTCAACAAGCCGTTGGCGATTCCTGGCATTTACTGGAGTGTTTTCCTGCGCGAGGACCCCGATAAAATCAAGGTGTCATGCCGTTCCCAAGGGGAGTTTTCGGTCAATGACATCTGCAGCCGTTACTTTAACGGTGGCGGCCACAAGAACGCCGCCGGGGGCGACTTCACCGGCACAATCGACGAGGCGGTGCAGGTATTCCATCAAGTGCTTGCCGACCTCTTTCCCGCTACTACCGAACAACAAACACAAGAACAATAATGAAGAATTATTTCAGTATCTTATTGGGGCTGCTGGCCCTCACGCTGCTGGCCGCGTGCAACAACGACCAGAGTTATGCCGACCGCTTGAACGATGAGCGCAATTCGGTGAATGCTTTTCTCGCCGACCACAATGTGGTGATGTCCATCCCCGAGGATTCTGTCTTCCTGGTGGGTGAATGGGCACCCTATTACCGTGTCGACCCCGATGGCAACGTCTATATGCAGGTGCTCAAGGCCGGTGACCGCAAGAACGACCGTGCTAAGGTGGGCGAGACCATCTACTTCCGCTATTCCCGCTACAACCTCTCGACATGGTATGCCGACGGCAGCTGGCGCATTTACAGCGGCAATGAGAACACGATGGATGACCTCTCATGCTCGTTCAACTTCAAGGATTACTCATTGCCCTCTTCGGCACAATGGGGCTACGGACTGCAATATCCGTTGTTGTTCCTGGGAGTGGAGTGTGAGGTGAACCTCATCATCAAGTCGCAGTTCGGCTTCACCAACGAGATTTCCTACGTGTTGCCGTTCTTCTACCATGTGCGCTATTTCCACAGCCAGATTTAAGGCATCTGCCTGCTAACTGCCGCTAACACATTTTTCAGTTTGATGTAGAAGCCTGTTGGCAGGTTTGTTCTATGCAGTGACACCTGTCATGGCAGTAATAATGCAATTAACCATTCTTAATAATATAATGTCACTCATTAAGTCAATATCAGGAATCCGCGGCACCATCGGCGGCAAGGCTGGCGATGGATTATCACCGCTCGATATCGTTAAATTCACTTCGGCTTATGCTACCTTCATGCGCCGCAACTCGCCCGTCAAGTCCAATGTCATCGTTGTGGGACGCGACGCGCGTCTGTCAGGCCGTATGGTCTTGAACACCGTCGTCGGCACCCTCATGGGCATGGGCTTTGATGTGGTCAACATAGGACTCGCTACCACGCCGACGACCGAATTGGCTGTCGTGGGCGAGCACGCCTGTGGTGGCATCATCATCACGGCATCGCACAATCCCAAGCAGTGGAATGCGCTCAAGCTCCTCAACCACAATGGCGAGTTCCTTACCGATGCCGAGGGCAAGGAGGTGCTGCGTCTTGCCGAGGCCGAGGACTTTGATTATGCCGACGTTGACCATCTGGGCCGTGAGCAGAAGAACTACACCTGGCTGCGCCGTCACATCGAACAGGTGCTGGCACTCGACCTGGTTGACGTGGAGGCTATCCGCAAGGCCGATTTCACCGTTGCTGTCGATGCCGTGAATTCGGTTGGTGGTATCGCTATCCCTCAGTTGCTTGAAGCCCTAGGCGTGAAGAAGGTCGAGAAGCTCTTCTGCGATCCCACGGGCAACTTCGGACACACGCCCGAGCCGATTCCCGAGAATCTGACGGCTATCAGCGATTTCATGCGTCAGGGCAAGGCTGATGTCGGCTTTGTCGTTGACCCCGACGTGGACCGTCTGGCTATCGTGATGGAAAACGGCGAGTTCTTTGTCGAGGAATATACCCTGGTGGCAGTTGCCGACTATGTGCTGGCACACACGCCCGGCTCGACGGTGAGCAACTTGTCATCGTCGCGCGCCCTGCGTGACGTGACCGTCAACCATGGCTGCACCTATACCGCAGCCGCAGTCGGCGAGGTGAATGTGACGACCGAGATGCGCCGCACGGGTGCCGTCATCGGCGGTGAGGGCAATGGCGGTGTCATCTATCCCGCCAGCCACTATGGTCGTGATGCCCTGGTGGGTGTGGCATTGTTCCTCTCGCTGCTCGCCAAGAGCGGCAAGACCGTCAGCCAGCTGAAGCAGACCTATCCGCAGTACAGCATCGCCAAGACCAAACTGGAACTCAAGCCCGGAATGGATGTGGACGCTATCCTCAAGGCGGTAGAAAAGCACTATCAGGGCGAGCAGATGACGACCATCGACGGCGTGAAGATTGATTTTGCCGACGGTTGGGTGCACCTGCGCAAGAGCAATACCGAGCCCATCATCCGCATCTACAGCGAGGCTCACTCCATGCAGGAAGCCGAGCGATTGGGTGAAGATGTGAAAAAGATTGTGCTGTCGCTCATCTAGAAGCTGATAGCTCCAGATACCGAATGAATGCCCAGGCTGTCGCACTCGTGCTTCAGCCTGGCGTTTTCATGATGGGCTCCTGAGATGATGAGCTGGTCAAATTGGTAAAGTTCCTGCAGTTTTTGGACCGTTCCGTGATAGCGCTTGGTGACAATGATGTCATTTACCGCTATCCGACGGGTGGTGGTAGCGTGTTTCCACTTGCCACTGCCCACGGCGAGTATGCGATGACTCATCAGATGGGCGTATGGCGGTTTGATAAATGCGTGGTCGAGCCGCAGCGTGTCATCATTGGTGATGAATTGCAGGTCGCCGATGTTGTGCCGGGCAAGGAAGCCCGCATAATAGCGGGCAAAAGCCGATGAATCAGGCTCTTCATTATCGGGCGTCCACACATATCCGGTACCGTTGTCATAGTACATGACCGGTGTCTCGTCAAAGGAGTTGAAGACAATCAGCCCTTGTTTGGGCGTTCGAGCGTCAATCCACAGCGAGTGTGCCAGCATCATGACAAGGACGCAGCCTGATGCCAGCAGATAGCGGTAATTGCGTCGATATAACCACATGATTACCAGTGCCATGACCACAAAATAGGCGATGACACCAAATGTACTAACATAAACGCCGCTGATGTGTGAACCTGGAATAGCATTGACTGCACCTGTCGCCCAATGGATGTAACAGTAGATACCGTCAATTGCCGCATTCAGGGGCAGCCAGTGCATGCCGGCTGCCGTGACCAGCAGGAACAATGCGCCCAGCACCATAAATACAGGCAACACCGGCAGAATCAGCAGGTTGGAAATGACTGACATCAACGAGACCGTGTGAAAGTAATGAGCTGCCAATGCGACAGTTGCCAGCATGGCCACCAACGAGGTGATGAGCGTAGTAGTCAGGTTGTTGACCCACTTGTGACGGCTCTCTAAAGACTGAGGCAGGCGGGCAAACAACAATACAGCGCCGACAGTGATGAAACTCAACTGGAACCCCACACTATACAGAGCCGAAGGCGTGAAAACAAGGATGATGAGAGCTGCCAGTGCGAGCGCATTGAGTGATAGCGAGCGCCGATAGAATACCAATGACGCAAACACAAGCCCAATCATGATGGTTGCGCGCACTACGCTGGGCGACAATCCAGTGAATACGGCAAACAGGATGATGACGGATAGGGTGATGAGGATCCGCAGTTTCTTAAGGCGAAGGTAATCCAATGGAAACAGCAGCCACCAGATAATGAGGGCAATAAATCCAACATGCAGACCGCTTAATGCCAGCACATGGGCCACGCCTGCTGCCGAGAATTCCTGCCGTGTCGCCTTGTCGATAAGCCTGCTGTTGCCAAGCAGTACCGCGACGACAAACTGTTGTGTTTCAGGTGACAAGCTGGTGTTGAACACCTTGAGTTGCAACGACCGTCTGGCAGTCGCCATGCGGGTTAGAAGGGTGGGGGATTGCCCGATTCTCTTGACTTTGTTCAAGGGCAGATGCTGTTGGTAACGAATGCCCTCGCTGTTCAGGAGATGGGCTGCGTAGTCCATTTCGTCGGGATTGCCCCTATTGCCCACTTCGTTCAGGTCACCTTGCCATAAAACGACGTCTCCAGCCTGCATGGTATAGTCGCAGCCTCGTGTAGAAACCAGAACTTTACATGCGGGCACATCACGGTTTAACAGTTCTATCGTGAGCCGCATCGAGAAATCGGTGTACTCCAGATGGGTGACGCGACCGGTAAGCATCTTGCCGGTGCGTTGCTGTTCGGTGAGTTGTGGCGGGCAATGGATGATGGCTGCCAGCCATCCCAGTGCCAATGCTGCCAGTGCCAGTGTGGCAGTGTAGTAAGCTCGCCAACGCATTCTGCCTGATGGCGTTCGCGATAATGATGCGAGTAGCCAGTAGCCTCCTGCTGCCATGGCGATAAGCGCCAGTGGAGCCCACCAGCAGTGCCATAATGCATGTGCCGCTATACCCAGCGCGAATGGCAGGAGTACACGTAGTAAGGGAATTCGGGAAAGACTGGATGATACCGCCATTACAGGCCCTAGCGTGTCCAGATATCGTAGGAGTCAAATGCCTGCAGCAACAGCATCTCGATGCCGTTTTTGGTCTTGGCGCCGTATTGTGCCGCATTCTTCATGAACAGCGTCTCCTCGGGGTTATAGATGAGGTCGTAGCACAGGTGTTCGGGCGTCAGAAAACGGAAGGGGAAGTCGGGGCACAGATAATCGTCGGGATATTTGCCCAGGGGAGTGGCGTTGACAATCAGCAGGTGTTCAGCCACCATCGCGCGTGTTATCTCCTCATAAAGCACTGTCTGCTCCGACTTGCGTCTCGATACCAACTGCGTCTCGACACCGTGCTTCTGCAGTGCGGCGCGCACAGCTTTGGCGGCGCCACCGGTCCCCAGCACCATGGCTCTGGTCATCTGTGGCATGAGGATGTCTTTCAGCGTCTTGTCAAAGCCCACGACATCGCTGTTGAAGCCGCGCAGGTCAATCAGGTCGTCAGTCTTGGGGTCGCGAATGAACTTGATGACGTTGACGGCTCCGATTTCCTTGGCGTCGTCGTCGAGGGAGTCGAGGTAAGGGATAACCGCCTCCTTGTAGGGTGCAGTGACATTCAGGCCGTTCAGCTTGGGGTATTCAGCGATGAGTTCCATGAGTAATCCCAAGTCCTCAATCTCGAAGTTGATGTACACGGCATCGATGTCCTCGGCGATGAACTTCTGGTTGAAGAAGTCATGGGAGAAAGAGTGGACCAGGGGATAGCCGATGAGCCCATAGATGGTTTTATTGTCAAGTGGAGATTCCATAATCGCGTGAATTTGTTAATTGTGCAAAAATAGTCACAAAAGTTGTAACAATTACTGATTCTAGCCGTTTTTTTGTCTAAAAACAGTTTTTTTGCCCAAAGCATGGTCTTAAAGGCCGTTTAAGCTCTTAAAATTGTGTAAAAATGCCAAAATTGACAGCTTCTTATAGAACAAATTTGTAATTTTGCCGTTTGTAAGAACGAGTAATACTGATATAGATTAACGAGAATATGAAGTTTTTAACCAAGAACGTTAAGATAGCGCTCACTGTACTTGTGGGATTGATACTGCTCTACTGGGGCATCAACTACCTGAAGGGTATTAACCTGTTGACTCCTGCCAACCGTTTCTATACTGAGGTGGAGAGTACCGAAGGCCTGCTCCAGGCTGCCCCTGTCACCGTCAATGGTTTCCAGGTGGGGCAAGTGCGCGAAATCAACTACGATTACGCCAAGAACAAGATTACCGTCATGCTTTCCTTGAATAAGGAGATGACCGTCCCCGAGGGCAGTTCGCTGAACATGGTTACGGGATTAATGGGTGGTGCATCGTTTGTGCTCAATCTGGGACATGGACCAGCCATGAAGACGGGTAGCTATATTCCCACTACCGATGTCCCCGGCCTGATGGATCACGTGACCGAAAACGTCCTGCCCATGGTCACCGGCATGTTGCCCAAGGTGGACTCTATCCTGGGCAATGTGAACGGCCTCACTGCTGACCCCGCCCTTGCTGCATCGCTCACGCGCCTCGATGCCATCACTCGTCAGTTGCAAATCAGCGCACAACAGCTCACTGTGCTGATGAACAACTTGAACCGCAGCGTTCCCGGTGTGATGAACAACGTCAATGGCATCACGAGCAACCTGAGTGGCGCTTCGGGTGACATCACCGAGCTGACCACCTCGCTCAAGCAGATGCCCATCGACGAAACGATGACCAGGCTCAACACCACGTTGGCCAATCTGCAGGCCTTGAGTGAACAGCTGAACGACAAGAATTCGTCGCTCGGTAAGATTGTGAACGACCGCGAGCTGTATGACAACGCCAACCATGCCATTGCCAGTCTCGACTCGCTGTTGAGCGACATTAAGGCCAATCCCAAACGCTATATCAATATCAAAGTGTTCTAACATGCTAGTGCGTTTGAATTTAGCTGATTTAATTCATTCAATGAGGTCCAAAATGACCTCTTGAACACAGATAAAAAACTCTATTTGGACTCAATCTAAATAGAGTTTTTTTTGAAATTTATGGTTTTCGGGATTTGCAAAATCAAACCCTAGCAATAACAGCCATTTGCGAGTTTGAGAAATGAAATAGCTAAATCATGGAATGTTGCTAATTGATTGAATATGAATTAGATAATAAAAATTTTAGGCTATGAAATGTATAAAAATTTAAACGATGTTGTAACCCATTGTTTTTCAATATTGTTACACTTGAAATGAAATATCCAAATTTTTTGAGCACTTTTTTATAAAAAATTATTGACCGAAATTTGTACTGCTAAAAGCACGATTTATAACCAACCATTACTAAGAAAATATTACAAAATGTTTAACGTTGCACAACAGTGGAACCGTTGCCTTGACGTCATCAAGGCAAACCTCCCGGCCGAACAATATGATGTTTGGTTCGCTCCCATTGTTGCCGTTGACTTTGACCAGGAAAACAACCGTGTGACGCTTCGGGTTCCCTCGCAGTTCTTCGTGGAACAGATTGAGGGACGATACATCGATATCTTGTCGGCCGCTCTGAAGATGGTCTTTGGCGAGAATGTCAGGCTCACCTATAAATATAATGTGGTAGCTAATGATGACGCCAGCGCCGTCGAGCAGACCGATGACAACTCGAGTGTCAAACTCAAGCAGGAACTCAAGATTCGCAAGCCCCGTGTCGCCAACCCCTTTGAGCGTGAGGATACGCTTGAGGATATCGACCCCCAGCTCAATCCGCGATACACCTTCGAGAACTATTGCAGTAGCATGAGCAACAAGCTCGCGCTCAGCATTGGCCAGACGATAGCCGAGCACCCCGAGGTGAAGACCTACAATCCCTTGTTCGTCTTTGGCTCAACGGGTGTGGGCAAGACCCACCTCTTGCAGGCTATTGGCGTGAAGCTCAAGGAGAATAATCCGCGCATGAGGGTGCTTTATGTCTCCTCGAGAGTGTTCGAGAGTCAGTACACGACAGCTGTTGTCCAGAAGAAAGTCAACGACTTCATTAATTTTTACCAGAGCATTGATGTCCTCTTGCTCGACGATATCCAGTTCCTGGCAGGAAAGGAGAAGACGCAGAATACGTTCTTCCATATTTTCAACCACTTGCATCAGCACCAGCGCCAATTGGTGATGTCCAGTGATTGTCGCCCGAGTGATCTCGACGGTATGGAGCCCAGGCTGATTTCCCGCTTCAAGTGGGGCATGACGGTGGAATTGGAGAAGCCCGACTTTGTGTTGAGGCGCAAGTTCCTTGCCATGAAGGCAGCTCAGGACGGACTGAACATCAGCGACGAAGTGCTCGACTTCATTGCCAACAATGTCACCGAAAGCGTGCGTGAACTTGAGGGCATCATGGTAGCCCTGCTGGCACATGCCACGATGCTGGGACAGGATATCACCATTGACTTGGCACGCAGCGTCATCGGCAACACCGTCAAGGTGGCTGAAAAGCAGGTGACCTTTGAATCCATTGCCGAGACAGTGGCCGACTACTATAACCTGCCGACCGACGTCCTTTACGGCAAGTCACGCAAGCGTGAAATCAGTGACGCCCGCCAGTTGGTCATGTATCTGGCTAAAAAAGAGGCTCAGATGTCATCGACCAGCATCGGTGCCAAGTTGGACCGCACCCATGCTACCGTGCTTCATGCCTGCATCCAGATTGAGCAGCGCATGTCGATAGAAAAGGATTTCTCCCGTGAGGTCCAGGCTATTACTGCCAGCCTGACTCAATAATTCAAGTCAAGAAAATCGACTATTAAGGAATGCCCTTCATGGTGCATCCGCATTGGGTAGAGACGCAAAACCTTGCGTCTCTACTGCTTTCATGCGATAACTCTATCAGTTGTCGGATTCTGTTCAGAGGAGCTGCAGGGCGATGTGTGCACACGCTTCGGCATCGGCGAGCGCATGATGGTGGTGGCTCAGGTCGTAACCCAGATAGGTGGCGACGGTATCGAGCTTGTGGTTGGGCAACTGCTTGAGCAGGCGCCTGGCGGCTTGACAGGTGCAGAGGAACTCGTAGTCGGGATAATCCATCTGGTAGCAGCGGAATACGGCTTTCAGGCAGCTCTCGTCAAAGCTTTTGTTGTGGGCAATCAACGGCAAACCCTGAATGAGCGGTTCAATCTGTGCCCACACGCGAGGGAAAACCGGGGCGTCGTCGGTGTCTTTGTGGCCCAGCCCGTGTACACGCTGGCACCAGTAACTGTAGTAATTGGGTTCGGGCTGGATAAGGGAGTAAAAAGTATCAGTGATTTCACCGTTGCGCACCACGACCACACCTACCGAACACACGCTGGTGCGCTCGTTGTTGGCGGTCTCAAAGTCTATAGCGGCAAAGTCTAACATGACTCCAAATGTGTCTAAATCTAGGGCAAAATTACTCAATAAATGGGACAGAAAAGACCGTTTGTAGAAAAAACACATGCCAATTAAACATTTTATCTTCATTTCAGTCAAAAAGTGGCGCAAAACAACTTGCCGTTTGAAAAATTATGCGTAAATTTGTAGGTTAAACCTAATATCGTGGCACGCGTGCTAGCCTGGGGCGGAGTTTTGCCTGCGGTGCGGTGCCCGGAAAAGATTTAAAACGTAAAAATACAAATGGACAACGATCGAATTCTAGAGATCAACATTGAGAACGAAATGAAGACCAGTTACATCGATTATTCGATGTCGGTTATCGTTTCGCGTGCGCTACCCGATGTGCGCGACGGCTTCAAGCCGGTGCACCGCAGGGTACTCTACGGCATGGACAAGTTGCGCAACTATTCCAATGCCCCCTACAAGAAATCGGCACGTATCGTGGGTGATGTGCTTGGTAAGTACCACCCTCACGGCGATTCTTCGGTTTACTTTGCCATGGTGCGTCTGGCCCAGGAATGGGCAATGCGTTATCCGCTGGTTGACGGCCAGGGTAACTTCGGCTCGGTCGACGGCGACAGCCCTGCTGCTATGCGTTACACCGAGGTGCGTCTCGACAAGATGGGCGAGAGCATGATGGAAGACATGGACAAGGATACCGTGGACTTTGTGCCCAACTTTGATAACACGCTTGAGGAGCCTTCGGTGCTGCCCACCCGCATTCCTAACCTGCTGGTGAACGGTGCTACCGGTATCGCCGTCGGCATGGCAACCAACATGGCACCCCACAACCTGGGCGAGTGCATCGACGGCTGTCTGGCTTTGCTCGAGGATCCCGAGATGGAGGTGAGCGACCTGATGAACTACATCAAGGCTCCCGACTTCCCCACTGGCGGCATCATTTACGGCTACCAGGGTGTAAGGGATGCTTTCGAGACCGGTCGCGGTCGCATTGTTGTGCGTGCCAAGGCCGAGATTGAGACCGAGCATAACCATGAACGCATCGTGGTCAACGAGATTCCTTATAATGTCAACAAGAAGGACCTCATCGAGAATATTGCCCGCCTTGTCGAGGAGAAGAAAATTGAGGGTATTGCCGACATCAACGACGAGAGCGACCGTCACGGTATGCGCATCGTCATTGACGTGAAGAAGGATTTCAACCCCAATGTGCTGCTCAACAAGCTTTACAAGATGACTGAACTGCAGTCTTCGTTTAGCGTGAACAACGTGTGTCTGGTCAACGGCCGACCCATGTTGCTCAACCTCAAGCAACTGTTGCACTACTTCCTGGAGCACCGCCACGAGGTGGTTATCCGCCGCACCCAGTTCGACCTCAAGAAGGCCAAGGAGCGTGCCCACATCCTGGAAGGACTGATTATCGCCAGCGACAACATCGACGAGGTCATCGCCATCATCAAGAGCAGCGACTCGACCGAGCACGCCATCCAGCGCCTGTGCGAGCGATTCAGCCTCACCGAGATTCAGGCCCGTGCCATCGTTGAGATGCGTCTGCGTCAGCTCACTGGCTTGGAGCAGGAGAAGTTGCACAACGAGTTGGCCGAGGTGCGCAAGACCATCGAGCACCTGCAGGCTATCCTCGACGATCCAGCCGAGTGCCGTAAGGTCATCGAGGAGGAATTGCTTGAAGTCAAGGCAAAATTCGGCGACGAGCGCCGAACACAGATTGTTTATTCGAGCGAGGAGATGAATGCTGAGGACTTCTACAGCGACGATCCCATGATTATCACCATCTCCCACTTCGGTTATATCAAGCGCACCCCGCTCAAGGAGTACCGTGCCCAGGCACGCGGCGGTGTGGGTGCCAAGGGCAGCGACACACGCGATGAGGACTTCATCGAGTATGTCTATGAAGCCACCAACCATAATTACATGCTGTTCTTCACCGCTACGGGACGCTGCTTCTGGCTGCGTGTGTTTGAGATTCCCGAGGGTACCAAGAACAGCAAGGGACGTGCTATCCAGAACCTGCTTAACCTGGATGCCGAGAACCGCATCATGGCCTTTGTTCGTGCCACTGCGCTCACCGATCCCGAGTATAACCAGTCACACTTCATCGTATTTGCCACCAAGAATGGTATCGTGAAGCGCACCAGCTTGAGTGCTTATTCACGTCCCCGTGCCAACGGCGTTCGTGCCCTCAACATCGCTGAGGACGATCAGCTCGTGGGCGCCATCCTCACCGAGGGCAACAGCGAGGTTATCCTTGCCAACAGCAAGGGTTACGCCATCCGCTTCCCCGAGACCAAGGTTCGTGCCATGGGACGCACCGCAACTGGTGTCAAGGGTATGGCATTGAGCGAGGGCGATGAGGTCATCGGTATGATTTGCATGCGTGCCGGCACCCGCGACGACGTGCTCGTCGTTTCAGAGCAGGGTATGGGCAAGCGCAGTGCCCTTGAGGACTACCGCGTGACCAACCGTGGCGGTAAAGGTGTTAAAACAATTAACATTACCCCCAAGACTGGCAAACTAATTGCAATTAAGAATGTGAACGACGATAACGACCTTGTCATCATCAACAAGAGCGGCATCGCCATCAGGCTACGGGTTAGTTCACTGCGTGTCGTGGGACGTGCAACTCAGGGCGTAAGGCTCATCAACCTTGAGAAGAAGAACGACGAGATAGCAAGCGTTTGCAAGGTGGATACCGAGCCCGAGACAACCGACGAGGAAAGCGTACGCGACGCTTTCAACGAGGTCCCCGAGACTCCCGAAATTTCTGAGAACACCGACAACACAGAGGTCTCAGAGGACGCAAACGATGAACAACAAAACGAGAACGAATAAACATTATAAACTAGATTAATTTGTTAATAAAAATGAAAAAGATGATTCTTTTCGCCGCAGCCATCATGATGGCGTTCGGCGCATCGGCTCAGATGAGCCTCGTGAAGGACCTCGCTAAGAAGGCTGGCACTGGCAACCCTCAAGCCTATGCTGAAGTGCTTCAGGCTATCGAGCCTGCATTCACCAATCCTGAGAGTGCTGGAGATGTGCTCACTTGGTATACTGCAGGTAAAGCTGCTTTTGGTCTCTTTGATGAGATGTATAAAGTGAAACTGTTGGGTCAAGCCGTTGATGACAACATGATGAACGAATGCCTCAATGCTGCCTATCAGTTCTACATGACTGCTCTCCCCTTGGACAGCGTTCCCGAGGTTGACAAGAATGGTAACCCCAAGCTTAACAAGGACGGCAGCAAGAAAATCAAGGCCAAGTACAGCAAGGAAATCATCGGTGCGCTCACCTCACACATGGGTGACATTGCCAATGCCGGTAACATTTACTTGCAGAACAGTGATTGGGAGAATGCAGCTGATGCTTTTGGCAACTTTGCTGACATCGCATCGTCTGACTTTGCCATCAAGAACGGTGTTGCTGCTGCCGACAGCACGATAGCCCAGGTACGTTTTTTCCAGGCTTACTCCCAGTATCAGGTGAAGCAGTTTGAAGAGGCTTACAACAACTTCACCATAGCTCGCAATCTGGGTTACACCCAAGATAATGTCGTTGAATTCCAGACTTCAGCATTGGCCAATCTGGTTCAGAGCATGATTGACAGCAACGAGTATGACAAGGCCAATAACTTTATTGCCAATGCCCTCAAGGGTGACCCCAACAATGGTATCCTGCATGACATCAAGGGCTTCATCGTTGAGTTGAAGGATGGTGTTGACGCTGCTCTGCCCCTGTATCGCAAGGCTGTTGAGGTGGATCCCAACTATGCTGATGCTCAGCTCAACGTGGGACGTTGCCTCTACCTGCAGGCTCAGAAGATTATCGATGATAATCCCAATGCCACCAACAAGGAACTGGTTCCCAAGCTGAAACCCATCTACGACGAGGCTATTCCTTATTTGAGGAAGGCTATGGAACTGAATCCCGATGATACAAAGGCTAAGAGTGTTCTCGATGACATCCTCTACAAGTTTGAAATCATGGGTGTGAAGTAATCATAACTGTATATTTTAATTGTCGCGGGCGGTGAAGCAAGGCTTTGCCGCTCGCTTTTTGAGCCTCTCGGCTTCAGGTCATGACACTTTCGCTTGCAGGGGAAATCAAAATGAACTATTTTTGCAGCGTTTTATTGGAGATATCATTGTGAAAAGAATAACCATTATATTTTCAGCATTCGTGATGCTGGCGTTGAACGCGCATGCACAGCGAGCCAACATTGCCGAGGTCAAGAAAGACATCAGTGGCTTGACCATGACGGTTGACAGTTATAACAAGGCTTTCAAGAAGCTGGAACCGGCATTGGCCAACGACGAGACGCGTAACCGTGCCGAGACCTGGGCCCTTGCCAACCGCATCAAAATCGAACTCTATGACAAATACATGGACAACCGCCGTGTGGGCAAGAAAATCGATGCCAAGCTGATGGGCCACGCTTTGCTGGATGGCTACGATTACAGCCTGATAGCGCTCAAGTTGGATACCGTCTATATCCTCGACAATAAGGGCGAAAAAATCATTGACAAGAAATCCAAGCGTCCCAAGGTGAGGACCAAATACAGCAAGGACATCGCTAACCGCATGCTGGACCATCATGACGATTTCCGCCTAGTGGGCAGTGAATTGTATAATGTGAAGGACTGGAATGGGGCATACCAGGCTTGGGAGGCCTACTGCCAATTGGCAGCCCGGTCCGATGACCCCCGCTGGAGCAAACCTGACAGCCTGGTGGGCGAGGTGCGCTACTATCAGGGCATTGCCGCTTGGCAGAAGGCTGATACGCTCGATGCTGTGCGGCTGTTCGAGGTTGCACGCAACACAGGCTATGACCGCAAAGAAGCCTACGATTATGCATTGGTCTGCCTCAACGATATGGGCATGGAGCAGGATGTAGTGAAACTGGCTTGGGAAGCGTTTATCAAGTTCGGAACCAGTGACCCGCAGTACATCCGTATCCTGATTAATAGTTATCTGGCTCGTGAGGACTTCTCTGGTGCTAACGACCTGCTTGACGACGCTATGGCGGCTAACCCCAACGATGATGAGTTGCTCAACCTCAAGGGACTCGTGGTCGAGAGCAAGGAGGATATTTATGAGGCATTCCCTTATTACCAGCGTTGCATCGAGCTCAACGACAGCAATGCGTTGGGACTGTTCAACGTGGGACGCTACTTCTACAATAAGGCACAGGAGACCAGGCAGAACAGCCGCTTATATGGCAAGAAACTCGCCGCTCTGGTCAATCCCATGTACCGTGAGGCGCTGCCATTTCTGGAGAAATCCTATGCTATCAATCCCAACAACCCCGACCTGGTGAACGCGTTGCGCGACATATACTACAAACTGGGCGAGGCCGACAAGCTCCAAGCCATCGAGTCCGCACAATAAGGGCTGTCTGGACATCTACGGTAATAAAAAAGCAACTTGGGCAACAATTAGTGAAGTAATGTTGTCCAAGTTGTATTTTATGTGTTGTCCTGGTAGTCTGATGAAAATCAGGGCTTGCGGACGATGCCGCGTTTGCTGGCGCGTACGAAGTCGATGATGATGTCGCGTTCAGGGCTGGCGGGCAGTTTGACGGCCTCTTCTAGTGACTGGGTGATATTGAGACCCGAGTCGTAGATGGTGCGGTAAACGTCGGCAATGGCATCAATCTGCTCGCTGGTGTAGCCGCGGCGGTGCAGGCCCACCTTGTTCACGCCCTCATAGGCGATGGGGTAGCGAGCCGCCATGCAATAGGGTGGGATGTCTTTGTTAACCAAGGCGCCACCCTGAATCATCACGTGGCAACCAATCTGGGTGAACTGGTGAACGAGAGCGCCGCCACCGATGATGGCCCAGTCACCGGCTACCACTTCGCCAGCCAGCTGAGCAGAGTTGGACATGATGACATGGTCACCGACCACGCAATCGTGTGCCACATGGCAGTAGGCCATGATTAGGCAGTTGTTGCCCACAACGGTCTTGCCCTTGGAAGCGGTACCGCGGTGAATGGTGACAAACTCACGGATGACCGTGTTGTCGCCGATGATGGCCACGGTATCTTCTCCCTGGAATTTCAGGTCTTGAGGCACATCGCCAACCACAGCATTGGCATGTATATGGCAGTTCTTGCCGATGCGCGCACCACTGCGCACTACGGCTCCGCTATCGATGATGGTGCCGTCACCAATCTCGACATTGGCATCGATGGTCACAAACGGACCGATTTTCACGTTTTCCCCAATTTTAGCGTCAGGGTGAACGACGGCAAACTGATGGATATCCATATTTTTTAGTTTTCAGTTTTCAGTTGTCAGTTTTCAGTTTTCAGTTGTCGGTTGTCAGTTGTCAGTTGTCAGTTTTCGGTCGTTTGCGGCATCCGCTTTCAACCGAATCAGAAAACTGTAAAACTCAGTTATTCTTTGTTCTTAACGATTTGCGCCATGAATTCGGCCTCGGTAACGATTTTCTCGCCCACAAATGCGTATCCCTTCATCACGGCAGTGCCACGGCGGATGGGTGTCATCAGCGACAGGTGGAAAATGAGGGTGTCACCAGGCACAACCTTGTTGCGGAATTTCACATTGTCAATCTTGAGGAAATAGGTTGAGTATTTCTCGGGTTCATCCACGCTGCTCAGCACCAGGATGCCACCCACTTGAGCCATCGCCTCGACTTGCAGCACGCCTGGCATGACCGGCTCGTCAGGGAAGTGTCCCTGGAAGAATGGCTCGTTGACCGTTACGTTCTTGATGCCCACAACGTGTTTCTTGCCCTTTTCGATGATTTTGTCAATCAGGAGCATGGGATAGCGATGAGGCAACATCTTGCGTATCTGGTTGATGTCGTAGAGCGGTTCCTTGTTCGGGTCATAGATGGGAGCCTGAACATTCTGGTAACGCAACTCCTGGCGGATTTTCTTGGACAACTGGGTGTTGATGGTGTGGCCCGGACGGGTAGCGACGATGCGGCCCTTCAACGGGCGGCCAATCAGTGCCAAGTCACCCATCACGTCAAGCAGTTTGTGGCGGGCTGGCTCGTTCTTGAACGCTAGGGGCTTGTTGTTGAGGTAGCCCAGTTCGTTGGCGGGTTTGTGGGGCACATTCATCACGTCGGCCATGTGGTCCAGGTCTTCCTGTTTCATGGGCGAGTCATAGATGACAATAGCGTTGTCAAGGTCACCGCCCTTGATGAGATTGAGCTGGATGAGAGGCTGTACTTCACGCACAAAGACGAAGGTGCGGCTGGCAGCAATCTGGCTCTTGAACTGACGGATGTCGGTCAGCGAAGCAAACTGGTTGCCCAGCACGGGTGAATCAAACTCAATCATGCAGTCGATGGAGAAATCATCATCGGGCAAGACAATGAGTGATGAGCCGCTCTCTTTGTCAACGACCTTAATGCGCTGCTTCACCACATAGTATTCCTTTTCGGCCTCCTGCTCGACGATGCCGGCTTTTTCGATTTCCTCACACCACTTGATGGCGCTGCCGTCAAGGATGGGTACCTCGCCGCAATTCACCTCGATGAGGCAGTTGTCGATACCTGCAGCATACAGGGCTGCCATCGCATGCTCGATAGTGCTCACGCGGGCTTCCTTGTTGCTCTTGCTGGCGATAACGGTGCCACGGGTGGTCTCGATAACGTGTTCGGCAAGTGCCTGGATGGTGGGCTGGCCCTCCATGTCAATGCGCTTGAACACATAGCCTGTATTCACTTCGGCAGGCTTGAATGTCACCGTTGACATTTGGCCCGTGTGCAATCCTTTGCCGCTCACGGTAAAGGCGTTCTTCAGTGTCGTCTGTTTCATTATTTTGTAAGCTGTAAGCTATCAGCTGTGAGCCTTTAGTGGATTCAATTGTTGATTTTCTTTTTCAGGTCCTTGATGTCGCTGTACATCTCGCCAATACGTTTCAGGTAAACCACTTGGCGAGCAAATTCCATCGCGGGCTGTACGGGGGCTCCCAGCCACTTGCCGTTGCTGCCGATGCTGTTGTCAACGCCGGTTTGGGCACCGATGCCGTTCTTGTCGCCCACTGTGATGTGTCCGGCAAAGCCCACCTGGCCGCCGACCATGTTGTACTTGCCGATTTTGGTGGAACCGGCAACGCCTACCTGGGCTGCCATCACGGTGCTTTCGCCCACCTCGACGTTGTGGGCAATCTGGATGAGGTTATCGAGTTTGGCACCCCTCTTGACAACCGTGGCACCCATGGTAGCGCGGTCGATGGTCGTGTTGGCACCAATTTCCACATCATCTTCGAGGATGACAATACCCACTTGGGAAATTTTCTCGTAGGTGCCATCCTCCTTGGGAGCGAAGCCGAAGCCGTCGCCACCGATGACAGCCCCGCCCTGCACGATGCAGCGGTTGCCAATGCGGCAGCCATAATAAATCTTGACACCAGGATACAGGATGACATCATCGCCCAGCGTTACGCCGTCACCCACATACACCTGAGGATAAATCTTCACATTCTTGCCAATGGTCACACCATCGCCAATGTAAGCAAATGCACCGACATACACGTCCTCGGGCAGGGTAGTGCCTTGACCAACGTGGATGGGGCCTTCAATGCCTTGTTTGCTGGGACGCTGGCTGTTTACGAAGTTCAGCAGGTCGGCAAGCGTCTTATAGGGGTCGTCCACGCGGATAAGCGTAGTTTTGACCTCCTGCTCGGCCACAAAGTCCTTGCGCACCAGCACTGCCGATGCCTGGGTGGTATAGATGAAATGCGTGTATTTCGGATTGGCGAGGAAAGTCAGACAACCAGGCGTGGCCTCCTCGATTTTTGCATAATTGTTAATCACGGTCGAGGCATCACCATCAACCGTACCATTAACCATCGCTGCAAGTTGTTGTGCAGTAATCTCCATGATGTAGTTATATATTGACTAGTCTAATAATTCAAAATCGGGCGCAAAGGTACGAAAAAGTTTCTAGTTTCTAGTCCTTTATCCCTAGTTTTTACTCTCCGGTCCCTAGTTTTTTATTTGGCGCTGTAATTGAGCAACTCGACAATATGTGCATCAATCACTGGAGCATCCTGATAACCCACAATGGCCTTGTACTCGCCGCTGGGTGTAATAAACATCAGCATGGGAATGGCATCGATATGGAATTCCTGGGCCAATTCGGGGCTTTGGTCCACATCAATGCGCTGGAAAATAACCTTGCCTTCGTACTTTTTCTCAAGCTGGTCAAGCACGGGCGCCAACTCCTTGCAGGGAGGGCACCAGGTAGCATAGAAATCAACGACCATTGGCTTGTTGGCCATGAGGGTCGTTTGCTTCATCCAGCCGTCTTGGCTCTCCTCGACAGCGGCAGCAGCCTCGGTCTCGGGCTGAGCCTCATTGCCTTCAACATTCTGGTTTTCACTCTTGTTATTGCAGGCTACGAGCGCCATCAGCGCTATCAGGCATAAAAATATCTTTTTCATTCTCTAAACGATTAAAAATCAACTATTAACTTTTAACTAACCAGCTTTCCCTTGCCTTGACGGGTAATCTCCGGTTCACCACTGGTGCAGTCCACGATGGTCGAGGGCATGAGTTGGCCACGACCGGCATCGATGACGATATCGACTTGAGACTCAAATGCTTCGGCCATCAATCCGGGCTCGCAACGGTAGTCCTCGTCATCACCAGGCACCGATGTCGTCAGGATGGGGCCACCCAGCGTGCGGACGATGGACAAAGCAATCTCGTTGTCAGGGATACGGATGCCCACGGTGCGGCGCCCCTTAAACGCCTTGGGCAGTTTCGACAGGGCGGGGAAGATGAAAGTAAACGGACCAGGCAGGTTGGCTTTCATCAGTCTGAACTGGGCGTTGTCAAACTTGGCGAACTGTGCCACCTGAGAGATGTCGTCACAGATGATGGACAGGTTGGTCTTGGCCGATTTCATCTCCTTCATGGAGCAGATGCGCTCGATGGCTTGATTGTTGAGTGCGTCACAGCCCAGAGCGTAAACGGTGTCGGTAGGGTAGATGATGAGTCCGCCGTCCTTGAGGGTCTCAACCACCTGATCGATGTAGCGTTGATTGATGTTTTTTTCAATAATCTGTAATACTTCCATAATTATGTTGTGTTAATTGTTTGGGTCATATATTTTGGTTTCTACATTGACGGCATGAGCATACTTCTTGAGCAGCGATGCCATCCATTCCACAGCCTCCTCGAGCGGCATCTCGGGGGCAAAGGCGTTGATGTTGATTTGAGCGGTGACGGTCTGCTCGGTGAACTTGGTGCGTTCCTCGTCGCTGGTTGGGGTAGCGATGGGACCTTTGGCATCACGATAGACGGGCATGCCCTCGATGTTGAGCAGTCCGCGCCCGATGCCGTTGTACACGTCATCGGCAGTGCCCACGCTCATGGTGAGGGTGTCGCCCTCGATGCGGTCGCCGTCAAGTCCGCTGATGGCATAGCCGCTCTTGATGGACACCAGGTTGACCACATCGATGAGTGTGGTCAGACGATAGATGCCCAAACCGCGGATGATGCGTCGGCACAGCGCCTCGCTCGACACGCGGTAACGGCTGGGATCCTTGCCCAGTGACTTATAGAGGTGGCGCGTACCGGCAATAGCGGGTCGCTGGTTGATTTCCAACAACTCGTAGCGTTGCTTGATGTCCTCGGCTGTAGCTTCGATTTCTGCCCATAGTTCGTCGCTCGTCGGTTCGTTGACGACGGTCGCGCTGATGAGCCCGATGCGGCATTCAGGACACGCTTCCAGTATCCTCGGGTCTATCTTTACTTGAAACATTGCTATCGTTTTAAAAATCGGTGCAAAGATACAATATTTTAGAGAATTGTTAATAGATAATGGTGAATAGATTTTTCTGTGACTGTACGCCATTGACGTCAAAGAAAAGCATTACCTTTGTGGCCATGATGAAAAAGACCATATTAATGATTGTGGCGTTGATGGCTATTTTTGCCTCCGCCCATGCTGTTGACATGAAAAATGACGTGACCAAGCGCATCGACGAGGTTTTCGGTGCAGTGTATAACAACCCCTACGAGCCTGGTGCTGCCGTGTTGATCATGCAGGGCAATGACACGCTCTACAGCCGTTGCTTCGGTTTGGCCGATATGGTGACCAAAGCCCCTGTGACGTTTGCCACCAATTTCTGCATCGCGTCGGTGTCCAAGCAGTTCTCGGCAGTGGCATTACTCCAGCTGGCCGAGCAGGGGGTGCTATCGCTCAACGACCCGTTGTCGAAGTTTTTCCCTGAATTCCAGGCACCTTTCTTCAAGGACATCACCCTGCATCACATCATGAGCCACACCTCGGGCATTCCCGATGCGCGCCCCCGCAACGACCGCAACTTTGTGCTCTACAGCAACGACGTTACTTCGGTGCAGTATATGCGCACGCTCAATCACTTGAATTTCCAGCCCGGTACACAATACGAGTACATCAACCCGACGTTCCAGCTCATTTACCAGATTGTTGAGCGCGCTACGGGTATTCCATTCGAGACTTATATGCAGAAGAATGTCTTTGGCAAGGCCGGAATGACGACTTGCCGTTATTTTGAGCCCGACCGTAACATTGCCTGTTTGGCTCACGGCTATGAGCGTGACGACAAGGGCGCCTGGCAGGAATATGACTATGGTGAGGAGAGCTTCTTTGGCACTAAGGCCGATGGCGCCCTATACTGTTCCATCAACGATTTCGTGAATTGGGAACGCGCCTTGCGGGATAACAAGGTGTGGACTGCTGCCACCAAGCGTCTGGCATACAACCCTTGGATACAGATTCCCGCCGATGCCGAGTACGGTTACCAGCCTCACACGGGCTATGGCTACGGTTTTTTCGTTCAGGACATGCCTAATCATCCCACCCATGTCTATCACTTGGGCGACAACGGCGGTTTCACCATCTATGCCGGCAAGATTCCCGAGCGCGATGTCATTTTCCTGTTCTTCTCAACCCGTCCTGACATCGACCGCCTCGGTATGGTCAATAAGGTGTACAGCATTTTAGGATTCCAATAAAAACAATTGGAACAGCAATTAGAACAGTAAACACAAGAAACACAAATCATAAATCATTGTGTTTCTTGTTATTTTATGAGTTTGTATGCTGGTCTGATTGACTATTAGATCTGCAATTTTTGGCGCGGTAATGATTACAACCTGCGCAATGATGTCTTAATCTGATGGTTATTGGTCAATAATCGTTTCCGAGAAGTAATGCTCTCTTAGCGGTTTGGTGACGGGGTCGCCATTCAGGGCAACAGTTTGTTGCAGCCTGATATCGGCTGACGAAGCTCCCACTTTCACGATGTATGAGCCTGGGGCGATATTCCACTGGCGCTTGCCTTCGTGGCTGTAGTAGCCGAACTGTTCGGTATAAATCTTTATTTTGACAGTCTTGCTCTCGCCGGGATTGAGCGACACACGGGCAAAACCCAGTAATTGAATCGGGCGAAGAGGCTGATTGCTGCTGGTGGGGGAAAGATAGACCTGTGTGATTTCATCTGCAGCCATTTTTCCTGTGTTATTAACCACAAACGTAAGGTTGACGCTCGGAGAGGCCGTAGAGAAATCACCTTCGATTTTCAGGTCGCTGTATTCAAATGTGGTATAGCTCAAACCGTAGCCGAAGGGCCACTGTACGCGAGGATCGGGTTCAGCGCTATAGTTGTAGCACAATGGCTCATAGACCTCTGTTTTGGGATAACTGACAGACAATTTACCTGAGGGAGAGACCTTCCCGTATAGGATGTCGGCCACTGCATGACCGCCTTCTTCACCCGGATACCATGCTTGAATGACGGCAGCACAACGGTCGGCGATGTCCGAGATAACTTGAGCGCGGCCACCGAACACAACAAGCACGACAGGCTTTCCTGTGGCCAGCAGTTCCTCGACAAATTGTTGCTGGCGACCAGGCAATCTAAGGCCTTGACGGTCGCGATTCTCGCCACAAAGCATCACGTTCTCGCCGACGGCAGCCACGATAACATCACTACGTTGTGCCATATCCAACGCTTCAGCCTTATCGGCAGTTTCCCCTGCGTCCACCTTGCGGTGCAGCAGTCCGTACTCCCATGAACGCGGGTCGCCATTCTTGTCATATTTGGTTTCGATTTCCTCGGTCCAGTCGCAGCCGCGTGAATAAAGGATATTCACGCCCTCTGCCTTGTGGTCCTGCATACCCTCAAGCAAAGTCACGATATGAGGATGCTCATAACCGCTTTCCATCTGTTTCCAGAAATAGGACATGGCGGGGAAGGAGTAATCGCCACACATGGCCCACATGGTGTTGGCATTGGGACCAGTCAAGAGTATGTTCTTAGCGTCCTTGAGCGGCAGGATGCCATTATTCTCCAGTAGAACCACCGACTGGGTAGCAATATCATAGGCTGTTTGTCGCTCCTCTGGCGAATCAAGGGTAATCTGCTCCTTGCTGTAAAGGTATGGGTTCTTATCAAACAGACCGGCACGCATCTTGTGGCGCAACACGTTTTTTACAGCACGTTCAAGGGTATCGGGACTAACAAGGCCTTGATTGATAGCTTGCTGCAAGTGCTGGTAGCAGTTGCCGGTGGGGAAGTCCACATCATTGCCCGCATTTATGGCCAAAGCGGCCTTTTGGACGGGGTCTGTGAGTTCTGGAATCTGATCGATAGAGCTATAATCGCTCACCACCATGCCATCAAAATCGAGATAACCGTGCAAGATATCCTGCAAAATCTCGGCATTAGCCACACAATTGACTCCATGAACGGCATGATAGCCCGGCATGATTACGTGGCTGCCCGCAAGTCGGATGATAGCCTCATGAGGTAACAGTATCTCTTCCATAAGTTCCTTCTCGTCGGCATCGCCACCACCGCCATATCCCAGATAATGCTTGGTACAAGCTCCTACACCTTTCTTGAGGTCGCCTTGCTGCATACCCTTGACAAAAGCCGTTCCCATCGCAGCCGACAGATAAGCGTCCTCACCATAGGATTCCTCAAGACGATTGAAACTGGGAATACGGCAAACATCGACCATTGGCGAGAGGGCAAGAACAGCACCCATTTTTCTCATGGCTGTACTAGTTTGACGGGTCTTGAGTTCGGCCAATTGCGTGTTGAACGAGCAAGCTTGTCCTATCTGTTGAGGATAGATTGTTGCACCCATGGTGTTAATGCCCGTCAGGGCTTCCTCATGGCATAGTGCCGGTATTCCGTTGGGAGTATGATGAATCAGCCAGTCTTGGACAGCGGCCACACGGTCGCGCAGCTCGTTGGGATCGCGTGGTGCCTGCATGGCAAACTGTGAGAAGTGCCCGATGCCGTTTGGAATTAATTGGCGGCATTTAATCGTATCCAGTTGTCCTTGCTCATTGAACAATTCGTCCATGTACATGCTTTTCAACTGGGCGATGCGTTCTTCTTGCGACATCTTATTGTACAGTTCATTAACGCGCTGCTCGATATTGACCGACTTTTTGCAGCCCGCCAACAATAATGCGATGCACATGATGGGTAATACCATCAACATAATGTTCATTCTTGTCTGGTACATCATATCTCTTGAATTTGGTATTAATGTACTTATTTTTAATCCTTAATCACCAGTTGGTCGGTGGTCATGCGCTGCATGTATTGCTGGATGACTGACTTCATGTGGCGCTCCATGCGATTGCGTGTCGCGGGTGGTATCTTGCCTAACACATTGTGGGCGAACGTGGAATCGGTGCGGAAGGCGTAAGCCGAAGTAACTTCCTTTCCGTCAAATTGCAGGGCATAGTCCCCCCAGACGTATTCATAGCTGCTGGACTCGGGTAACCAGTGCAGGGCAAAACCGTCGTTAGCTTGACCGCTTATCATATCGCGCCCGAAGGCGATATAGGGTTTGTCATAGTGCAGATAACCGAGTACCGTGGGCATGATGTCAATCTGTTCCACCACCTGTTGCTCGTCATAACCATGCAATGACGGGTCACCTGGAGCATAGAGGATGATGGGTACACAATAGTTACCCAGGGTCGTGCAATAGAAGGGGTCAATCTGTTGGCTCACATGGTCGGCAGTGATGACAAACAGCGTGTTCTTGAACCACGGTTGCTTGCTCGCTTCTTCAAAGAAACGCTTCAAGGCGTAGTCGGTATAAGCGATGCACTCCTGCAGGGGACTCTCTCCTTGCGGGAAACGTCCTTTGTATTTCTCAGGAACGACAAACGGGTCGTGTGACGACGCACTGAAAAGGGCGGTCATGAACGGCTCTTTCATTGTGTTCATCTGCTGGGCATAGAACTGGAAAAACTCCTCATCCCAGATGGCCCATGTGCCGTCAAAATCGTCGTCACCATGGAAGTTAGGGTCGGCATTGTACTCCTCGCGACCATAGTAGCGTTGGAATCCCGTAGCGCGAGCAAAGGCGTGAAATCCCATTGAACTGTTCTGTGCCCCGTGGAAGAAAGCAGTAGTGTAACCCTTATTATCACCCAATTCCCGTGCCAAGCCCGACATGACATTGAGCGAGGCAGGGGTGAGGAACAGCGGTTCTACGAAGTTGGGCAGCGACGACAATACAGAAGGCATACCCTCGATGCTCTTGCGACCGTTGGCATAGGAATAGCGGTAGGTCATCGCCCCATCAGTGATGAGCGAGTCCAAAAATGGCGTGAAACCGTGATAGGTGCCGTTCCTTAAGGTCTTGTTATAGAAGCCGATGTGTTGCTTGCTGAAGCTCTCCAAAATAAGCACCACGACATTGCGGGGAGTGAAAGCAGCACTGTCATTGGGCTGATGGAGTGGGGTATAGATAGCCGTAGCCTCCTCGTCGCTCATATAGTCAGGAACGACAAAAGGCGTCTTCTTCAGTGTCCTGAAAATGGAGAACGGCGTGTTCAGCACGATTCCCGTCTCGGCTGGACGGTTGACATACTGATTGGCATTACTGATGGTGATGGGGCGTGTTGACTTGGTGACGCCGCCGCGAATGGCAGCGATACACAGGGGAATAGTCACAAAAAGCGAGATGACCTGGATTGTGTAGTATCGTGGCTTGTGGCTTGGGCGCTCAACCGATTTCGGAATAGGTCGGAACAACTTCCAGAACGCCCAGGTGACCAAAGCTGCCAGCAGCACCAGATACCAGTGGCTCAAGAACTGCCCGCCGAAGATTTTCAGCATTTCGCCTGTGCTCTCGTTGCTGAACTCGGCAAACACCGATGTCGTAGTGCGCTTGCCTGTGAACGGAAAATAGACACAGTCCATCAGGTTCATATACACGGCAATGCTGTTTACGATGGTATAAATCCAACGTGCCACACGGTAATACACGGGATGTTCTTTCCAATGTAGAGGCAACAGGAACATCACCAGGATGATGGCGTTGGTATAGAGAATGGCAGGGGTGTCAAATAGCAGTCCGGCACCGAACAATTTCATGCCGTGCCCCCACGTCAGCGTACCAGCATACAGTGACCAGTTGAGAATCAGAAAAACGCCACGGCACAGAGTGTAGGCGATATAAGCCACCACTAGGTCCCACAGCGCGGCAATGAGCGGTATATCTGATATTGAAAAACGTCGTTTCACGGCACAAAATTAGTAAAAAGTCATC
Source organism: uncultured Bacteroidales bacterium (assembly GCA_902800715.1). Classification (GTDB taxonomy): domain Bacteria; phylum Bacteroidota; class Bacteroidia; order Bacteroidales; family Muribaculaceae; genus Sodaliphilus. The sequence goes on from CADCFN010000002.1 coordinate 52,016, forward strand.
AGTTTCGCTTTGTAGAGACACAAAATCTTGCGTCTCTTAGGGACTTTCCCTAACTTTGCACTCATTATGAAATTCAGTAAAAGAAAAATCAAGACCTTAGCAGTCTTGTTGCTCCTGTTGGCATTGACAGTTTGGGTTGCAACAAGGTGGCACGTGTGGTTCTATAATCCCGAGGAAGTGGCTGTTGCGCCTCTCCATACGCCAGGACATGTCCTGCTTACCTTTGGTGACGAGGACGAGATGTCTCGCAACGTCAGTTGGCAGTGTGATACTGTGCTGCAGCCTTCTTCTTTGGAATTGGTGTGCCTTGAGGACAGCGATACTGCTCGCATCGAGGCTCAGGGTGAGGTGTTTGCCTCGCGCAAGGGCAAGGCTGCCTATTATGTGGCTCGTCTGCGCCAGTTGAAACCCGATAGGCATTACCGTTATCGCGCTGTTACGGGCGAAACACCATCCCCGTGGTTTGACTTCTGCACTTATGCTCCAAACCGCGACCGTTTCTCGTTTCTCTTTGTTGGCGATGTGCAAGATACCATAGGCGGTATTGCCAACCGATTGCTGATGGAGGCATGGGCACATCATCCCGAGGTAGAGTTCCTCGTGTGCGGCGGCGACTTGACCGAGCGCCCCGCCAACCAGTATTGGGCCGAGACCTTCCGTGATCTTGACAGCATCGGCCAGTCGATTCCGATTCTCAATGTCACGGGCAACCACGATTATTTCAAGGGTGTTCCCCGTCGCTTGGAACGCCGTTTTCCGCTTGTTTTCTCCTATTTCCTGGACTCAAAGGTGGACGACAACATGGTCTATACCTTGAACTATGGTGATGTGCAGTTTTTTGTGCTCGACAGCAACCGTGAGTTTTTCTACTTGTGGACACAGCGCCAGTGGCTGAAAACGCAACTTGAACAAAGCAAAGCGAAATGGAAGATACTTGTCCTGCATCATCCGCTCTATTCCATCAAGAAAAAGAACAATAACCTGATTCAGCGCTGGATGTTTGACGACCTGGTGCATCAGTATGGTGTCGACCTCGTTTTGCAGGGCCACGAACATGCCTATGCCCGCATGATAGGAGGCTTCTATAAGAACGGTGCTCCGGCCGTGCCTGTTTACACCGTAAGCCATTGTTCTCCCAAGAATTATCGCATCCATTTTGACGACCGCTTTGACAAGTTCGGCATCTCCAGCCGCTATTACCAGACGGTGAGCACCAGTGGCGATACCTTGGCGATGGCGACATACGATGCCAACACCCATGCGCTCTACGACTCGCTGATTGTTGTCGTCTCGCCTGTGAATGCGCATCTCGTGACCGACCTGGGCAAGGATATTCCCGAATATATGGAATACACTCCCGATCCTAACAACAAAAAGGACCAGAAATTCGCCAACCGCATCCAGGAATATATCAACCGCCACCCCGAGAGGATGAAGCGGTAATCATAAAAAACTGAAAACTGTCAACCGAAAACTGACAACTTTATACTACCTTTGTGCCTAGAATTGAACGATATTATGGCAGAAAACACTTTATTGCAACGCTTGGATGGTCTCGATGCCCGATTTGAAGAAATCGGCACACTCATTACAGACCCCAATGTCATTGCCGACCAGAAACGATATGTCAAGTTGACCAAGGAATATAAGAGCCTTGAAACACTACTCAATGCCACCCACCGTTACCGTAAGATGTTGGAGGATATTGAGCAGGCAAAGGCCGTGCTAGACGCCGAGACCGATGAGGACTTGAGGGCTATGGCGCGCGAGGAGATTGACGCCAATCAGGCCGCTATCCCCAAATTGGAGGAAGAAATCAAGCTCCTGCTCATCCCCGAGGATCCCGAGGACAGCAAGAATGTCGTGCTCGAGATTCGTGGCGGCACGGGTGGCGACGAGGCTGCCTTGTTTGCTGGAGACCTGGCACGCATGTATACCCGCTATTGTGAGACCAAGGGTTGGAACGTGCAGATGTCGAGTTGCAGCGAGGGTGCCGTTGGCGGCTTCAAGGAAGTGGTATTCAGTATCACTGGCGATAACGCCTATGGCACTTTGAAATATGAATCGGGTGTTCACCGCGTGCAGCGTGTGCCCGTCACCGAGACTCAGGGCCGTGTACATACCAGTGCTGCCAGTGTGGCAGTGCTGCCCGAAGCCGAGCCGTTTGACGTGCACATCAACGAGGGTGAAATCAAGTGGGACACCTTCCGTAGTGGCGGCGCAGGTGGACAGAATGTGAACAAGGTGAACAGTGGTGTTCGTCTGCGTTACATGTGGACCAATCCCAACACGGGTGAGCAGCAGGAAATCCTCATCGAGTGTACCGAGACCCGTGACCAACCCAAGAACAAAGAGAGGGCTTTGGCACGCCTGCGCACCTTCATCTATGACCATGAGCACCAGAAGTATATGGATGATATTGCCTCGCGCCGCAAGACTCTGGTTTCCACTGGTGACCGCTCGGCTAAAATCCGCACCTACAACTATCCGCAGGGACGCATCACCGACCATCGCATCGGTTATACCATCTACAACCTGCCGGCTTTTATGGACGGTGATATCCAGGACTGCATCGACCACCTGATTGTTGCCGAGAATGCCGAGAAACTTAAAGAAGCCGAGTTGTAGATAAACTTTCTTGGCTTTTTTGAGTCATAAGAATGAATCTCTGCATTGGGAAATGAAACGAGTAGTGATCATAGGATCGGGAAACGTGGCAACCAGTCTGGCTCATGGATTGGCATCGTGTTGTGACGTGGCTCAAATATATAGCCGCCAACTTGCTCATGCCCAGGCATTAGCCGATGCAATTGGTTGTAAAAACGCTACCAATGATTTGCAGTCATTGGTGCCTGATGCCGATGCCTATATCATCGCGGTGCGTGACGATGCCATTGCCGATGTCGTTCGTGCTACGGCTGATAACGGCGCCCTATGGGTACACACTTCGGGCAGCAAACCGATGGACTTATTCGAGGGACACCGTTCTCGCTATGGCGTTCTCTATCCCATGCAGTCGTTCTCCCGTCAGATGGTAGTTCCCCTCGACGATGTTCATTTTTTCATTGAGGCCCGTAATGACGATGTCTTGGAAAATGTGCGCGAATTGGGCGAATTGCTCTCACGTCATGTGGTAGAGGCAGATAGCGAACAGCGCCGTCAGCTGCATGTCGCAGCTGTCTTTTCCTGCAACTTCGCTAACCACATGTGGACTCTAGCCGACGAGGTGCTGACCAGTGCCGGCTTGCCCTTTGACGCAATGAAGCCGCTCATCCGCACAACAGTCGAAAAACTTGAGCACTTGAAACCCGCTCAATCCCAGACCGGGCCGGCTGTTCGTCACGACACACAGGTCATTGACAGCCACTTGGCGATGCTCGATGATGACAAACGCGATATCTACCGCTTGATTTCAGATTCCATTATGAACCGTAATCCGATTGATGACAATGCTCAATAATCTGGAAAAATATGATGTAGTACTGGGCAGCAACTCGCCTCGTCGTCGCGAGCTGCTCAATGACATGGGCGTGACATTCCGTGTCGAGACCGTCAAGGGCATCGACGAGACCTATCCTGCCAGTCTGCCCATTGAGGAAATACCTGTCTATCTAGCCCGAGTCAAGGCCGAGGGACATCCACTCAAAGACAATGAACTGCTGATTACCGCCGATACCGTTGTGGTGCTCGATGAAACCGTCCTCGGCAAGCCTGAAGGCGAAGCTGATGCACACCGCATGCTACGAGCCCTTTCGGGACGTGCCCATCGCGTTATCAGTGGCGTGTGTGTCACCACAGTTGGCCGAAGCGAGTCTTTTGCTGACACAAGCATTGTCCATTTTGCCGACCTCACCGACGATGAGATAGCCTACTACATCAAGCATTACCGCCCGCTCGACAAAGCCGGAGCATACGGTATCCAGGAATGGATTGGCAACATCGGCATCTCGGGTATCAATGGAGATTTCTATAACGTGATGGGCCTGCCCACACGCAAACTCTATCAATTACTCAAAACATTTTAATGATATTGATATGAAAACCAGTTTAAGATATTTTCTGATGATGGTGGTCTTGGCGACATCTTGCTCGTTACATGCTGCTACCAAAACACATACTAGGAATGACACGGTCTTCTTCTATAAGTCATGGCAGCAGGTGTTTGATTTGACTCCTGAAGTTTTCTTGGTAAACCCTTATATTGAAGCCGAAACGCCGTTCTCAATAAGAATCCTAACTGATGACGACAAGGCTGTTGATGTGCTTCAAAAGAGTGGCTTTATCGCTGTATCCTATGACGGGCTTTGGTATGCCAACAGTAGTTATCTCAAAAGTGAGTTTGAGTGCGATGCCTATTCATTTGAAAATTTAGTGCCATTATACTATAACGAAAAAGTAGCATATATTACTAGTCTTGGTGACCCGAGCATTAAGGAGATACTCTTCGCCCATGACGATGAAATCACTTTTCCCATTGATTATTACTATATTGATTTCAAAAACAATCGTGTGAGAAAAGTGACTTACCGTTACTTGAGCGAGTTGCTGGAGGATTACCACGACTTGCAAATGCGATTTGAGGGCATGAAGGATTATAAGAAACGCTATATGGTCGAAGAATTTTTCTTCAATTATATCGAGCGCGCTACCGATGACGTCTTGCGGCCCTATATTCTTGACCTCGTGGAATGAAATTCACCAAAGAATGTCCTTTTTATTGAATTGCTTAAATCTTGATGAATCATGAAGTGGTGGATACAACATATAGTGGCATTTGTCTTAGCTATGGTCTCGTTTCAGGCGATGGCTTTTGACGAGTGCGTCACTTATTTTGATAATGTCTATTTCTATGACTCGTGGTCACAGATTTTTGAGCTGAATCCTGCTGATACAGTCAAGAGACCTATTATTACTAACGAGTCGCCTTATGAAACGACATTTGCTACTAAAGATGAGAAGCAAAAACTCGTATATATCAAGGATCACCTTGCTGCCTCATTGAATGACAGCATCTGGGTTATCAATAGCAAGTATCTGCAGCGTGAATTCAAGGGTGATGCCAAGATGCTTAAGAGTTTTGTGCCGCTTTATTTCAACGAAAAGTTAGCTTATGTCTTATATTCCTATCCTTGGGAAGCCGAGTACAAGGTATTCTATTTCTATATTGATTTTAAGAAGCGCAAGGTGAGCAAGGTGACGTCTAAGGTTCTCATGGAACTGCTTGCTGACTATCCCGACTTGCTCAAGCGTTATGAGAGTATGAGGGATTACAAGTCTCCTATGATAATAGAGGATTATTTCATTGAGTATGTAAAACGGGTGACAAATGATGAGATGAGGCCATACATATTGGACCTTGTTGAAGGAGAATCGCCCCGTTAACCTATTGACCGTTTCATCATGGTAATCAAACGATATCATTTCACATTACTTTTCGCTATATGCCTGTTACTGACCTCTTGCTTCAGGAGCGGTCATGGTGCTGGCAATCAGCTTGATTTACAGGATTCGGTAATTACCGCCGCCAAATTGTTATCCATACAGCGCACTCCGGATTATACCTTGGTAACAGTTGGGGACCCGTGGAAGGGTGGGGTATTACATCGCTATGTGCTGGTGCCCCGTGAGTCAGAACTGCCCAAAGATTTACCTGAAGGTACTATAGTGCGTACACCCATCAGCAATGCACTGGTTTATTCCTCGGTGCACACTAGCCTGCTGGATGAACTGGGAGCAATCGATGCTGTGCGCGGTGTTGTGGATAAGCAGTATTTCACCGATTCGGTGATTACGACAGGAGTGGCTGCTGGCAAGATTGCTGATTGCGGCAATTCGATGAATCCCACTGTTGAGAAAGTCATTGAGATGCAGCCCGATGCCATTTTGTTGTCACCTTATCAGGATGCCAGCTATGGCCAGATTGCCAGTTTGGATATTCCTATTATCGAGTGTGCTGACTATTTGGAATATGACCCGTTGGGCCGTGCCGAGTGGGTGAAGTTTTATGGCGAATTAGTCGGCAAACGTGACGAGGCCGACAGCCTCTACAGCGCTGTCGTCAAGGCATATAACGACATGAAGGAAAAGGCGGCTGCAGCCAGCAACCGTCCTACTGTGGTGACCGAGATGGTCATTAGCGGGGTGTGGAATGTTCCTGGTGGCAAGAGCTATATGGCGCGCATTCTGGCTGATGCCGGCGGCAATTATTGCTGGGCAGATGACAAGAATACAGGGTCGCTGGCGTTGGATTTCAACCAGGTGCTTGCTGTTGCTCAGAATGCCGATTTTTGGTTCATCAAGTGGACCAATATCAATTCACTCAAGGATTTGCAGGGCGCTTATGACTTGAACAAAGAGATGGCTGCGTTCCAGAACAAGCGTGTCTATGTGTGTGACACCGACAAAACACACTTTTTTGACCGCATCCCGTTCCATCCCGAAGTGTTGTTGCGCGAGTTCGCAGCAATCATGCACCCTGAACTGTTTTCCGATATAGAGCCTCAGATGTATCACCATATAGAATAAAGATTTGATAATGAACCATTGCCGCTATGTCATAACTGTGATTGCACTGACGTTGGTGCTGGTGCTGCTCGCACTGGCCTGTCTTGCCTTCGGCTCAGTGGACATCCCTGTGGACAGGATTGTTGACATCCTCTCGGGAAAGGGTAGTGGCAACAAGGCGTGGGATATCATCATACTGCAGTCCCGCATCCCCATGATTGCGACAGCTGCATTGGCTGGAGCGGCACTTTCTATCTCGGGTCTGCTGTTGCAGACGACTTTTAACAACCCGCTGGCAGGCCCCTCTATCTTGGGCGTCTCATCGGGTGCAGGGCTTGGTGTCGCCATTGTTATTCTGGCTTTGGGTGGTTCGCTGGGCGGACTGCTGGGCGAGAATATGGGCAGCTATATGGCTATCCTTGTGGGGGCTTTGTTGGGTGCAGGTGCGGTGCTGGTGGTCCTCATCGCTTTCTCGGCGATTGTGCGCAGCAATACGATGCTGCTCATTATCGGTATCCTTGTGAGCTACCTCACATCGAGCGTCGTTCAGTTACTCAATTCGGTGGCGACCGAGGAAGGCGTTCACAACTATGTGGCTTGGGGGTTTGGCAATTTCTCGGGCGTGAGTGTGGCGCAGATGCCGGTCTTTGCGGGTATCATTGTTTTGGCTCTAATCGCTTCTGCGCTGATGGTCAAGCCGTTGAATGCCATGCTGCTGGGCTCACGTTATGCCCGCAACTTGGGCGTAAACGTGACGCGCTCGCGCAATGTTCTTTTGCTCATTACCGGTGTGCTCACGGCAGTAGTTACCGCGTTTTGCGGTCCCATCGGCTTTATTGGACTGGCGGTGCCGCACATTGCACGCTTGTCCCTGGGCACGAGCAACCATAGCCGTTTGATACCTGCTACCATCCTTGCTGGAGCCGATATTGCTCTGCTGTGTGCTTTAGTAAGTGTGAACAATCCACATGGCATTATTCCCATCAATGCCATCACGCCCATCATTGGCGTGCCCATCATTCTCTATATTATTTTGAACCGTCGTCGTATCCAATATTTTAACTGATGAAAAACGAGAACACTATATTTTCTACACATGACCTTGCGGTGGGCTATCGCAATGGCAGTGAGCAGGTGATTTTGCTTGAGGGTTTGAATCTGGCCCTTGAAAGAGGAAAACTTGTGGCTTTGCTTGGTCAGAATGGTGCAGGAAAATCAACGCTGTTGCGTACGCTCACTTGTGATGCACCCGCTATGGCAGGCCAAATCAAGGTCGATGGCAAGGACATCTCATCCATGAGTCAGAAAGACCGTTCACGTCTCATAGGCCTAGTTTCCACCGAGCGTATCCAGGCGGGTGCCTTGACTGTGACCGAACTGGTGGGTTTGGGACGCCAGCCCCACACCGGCTTCCTGGGTAGAATGGATGAAGACGACCGCAGAATTGTGCGTCAGGCAATGGTTGATGCAGGCATTATCGGCAAGGCAGATTCCTATGTCGCATCGCTCAGCGATGGTGAACGCCAAAAGGCGATGATCGCCAAAGCCTTGGCACAAGAGACTCCGATTATCATCCTTGACGAGCCCACTGCGTTTCTCGATGTGGCTAGCCGCATCGAGACCATGCGACTGCTGCAGACTCTTGCTCATGACCGTGGAAAAGCCGTGTTACTCTCCAGTCATGATATCTCCCAGTCACTGCTCCTTGCCGATGAGTTGTGGCTTATTACCACCGACCGCCAGGTGCTCACAGGCACCACCCAGCAGCTTGTCGCCGACGGGGCTATGGATAGCCTGTTCAATAACCGCGACATTCATTTCAATCCGAATATCCTCGACTACTCTTTTTGATAGGGATTTTCATCGTTTATTTTTGAAGTCGTCTTTGCGCTTTTAGAGTGTGAATTTTGTAAAAATCGCAAAATTTTCCCAAGTTGAACGGTAAAAAGCCGGACTTGTGGCAAATCGCTCCAATCTCCCTGTTCGTGGGACTTCCACGACATTTACGCCCCTGTTTCACGGCATTTTATGAGTTGAAAATTTGGTCAGTTCAAATGTTTTTTATACTTTTGCAATGACGAACCAATTACTAACAACTTATGCTAAGACGATTTTTTTTAGCGCTTGCTGTTGTGATTGCTGTGTCTGCCGTGGGGCAGGATTTTAAACTGCATGCCACCAAATATCACCCGGGACAGGGTGGTGCTGGATGGGTAACAGCAAGCGGAGACCGAATCAATTATGATAAGTTGAAAAACTATCAGATTCGATGGGTCGCTCTCTCGCATGACATGTTCAAGCAACATGGATTCAAAATGGGCGACGTGATTATTGTGGAGAGTGAGTCCACTCCCGCCATCAATGGCGAATGGGTGGTGAAGGACAAGATGGGTCCGCGTCTGCGCAAACGCATCGATTTCCTCACTCCGCGTGGTGACAAGTACAACTTCCGCAACGGGTCGGTCACCATTCGAAAGAAGAAACAGTGAACTTTATGCCCCTCATTTTTGGGGTTCTAGAAATTTGATGAGGACGGGACAGATAACATCTGCCTCGTCCTCTGCATTTAGAAGTAATGCTCATTCAGTAACAGTGATTGGGAACGCGGCTTTATGCCTGTTCAATGCCTTGAGGGCCGTCTGAACAGTGTTATCGTTGCGATTTACTATGAAGGAATAGCCCTCAGGTCCAAAGATGTCGTGGGCGATAATTGCCTTAATCTTGGTCAATATCAGATTACGGGACTGATTGATGTAGAACCATCGCGGAGCTATGCCGTTGGCTGCGGCAAATTCGGCAAATTCCTTGACGATGTCATTATCAATCGGCGTCGTACGCAAGAATTGCTTGTAGTCGCTCATTTGCTCAAGAGTCGCACGGTTTTTCTCACAATAGGTAAAGGCAAAACGCTGTAGCAGACCTGCGTTTTCAACATCAATGTAGTAATTGGTGATTCCTGCTGTGTCGCGAGCAACAAAGATGTCGGGGATGATGCCGCCACCGCCATAGACTGTTCGGCCGTGCAGCGTAGTAAATACCTGGCTCTTGTCAATCCTGAGGCTGTCTCTGTTGTAGAGTTCGCCGTGCTTAAGGCGTTCCAGCAGTTCATCATCATAGTAGCGGGTTTCCTGATACTTGTAATTCTTTTGGATGCAGCGGCCGCTTGGGGTGTAGTAGCGTGCTACAGCAAGTCGGAGAATACTGCTGTCAGGAAGGATGAAGTCGTTCTGCACCAAGCCTTTGCCAAAGGAGCGACGGCCCACGATGAGAGCACGGTCATTATCCTGGAGAGCACCTGCAAAAATCTCACTGGCGCTGGCGCTGTACTCGTCGATGAGGACTGCAAGTTCGACATTCTGGAATTTCCCTTTTCCGTCACTCTTGTATGGGTGATTGTACTGCTTGCGCCTGCCGCGTGTGGTGACTATTGGTTGTCCTGCTGGCAAGAATTCGTTGGCCATGAGCATCGCAATTTCCATATAGCCTCCACCATTGCCTCTTAGGTCAATCATGACGTGTTTGGCGCCTTGGTCTTGCAGTTGGGTTAAAGCCTGCACAAATTCTTTATAAGTGTTGCGTTCAAACTGGTTGACCTTGATATATCCCGTGTTCTTGTCAAGCAAGTAGTAGGAATCAAGGGTTTTCTTTATAATCTTGTTGCGCGTTACTGTGAAATCAAGGACTTTGGGATAGCCATGGCGCTGCACGCTCAACGTGACTTTGCTGCCATTAGGTCCACTCAAGAGTTTGAAGATTTCACCTGAGGTTTGCTTGAGGTTGGCGGTAGGTTGCCCGTCAATCTTCACGATACAGTCACCCGGCAGGATGCCGGCGATATCGCTTGGGCCAGCGGGAACAATGCATTCAACGTGGATTGTGTCGTTGAAGACGATGAGGACAACGCCGATGTCAGGAATGACCCCATCGGGATGATTTCGAGTTATTTTAGAATTATGGGTGTCAAAGTAACTGGTGTGGGGGTCGAGTCCTCTCAAGATTGAAGGAATACTCCTTTCCATGAGGTCGTCGATGTTTACCGTGTCTACATATTCCTGAGCGATGAGGTCGAGAATCGCTTTAACCTTGGGATCGTCGCTATCAAATCTAGATGTGGCATTCATGCCATAGCGGTCAATGAGAAAACCTGCCGCAAACGCAATCAAAGCGATGGCGACTGTAAGCCAGATGGGCAGATTCCTTCTCATTGTTGCCAGTCGTTAGGTTACTCAGTCGGTGATAGGAAAGGCCGCTTTGTGCTTGTTTAAGGCCTTGAGGGCAGCCTGGACCGTCTTGTCGTTGCTGTTGAGGATGGGATAGAATGCCTGATTGCCGAACGTGTCACGGGCTATCAGCGCCTTGAGGTTGGTTACTATCACATTCTGTGACAGGTTAATGTAATACCAGCGGGGAGCTATGCCGTTAGCGGCAGCATATTCGGCAAAGTCCTTGGTGAGGGCTTCATCACTGGGCGCAGTTCTCAGGAACTGGTTGTAATCTTCCATCTTGTTGAGGGCGTCACGGTGGTTGTTGCAGTAGTTAAAGGCATAACGCTGCAGCAGACCGGCGTTGGCGACCTCGATATAGTAGCTGGAGATACCGCTGGTATCGCGGGCTACAAAGATGTCGGGAACGATGCCACCGCCGCCATACACAGTGCGGCCGTGCAGCGTGGTGAATACCTGGCTCTTGTCCACTTTCATGCTGTCGCGGCTATAAAGCTCACCATGGGTGTAGCGGTCGATGAGTTCCTTCTCGTAGTTGAGCATTCCCTCCTTGTAATCCTTCTGGATGCAACGGCCGCTAGGTGTGTAGTAACGCGCCGTGGTCAAGCGGATGGCACTGCTGTCAGGCAGTACAAACTCTTTCTGTACCAGTCCCTTGCCAAATGAACGGCAGCCCACAATCAAGCCTCGGTCATTGTCTTGCAGGGCTCCAGCAAAAATTTCACTGGCACTGGCGCTGAACTCGTCGATGAGCACAGCCACCTCGGCATCCTGGAATGAACCGTTGCCATCGCTCCACACCTCGCTGTCATCGCGTTTGTAGCGTCCCTTGGTGAACACGATAGGCTGGTCGGCAGGCAAGAACTCGTTGACCATGAGCACTGCCATCTCCATGAAACCGCCTCCGTTACCTCTCAGGTCAATCATATATCGCTTGGCGCCTTCTTCTTGAAGGGTGGCCATGGCGGTGATGAATTCGTCGTAGGTATGTCGTCCGAATTGGTTAATCTTGATATAGCCCGTGTTCTTGTCTATCATGTAGTAAGCGTCCACGGTGTTGACAGGAATGTCGCCACGTGTCACGGTGAAAGTTAGCATTTTGCTGGTATTCTGGCGTTTGATGCCCAGCTTGACTTTACTGCCCTTATCGCCACGCAGGCGTTTCATCACTTCACCGTTGCTCATTTTGGGGCCAGTGGCTACCGAGTCGTCAATCATGACGATTTTATCGCCCGCCATGATGCCTACTTTCTCACTGGGGCCGCCAGGGATGACCTCGACGACGCCAATGGTGTCATTCACCATCACAAACGAGATGCCGATGCCGCTGAATGAGCCGTTCAGGTCATCGGTAGCTGCTTTCAGGTCTTCTACACTGAAATAACTGGTGTGCGGGTCCAGATTGCTCAATATCTCGGGGATGCTCATCTCGATGAGGTCCTTGAGATTGGTGGTATCTACATAGTCCTGAGCAATCAGGTTAAGGATGGCATTGAGTTTACGGTCGTTCTCGGCAACGGGTTTGTTGACGGTAAAACGGCTGCCGATAAAGATGCCCACCACCACCGCCAAAGCTATGGCGAGGGGTAACCAGATGGGTTGACGTGTGGACTTCTGCTTCATCGATTAATAGAATTTACAAACTTTTAATTCCTGACTTTAACTTTTAACCAATTCCTCAGCTACTTCCTGATAATGGCTCTCGCTGTTGAGATTGGTGATTTCAACAAGTTCATAATCATCTCCGTGTTGCCACAGGTGGACCACCTCGATGCCGGCACGGCACAACAGATCCACGCCGTCGTGCATGCGGTAGTACTCACCGAACACGACGCGACGGATGCCGGCCTGGATGATGAGTTTGCTGCACTCCATGCAGGGTGAGGTGGTGACATACAGCGTCGCTCCGTCACTGCTGTTGTTGCTGCGTGCCACCTTGGTGATGGCATTGGCTTCGGCATGCAGGACATAGGGCTTTGAGTGGTCGGCGTCTTCCTCGCACACATTTTCAAACCCTGACGGTGTACCGTTGTATCCGTCGCTGATAATCATTTTGTCCTTGACTAGCAATGCGCCTACCTGACGACGGCGGCAATAAGAGTTTTCGGCCCAAATCTGCGTCATGCGCAGGTACCTTGAGTCTAGCAGCAACTGTTTTTTCTCGCGAGCTTCCATTCATTATAAATATTTAATCTGCAAAGTTAATTATTTTTTGGGCTATAATTACATTTAAAATCGATTTTCTCGTCTAAAAGAACACATTTTTACGTCAGAGCTGTGACATTGGCATGAATTGTGCTTGGTGAAGTGCAAAAAAGTGTGAGTTTTCATCGTTTTTGGTTAAATCATATAAACGAATACAACATTTTGGCATTTTCTACGTCTAATAAAGATGACAAGAATAGCATTAGGACTAAACATCATTAATGACAATAGATTATGAAAAAGCTTTTTTTGATGATGACCCTGCTGGTGGGTCTCCTGCTCGTGAGCAGCTGTGCCAGCAAGAAGGACTTGGAAGAGTGCAGGCAGCGCAACCTGGGAATGCTCGAATCCTATAAGGAGATGAACATTAACTATCAGGAGGCTAAAGAACAGTTGGCCGCCGCCAATGTGCGTGTCTCCTCGTTGGAGGAACAGCTTGCTGAGTCTAAGGCAGCCTATGAACGCCTGCAACAGTCACTTGACAAGAGCCTTGTCAATTCCAGTCAGAGCAATATCTCGATTGAAAAACTCGTGGATCAAATCAACGAGAGCAACCAGTACATCCGTCACTTGACCGACTTGAAGTCCAAGAGCGATTCTCTCAACATGGCGCTCACCAATAAGTTGACCCGTTCGCTCTCCAAGGAGGAACTCAAGGATGTCGATGTCCAGGTGCTGAAAGGCGTGGTCTATATCTCGCTGGCAGACAATATGCTCTATAAGAGCGGCTCCTATGAGATTAACGACCGAGCTGCCGAAACGCTCTCTAAGATTGCAAAGATTATCAACGACTACGAGGACTACGACGTGCTTATCGAGGGTAATACCGACGATGTGCCCATCCGCCGCGAGAACATCCGTAACAACTGGGACCTCTCTTGCCTGCGTGCATCATCGGTAGTTCAAGCCCTGCAAAACAACTACGGTGTTAACCCCAAGCGCCTGACCGCTGGTGGCCGCGGTGAATACAATCCCTTGGCTTCCAACAGCACGGCTGTGGGCAAGCAGCGCAACCGCCGCACACAGATTATTATCACGCCTAAGCTTGAAGAGTTCCTCGAGCTCATCGATGAAGCTCCCGACGAGGATTGATCTGCACGGTAGTGCCCAAAGGCATCGCGATTGATATTAGGCGATGACATCTTATCACATGACCAGGTAAGATGCCTGAAAAAAGCAAGTCCTTGACTCAGCGTCAAGGACTTGTTTTTAACTAATTAACCTTCTAATACCATTAACATAAACCTTAAACATTTTTGGAAAACTACTTGTCTCACGACACTCGTTAATCCTCAATCTTAAAAACTAATACCATGAAAACCATTGCAAATTTAATGCCGTTTGTTTTTTAAAACCTAATTTTTCATCAAAAAAATGACCATATTTAACACAAATTAGCAAAAATAGTGGATTAATCACCGAAATAACACGATTTCCTATGTAAAAATTACATTCCGAAACCGGTTTTTGGACACTGGTAACCAAATAAAGCAAATTGCACGAAAGACATCCATCATTTCGTGCAATTTGAGTTTAATGTGAGTGAAATGTATTTATTTCTTGGGAGTTTCAGGATTGAAGGCATTCCACCCTTGGGCGCGGATTTCCAGCTCTTGATTGTCACGGGTGACCATGTAGGCGCCCAGGTCTGATTTGGTGATATGGCCGATGAGGCGGGCCGTTTTCATGCGTGCCACTTTTTCGTGGTCGGCTAGGGGAACGGTGAACAGCAACTCGTAGTCCTCGCCGCCGTTCATGGCTGCCGTGACGAGATTCATGTTCAGTTCCTCGGCCATGAGAGCCGTCTGGTAGTCGATGGGAATGCGGTCTTCATACACGCGGCAGCCCACGCCCGAGTCTTTACAGATGTGCAGCAGTTCGCTCGACAGGCCGTCGCTCACATCCATCATCGCCGTGGGGCGGATGCCCAGTTCCCGCAGTTCCTCGATAACGTCATATCGGGCTTCGGGCTTCAACTGGCGCTCAATGATGTATTCCTTGCCTGAGAAGTCCGGTTCAAAGTCCTTGTCTTTCATCTCGGCACTCACACGGCGCTCACGTTCCAGCAGTTGCAGGCCCATATAGGCAGCTCCCAGGTTGCCGCTCACGCAGATGAGGTCGGTCTCCTTTGCTCCGGTGCGGTAAACGATGTCATCTTTAGCTGCTTCGCCCAAGCATGTCACGCTGATGATGAGTCCCGTCACCGATGCGCTCGTATCGCCGCCCACTAGGTCCACGCCATAGTGTTCACAGGCAATGCGCATGCCCTCGTACAGTTGCTCGATGTGTTCCAGGGTGAAACGCTTGCTGATGCCTAGCGACACTGTCACTTGGCGCGGAGTCCCGTTCATGGCATAAACGTCGCTAAGGTTCACAACAATGGCTTTGTAGCCCAGATGCATCAACGGCACATAGGTCAGGTCGAAATGGATACCTTCAAGCAGCAGGTCGGTGGTGACTAGCGTCTCTCGGTCCTCGCCGTAGTTGATAACGGCACAGTCATCGCCCACGCCCCTGAGCGTCGATTTGTTGCGCACAGGAAAAGAGCGAGTGAGGTGCTCAATCAGCCCAAACTCGCCCAAAGTCGATATTTCAGTCTCTTTCATTCTTTAGTTTCTGGTTTTTGGTTCCTTGTCATTGCTAAAGGTTGAAAGCAACAGCCGTTTTACAGCTCGTCGAAGCGGTTGATCATCTCCCTGACGAGCATCGCCATGATGGGCTGTGCTGCTGCTGCAGCCTTTTGCACTTCCTCGTGGGAAGCCTCTTCAACAGCGCCTTCCACACCCAAGTCGGTGATAATAGAGATGCCGAACACCTCAATGTCACTGTGACGAGCCACGATGACCTCGGGAACGGTGCTCATTCCCACAGCATCACCGCCGATGCGCCAGAAGTAGCGGTACTCGGCAGGCGTCTCGAACGTGGGACCCTGTGTGCCCACATACACGCCTTCCATCAGGCGGATGTTTTTCTCCTTGGCGATGTCGCGGGCCATCTGGATGAGGCGCGGACTATAGGCATCGACCATGGCAGGGAAACGCGGACCCAGTTCGTCGATGTTCTTGCCGTGCAAGGGGTGCTCAGGGAACACGTTGATGTGGTCGGTGATAATCATGAGGTCGCCTACCTTGAATTGGGGATTCATGCCACCCGATGCATTGGACACGAAGACGGTCTTGATGCCGATGGCCTTCATCACGCGGATGGGGAAGGTCACCTGCTGCATCGTGTAGCCCTCGTAGTAGTGGAAACGGCCCTGCATGGCCATGATGTACTTGTTGCCCAGGGTGCCGAAGATGAGGCGGCCCTTGTGCCCTTGTACTGTCGACACTGGGAAATTGGGCACTTCACCGTAAGGTATTTCAACTTCGATATTGATGTGGTCCACCACAGCGCCCAGTCCTGTACCCAGAATAATGGCAGTCTTGGGCAGCTTGCCGTTGACGCGTTGACGAATGAATTCGCTGGTTTCTTTAATCATATCCAGCAAGTTGGTTTCTTTTGCCATAACTAATCCTTATGATTTATTGATTGTCGTTAATTGTTGTCAGGTTGTTTTCCTCTTTTTGCTTGTCAATCAAACTGATCAGTTCTTCAACAAAGCTGTTGCCACCCTCTGATTCAAGAAATCCCACCCGCATAGGTATGTAGTAGATGCTGTTACGCTTGGTGGGCGGGAAATAGGGGTTGTTCATGATGCGCACGGCATCTTTCTCGGTCGTGATAATGAACTTGCGTTTTCCTGCCATTTCCTTGACGACCTTGAAAATGCCGCTGAAGTCCCTGCGGGTGAATTCGTGGTGGTCATCAAAGTGTATCACCTTAATATTGGTCGTATACTGGCGAAGGTAGCGCACCAGTGGCTTGGGGGTGGCAATGCCGGTAATGCACAGTACTGCATCATCGTCGTGGAGCCACTGTAATGATGTGAGCTGGGGTGACTGTATAGGAAATACAGGCACTGGATCTGCATATCGGATATTGCTGAAGAAGAGCTGCTGGTATTTGAACAGGCTCAGGTTCTTCTTGATAATCCTGATGTCCATCGCATTGATGTTGGAGGGGCATTTTGTCACCACGACAATGTCGCTGCGTGAAACGCTCGAAGCGGGCTCGCGCAGTGCGCCACGAGGCATGAGCTTGTCCTCGTTGATGGGGCGGTTGTAGTCCATCAACAGAATGTTCACTTTGGGCTTCACATAGCGGTGCTGGAAGCCATCGTCAAGCAGGATGAGGTTGATGTCGGGGTCGATTTTCAACAGTTGACGGATACCCTTGCGGCGGTTTTCACACACGGCTAGCGTAATCAGACTACTGAACTTGCTGTAAATCTGGTAAGGCTCGTCGCCGATGTCACGTGGAGTCATGTTGTTGCTGGCAAGAATGAACCCCTTGGTTTTGCGTTTGTAGCCACGGCTGAGCACAGCGATGTGGTAACGGCGGTAGAGGGCCTCGATGATGTACTCGACATGAGGCGTCTTGCCGGTGCCACCCACGGTGATGTTGCCTACCGAGACTACGGGCACTTTATACTCCTGCTCATGAAGGAGGTTCATGTCGAATGCCGTGTTGCGTAACCATACACCGGCACCGTAAATCCACGAGAACGGCGTTAGCACGGCGTCGACAATGGATTTACGGTGTTCTTTATTTAGTATCTTTGAAAAGTCAATGTTCATATTTAGCTTTCAGCAGTCAGCGGTTAGCTTTTAGCTAAAGGCTCATCATTACAGTTGGTTCATTAAAAACTCACCTCGGTTTCAGGCATCAGACACAGGATGCGGTCGCGGCCCAGGATGCGCTGAAGTTGTTTGTGCCATTCATACAGCGGACCCATTTCACGCTCCAGACGTGCCTCATAGCTTGTCGACATGTATTTTTCGAGCATCGCCATGAAGGGATCCTTGATTTCGGGATAGTTTTGGGTTTCATAGTCGTCACCCATGTTGGCTTTCTTGGCTACCCATGCCACGGCTTCCTTGATGCCGCCGAATTCGTCAACCAGTCCAATCTGCTTGGCGGTAATGGCATCCCACACACGACCTTCGGCGATTTTCTTGATGGAGTCCTGGGTTACATGGCGGCCGTCGGCACAACGCTTGGTGAACAGTTCGTAACCCTGGTTCACCATGTTCTGGAGCGCTGCCATCTGTGTGGGTGTGAGTTTCTTGCCAAGGGCGCCCATGTCGGCATTCTCGTTGGTCTTTACCGATGCCATGTGGACACCCAGCTTGTTCTCGACTAGCTCGTTGACAGAAGGAATCATACCGAAGATACCAATCGAGCCGGTAATCGTCGTGCGCTCGGCAAAGATGCGGTCGGCGTTACATGAGATGTAGTAACCACCCGAAGCGGCATAGTCACCCATCGAAACGGCAACTGGTTTGCCCGAAGCCTTGAAATCCTGGATGGCTTTCCAAATCTGTTCGCTGGCAAAAGCACTGCCACCTGGAGAGTTCACCCTCAGGACCATACCCTTGACATTATCGTCGTCCTTGAGCTTAAGGATGGTTTCAGACAATTCCTGGCCATTGATGCTCTCGCTGTCTTCTCCCGAAGTGCTGAAGATTTCGCCAACGGCATAAACCACTGCAATGTGGTCGCCAACGGCCGGGTCCTCAAGAGAGGTCACCAGGTCATCGGGGCTGACGAATTTCAGGTCTTCGGGCTTTTTGGCGTCAGTACGGGCCATCAGGATTTTATCCATATCATTGCTGTAAACCAGTTTGTCAACCAGCTTGTTCTTAATGAGGTCCTTGGTGTCGAAAGTCAAGACGACGCTGTCACACAATGAGTTCAGTGCGTCGGACGTCAATTTGCGGTCGGCAGCCATGGCG
Organism: uncultured Bacteroidales bacterium; assembly: GCA_902800715.1. GTDB lineage: Bacteria > Bacteroidota > Bacteroidia > Bacteroidales > Muribaculaceae > Sodaliphilus. Next base: position 70,785 of record CADCFN010000002.1, read on the forward strand.
TCACGCATCTCTTTCCACAGCGAACCCAGATAGTGCTCTTGCTGCAGACGGTTGGCGTCACTCATGTCTTCGAGCATATAGGGCTCAACAGCACTCTTGAATGAACCGACGCGGACAATCTGCATCTCTACACCCACCTTGTCAAGCATTTTCTTCATGTAGGGTGTAACACTTCCCATACCGTGCAGGTCAACGGCGCCAACAGGATTCAGGTAAATGCTGTCGGCAACGCTGGCAAGATAGTAGTCGGCTTGGTTGATGCCCTCGTATCCGTAGGCTGCAATCCACTTGCCGCTTTTTTTAAACTCCTTGAGAGCTTTGCGAACGGCTTCGAGGGTAGCAGGGGCTGCACTCACGCCATTACACTCGATGTAAATGCCATCAATCTTGTCATTGGTGGCAGCTTCTTTAATGGCCTCAAGCAAGCAGTTCAGTCCTGTACTCGTGGGCGGCATACCCTGATTCTGAATAAATGACATCATGTCGAGTGACTCAACCCCTTCACGTTCGCTGATGGAGTTGCTGAGGTCAAGCTTCAAGATGGAGTGTTTAGAATCTACAGTTGACTTCTTGGTGCTTGCTCCCATTGAGCCCATTATAGCGAAACTCATGATCATACCCACGAACATGAAAATCAGGAATGCCAGAAATGCTCCGACAAATGACCCGCACACAATAAGGATAAATTTCTTAATCATAATATGATAGTATTTAATTGATTTGTATTCTAAGATTCTTCTAATCAGGCTTTTATATTAGATTATGCTATAAACGACCATCCGAGCATTTTGCTCTAAACTACAAAGGTAACATTTTTTTGTGATAAACAATCTTTTTATTAGTCATTTTCATTAAAAAATGACCTAATCACAGGGGTGGGGGAGCGATGTCTTGCGAGTGTAGTGGATATGAACCCACACGGCAATGGCTATGGTGGCGATGATGCTTGCGATAGCCAGCCACGGGAAAGCGCCATCGGCGGGGATTCCCAAATTGTCACCGAAATTCTCGGCAACAACGCCTTTGTTGGCCAGGTAACTCATAACCACAACAGTGCTGTTGTTGAGGGTGTGGGCGATGATGGGAACCCACAGACTGCGTGTCCACACCAGCAGATAGCCAAGCCATGCTCCTAATATCAACCTTGGGAGAAAGCCGTAAAACTGGAAGTGGATGGCACTGAAGATAAAGGCCACGAGCCAAACCACAGCGTGTTTGTTCAAATGGCTGTCTTGCATCGTGCGTAACATCGCTCCGCGGAACAGCATCTCCTCGCTCAGGCCAGCCATGAATCCGACGACCAATGTGACGGCCAGCAGCCGTCCCACGGTGTGGATGTCCAGCAGTTGTTTGGTTACTGCGGCTGCTCTGTCCTCGGCTGTACGCATTATCTGCTCGATACCGCTCATCCATGAGGGCAGTGACATTTCCTCATTGATTTTCACTAGCCAGTTCATGCCAGGCAATGATACGCAGTAAACCACCAACACGATGATTAGCGCTAACCAACCTGGGGCTTTGTCAAATCCCATGGCATGTAGTGGCTTGCGGTAGAAGATGGCCATGGCAACGATTGCAGGAACGATAAATGCAAATATGTCTTGCGCCGTAATCATGCCCAGCATGCCGAGAGGCAAAACCATCACACCGGCTACCGAACCGATGATTAGGCCAATACCAATCAGTCCAAACAGGATCAGCAATCGTGATCCGAGCTTCATTGTCGTTTTCCGTTCCATTGCAATCGTTTTTTTTTTGATGTGCAAAATTAAACATTTTTCGGCGATAATGGTCTAAATGACAAACAATGTTCATTAAAACCTCTTGACAGATATGAAAAGGATATTATTATTAACAGCAGCAATGGTAACGTCAGTGCTTTGCGCAACGGCACAGACGCCTGATGAAATAGATATTGCCACCGATGACAATATCAAGCTTGAAGTGATTACTCCGGCTGAACCAGTGACTGAGACAAAGGAACAGATTAAGGAGCGCGAGAAGCTCTTGCGTGCCCACGAGGATCAAATAGCCTACGCTAAAGCCGCCAATTCGATGAGGCGTGGCTATTTCGTCCTGCTTGCCGATAATATTCAGGTCGGTTTCAGCGGATATCGCCGTTACGATATCAACAGCAACTCTAATTTTATTCTTGTCCAGAACAAAGACGGCATCATCCAGGTTGCATTTAACACAAGCGCGTCTGGTCCAAACGGACTCGGCGGATGGACTGGAAAAGGGACTGTGCGAAACAGCTCTATCAAGTATAAGGACGATGGTGAAGTTTTCATGCAGTATGAACTTGTTGGCAAGTCAGTTAATGCCGATGTGAGCATCACTCTGTTCGGTAATAGTAATCGTGCTGTGGCACAGATTAATGGCGGACCATCGATTACTATCTATGGAAGAATTCTGCCATACCGCGATAATGAACACCGCTAGGAGACGAAAGCTATAAGCGTTTTAATAGATTTGATGAGCCGGTAATAGATGGTAGCTCCCTTGAGGGGAGCAGTTAACCGGGCGTCCTGAGAACCATGATAATGGTTTCCTCAGGACGCGCTTTTTTATGCTATACTCTTTGACAGGCTTAAGGTTTGGGCAGTCGCGGCTGGATGTCACGCTCAAAGATATCGTGGCTGATGATGCGGTAGTGCGGTGAATATGCTTCACGGTAATCGCGAGAGTGGCTGATGGCATATTTGCCTTGGCTAAGCACCCCATCAATGAATTCTTTGTCTTCCTGATAATGAGGCAAGTCCAGGCCCATACCGTCGATGACAGTGACGATGTCAAGCCATCGTCCAGCCCACTGCCCAATACTGGGCCGCTCTACATTGGCACTGGCGACAAAAGCGTTGAGGAGCATATCGGCGGTGATGAAGCCCTCATGGACGGCCCTCAGGCTCACACGGACGTAATTGCCGTTAATCCCACAAGGCTCGCTATACCATGGCATCATGCCGTCAGGGGAGGACGTTGCGATTTCCTGTTCAAGATAGGCGCGGACACTTGCCGTGTCATTCACCAGATGCTCGGCGCCCATGTAGTCCTGGAAACAGGATTTATAGATGTCAAGCAACCGTGACTGTGGGTAACATTCCAGTTGCCCTTTGACAAAGGTTTCCACTTCTTGAGCTGTCATGGTCGTGCAGCATCCAATCACTATCATTATTATAATGCTGAAAAAATGTCTCATCTAGTTATTGTAGCATGTCCAGGAAGTGGTCTTCGTTGATGATTTCAATGCCCAGCTTACGGGCTTTCTCGAGTTTGGCAGGTCCCATATTCTCACCGGCAAGAATAAAGCTGGTGGCACTTGATATGCTGCTCACGTTCTTACCGCCGTTCTGCTCAATCATAGCCTTGTATTCTTCGCGGGAATGCTTGGCAAACACACCGCTGATGACCACCTTCTTGCCCATGAGTTTGTCGGTTTGACTGGCGGTTTCCTCTTCGGTGAGTGCCATCTGCAACCCTGCGGCGCGCAGTCGTTCAACAATGATACGGTTGCGCTCTTCGGCAAAGAAATCGACAATTGACTGGGCGATTTTGGGACCGATTTCAGGAATCGCGGCAAGTTCTTCGGCAGGCATGGTCATCAACGTATCGATGTTGCGTGTGTGGCGTGCCAGCACTTTGCCGGTAGTCTCGCCGACAAAAGGTATTGACAGGGCGAAAATCACCCTGGCGAATGGCACACTGCGGCTTGCCTCAACACCGCGCAGGATGCGCTGGGCGCTGCGTTCCTGGAAACGGTCGAGGGCGACCAGTTTTTCCTGTGTGAGGTCATAGAGGTCAGCCACATCATTGACCAATCCGCTCTTGTTGAGAATGACAGCGACCTCCTCGCCGATGCCGTCGATATCCATCGCATGGCGGCCCACAAAATGCTCGATGCGTCCGCAAATCTGCGGTCCACAGCCCCATTTGTTGGGGCACACCCAAGCGGCTTCTCCCTCAATGCGTACCAGCTGAGTTCCGCATGACGGGCAGTGGGTGACGAAAGCGATGGGCTGACTGCCCGGCTGGCGCCGTTTCTCGTCAACGCCCACAATCTTGGGGATGATTTCGCCACCTTTTTCCACATAGAGCATATCCCCCTCGTGGATATCGAGTTGTGAGATGATGTCTGCATTGTGGAGCGACGCGCGCTTGACGATGGTACCACTCAACAGCACGGGGTCGAGGTTGGCGACAGGGGTAATGACACCAGTGCGACCCACTTCAAAGGACACATACTGCAGTTTGGTGCATTCGCGCTCGGGAGCGAATTTATAGGCTATGGCCCAACGAGGAGACTTGGCGGTGGAACCCAAGTTGAGTTGCTGGCGCAAGGAGTTGATTTTGAACACCAGACCGTCGGTTGCAACAGGCAGCTTTTTCCTCTCAATGTCCCAGTGGTTGATGAAGTCTTTCACGGCATCAATGCTGGGCAGGATGGACATCTCACCTGTCTTGAACCCCCATCGCTTGAGTGCCATGATGCTGTCGTAATGGGTTGTGAAGGGAAGGTTGTCACCCAGCATGAAATAGAAGATGGCATCCAGTCCGCGACGTGCCACCTCGGCACTGTTTTGCAGCTTGAGCGTACCAGCGGCAGCGTTGCGGGGATTGGCAAACAACGGCTCTTCGTTGAACTGGCGCTCGGCATTGAGTTTTTCAAAACTCTGCCAGGGCAACAGGATTTCGCCTCGCACCTCAAATTTGTCGGGCAAATCGTCCACGCCGGTGATTTCCAGTGGCACGCTCTTGATGGTGATGACATTGGCGGTCACATCGTCGCCCTGCACGCCGTCGCCGCGTGTCACGGCTCGTACCAGTCGCCCTTTCTCATAGGTCACCGATATCGACGTGCCGTCATATTTCATCTCGCCCACAATCTCGCTGGACTCCCCGCCCAGGCCGTCTTGGGCGCGGCGCAGGAAATCCTGCACTTCCTCGATGCTGTAGCTGTTAGACAGCGACATCATGGGACGTTCGTGGCGCACTTGGACAAACCCTTTGGTAATATCGCTGCCCACGCGCTGGGTGGGCGAGAGCGGATCCATATACTGGGGGTAATCGTGCTCCAATTCCTGCAGTTCGCGCAACAGGGCGTCGAACTCCTGGTCGCTTACCGTTGGGGAATTCAACACATAATAACTGTGGTTGTGGCGGTTGATGATTTCCCGCAACTCTTTGATTCGTTGTTCAAATAAGTCCATCTTTTTGCCGTTTTCTGTGATTTTAGTGCGCTAAATTAGCAATTTTTTCGCTAAAGTATGCACTCCCTTAAGGTTTTTCACTAAATTTGCATTTCAATTCAAACGATTCAGTATATATGAAGCGAGTGTTAAAATACCTGATGATGATTTCTGTAGCTGCGGGTTTCACGTTAATGTCGACAAGCTGTTTTCGCCAGGACTATATGTTCTTTGAAGACGGAGAATTTGACGGCTCAAGTTTTTCTGACTATGACTTGATGCAGAATGCTGAGCTGGAGATGGATGATTTGGACCGCAGCTGATGATTTTCACTTCAACATTTGTTTGCACTATGTTTAAAAAATATTAAAAGACGCGATGAATTGCCTATGAGCGCATTAGGAGATGCTTCGAGGTGAGTTCGTTCTCTTTTTGTCTGATTTTTAACATACGCTTAACAATTATTTTTGTATATTTGCAGCCAATTATAATACAAAGTCAAGCGTGAATACTTTCACAGCTTGTTAATCAAGTACTTAGATTAATTTTTATGAACCTATTAGAGAACAAGTTAGCGCGTTACCAAGAGCCTCAGAAGGCTAAGGCCGCAGGCATCTATCCTTATTTTCGCGCTATCTCAAGTGAACAGGACACCGAGGTCATCATGAATGGCAAAAAGGTGCTCATGTTCGGATCTAACTGCTACTCCGGTCTGGTCAACGATGAGCGCATCAAGCAAGCTGCCATCGAGGCCACTAAGAAATATGGTACTGGTTGCGCTGGTTCTCCCTTCCTCAATGGTACGCTGGACCTTCACAAGGAGTTGGAGCGTAAGCTTGCCGACTATGAGGGTAAGGAGGATGCGATGATCTACAGCACCGGTTTTGGTGTCAACTTGGGTGTCATTTCCACGCTCACAGGCCGTGAGGACTATATTCTCTGGGATGAACAGGACCATGCCTCGATTATCGAGGGTCGCCGACTTTCATTCTCCAACTCGCTCAAGTACAAGCACAACGACATGGCTTCGCTTGAGACTCAACTCAAGAAGTGTGAGCCCGATCGTGTAAAGCTCATTGTTACCGACGGCGTTTTCTCGATGGAGGGCGACGTGTGCAAGCTCCCCGACATTGTGGACCTGGCCCACAAGTATAACGCCAGCATCATGGTTGATGAGGCTCACGGAATCGGCGTCTTTGGAGAGGGCGGACGCGGTGTCTGCGACCATTTCGGACTCCGCGACGAGGTAGACCTTATCATGGGTACTTTCTCCAAGTCTATTGCATCACTCGGCGGCTTTATCGCCACCAGCAAGGTGATAACCAACTACCTGCGCCATCACTCACGCAGTTACATCTTCACGGCAAGCATCACGCCCGCATCGACGGCTGCTGCCATGAAGGCCATTGACATCATGATTAGTGAGCCTGAACGCCAGGAGCACCTCTGGAAGATTACCCACGAAGCCTTGCAGGGATTCCGTGATATGGGATGCGAAATCGGCCATACCGAGACGCCCATCATCCCCTTGTTTATCCGTGACAACAACAAGACCTTTGCCATCACGCGTGACCTGTTGAACGAGGGTATCTTTGTCAATCCGGTCGTTTCTCCTGCAGTTGCACCCAATGATACGCTCATCCGTTTCAGCCTCATGGCAACCCATACCCATGAGCAGGTGGCCTTTGCACTTGAGAAAATCCAGAAGGTATTCCGTGGTTATGGCTTGATTCCCTGACCGGCAATACAGCTTGAAAATACCATTGTGAGCCATTCCGATTGTTCGTGAATGGCTCCTTTTTTACTGAAACCCCCACAATATACGCCCTAAAACAAAAAAAAATAGTAAAAACATTTGTGTGATAAAAATGTATTAGTAATTTCGCAACATCAAAACTGAAAGAACAAAGCTACTACTATGATTTACAGATTTGTGATTGTTTCGGACGAGTCCGATAACTTCAAGTTACAGATAGCTATAGATTCAGCTGCAACCTTCATGCAGTTGCGTAATGTCATTCTTGAATCTGCCGGATATGGCAAGGAGCAGATGGACTCATTCTACATCTGTGACGAAGAGTGGAACAAAGAGAAAGAAGTCACTTGTATGGACATGGGTACCGACAGCGATGAGGATATCTGGATTATGGACGATACCCAGCTCGACGAACTCATTGAGGATGAGGGTCAGAGGCTCAAATTCGTCTTCGATTACATGACCGAGCGCTTCTTCAAGGTGAAGCTCAAAGAAATCGTCACCGGTAAGAACCTGCATGATCCGCTGTGCGAGAGCAAGGTGGGCAATGCCCCTGCCGAGAGCGTGGACATCTCCGACTTCATTACCATCCCCAAGATTCCCGATGCCAGCAACATCGATCCCATCGACAAGAGTGAGTTCTATGGTGATGAGGAATATGACGAGGATGAAATCTCCGACTTTGAGGAGCTTGACAGCTTGGATAGCGATAACTACAAGTTCTGATAGTCCCTGTTCGTCCCTGTACCTACAGCTGCAATTGGCATAATTATTGCACGATTTTTTTGCACAATCAATAATAAGCAGTAATTTTGCTGCCGTAAAACAAACTCATTTATAAGGGATATGAAAAAATTGGTTTTAGCATTTGGCGTATTGTTTGCTATGTCACTGTTCTCTTGCAATCACAGCGATGAAGGACAGAATAGCAATCTCGTTGACTCGACCCAGGTCGAAGCCATGACCGATAGCCTTGGCCAAGAGGTGACTGGTATCGCAGTAGATGGCGCCATGAATAGCGTTTACCTCAAGGTGGGAGACGACACGGTTGTCTTCAGCTATCCCGACATCGATAGTGATCACCGTGCCTCCTGGGATGTAGGTGATACCGTGACCGTGCGGTATTATGTGACCGAGAACGGAGACAGCGTCACCGACGTTATCTTGGGAGACATTTCCTAAACTTAAAATGCCTGGCACTCGAGAGTGCAAGGCATCATTGCGGTAGTAGCTCAGTTGGTAGAGCATCAGCTTCCCAAGCTGAGGGCCGCGGGTTCGAGTCCCGTTTACCGCTCAAACAAATAAGCAAAGCGCTGATTTTTCAATCAGCGCTTTGTCTTTATCTTGGGATGTGGTATCGCTTATTTCTCCAGCAGTGCGTTAGCCATGTTGAGGGCGGCACGGCGGCCGTCGCCCATGGCGAGGATTACGGTAGCGCCGCCACGCACGATGTCACCACCGGCATAGAGGTCACCTACTGAAGACTGCATGGTCTCCTCGTTGACAACGATGGTGTTGCGCTTGCTGATGTCCAGTCCGGGAATCGAGCGGGGCACGAGCTGGTTGGGCGATACGCCGACAGCTACGATAACCAGGTCAACGGGGATTTCCTCGATAGCGCCCTCGATGGGCACGGGGCTGCGACGGCCCGAAGCATCGGGTTCGCCCAGTTCCATCTTCTGGACGCGCATGGCTACCACGCGACCCTTGTCGTCACCGATGTACTCGATGGGATTGTGCAGGGTCTTGAACTCAACGCCTTCTTCCTTGGCGTGGCCAACCTCCTCGCGACGGGCGGGCATCTCCTCCTCGCTGCGGCGATAGATGAGGATGACGCGCTCGGTGCCCATGCGCAGTGCGGTACGGGTAGAGTCCATAGCGGTGTTACCGCCACCGATAACGGCGATGGTCTTGCCGCGCAGCACGGGGGTGTCACCACCGCGGCCGGCTTCCATCAGGTTGATGCGAGTGAGGTACTCGTTGCTCGACATGATGCCGTTGAGGTTCTCGCCGGGGATGTTCATGAAGCGCGGGAAACCGGCGCCAGAACCTACGAATATGCCCTTGAAGCCCATCTCGTGCAGGTCCTCGTAGCTGATGGTCTTGCCCACGAGGCAGTCCTTGACGAACTCAACGCCCATCTTCCTGAGGCCTTCGATTTCATAGTCCACGATGTGGTTGGGCAGACGGAATTCGGGAATACCATACTTCAACACGCCACCAATCTCGTGCAGTGCTTCGAAGACGGTTACGCTGAAGCCCTTCTTGGCCATGTCACCGGCAAACGACAGTCCTGAGGGACCGCTGCCGATAACAGCAACCTTGATGCCATTGGCGGGAGCCATGGCGGGCACCTCCTGAGGCAGGTTGTCGCGCTGCCAGTCGGCGGCAAAACGCTCCAGATAGCCGATAGCCACGGCGGGGTGTTTCATCTTGGTGTGGATGCAGCGTGATTCGCACTGCTTCTCCTGCGGGCAAACGCGGCCACACACGGCGGGCAGCGAGCTGGTCTCCTTGAGGGTAGCGGCGGCCTGGCCGAACTCACCACGCTCAATGTTCTTGATGAACTTGGGAATATTGATGTTGACGGGGCAACCGGTCACACACTGCGGGTTGGCGCAGTCCAGGCAGCGGCTGGCCTCAACGACGGCCTGTTCGGCGCTGATGCCCTGGTTCACCTCTTCGTTGCAGGTGATGCGGTATTTGGGGTCGAGCTGTGGCATCTCCACGCGGGGGATAGCGGTACGCTCCTTGGGAGTCTTGGCGTTGCGCAAATCTACACGCCACTGTTCATTACGCGGATCGATATTATTCTGTTCCATTTTATTCAGTTGTCAGTTTTCAGTTGTCAGTCGTCAGTTTTTAGATGATCTCCTAAACTTCTAACTCCTAACTCCTAATTCATAATTATTATTGCGCTCCTTTGAGGCGCATCATCAACTCGTCAAAATCAATCTCATGGGCATTGAACTCGGGACCCTCGACGCACACGAAGCGCGTTTTGCCGCCCACAGTCACGCGGCAAGCGCCGCACATGCCGGTACCGTCGACCATGATGGCATTGAGCGAAGCCTCGGTGGGCACCTCATACTTCTTGGTCAACAGGGCACAGAACTTCATCATGATGGCGGGACCAATGGTCACGCAATAATCGACCTTCTCGCGTTTGAGGACTTCTTCCATGCCGACGGTGACAACACCCTTGTTGCCGTAGCTGCCGTCATCGGTCATGATGATGACCTCGTCGCTGGATGCGCGCACTTCGTCTTCAAGGATAATGAGGTCCTTAGTGCGGCCTGCCAGCACGCTGATCACGCGGTTGCCTGCCTCCTTCATCGCACGGATGATGGGGAGTAGGGGAGCGGTACCTACACCGCCACCGGCGCACAGCACGGTGCCATACTTCTCGATGTGAGTGGCCTGGCCCAGGGGACCTACCACGTCATGCAGAAATTCACCCGGCTCCAGGGCACAGATTTTGCGTGTGCTGTCGCCAACACTCTGGATAACCAGTGTGATAGTGCCAGCCTTGGGGTCGCTGTCGGCGATGGTCAGGGGGATGCGTTCGCCTTTTTCACCGGCACGGACAATCACGAAGTGGCCCGCGCGGCGTGCCTTGGCGATGAGGGGAGCCTCAACGACAAGCTTCGTCACGTTAGCAGAAAACTGCTCTTTACTAACGACTTTGTTCATTTGTTTTGTTAGTTAATTAGTTATTAAGTTGAATATTGTGTTCTTTATAATTTGTGTCTTTAAAGCTGAGACATGAATTCTTTACCGAACTGGCGGCTCTGCTCGAGAGTGTCCTGGTCGGGTACCCACTGGGCGCGGATGCCGTCGTTCACGGGTTCGATGCCTGCGGCTTTCAGGTGCTCGGTGATGAGCTTGGCTGCCTCACCGCTCCAGCCGAAGCTACCGAAGGCGGCTCCTTTCTTTTTCTTCAGCTTCATGCCCTTGAGCATCTCCAGGATGCCGGCGATGGCATAGCTGTAACCGTTATTGATGGTGGGAGAGCCCACAAGCACGGCGCGCGAGTGGAACACCTCGGTGAGGATGTCGTTCTTGTCATTCAGCGCTGCGTTGTAAATCTTGACGGTGGTCGTGGGCGACTGCTCACGGATGCCGTCGGCAATAGCCTGTGCCATCAGGCGGGTGCTCTGCCACATGGTGTCATAGACGATGGTCACCTGATCCTCCTGATAGTTGTCGCTCCACTGCAGATATTTCTCGATAATCAGACCTGGGTTGTTGCGCCAGATAATGCCGTGGCTGGGGCAAATCATCTTCAGTGGCAGATTCATTCCCACAACTTCTTTCACCTTGCGGTTGCAAAGCGGACTGAAGGGCGCGATGATGTTGGCATAGTATTTCTCGGCCTCTTGAAGGACCTCGGCCATGCACACCTGGTCGTCGTAGAGCGATTCGGTGGCATAATGCTGACCGAAACCGTCGTTGCTGAACAGGATTTCCTCACCGCTCAGGTAGCAGAACATCGTGTCGGGCCAGTGCAGCATCGTTGCTTCGATAAAGGTAAGCGTCGTGTCACCCAGTTCCAGCTTGTCGCCGGTCTTGACATTCACGAAGTTCCAGTTCTGATGATAGTGGCCACGGATGATGGCCTCACCCTTGGCGGTGCAATAGATGGGCGTGTCAGGAATCTCGCGCATCAGGTCAACGAGGGCGCCGCTGTGGTCTATCTCGTTGTGACACATCACGATATAGTCAATCTTTTCCAGGTCAATTTCCTGCTTGAGATTCTTGACGAATTCACGGCTATAAGGCAGCCACGAAGTGTCAATCAGCACGTTCTTCTTGTCACGGATCAAGTAGGAGTTGTAACTCGAGCCACGATGAGTGGACAATTCGTCACCATGGAACGTCTTCAGTTCCCAGTCCACTTTACCTACCCAAGTCACTCTCTCGGTCAGTTTCTTTCCCATGTCTTTATGTTATCAATAGTATGGTTAATGGTTTTGTCTTAAATAATTTGCAAAGGTACTCATTATTTCTTTAGAACACCAAAACAGCTCGATAAATTTTCAAACACTCAAAAATACTATCACGAAAACATTCACGCCGTCAAACCATATCTCATATAGTATCTACTGCTACTCATATGATGAAAGTAATCGTCTAGGTCGCTTTTCTGCGATGCCAAAGTGTAATACTTTCCCCGCAAAAAAAACTCACCGAGGATATCGGTGAGCCAACAAGACTGTAATAAAAATTATGATTTAGAAATGTTTTTGCTATTATACAAGATTCTAATTGCCTTCCTCGATGACTATTTGCCTGATAATATCATATTGATAATGGCATTGATATCGGCAATGCTGATTTCGCCGTCGCCGTTTACGTCGTCAATGATTATCCAACCGCCACCGTCAGGGTTGGGTACTCTGGAATGGCCATTGCTGCTGCCATTAATGATGACTTCGATGGTGGCGTTAGCATCGGCAACGGTAATCTCGCCGTCACCGTTCACGTCACCGGGGATAATCGTGGTGGCATCAAACTCCTCGATATGCCTGAAAGACCCCCAGACCGAAACCTGCTTGTAGATTTCTTTAGTGCCACGAGGGACATACAATGTGCAGTTCTCGTAATGGTAGTCTTCAAAGGTGGTGCCCATGCAGCCTTGTGGCTCATGGCTGAAGTTGTAAATCTCGGTCAGATACTCACACCCTTCAAAACATGAATGCTCAAGGTTGGTGATCTGGGCAGGCAGAATGACCATGGTGATGCCTTGGTCTTGATAGGCGCCGCGTGCAATCCATGTCACCTCCCGAGGCAAGACAGTACGTGAGCAGGCAGTGAACAATATGTGACGGTCATGCACCATGCTGTTGTTCACCGTGGTGATGATGCCATTACAGTTATTCCTTGAGTCATAGACAGGGTTGTTCTCGTCAACGGTAATGACCTCGAGGGCGGTATTGCCCACGATGGCATAGTCGTCCAAGTTAACCGCTCCGCTGCCCAGGTGCAGTTCCCTGAGCGACTCGTTGTGGGCAATGCCCCATTCCTCGATGGTGACAACGCTGTTGGGGATAGTGATGCTGCGCAATTTGGGACACAGGTTGAATGCAGCCTCGCCGATGGTCTTAACTGTATTGGGGATAGTGACCTCTTCAAGGTCGGGCGCCCACTGGAAAGCTGTAAACCCTATCCTGGTCACGGGCAACTTGGTGATGCCGTCAAAGGAGACGCTGTCGCGTATGTTGGCGTGAACCAAGCCGGCATAGTTGTTCTCATTGTTGGGGTCATCAGGGTCGCCGAAAACGACTACAGCCTCCTGGACACTGCCAGCCCAATATGTGCTGTAATGCACACCGTCAACGACTATATAGGCATGGCTCACCAACTTGGCACACGCAATCAGCAAGATGATAAAAAACAATCTCTTCATGATGTTGTCATTTTTTCATTGTTCTTTCTCTACAAGAGAAAGTCGCTACCCTGGTAGAGGCTCATTAAAAGAACCGAAAACTAATCTTCGGATTGCTGATAATTGACTTGAATCGTCACAGGGTCATCGAGGTTGGGCACGGCAACGACGCTCTTGTCGTTAATAAGTGCTGGCTCACCGTTCATCGTCACACCATCAAACACGTTATTATCGTCGGCGACAATGGTCATCAGCACGGGCTCATCACAGTGCATGCGCACACTCAGCGTGCCGCCCACACCCTGCCGCAACGACAACTTGGAATAGGGATTCTTGGCATAATCGACATTAATGGCAACGGCTTCCTGCATGTTGCCAATGGTATAAGCGACTTCTTCAGTCAGCTTGTCCGACAAGTCTAAATTGGGTGCATCTTCAAACAGGGTCACGCCGTAGCCCAACTGGTGGGTGATGTCGGTCTCGTTGAGGCTGACGTGCTTGATCATGTACTTGGGCTCGGGGCGCAATGTGAAGGTCAAATCGGTACCCCCAGGGACAAAGTAAAATCCGTCGGCATTGGTTATCACCACAGTGCTATCCAGCTCGATACTGCCCGCCCCCGTGATGTTGCGGTCAATATCACAATAAACGCCCAAAGTCTCGTCCTCAACAAGGTTTTCCCACTCCTCATTATAAGGACGGGCTTTATAATGATTATATGTACCCTTGGGAACGTGGATGTGCTTGATGCGGCCATAATACCATCCGTTATAATATACCTTTGGAGGATTGGGACAAGGAATATAAATGTCATCCAATTCATTAAAGGCCATCATACCGATATAGTTAATCGTTGATGGTAATCGCATCTCCTTGAGGCTGCCGGTATTGAATGCGCCATCACCAATAGACGTGGTTCCCTCATGAAGTGTGACCTCAGTCAAGTGACCGCAACTGCCAAAACCGTTGACTTCTTTTACACTACCAGGAATATCAACAGATTTCAATGCAGAAAAACGAAATGCCCCACCACCGATGTATGTAACAGTGGAAGGAATTTCGATATGCTCCAAATTTTGGCAGTCAGCAAAACCGAGGCCACCGATAGAAACCAGCCCCTCGGGAAAGATGACTTCACGAAGGCTGTCGCATTCTGCAAAAGCCCCTGCATAAATGTTCTTCAAACTGGACGGAAGGTTAATCTCTGAAAATGAACATGCGTAGAAAGCAGACGGGCCTATCGAAGTAATCGTTGGCGGAAAATCAATGGATTTGAGATTTGTTCTTCCTGAGAAAGACCAACCACCAATCTGTATAACAGTGTACTCCACACCATCATTGGTGATTGTGGCGGGTATGGTAACGCGTCCGTTCTCACCCAAATAATCGCAATGATATACTTCCACGGTCATATCCTCGTTAGACAGGATATGGTACTTGATACCATCATTAATGAACATGATGCCTGTCTGGGCTTTACCCATAAAATTTGCGCTCAGCATCAGCGCCACTGTAATGAATATCTTGATGTGTTTCATAACTTACTATTTTACAAGGTGGAGTTAAATGATGATTTTTATCGTGGTATTACCGCTCTGCACCAAATAGATGCCCGACGGCACATTGATGGTCAACAAGCCGCCATCGCCCGTCATTTGGGCGATAAGACGACCTGCGGTGTCGTATACCCGTACGATATCACCCTTGTTTACGCCCTCGATGCGCAACTGTTCCTTAGAGCCATAGACCTTGACCGTTCCTTTAGAGAATAGCTCATTGACCGAATCTGTGGATTTCTCAAAGGCGACAAAGGTCTTCACCTCCTCGGTAGCAACAGAGCTCGCCTGGCTGGGGCCAATGGGTACCCTGCTGGGACCAGAGCCCACAACGATGCCGCCATCCACCTTATAGATGGTGAAATCACCGTTACCATCCAATTTCTTGGTAATGTCGATTCCGTTGACAGTAACCGAATTGATAACCCAGCCCTTATCGGGTGTGACATTGAGTTTCAAGGGCTCATTGTGATAGACTTGCAGATCGATATGACCGCTACCTGCCTGCTTAATCGTGAAAGGAGTAAAGGTTGAGGCCGAATTGAACGAGATGTAGATTTCAGTATTCTCGTTGACCGCATCGATGGTGTAGCGGCCCTCGGCATCAAACTGGTCGCTGACGTCAATGCCGTTGATGATACAGCAGCGCAACTCACAGTTGCCCTGTGGCTGAGCCGTGATGGTCACAGCTTTGCCGTGGTCAGCGACCCACACGCGGTCTTTATATAACTCGGCGCCAGTCAGCGACACCATGCCGCTATCAGCATCGTTGACAGTCAACATGACCTTGTGCTGTTCGCCCAGGGAGGCATCCTCCTGCAACTCATAACTGCTCCAGCCCTCGGACTGCTCAAACAGGTCTATCGTCCCCACGGGCACATGCACCACAACACCGTTTTTCCCTTCGAATGACTGGTTGTACCCCGCCTTTATGACAGAACAGGCTGCAAGTCGTCCTGTCGGCGCATAGACATGTTGCACATCAACAAGGTTACAGGTATTAAATGCTCCATCACTGATGGATTTCATGGACCGGGAAAGCCAAATGGTTTCTAAAGGACAGTATTTAAAGGCTTCAAAATGTACATATTCCAACTTGTCGGGCAAGTGCACCTCGGTAAGAGAACTGCACTGGTAGAAGGCCCATTGATCAATGCTCCAAATGTTTTCGGACCAGCCGATGGAGCTCAGGCTGTCGCACCCGAAGAATGTGGAATTCATCACACGCTTGTAATTGGACGGGAAATTGATTTCCCGCAAGTGATTGTGAACAAACGTATTACCTCCAATCTTAAATTCCTCGATAGATTCATTCTCTTGAAAATAGATGGCAACGAGATCTTTGTGTCTGAAACTTTCTGGCCAAATGTACTCAAGCCAATAGGGGCAATATACCACGCCATTGCGCAAAGGCAAACCTGTACCAAAATTGATTTCAATTACACGATAAGGTTGGTTTTCATCATATACCACATCGGGAATTCTAACCACCTCGGTTGTATCGGTCAGTCCAATGGCTTGGCATCGTCCATAACCAAGGTGGAAGTAACGAATACCATCAACAACAAACTGCTCGTTGTAGCCGTAACTAGACACGGCAGTCACAATGAAGCAAAGCAGCAACAAGGAATGCAATAAAAAGTTTCGTCGTTTCATGTCGTTATTGTTTTAGTGTTTAATTGCTATGATAAGCTTCTAACCACGAACGTAATCAATGGCTGAGGATATAGTTGATGACGACGTTGATGTCGGCGATGTTGATTTCGCCATCGAGGTTCACATCCTCAAGATAGGTTACATTGTCATCTCCATCTATGGGTGCACGCGTGTGACCGCCGCTGCCGCCATTGATGATGACATGAATCACGCTGTTGGCATCGGCAACGTTGACCTCACCGTCGCCGTTCACGTCCCCAGGGATGTCTCCTGACGCATCGCCAAGGATAGTATAGAAATCTTGCCAATACATTGTCGATTGATAGGCTTCGACACAACATGGTAGAACATGCAGCGTTGCCAGGGTGTAATATTCCATGTCATCAAACAATGCATCACTACACACAGGCGGTGTACTTGCCAAACAGATTAAATTTCTCATATGGCTGCAACCGCTAAAAATGGTTTTTCCAATATTGTTGACACCACTCCCTATCGAGACGTTGGCAAGTTTGCTACAACCTTTAAACGCACCGTCTCCGATAGTTTTTACCGCATCAGGGAGAGAGATTTCTGTAAGTCCCGTACAGTAACCGAACGCATACCCGCCAATGGACGTGAGCGAATTGGAAAGCGTAATGCTTCTAAGCGCTGAACAACTACTGAAAGCGCTGGCGCCGATAGTGATGACCGAATTAGGAAGCGTGATTTCTGCTAACCACTTGCAGGCACTAAAAGCACCTAGGCCAATATCGGTTAACGAATTGGGAAGAACAAGTTCGGTTAGTCCCATACATTTTCTGAATGCCTCAATGCCGATGGAATTAACCGAGTCACCAATGAACAAGCAAGTTATTCCCTCACATTCTGCAAAAGCTTCACGTCCTATCGATTTGACTGAATTGGGAATCGTTACACTCGTCAACTGAGTCTTACCCTTAACAATAAAGGATGGAATGTGCTGAACAGACTCCCCGAACACAATAGATTCTAGAGGGCAATAATCAAATAGGCTGTAAACTCCTGTATACTCACAACTTGTAGCATTGAAAACCACAGTTTTAATCCCTGTACAACCATAAAATGGATAATTTCTAATTAAAGTGACCGATTCGGGAATGGTAATGCTGGTCAAATTCACACAACTCGAGAATGCGAACTCGTCGATGGTGGTGAGCAAATCAGGGAGAGTAATATGTGTCAAACCGATGCAAAAAGAAAATGCATGACTCCCGATGGATGTGACTGCTTCGGGGATAATGATGCTGGTCAGCCCAGTGCTGCCCTGGAATGCTGATGTCCCAATAATCGTTATGGAATCGCCAAGTGTTATGTTAGTCAAGGCGGTGCAGTCCTTGAAAGCGCTGTCGCCAACAGCAACGACAGGATAGCTGATGCCTTGACAGGAGACTTCGTTGGGAATAACGATATCACCGCTATAGCAGCCAGTCTGTCCGTTATGGGTGACCACGGCATGGCCATCCACTATGTCATAGTAGATGCCGTCGGTCATAAAATCGTAGGCCCCAACCACTGTTGGCAACAACATCAATATGCAGGCAACCAGCAATCGGTATATCATCATTCGTCCCATAGGCTTTTGCATAGATTTATCGATGGCAAAGTTACGGTAAATAATTGGATATTCAAGAAAAATGGGCTTCATTGTGACTTCATTTTGGCAGTCGTAAACCGTTGATTATCAGGTGTCATAAAAATAAAATGTTCATTCTGGCATAATTCGGGTGGATGAGACCGAAATTTTTGCAAAAAAATGACGTAAATTTGTCATAGTAAAACTACGAATTACGCTAATTATACTAATTTGGCATCCGCGTTCAATTGCTACGAACCTTTAGCTCGGCGAAGCCAATTTAAACCAATAATTGAATGACGAACCTCACGCTAAGGCGCGAAGTCGCTAAGTTTTTTTATAATCATTTAGAGCAAAATAAAACGGCTTGGCGCCTTAGCGGCTTAGTGTGATGCATATTGGCAGAATTGACATAGTAACCACAAGAAATATGAAACAGGGAAATATCATCATTGCGATAGTTGTTCTTGCGCTGGGGTTGGCCTGCTGTGACGGTGGCTCGGATACTGCCACTATGCGTGAGTTATCAGCCATCGACTCGTTGCTGTCAAAGGCTCGCCAGTATGAACTAGCGCAGCACCGTTTGGATTCTCTCCATCCGGGCGAGTTCAACCAGGCCGAGCGGGCCTACTATAGCTTACTGCTCACCCAATCACATTACAAGAACTATATCGATGACACGACCGATGCCGTGATCAACGAGGCGGTGGACTACTATGAGCACCACGGCGACCGCGAGAAATACACCCGTTCACTGCTCTATCGGGGCTGTGTCTATCAGATGATGGGCGATGCCGAAAAGGCGATAGCGTCCTATAAGGATGCCGAGAACGCTGCCGAAGAAGATGACCTGGAAAACAAAGCCTTCGCCAAGTTGCGGTTGGCGACCCTCTATGCCGACAATTCAAACTATGCCGACTTGAAAATCAGGAAATACAAGGAGGCGCTTGACCTGTACAACCAGTTGGGCGACAAGCACTACCAGATTGTGTGTCTGACCGACATGGGCGGTTATTACCGCAGTTTGCCCGATAAACGCGACAGCGCACTCTATTACATCAATCAAGCCATCCAGCTGTCTGAGGCTGAGCACGAGAACTGGTTCCTGTTCCAGAACCTGTATCAACGGGCCGAGATGTACTGCCTGTTGACCAAAGAGTATGACAAGGCCCGGGTTGATATCCTGAAAGCCATAGCGGCCGGCAAAGATGAGATTGACCATCCCCGCGCACACTATGTCGCTGCCGAGACCTATCTGAACCTGGGGCGGCCCGATTCGGCCCTCTACTATCTGAACCATGTGCCCGCCAGCGGCATGATGAGCAACCACACCAGTGACACGGTCATGTATTGTCGGCTCATGAGTGAAATCGCCAAAGCCAACAAGGACTGGGATCAGAAAAGCGAGTCCCGCACGAGGGGTGCTATCCTGCTGGCTACGCTGCTGGCCCTATTGGCGCTGGGCGTGACCTTCCTGGCATGGCGCTACAGCAGTCGCCTGAAGCAGAAGGAGACCGAATATGAATTGCAACGTGCCGACCTCGATGCGTCGCTGGCAAGCCTGGAGCAGATGAGAGCGACCATCAGCACTCGGGAACAGGAACTGAAAGCCGCACAGGACGAGTTGCGAGGTAACGAGGCGCGCATGGGCGAGGAACTTGCGGCCCTGGAAGCCAAGCAGCACAAGAGTGACGAGATGCGTTCCATCGTCGATAACCAGATACAGGTGATTCGCCAGCTGCTGGAATTGTCCTATCAGCCCAACGAGACGAATTTTACCCGCAAGTTCAACGAAGTGATGACACTGCCCGTCGAGGGTGCCATCCCCACCGACTCCTACTGGAACAACCTGCACAGTCTGACCAATGAGCTGCACAGCGGCGTGCTCGACGAGGCACAGCGCATCGCCGGGGGCACGCTAACGATAGCGAGATGAACTTCCTGGCCTTGTACTGCTACGGGTTCTCCCGCACGGTCATCATGATCTGCATGAAATACAGCAGCCTGGGCACCGTCTCCAACAAGAAAATCCAAATTGCCAAGAAGCTCGGCGTCAACAACCTCGACGACTTCGTCAACAACTACCGCTAACGTTTTTGAATAAGGCTATACCTGATGCGTACAGTACATCATTACAGAGATCAGCTGATTTCGCCGCCGGTGTAGAGTTGGTAGTATTTTCCCTTGAGAGCCAGCAACTCGTCGTGGGTGCCGCGTTCGATGATGTGTCCGTGCTCGAGGACGATGATGCAATCACTGTTGCGCACGGTAGAAAGGCGGTGGGCAATCACGAAGGTCGTTCGCCCTTTCATCAGGGAATCCATGCCGCGCTGCACGAGGGTTTCGGTGCGGGTGTCAATGCTGCTGGTCGCCTCGTCGAGGATAAGCATGGGCGGGTCGGCAACTGCCGCACGGGCAATGGCTAACAGCTGGCGTTCACCTTGGCTCAGGTTGCCGCCATCGGCATTGAGAATCGTCTGGTAGCCGTCACTTAAACGGCGAATGAAGCCATCGGCATTGACCAGCTTGGCGGCCTCGATACATTCCTGGTCGCTGGCTTCAAGTCGTCCGTAGCGGATGTTGTCGAGCACCGTGCCTGTGAACAAATGTGTCTCTTGCAGCACCATGCCCAGACTGTGGCGCAGGTCACGTTTGCTGATATCATTGACGTTGATGCCGTCGAGCAGGATTTTGCCGTCCTGGATGTCGTAGAAACGGTTAATCAGGTTGGTGATGGTGGTTTTGCCGGCGCCAGTGCCGCCCACGAAGGCGATTTTCTGGTCTGGCATGGCATCGATGTCGATGTCAAACAGCACCTGTTTGTCATCAGTGTAACCGAAGTCCACATCGTTGAACTTCACTCCGCCCGATACCTTGATATAACGTAATTTTCCGCTGCCCATAGGAATTTTCCATGCCCAAATGCCCGTGTGGTGGTTGCAGGGATGCAACAGCCCGTCCTCACCACGCTTGGCATTGATGAGTTTGACTTTTCCGGCATCAGGCTCTGGCTTTTCGTCCAGAATCTTGAATATGCGGTCGGCACCCACCGAGGCATTCAGCACGCTGTTGATTTCCTGGCTGATGCTGGCGATGGGACGCGCAAAGCTCTTGTTTAACGTCAAGAATGCCACCAGGGTACCCAGGGTCATGCCGCTATGGCCGTTGATGATGAGGGCGGCGCCCAACACACCCATGAGGACATAGCTCAGGTGCCCCAGGTTGCCATTGACGGGCATGACGATATTGCTGATGCGGTTGGCATCGTAGGTGTTGCTGCGCAGCTCCTCATTGATAACCTCAAATTGTTCGATGGCCTTCTGCTCGTGGCAGAATACCTTGACAACCTTTTGGCCTGTCATCATTTCCTCGATGAAACCGTTGACCTCGGCCAACTTCTGCTGCTGTACGCGGAAGTGCTTGCGCGAGCGTTTGCCCAGATAAGTCGTGGACCACGCCATGACCAGTGCCATGACGATGGATAGAATAGTCATGGGCACACTCATCACAATCATGCTGGCAAAGGTGATACCCAGCGTGATGAGCGAATTGAAGGCTTGTGGCAGGCTGTTGGAAATCATCTGGCGCAGGGTGTCCACATCGTTGGTGTAGGCCGACATCACGTTGCCATGGGCATGGGTGTCGAAGTACTTGATGGGCAGTGACTCCATGTGTTCGAACATATTCTTGCGCAGCTTGAGCATAGTGCCTTGGGTGACGTTAATCATCAGGCGGCTATGCAGATAGGAGCACAGGGCACCAAATGCAAGCACGATACCCAGTTTAACCAGCGTTTCGGCAAGCGGGCCGTAGTCAGGATGAGCCTGACCGACCATGGGCGTGATGTAGTCGTCGATGAGGGTGCGGGTGAATAGGGTAGAGGCTAGGGTAGTGCAGGCTGTCACCACAATGCACACCGCTACAGCCAGAAATGAGAACTTGTAGTTCTTCATCACGATTTTGAACAGGCGCAAAAGCGTGCTGCGTTTGTTAACGCCAGTGGTATCTACCACCATGTTGCGACCGTGTCCACCTCCGGGTGCTCCAGGCATTCTCATGATAAGGCCTCCTTTCTGTTGTCTTGGGGTTTGTCAAAGTCTCCTCCTGCCTCCTCCTGGATGGCACAGATTTCCTGATAGATTCTGCACGACCTGAGCAGATTGTCATGCGAGTCAAAACCGACCATCTTGCCGTTGTCGAGCACCAGGATGCGGTCGCAGTCCTTGATGCTGCTGATGCGCTGGGCGATGATGATTTTGGTCATTTCGGGCAAATCCTTACGAAGTGCGGCACGAATCCGCGCATCGGTTGTGTTGTCGCATGCGCTAGTGCTGTCGTCCAGCACCATGATTTTAGGTTTTTTCAATAAAGCACGGGCGATACACAATCGCTGTTTTTGACCACCGGACACGTTGGCGCCGCCTTGTTCGATGCGGGTATCGTAACCATCGGGCATTTCCATAATAAACTCGTCGGCACACGCCGTGCGGCAAGCCTGACGGCATTGTTCAAGTGTGGCGTTTTCGTCACCCCAACGCAGGTTGTCCAGAATGGTACCCGTGAAGAGGACATTTTTCTGTAATACAACTGCCACATTGTTGCGTAGCACCTCAAGGTCGTAAGTGTTCACGTTATTGCCACCGATGAGCACCTCGCCCTTAGAGGCATCATAAAGGCGGCTAATCAAGTTAATCAGCGAAGTCTTGCCGCTACCGGTACCGCCAATCACACCGATGGATTCGCCACTGGCTATGTGCATATCGATGTCGTTAATGGCATACTCACCGCTACCGCCCTTGTAGGCGAAATAAACATGGTTAAAGTCGATAGAACTATCGGGTACTTCGGTGATTGCATTGTCGGGATTGACGATATCAGGGATTTCGTTAATTACCTGTGCAACACGCTGTCCGCTAGCAACACTTTGAGTAATAGTTACAAAAATCATGCTCAACATCATCAGTGACATCAAGATGCTCATCACGTAGGTGAACAGCGAGGTCAACTGGCCAGTCGTGAGGTCGCCAGCAACAATGAACTGGGCTCCGAACCACGAGATGGCGATAATGCAGCCGTAGACCACCATGTTCATTAAGGGGCGGTTAAGTGCCATCAGGCTCTCGGCCTTGACGTTTAGGTCATAAAGGTACTTGGCGGCTTTCCAGAACTTGGCGTTCTCGTGATCCTCGCGTACAAACGCTTTAACGACGCGAATGCCGGAAACATTCTCCTGGACGACACCGTTCAGCACATCATATTGCTTGAAAACCAGTGCAAACATCTTAGATACCTTGCTGATAATCAATGCTAAAAAAATGCCGAGAATTACGCTGGCAACAATAAAGATGAGACTCAGCTGAGGACTGATGACAAAGCACATCACGATACTGGACAACAGATTGAACGGAGCTCGAACAGACGTGCGGATAATCTGTTGATAGGCGTTCTGCAGATTGGTCACGTCTGTAGTCATGCGTGTAATCAGACCTGATGTGCTGTACTTGTCGATGTCGCTGAAAGCAAACCGCTGTATGTTCTTGTACATGGCGTCTCGCAGGTTACAGGCAAAGCCCGATGATGCGTAGGAGGCATATCTGCCCGCCATAATCGCTGCCATCATGCTCAGGAACGCCATAACAAGCATGATGAGGCCATATTTATAGACGCTGGGCATGTGGCCTGCACTGATGCCATTGTCAATGAGCTTGGCGGTCACAAAAGGAATGAGCACGTCAAGCACAACCTCAAGCATGATAAACACAGGCGTCAAAAACGACGCTGTCTTATATTGCTTGACTTGTTTTAGTAGTGTCTTTAACATCTTGAAAACTAGATAAGAAGTTTGAACTACAAAAATACAAATATTAATCATTATTTCATGATTATTGAGGCATTTTGTTAATAAAAACAGCAGAATAGGGTAGTAAATAGACAAATTGACGTTATTAAATGATTGGTTGATATTGTGTATTATAAAGAAATGAATATCAAATAAATATATAGAATTTAATCAAAATATTTTTATAAAAATCGGTTGGAGTAAACTGCCGCTTGCCTCTATGACCTTAATAATTTTTATCAAGTACATTAAAAGTATTATATCATCACTTTAAGAATCTATAGTTTAATAACGATTATATTTATATTTACGTTTGCAAATTAATCTATAACAAGTGTGAATTTGTTTGAATTCCAATTCTGCGGCATTTTCCAATCAATCAGAGTTATCTGAAACTCCAGCAACTTATTAAACTATCAGCAGAGTTGTCATAGCTGAACAAATTGATAGTCAATAGAATTTTGCGTACTAAATCTATAAAGAATAATGTGCTCAACTCAATGAGAATCCCATATTTGGTCAGATTCTGTATTCTGGTAAGAATAAATGCTAAAAAATCCGCTTATAAAAATAAATATTGATATTATGTAAAATAAAGTCTTGCCAGTTTATATGTTTTGCTCCCCTCTCAAAATCAAATAAAATAAAAGTGACCAATTTAATGAAAAACATAGTATTTTTGCAGTTATGAAAGAAATGAGTAATCCAATCAAGATTAATGTGTTGTTGTGTGACACATTCCCTGGTCGTTTGCCTGATGACATTCCCAGTTATGTTTCATTGCACGAGGATTTGTTCCGTCGAGTTGCTCCTGATGTTCGTTTCAGGGTTTACATGACAATGGATGGCGAATTGCCTCAGTCTCTCCACTGTGATGAACTTTATCTGGTTCCAGGCTGCATTTGTTCGGCTTATGACCCGTTTTCCTGGATTGAAAGCTTGCAGAACTGGATTCGTGACGCTGTAGCCCATCATGCGTTTTTAGTTGGTGTTTGTTTTGGCCACCAGGTCATTGCACAAGCATTAGGCGGCGAGGTTAGCAAATATCCTGGTGGTTGGGGCACCGGTATAAGGGAATCACAGATTCTGGAATCTTCAATGCTGCCATTCTTTCCTGACGGTCACATGCGACTGCTCTATAATCATCATGACCAGGTTGTTACACCTCCACTTGGCGCTAACACGTTGGCAACTAGCGATTTCTGCCGATACGAAGGGCTACGCATTAATGACCATGTGTTCACCTTTCAGGGCCATCCCGAGTACACACCTTATTATATGGGTTATTATCTGCATAACCTTGCTGCTGAACAAGACCCATTAGTTGTAGAACGGGCGTTGCAATCACTGGAGTTGCTCTCTCCGCAAGGAACTGAAGTGGCCAAATGGATTGTGGAAATGTTTGCTAGATATCTGGAAAACAAAAGATTACAGGCTTAATTGGCTGTGTCACTTCTTCTTTTTCTTTGATTTGGCTTTATAGAGTGCTCGGCGTAGCCGGTCGGCTATCTCTTGCTCATCTTCAGCCAAATCGTCAAAGCCGATTTTCTCGTAGATGGCAGCGAGGCGGTCATGAGGCTGTGGTTGCTTCTTGTCGGCTTTTGCTGCCCTTTTAAAGGACTTGATGGCCTCGGGGATATCATGGTTGAGTTCCATCAATTCCCCCATTGCCATGTGAGCCCGATAATTGTTCTTGTCCAGCTCAAGTGCCTTATTTAATTCCTGCTCGGCGCCATCGAGTTGGTCAATCGCTATCAGTAACCGCGCTTTGCCAATCATCGCGTCGATACATTCAGGCATGATACGCAACGCTTTGTTGTAATTGGCAAGTGCTGAGCGGATAGCGATGTCGTCCAGAGGTTTGCCGTAGGTAACACTACCCTCTTCCACTACCCCACTCTCCTCGATAGCCAGAGCCTGATCACCCATTGATACATATTCCAACGCCAGACTGTGTAGTGTTTTCTTCTGGCTTTCAATTACTTGCTTCAGGCGTTCTATCGTTCTCGCCTGCCTCTTAAATGTATTTAGTTTCCTGGATATCAGACGCTTGACTGCCTCGTTTTGAAGATTGTCTTTAATCTTCATGGCTTCGGTAAAGCACTTGACGCATTCTTCAAATTCCTGATTATCAAAGGCATGAACAGCACGACGATAGAGTTGGTTGGCACGTTCCTGTTCCATCGCTTCGTTGATTAGCTGGCGATTATTGAACTGTCGGCTAAAGTCAACGACCGCGAGATTGACAATGATATCTCTCTCACTGAGCGGTTTAAGTAACGTGATACCTTCCATTGATGTGCATCGGGACAGCGCCACATAGGTTTGCCCACCCGTGAATGCACCGCCAGCAAAGTCAATCACCACATGATTGAATGTTAGTCCCTGGCTGCGATGCACCGTGAGTGCCCATGCCGGTTTGATGGGAATCTGTGCAAAGGACCCAAGAACTTTCTCTTCCACCTTTTTCTCTTTCTCGTTGTAGGTGTACTGCATGTTTTCCCATATCTCCCGTTCCACAAGCATTTCGGAGCCGTTCTCGAGCGCTACATAGACCGAAGTGTCGCTCAGCCTCGTCACCTTGCCGATGGTGCCATTACACCATCTGCCTTCCTTGTCGTTACGGATAAAGATGACTTGAGCCCCTTCTTTCAAAGCTAGGTTGTAGGCTGTGGGCAAGCTGTTTTCGGGGAAATCCCCTTCGATAGCACCCTCATAGACATATTCGGGTGTCTTGAGGGCCTTCATGTGTTCATCGTTGATGCTATCCACCGTGTCACGGCGTGTCGCTAGGGTAATAACGAACTCGTCGTTAATCTCCTGATAATTGGGGTTGTATCGCTGATTGATACGAGCCATGTCGGCTGCCGACGCACGATTGATGCGTACGCGGTCTAGCAAAGCGATGAAGTCACTGTCGCTCTGGCGATAGATTTTCCGCAACTCGATGGCTACCAGATTGATTTGGTCGAAAGCCTTGGCGTTGAAGAAAAAGAAATTCTTGTAATATCGTCTCAGGATGTCTCGCGTGTCATGGGTTACCACGGGCTCCAATTGGAAGATATCGCCCACCAGCAGCAACTGTTTGCCGCCAAAGGGCTCACGCATATTGCCAGAATACACGCGTAATACACGGTCCACAAAGTCGATGATATCGGCACGCACCATCGAAATCTCATCAATGATGATGAGCTCCAGTTGCTGGATGAGTTTGACTTTTTCCTTGGTATAGCGCAGCATCTTGCGCATCCGTGCCGGGTTGGAATAGTCCGGATCATCAGGCACCATGGGCTTGAACGGTATCTTAAAGAACGAGTGCATCGTCTGTCCGCCCACATTGACGGCGGCGATGCCCGTCGGCGCCAGCACCACGGTTTTCTTCTTGATAGTATCTCGGATGTATTTCAGGAAGGTACTCTTGCCTGTGCCAGCCTTGCCAGTCAGGAACACAGAGCGGTGGGTGTGTTGAAGCACATCCCAAGCATCCTGAAACTCAGGGTTGTTGAGGTCAATATTTTGCAGGTCATTGTTTGCCACAGTCCCCACCCCTTGATGTGTCGAAAGAAACAGATGTTAGTCAAGCTTGAGCACAGCAAGGAATGCCTTTTGCGGCACTTGAACGGTTCCAATCTGTTTCATGCGCTTTTTACCAGCCTTCTGCTTCTCGAGCAGTTTGCGCTTGCGGCTCACGTCACCGCCATAGCACTTGGCTGTCACATCCTTGCGCACCTGCTTGACTGTCTCTCGGGCGACAATCTTCGCTCCGATGGCTGCTTGGATGGCAATGTCATATTGCTGGCGTGGAATCAGTTCCTTAAGTTTCTCGCACATGCGTCGGCCTAGCGATACAGCATTATCCACATGGGTAAGCGTGCTCAAGGCATCCACGGGCTGGCCGTTAAGCAGGATATCCAGTTTAATCAGTTTAGACTCACGGTAACCATTGATATAATAGTCAAATGATGCATAGCCCTTACTGATGCTCTTGAGTTTGTCATAGAAGTCAATCACGATTTCGCCTAATGGAATATCAAAGGTCAGTTCCAGACGGTTACCTGAGATGTACTCCTGTTTTGCCAATTCACCGCGCTTGGAAAGACACAGGGTAATGATGGGACCCATGTATTCGCTTTGGGTGATTATCGATGCGCGGATGTAAGGCTCCTCGATGTGTTCGATGACGGCAATATCAGGCAAGCCTGCAGGATTATGGACTTCGGTCATCCCGCCTTTCTTGTCATAGACCTTATAGGAAACGTTAGGCACAGTGGTGATGACCTCCATGTTGAACTCTCGGCTGAGGCGCTCCTGCACAATCTCCATGTGGAGCAGTCCCAAGAAACCGCAGCGGAAACCAAATCCCAAGGCCACTGAGGACTCGGGTGTAAATGTCAGAGCGGCATCGTTGAGTTGCAGTTTCTCAAGGGAAGCACGCAGGTTTTCAAAATCCTCGGGATCAATGGGATAAACACCTGCAAACACCATCGGCTTCACTTCCTGGAAGCCTTCGATGGCTTTATCGCACGGCTGTTGAACATGGGTAATCGTGTCACCCACCCTGACCTCGGTAGAATTCTTGATACCTGAAATGATATAGCCCACATTTCCCGCTGACAGACGGTCACATGGTTGCTGACGAAGTTTGAGTACACCCAACTCGTCAACATTATACTCCTTCTCGGTGTTGACAAACTTGACAAAGTCTCCTTTGGCAATCGAACCGTTTAATATCTTGAAGTAGACGATGATGCCACGGAAAGAATTGAAGACAGAGTCAAAAATCAATGCCTGTAACGGTGCCTCGGGATTGCCCTCGGGCGCAGGAATTCGTTCCACAATGGCATCAAGGATTTCGGGGACACCTTCACCCGTGCGAGCACTGCAACGGATGATATCGCCTGGGTCACATCCCAGCAGCTCAACGATTTCGTCTTCCACCTCGTCGGGATGTGCGCTATCCATGTCAATCTTGTTGATTACAGGAATGATTTCCAATCCGTTGTCGATTGCCATATATAGGTTGGAAATGGTCTGTGCCTGAACGCCTTGAGTGGCATCCACTACCAGCAGGGCACCTTCGCACGCAGCAATCGAGCGTGATACCTCATAGGAGAAGTCCACGTGTCCCGGAGTGTCAATCAGGTTAAGGGTATATTTCGAGCCGTCCTTCATGTAATCCATCTGGATGGCATGGCTTTTAATTGTGATACCGCGCTCGCGCTCCAAGTCCATATCGTCGAGTACCTGTGCCTGCATATCCTTGCCGGCAACAGTGTTGGTGTACTCAAGCAGTCGGTCAGCGAGCGTGCTCTTGCCGTGGTCAATGTGAGCCACGATGCAGAAGTTGCGTATTGTCTTCATATATCGATATATCTGTTATTGGGTGCAAAATTAGTGATTTTTTCGCTATTCTACAAATAACAATCATTTGTGTGATGTGAGGATTGTGTGGTTCTCCAGATTTAATTGTTTTTATCATTCTTTTTCTGGATAAGTATGGAAAAATACATTATCTTTGCCAATGCAATGTTGAAAAAGAGGACGCAAATTGTTGTTATTCTGCTTGCGGTAATTATCGCGAGCAGTACTTTGCTATCGAGTTGTGGCGGGCATGATGAAATGAGCAATCGTGTAATCGTGCAGAACAAGACATTTACCTTGACAGGTGATAGCATCATAGAAGACACTGTGTTTGCCGTTGCTCTAAAGCCTGATCACATCGAGTCAAATATCACGATGAGCCGTCTCGACAGCCTTTATGCCCAAGTGGATCCCACACGGGTGCAATTTACCCATGGCAGGCCGTGGCGCATGCGTGAGGAGCGCCCTACGATGATGCCGGAGTACCACAGCGACCAGCCCTTGGTTGACGCGCTCTATAATATGTCAGTCGAGCGCATCTCAGATGCCATTGACGGCAGCGGATGCTTTAAAGTGACACATAACATCAGTCGCCTTTATTGTTCTATATATCTGTCACTGGCAGCCCTCAAGCCTCATCAGTCGATGGCGACACTAAGAGGGATGGTGGATCGTGACAGTATCATCATGCAGCGCGAGGGGCAGTGGCCGGTCGTGAGCGATCATATTGGCTGGGCAACAGCGGCATGGGAGGTTTATAAGATGACTGGTGACCGCAAATGGCTGTCATACTGTAAACGTGTAATAGAAAAGACACTCGGAATCAATAGCATGGTTCTGGTGGACAATGGCACTGGCTTGATTCATGGCGCTGGCTATACCACTTCCAGACCGTTGGGGGTAAGGCGAATGACATGGATGGGCTACAACGACTTGTTCGCTTGCATGTCGCTGGGTAACAATGTATTGACTGCCCATGCCTATTCTATCTTGAGCGAAATGTGCGACGAAATGGGCATTGAAAACACATACGAAAAAGATGCCTTGCGTCTTAAGGATGCCATTAATCAGCACTTGTGGGATGAGGATAAGGGTTTCTATAGCTCATTCCTATACGGTATGGCGATACTTCGCCAGTCACCTACGACTGATAACACTTCACAGGCAATGTGTGTACTTTGGGGCATTGCTGATGATGAACGTGCTGAGAATCTTATTGCCAACACACCTGTTTCGGACAAAGGTGTGAATGTCACCTATCCTGCAAACAATCCAGTAGAGCCCTATTTTGCCAATTCATCTTGGGCAACAACACAAGCGTTATGGAACTTGGCGGCAGCCTACACCGGCAACGAGAACGCATTGCGCCGTGGTCTGGGTGCCTTGTATCGCGCTCAAGCGCTGTATCAGTCGCGAGGCATCCACATGAAAGATATGGATATTGATGAGCTGGGTACTGGTGCCAGCAATGTTGCAATGGTGATGCGAGTGTTTTTGGGCTTGAATTTCAAGCCCGAAGGCATTGAATTTGATCCGATGGTGCCAGTGGGTATGCCAGGCAAAAAAACATTCAACGGGCTGAATTACCGTAAAGCCGTGTTGGATTTCACGATAGAGGGCACAGGAAATGACATTGCATCTATTACCGATAACGGAAAATCGCTGGAGAGTGCATTTTTGCCTAATAATATTGAGGGCCATCACCACATAGTCATTACCCTAAAACAAGGAAAGCGCCATACTCAGAAGGTCACGATCCACAGCAATGAGGTGATACTGCCCCCCACCCCAATCGTTGAATGGAGTAATGATACGGGTCGTATCGTTGATTATGTGCCTGGAACACCTTATCGCTTATCGGTTAATGGTAATTTGACTGACTTGAGAGATTCAGTGTTTGTGCTTCCTGAAACAGAAAGTTACGCAGAATTCTCAGTCGAGGTGGCAGGAAAATACCTCAATGGCTTCATGTCAAAGCCCTTGATTCATTACTATCTGACACCGCAAATAGCATTTTTCCCGAAGGTTGAGGGTGATACTGCCATGATTAACGTGAGCGTGGCAGAGGGTGGAGACTACTTGATAGACATCGGTTATTTGCCTACTGGCACGCTCGATGTGCGTAAAGTGTATGCAAATTCTCATTTCATGGGGACTCTGGTAATGGCCAGTGGAAATAAGTTGGGTATCGATGGCTTAACCTATAGTAATGTGGTGCGCGTGAAGTTGCTAAAGGGGGAAAATGTGATTACTATCAGTCAGCTGAGGTTACCTAAGGCATTTACCCCCTGCGAACCAGTACACCTCAGAATCATCAGTTTGTAACATATTATCAATCATTATATAAATAGGTTCATATGAAGAGTAAGTTTTTATTGTTGGCAGCTATGGCTGTCATGGCATTGACAAGCCAGGCTGACGAAGGCAGACTGCTGCGTTTTCCTGGCACCAATGGCCGGCAGGTGGCATTCAGTTATGCTGGTGACATCTACACCGTGCCCATCACTGGTGGCACTGCGAGTAAACTCACTTCCCACAAAGGTTATGAGGCTTTTGCACGCTACAGTCCCGATGGGCAAACCATTGCTTTCACGGGTCAGTATGACGGCAATACCGAGGTCTATATCATGCCTGCCCAAGGTGGAGAGCCCAAACGTATCACTTTCACGGCGAGCAATCCTCGTGACGATTGGGGTGACCGCATGGGTCCCAACAACATCACGATGACCTGGACTCCCGATGGCAAGGGCGTGATTTACCGCAACCGCATCAGCGACAGCTTTGACGGTAAACTGTGGTGTGCCCCCATTGACGGTAGCATGTCACAGCAGTTGCCTTTGCCCGAGGGCGGTTTCTGCTGCTATAATGCTGATGGTTCCAAGTTGGCCTACAACCGCGTCTTCCGCGAATTCCGCACTTGGAAATACTACAAGGGCGGTATGGCCGACGACATCTGGATTTACGACACCAAGGCCAAAACTGTCACCAACATCACCAACAACATTGCGCAGGACATCGACCCCATGTGGATTGGCGACGAAATCTATTTCATGAGCGACCGTGATAACCGCATGAACATTTTCGTCTATAACACCCGCACCGGTGCGACGCAGAAGGTGACCAACTTCACCGAGTATGACGTCAAGTTCGCCAACTGCGGTGGTGGCAAGATTGTGTTTGAGAACGGTGGATACCTCTACGTACTTGACCCTGCAACAAAGCGCAGCGAAAAAATTACTGTCTATCTTAACAGTGAGAACAATTTCGCCCGTGAGGAACAGCGCAAGGTTAAAGACAACCTGACGGATGCTAGTCTCGCCCCTGATGGTAACCGCATCACCATCAGCGCCCGAGGCGAGGTGTTTGACGTGCCAGCCAAGCATGGCGTAACCCGCAATATCACCCATACCCCTGGTGTGCATGAGCGTAACGCATCGTGGAGCCCCGACGGCAAAAATATCGCCTATATCAGCGACCAGACTGGTGAAACCGAAA
Source organism: uncultured Bacteroidales bacterium (assembly GCA_902800715.1). Taxonomy (GTDB): domain Bacteria; phylum Bacteroidota; class Bacteroidia; order Bacteroidales; family Muribaculaceae; genus Sodaliphilus. Next base: position 103,616 of record CADCFN010000002.1, read on the forward strand.
TCTGGGTACGTCCCGTTGGAAGTGACCAGGCCAGACAGTTGACCTTTGATAACGATACCTACATTCGCGGCTTTGAGTGGAGCCCCGACGGCAGCAAGATAGTGTATACCGACCGCAAGAATCGTATGGTGTTAATCAATGTCGATGGCAAAATGAGGAACAAGCAAATCCTGCTGACTGACGAGATGGGCGAAATCCCCACCCCGAGTTTCTCTCCCGACGGCAAGTGGCTCACCTATTATCGCCAGGGCGTCAATGAATATGGTGTGGTTTACCTCTATAATATCGCCGAGGGCAAGGAATATCCCGTTACCGATCGTTGGTATGACAGCAATTCGCCTGAGTTCAGCAAGGACGGCAAATACTTGATTTTTGCCTCTTCACGCGACTTCAATCCCGTCTACAGCAGCATCGAGTGGAACTTTGCTTATCGTGATATGGAAGGCATCTATCTGGTGATGCTGGCCAAGGACACCCCGTCGCCCTTCCTGCCTAAGGATGACCAGGTGAATGCTGGTGGCGACAAGCCTAAGGACGCTACAGCTGATGCCCCCAAGGGAAAGAAAGGCAAGGACAACGCCAAGGCTGACAATAATGCCTCGGTTGTGCGTATTGACATCGATGGCATAGCTGACCGCATCGTCAAGGTGCCCGTCGGTACTGGCAGCTATGGCAACTTCGTCTGCGATGGCAGTCACTTGTGGTATAGTGGCCGCGGCAGCGTGCGCGTGTTTGACTTTGCCGAGCAGAAGGACGAAGTCGTTGCCGACCGCGCCCAAATGATGGCATCACCCGACGGTAAGAATGCTCTGTTCATGAAGGGCGATAACCTTTACATTGCTCCCCTGTCACCCCGTAAGGCAGATCTCAGCGATGCAGTCAATCTCGAGGATATGATTGCCACAGTCAACTATGACCAGGAGTGGAACCAGATTTTCAATGAGGCATGGCGCGCTTATCGCGACGGCTTCTATCTGGAGAACATGCACGGAGTGGATTGGCAGGCGATGCACGATAAGTATGCCGCCTTGCTGCCCTATGTCAAGAACCGCCTGGATTTGACCTACGTCATCGGCGGCATGATTGGCGAGTTGGCTGTGGGCCATGCCTATGTTGACGGCGGTGATCACATTATGGCCGACCAGCACAATATCGGTATGCTGGGCGCTGAGTTGGAGCCTGTTGCCAATGGTTACAAAATCACCAAAATCCTGCGTGGCGCACCCGATCGTGAATCGCTGCGTTCGCCGCTGCTGGAGCCTGGCATGAACGTCAAGGAGGGTGACATCATCACCGCAGTTGATGGCGTAAGCACCGCTGGCGTGGCCAATATCTACACCTTGCTGCGCGATAAGGCCGGTGTAATGACCGAGCTTACACTTGAGGGCGGTCGCAAGGTGGTTGTAAAGCCCATTCAGGATGAATATCCCCTGTATCACTTCGAGTGGGTGCAGCACAACATCGACTATGTGAGCGAGAAGACTGGTGGCCGTGTGGGTTATGTCTATATTCCTGACATGGGTCCCGAGGGCCTGCGTGAGTTCTCCCGTTACTTCTTTGCCCAAACCGACAAGGAAGCGCTCATCGTGGATGACCGCGGCAATGGCGGCGGCAACATTTCGCCGATGGTTATTGAGCGACTGCTGCGTCAGCCTTACCGTATGACCATGTATCGTGGCAGCAATTACAACGGCACTATACCCGAGCGAACGCTCTATGGTCCCAAGGTACTGCTGGTGAACAAATACAGTGCTAGCGATGGTGACCTGTTTCCTTGGAGCTTCAAGGAAAACAAGATTGGTCCCGTTATCGGTACCCGCTCGTGGGGTGGCATCGTGGGCATCAGCGGTTCCCTCCCCTACATGGACGGTACCGACATCCGCGTCCCCTTCTTCACCAACTATGACACTCATGGCAACTGGATTGTTGAGAACCACGGCGTTGATCCCGATATCATCATCGACAACGACCCCGTGATGGAGTTCAACGGCATTGACCAACAGCTGGACAAGGCCATCGAGGTGATACTCGAACAACTCAAGGACCGCCAGCCCATACCCAAGACGCCGGCTCCCCGCACATTAAAGGACCTTGGCGTAAACTGATTATTTGATAATCAAATTATAAAGGGAGACATCTCATTGTTGAGGTGCCTCCCTTATTATTTTTATAATCTCAGATAATGAGGGCATTCTAGAATGAATTCATTCCCTCAAAATCAAGCTATTGCTCAAGAATAATTCGCTTAAGACTTTTGTCCTGTTCAGGAAATGGACGGTCGATTAATATATACCTGTGCCCATCGATATGAATCGTTTTAAAGCTGTTGTAATCACATTCTACATGTTCGCCGGTGATTTTGCTTAAAACAGGGTGCAGAGCCTCGGGCCATGAAGCATAACTAGGCTTTTTGTACTCTATTTTTACATCTTTATATTCCTGATTATTAGGTATCTTCTTTGCATAGAAAGGCAATTTTCCAAATGATATGAATTTTGAGAACTTATTGGGATTGCGCTTAAGGTCTTTTATAAACTCTTTTGGCAGGAAAATGATGCTATCAACGCCATAGTACTTTGATAGATTCTGTTTTGTCGTTCCGTATATTTTTATGTCAGATTCTGTGTACTCTGAATAGTCTAATGCATATTGGTGCCTAATCCATGATGGAATATTGGGTTGGACAGTAACAACATATTCTGCTTTATTGCTCTTAAGCTGCTCAATCTGAGATAATTCGCGCTCATTGAGCAAATAACTATCATAACAAGAATTACAGATAAAACATGCAATCAATAAAACCACAATATTAGCGACGGTAATAATTCTATTATCAACTCTATTCCAGTTTATACATTTTAGAATAAGAATCAAAGAAAAGAATTCTATTGCAAATCTTGAATGCTCGGAAGTTGCTCCTGTAAGTGTGACAAAGCAGAATGACACAATAGTTGCTATCAAAAACAGTTGCTCCTTCTTAACCCAATGCCAAAAACTCTTTTTATTCAGGATAAACTTTATGACTAAAACTACTAATAAAATGTACATGATAGTGACGTTCCTCATACGAAGAAATTTGACGATTAAACTGTCATGAGAAACGCCTAACCCATCAGTTGAAAGTGCACGATTTACCGAACCGGGTGCGAATACCAAAAATACCGCACCGATAAAGAATGCTGTCAGTAGATATATCCTATGTTTTGTTAACTGGTCACGATGAGTCAAGAAATAGATAAAATAGGCTGCACCCAATCCTACAACAAATGATTCTTGGCTCCAGCCGCAAATGAAACCATAAGGAATGAGCAACAATGAATACTTCTTTGAAATCGATTCTTTTTCGATTAAATAATGAAAATAGAGTAATGCGGTCGCTACCCATAAATAGTTGAACGATCCACTAAGCCATAAAAAATTATACTTGAAGGACCTGATACATAAGAATGTTAGGATGAATATTACAGATAGTACTTTGTAATAATTCTTTTTTTCTTTTGTGATGACCAGTGTGAAAATGCAGAGATAAGCAATAAAAAGCAATGTGTTAAACACATTAAAAACCCCTTTTCCAAGTATTCCGTCAAAATACTGAACAAAAAAGTGAACAATGGAGCGGCCATTAAAATTGAAATAGTGAATCCATTGGCTTTTGATGATATCAGAGATGGAATTGATATGGGTTTGAGTGCCGAAAATAAATGTATAATGCCAGTCATCACTGAAGAGTGGCGTGAAAACATTAAGGCAGTAAATGATACATCCTACTACCAAAAGAAATACAGCACTTAATGTTTGATGTTTTGAAATAGTTTTCATCGCAGATTATTCTAACGGCTACAAAAGTAGTCCTTTTTTCTGTAACACACAATTATCGTTGATAATTGAGCCGTATGGAAAAAAGTAATGAGGGCATTCCTGAAAGAAAAGCCCTCATTATTCCTATTAGTTTCAAGATATGATATCTAGAATGGAGTTCAATAATTACTTTTGGAACAGATTGTCTATCAATATGGTTAAGTCATCGATATTGATATATCCGTCGTTATTGATGTCAGCCGCTTTTTGACTAAAATCTGCTTGTGCATTCTTGTTTAACAGGTAATCAATCAGCCTTACCAGGTCACCGATATCCACAAATCCATCACCGTTGATATCGCCTGAAATAAATCCTATGCGGTCAAGGACCATCCTCATACCTGCCATGGCATCAATTTTACCGTTTGGACCGAAATGGTCATGTTTCGGTCCCATTGTGTACGAGTCACGAATAGCGGTTTGGGCCAAGATGTCTTTGATTTCGGCTACCGATAAATTGGGATTGGCTTGCATCCACAAGGCAATGATTCCTGCAACAGTGGGTGCGGACATGGATGTGCCCGACATAACTCCCCAGTAACTTCCATCAGCTTCCATGCAAGTGAAATTGCTTGAACGCGCATAATAGGAGTATTTGCTGCCTGCAGCAACCACACAGAAGCCAGGAGCGCAGATGGTGGGCAATGCCTCACCTGTCGGTCCGGCACCCGCTACCTGATAGCTCGAGAATGAAGCTATATCACCAACTGTCTCGCTATTGTCATAAACGATTCGGTGTTGTGGCATGGAGTAGTAAGAATTCCGAGCTGCATAAGCGCCAGCTGAAATAGTAGAATCACCAACGGCATAAGTGCCTATTGAACACGAATCACTGGAAGCGGCATAAAAGCCCAATTTAGAGCTTCCGTCCATAGTGGTAACCGCTCCATTGAATGTTCCAAAGCCAGAGCCGGAATTGCAGATCCATGCATCAATCTCGCAAGGGGTGGTTTTGCGTGGATAAATACTGAGGCCCAATGCATATCTACTCTTCTTCACTCCATTGACCAATGAATACTCGCTGCTAACCAGATTATGGATACTGATGCCCAAACGATAGCTTTTGCCGTCAGATGAATAGGCAGTTGTGCATTTGACGTAGCCAACGGTGTCTTCGGATTCATAGCATCTATAGTATCCACCAAGTTCTGATGAATCAATGGTTCTCTTGGCCGCTAGTTGATCGGTTTCCCAGACGATAGTGCCTGTTTTTAGGTCAACAACATGCACCTTATAGTAGAAGTTGGTAGATTCTGGCCTCATCCATATATCGGCAATCACGCCAGAATAGTAATAAGAAGAATCTCCACCAATGCTGTTCTTGTACTTGAAAAGAAGATTTAAAGGGCTATCAGGCGTTGATAGATGGTGAGCGTAGGATTTCCTGCCGGCATTATTACCTGCAGAAATGACAAATGCCCTTCCTGGTCCCATTGTTTTGTTAATGATTTTGGACAGGTAATCTTTTCCGTCATGTTGACCATTAGGTGTGCTCACGCTGATGCTAATCACGCAGGGTTGCCCGACGCTGTCGGCATAGCTGTCGATATATCGAACACAGTTTGCTACTTCAACTGCCGACATGCTACCGCTTAGAACCGATACCGCACACATCACAATATCGGCACCTGGTGCCATGCCTCCGTATCCACCGACATGAGAACCGGCTGCAATGCTCGATGTATGGGTGCCATGTGTTTGCTCTCTCTGGTCAGTCGTGAGGTCATATATCTCGTCACCCATGAATACAGACCCCGGGAGCTTGATATTATTGTTATAATTTGCTTGATGGCCAGTCCTATCGGTTGTGGAGTAAACTCTGACAATGCGTGACCGTGAAGGGTCATCGTTAGACCTGAACGCGCGATGCTGATAGTCAAAACCGATGTCGATGATACCGACTATAACGCCACTGCCGTCATAGTTTTGTGGCAAACCATAGTCAAGTCCGTCAAGGATTTGGTTGACATGGGTGACACTCAATGTAGTATCAGTACACAATGAGAGCTTTTGGCTGATTTCCACATCAATTACCCCGTGCAGCCGTGATATTTCAACAAGGCGGTCAACGGGGACCTGGGCTGTCAAGAAGTCATCAAATATACAGTTTACATTAACGCCATGGGCTTGCAACAGTGAAATTACGCTCTCATTTTCAATGGCAATGAACGCGTCCACCATTTCGCAGCCGTCAATAATGCGTGAAGGGAAAAAGCGAGACGATTCACGGGCCTCGGCTTTAGACATGAAACGATCGCTGTAGCTTCGTTCATCGAGATATTGCTCGACCGTAATCGGTAATAATCGTTGAGCAGATAAGTTGAGACAGAACGACAACAGCAATAAAATAAAGGTCAATTTTTTTTTCATTGTTTAATTATCTATATGAAAACCGGCTACAAAAATACAACAAAATGGGTAAAACCATTTAGAATAAATCAACAAAAGATAATAATCCCATCTTGCTTTTTGTGCTCCGATTTATACTTATATATTTGAAAATCAAGCGAATGGCTTAATTGGTATGCTTAGAATGGCTTGCGGTATTTATCATTGGGGTCCTCTTCAAGGATGCTGAGGTAACTCTGATAACGGGATAGAGCAATTCCTCCTTCCTCAATGACCGATAGAACGGCACAGCCTGGTTCGTGAGTGTGGGTGCAGTTGTTGAAACGGCAGTCGGCCGATACCTTGAAAATTTCAGGAAAATAATGGGCGACCTGGGCGCGTTCAAAGTCGATAGTGCCAAATGCTTTCACTCCTGGAGTGTCAATAATGGCGCCACCGTCTGGCAGATCTAACAGTTCGCTGAATGTGGTCGTGTGCATGCCCTTGTGGTGGGTGTGGCTCACATCCCCCACCCTGACGTCAGCATCAGGAATGAGTAAGTTAATGATTGAGGACTTGCCCACACCGCTGTTGCCTGACAGGAGCGAAGTCTTGCCTGACAGTTGTTCGCGCATGGAATCAGTACCTTCACCAGTGACAACCGACATGGTAATGACAGGATATCCGATACTCTCATAGAGTGCTTTCAATTCGTCAAGTTGCTGTCGCAGGTTATCGGTGGTGAGCAGGTCGATTTTGTTAAAAGCGATGACAGCGGGGACTTGATAGGCTTCGGCAGTCGCAAGAAAACGGTCGATAAATGTCGTGCTGGTCACAGGGTTGGTGAGCGTGACCACAAGAACGGCCTGATCCAGGTTGGCAGCGATAATCTGGAATTCCTTGGAGAGGTTGCTGGCGCGGCGGATGATATAATTCTTGCGGGGCTCAATAGCGCCAACGACAGGAGCGTCACCGCCCTTGTCCTCAACCTGAACGATGTCGCCTACGGCAACGGGATTGGTGCAACGCAAGCCCTTGAGGCGAAATACGCCACGCATTTTGCAATTCACTGTAGTGCCGTCATCGAGACGCACGGTTACCCAGCTGCCGGTGTTTTTTATAACGAGTCCTTTCATTAATATAGTTCTTAGTCCTTAGTTAGTTTTTTCTCTAGAAAGTGGAAGCCTCTTCAAACTATATACTTTAAACATTAAACTGCTCGCGCAGCGAGCATTAATTACTCCCAGGCGTCAAGGTCATCGGCTACCTCTGGCAGGTCGCTACGGTGGAACACGGGATCCTTGATGCCTCGGCGTTTCTGGTCACGATAATTATCAAGCAGTTTAAATACATACTTGCAGAGGAAAACCAAAGCGACGAGGTTGCACAAGGTGAGCAAAGCCATAAAAAGGTCACCCAGATTCCACACAAACTCAAAGCTGGCCACCGCCCCGAAGAACACGAACACGCCGCCTGAGAAAATGCGGAAAACCGTGAGCGCCCACTTCTTGTCGGTCAAGAAACGAATGTTGGCCTCGCCATAGTAGTAGTTGCCGATGATGCTGCTGAATGCGAACAGGAAAAGGGCAATGGCTACGAATATTGTTCCCCAACTGCCCACCTGCGACTCCAACGAGGCTTGTGTAAGCTGGATGCCCTCAAGCCCTTTGGTGTCATAGAGCCCACTTACGAGCACCATGAAGGCAGTGCAACTGCACACAACCAGAGTGTCGGTAAACACGCCTAGAGCCTGGATGAGGCCTTGCTTGACGGGATGGGAGATATCGGCTGTAGCAGCCACATTAGGTGCACTACCCTCGCCCGCCTCGTTACTGAAGAGGCCTCGTTTTATGCCCACCATGATGGTCATGCCCAAGCCGCCACCAGCCACTTGCTCAAAGCCGAAAGCATTCTCGACAATCAATTGCAGCACATGCGGTATCATGTTGATGTTCGTGAGGACGACATACAATGCAAGAATGAAGTAGCCGATAGCCATAAAAGGCACAATGACACTGCTCACATGGGCAATGCGCCGAATACCGCCAAAAGCAATGAACAGGGCTATGACCGTAATAATCGAACCTACCACCAATGGATCGAATCCAAAGGCCTTGTTCAAGGCGCCACAGATGGCATTGCTTTGGATAGAGTTATAGGAGAGGCCAAAGGTGAGCGTAATCAGCACAGCAAACAATCCTGCCATCCACTTGTTGTGCAAGCCGCGGCTGATGTAATAGGCTGGTCCACCGATGAATGACTCACTTGACGGGCGCTTGAACAACTGCGCCAAAGAAGCCTCGACAAAGGCTGTCGCTGAGCCGAATAGCGCAATCAGCCACATCCAGAAAATGGCTCCAGGACCTCCCACAGCAATAGCCGTTGCCACGCCAGCCAGGTTACCCGTGCCTACGCGCGTTGCCATCGAAACGGCAAAGGCCTGGAACGAGGAGATATGCTTTTTGTCACTCTTGGAGGTAGAATCCACGAGTTGGCGGAACATATCGCCAATCATGGTAAACTGCACGAATCGGGTGCGTATCGTGAAATATAATCCACACAAGATGAGGGCACCTATCAGCAGATAGGCCCACAGGGCATCGTTGATTGATGTGATTATATTATTGAGGGCGTCAAGGTTAAGCGTCATTTCTTGTCAATGCTATTGATTGATGCAAAATTAGGAAATTATCATTGATTTTGCGTCTTATTTGCGGAATATTTTTTACATTTGCTGAATAAAACAATAACCAATTCCAATTATGAGATATTTAATCACATTATTAATGATAGCCTTCCTCTGCATTACTACTAGCGCGCAGCAGTTAAACCGCCCCATCGGGCAATATCCTGGTAATCCAAGCGAGTATTTTGGACCAACACTGGTTCAAGACAACTCATACCGAGATATTGCATTACACCGCATGGTGTACCAATCCTCGTCATGGGATTTTAACCTCACGTCACAACTATTGACCGATGGCATCATCGATGAACACCTGCCAGCCTGGCTCAACGTCACCACCCCCGATGGACCGCTGCCTCCTCATAAACGCGAGGCCTGTATTGACGGCAACGAGTGGACGAGCAACATAGTGATGGGCGGCAATACTTGGTTGCAATATGACTGGGAGAATATGGCCATCGACATCGACGAGGTGGAGATGGTATGCAGCATGGCCTACCGAGAGGAGGCGCCAAAGGGATTTAAAATAAGACTGCTCACGTCCACGGACGGCAAGAAGTGGAAAGTGGCTGACGAATGGATGGGCGAAGACATGCCTGGCAAAGCATCGCGCTCTCGCGTCCACAGCGACCCCAACAAGAATTCGGGCGACGACCTGCTGCCGACGCGCAATATCGACCATACCTTCCACCTCAAGAAAGGTAAGGCGTTTTCACACATGAAACTAGAAATGGTCACCCCCAGCGCTGTACACTGGACTATCACCGAGTTGAAGCTGTTGAAAGACGGCAAACGTGCTAAGGGCATATTACCGGCTGAACATTTTGTGAGTGCTTGGCGCAGTCTGGGCAACCATGACGAATGGGTGACCGTTGATTTGGGAGCCATAACTGATTTCTACAGAATACATTTATATTGGGTAAACAGTCCCAAGAGCGGCAATATCCAAGTCAGCGATGACAACGCCAACTGGCGTACAGTTGTTCAACTGTCACAGAAATCCTTGCCGTCCAAAAAAGGTATTCAACTCATCACATTACCCGAAGAGGCACACGGAAGATATGTCCGCATCAATATGATTGAGCCCAATAAGAACGGAGAGCCATTTTGCCTGAAAGAAATAGGCATCGATGGACAGAATGGTGGTATGTGCGCTGTTCCTCATGAGGCAGGTGGCTGGCAAGACGGCAAGTGGCTGTTGAATGGCGGTGATTGGCAACTGACACGGGCCTCACACCCCGATGCCAAGCCTCTTGTGGCGACAGTTCCCGCCACGGTACTGTCGAGTTACGTCAACGCCGGAGCCTTGCCCGACATGAATCATGACGATAACCTGATGTTGTCTTCGGAGTCGTTCTTTGACGGGGACTTCATCTACAAGCGCTCTTTTGACTTGCCCAAGGAGATGCAGGGTAAACGTGTATTCCTCAACTTCGATGGTATTAATTGGAAAGCCGAGGTAATGCTCAATAGTATTAATTTGGGACGTATCGATGGCGCGTTTAAGCGCGGAAAATTTGACATCACACCCTATCTTAAAGAAAAAAATAACGAATTGCAAGTGCTCATTATCGCTAATGCCAATCCTGGCGGAGTCAAAGTCAAGACTGAAAAGAATACCGACTTCAACGGCGGTATCCTCGGCGCCGATAATCCCACGTTCCATGCCACCATTGGCTGGGACTGGATTTCGACCATTCGCGGTCGCGACATCGGCATTTGGGATGACGTTTACTTGACAGCGTCACGCGACGTGACCGTGAGCGATCCCATTGTAACCACTACGCTAGCCGAGGGCGATACCCTCGCCACGATGACGCCTGCTGTCATGCTCACTAATCATAACGAACAGGCCGTGACGGGAACGCTGCATGGCCACATCGGGGAAATCTGTTTTGAGAAGCAGATCACCCTGGCTGCGGGAGCAACGATAGAATCTTCCTTTAATCCAAGTGAATTCCCGCAATTGAAAGACCAACGGATGCGTCTGTGGTGGCCAAACGGTTACGGAGAGCCCTACCTTTACGACGCCAGTTTCTCGTTTACGGTTGATGGCGTACAGAGCGATGCCGTAGATTTCAAGGCGGGCATCCGTGAGGTAAAAACCGTTGACAAGGACACTAAGCTGAAAATCTATATTAATCACCGACGCTTCATTCCACTGGGTGGCAACTGGGCTTTCAGTGAGAATAACCTGAATTACCGTGGCCGGGAATTTGATGCTGCTGTGCGTCACCACAAGGAGATGAACTATAACATGATTCGCAACTGGGTGGGCATGACCGGCGACAAGGAGTTCTATGAGGCATGTGACCGCTATGGCATTATGGTGTGGCAGGACTTTTGGCTCGCCAATCCTGCCGACGGTCCCGACCCCGATGACGAGGCGATGTTTATGGACAATGCCCGTGATTTCGTGCTGAAAATCCGCAACCACCCGAGCATCGGCATCTACTGTGGCCGCAACGAGGGCTATCCGCCCAAAACCATTGACAACGGTCTGCGTGATGCAGTGGCTAAATTGCATCCTGGACTGGACTACATTTCCAGTTCGGCAGACGACGGCGTGAGCGGACACGGACCCTATTGGGCGATAAGCGCAAAGGAGTATTTCGAGAAACAGACGGGCAAACTGCACACCGAGCGCGGCATGCCTAACGTGATGACCTATGAGGGCTTGAGCCGCACGCTCGATGCCGAGCACCTGTGGCCTCAGAACCTCTACTGGGGCCGTCACGACTATACGATGGAAGGAGCACAACGCGGTGCCTCGTTCAACCAACTGATTGCTGAGAATTTTGGTGAGCTGACTTCGGCTCAGGAATTCTGCGAGTGGGCGCAGTGGATTAACTATGAGGGCTATCGCGCCATGTACGAGAGCGGCAGCAAGGACCGCATGGGCCTGCTCATCTGGATGAGCCACCCATGCTGGCCATCGATGGTGTGGCAGACCTACGACTACTACTTGGAGCCCACGGCGGCATACTTTGGTGTGAAGCATGCCTGCGAGCCGCTACATGTGCAGTGGAATCCTGTAACCAACTACGTTGAGGTGGTTAACCGTTCGGCTGGTCATCAACAGGGCACAGTCAAGGCATCGATTATTGACTTGAATGGTGAAACCTTGTGGGAACAGATTCAAGGCTATGTGTGCGATGAGGACATGACGCTTGACATGATGCAGGTTGAAGTGCCAACCGAGATTGCTGGCGCCTACTTCCTGCGTCTCACATTGATTGACGACAAGGGACAAATGCGCTCCATGAACGATTATGTAAACACCACTATTGAGAATGACCGCAAGTCATTGCATGATATGCGTCAAACCCAAGTATCCACAGCCGTTGATGGTAATAATATCACAATCACCAATCAAGGTCAAGTGCCGGCTGTGATGCTTCGTTTGAATCTCAAGGGAGATGACGGTGAACAGATACTGCCTGTCATCTACAGTGACAATTATTTCCACCTGATGCCGGGCGAAAGCCGCACGATAAGCATCGAATGGAAAGCCGAGGATGCACGCGGTTGCAATCCCATTGTTGAAATCACTGGCATGAATATTTCAAAAACAACTGTTAAATTATGATAAAACATTCGTTTATCACAATCGTCACATTGGCGCTCATGGCAATGAGCATGAATGCCAAGAATAATTATCCTTATCAAGATGCTTCGCTGCCTGTTGATCAGCGTGTCGAGGATTTGCTCTCTCGCATGACCATTGAGGAGAAAGCGGGACAACTCGTATGCCTCATGGGCTGGGATTCCTACCAGATTGACGGGAAGAAAGTAACCACAAGCGAGAAATTCCGTCATGAAATGGACAGCTTGTATGTGGGCATGTATTGGGCGGTGTTCCGTGCCGACCCGTGGACTCGCAAGACCATTGCCAACGGCTTAAATCCTGCACTTGCTGCCGAGGCTGCTAATTCCATGCAGCGTTATGCCATCGAGCATACCCGCTTAGGTATCCCGATTTTTCTGGCTGAGGAAGCCCCCCACGGGCACATGGCGATAGGAGCGACCGTATTCCCGACTGGACTGGGCATGGCTGCTACATGGAACACGGAACTGATGCAGCAAGTAGGTGAAGTGATTGGCAAGGAAATCAGGCTGCAAGGCGGCCACATCAGTTACGGTCCTGTGCTTGATTTGGCTCGAGAGCCTCGTTGGTCACGCGTTGAGGAGACATTGGGTGAGGATAATTACCTGAGTGGCGAAATGGGTGCTGCTATAGTCAAGGGACTGGGCGGTGGAGATTTGAGTCTCCCCTACTCGACCATTGCCACGCTGAAGCACTTCATCGCTTACGGTGTCAGCGAGGGCGGACAGAACGGTGCACGCAGCATCGTGGGGCCTCGCGAGTTGAAACAGGTGTTCCTGCCACCTTTTAAGCAGGCGATTGACGCTGGCGCCTTGTCGGTGATGACCTCCTACAATTCGCTAGACGGCGTACCTTGCACGTCAAACCGACAGCTATTGACCGACGTTTTGCGTGACGAATGGAAGTTTGACCGTGGCATAGTTGTTAGTGACCTTTTTAGTATTGACGGTTTGCGTGGCACTCACCGTACCGCATTATCACAGCAGGATGCCGCCATTCAGGCTCTGCTCGCAGGTGTTGACGTGGATTTGGGCGGCAACTGCTACCCGAATCTCGTCGATGCTGTAAAGAATGGCATGATAACTGAAGACGTGCTCAATCAGGCCGTGCGACGGGTATTGCGACTGAAATTTGAGATGGGGCTTTTTGAACATCCTTATATTGATGCCAAAGCGGCTGCAAAAGAAGTGAATAATGCCAATGCCATCACTGTAGCGCGACAAGCGGCACAGCAATCCATCACGTTGCTCAAGAACGACGGCATCTTGCCATTGAGCAAGGACAAGACAGTCGCTGTGATTGGACCGAATGCCGACAATATATATAATATGTTGGGCGACTATACCGCTCCACAAGCCGATGGGAAAGTTGTCACCGTCTATGAAGGCATTAAGGCGTTGTTGGGTAAATCCCATTGCCTGTATGCTAAAGGGTGTGCCGTCCGCGACACGACGGACTGCGACATTCCTGCTGCAATCGAGGCAGCCAATCAGGCCGACGTGATAATTGCTGTTGTGGGAGGCTCATCGGCAAGGGATTTCAAAACATCCTATGAGGACACAGGTGCTGCCAGCGCTGTGCAAGAAGGCATCAGCGACATGGAATGTGGCGAAGGCTTCGACCGTGCCACCCTGGACTTGCTTGGGAAACAGATTGAGTTACTTGAAGCATTGAAAAAGACAGGCAAGCCGCTAGTTGTTGTGTATATCGAAGGTAGACCGCTCAACATGAATTGGGCAGCAGAGAACGCCAATGCCCTGCTCACGGCTTATTATCCAGGCGAACAGGGAGGCAATGCCATCGCTGACGTGCTGTTCGGCGACTACAATCCTTCTGGTCGATTGCCTTTCAGCGTTCCTCGCCATGTGGGACAGTTGCCCGTCTATTACAACAAGCCGGTGCCTGCAGCACACGACTATGTGGAAATGTCGGCGCAGCCCCTCTACCCCTTTGGCTACGGCTTGAGTTACACGACATTTGAGTACGGCAACATGGCTATTGAAGCAGATGGCATTTCATTCAATGTCACCAATACAGGATCAAGAAAAGGCGATGAAGTGGTGCAGTTATATGTGAAGAACATTGGCGCTCCTGTAGTACAACCGATACGCCAATTGAAGGGCTTCAAACGCATCACGCTGGAGCCTGGTGAAACCCGCAAGGTAACTTTCAAATTTAAAGAGATTAATCTAAGAATTGTCAATGACCAAATGAAATGGGCTGTCAAGGGCAAGCATGAATTGATTTTCGGTTCCTTTAGTCAAGACAACCGAATCATGTTAATCTTACAATAATAGTTTCTTTAGTGCAGCTAAAGATTAAGGGCGCCATGGCATCACAAGCCAGGGCGCCCTTAGTTTGGGATACTAGAATCGAATTCAAGCTGGTAAGTCGTCTGAAAAAAGGCATAAAACAAAAACAGGACACCGCATAATGAATGCGATGTCCTGTAAATGAATCTAGAAAGTGATGTTTACTCTGCGTCGTCGAGGAGGATGTGCATCACCTCGATAGCGCTCTTCATGACATTGGTGCCAGGGCCGAAGATAGCAGCCACACCAGCCTTGTAGAGGTAGTCATAGTCCTGCATGGGAATCACACCACCAGCGGTGACGATGATGTCCTCACGGCCTAACTTCTTGAGCTCCTCAATAACGGCGGGCACGAGGGTCTTGTGACCAGCGGCAAGCGAAGATACACCGAGGACGTTCACGTCGTTCTCGACGGCCTCGCGTGCGCTCTCCTCGGGAGTCTGGAACAAGGGACCCATATCCACGTCAAAGCCACAGTCGGCATAGCCGGTGGCAACAACCTTTGCGCCACGGTCGTGACCGTCCTGACCCATCTTGGCAATCATGATACGGGGCTGACGGCCTTCCTTCTTGGCGAAGAGGGCGGTCAAGCGACGAGCCTCTTCCAGGTCGGGATCGTTTTTGGTTTCTGATGAATACACGCCTGAAATGGTTTTAACGATTGCTTTGTAACGTCCAACGACTTCCTCACATGCGTCGCTGATTTCACCCAGCGAAGCACGGTCCTTGGCAGCCTCGACAGCCAGCTCGAGCAGGTTGCCCTCGCCGGTCTTGACACACTCGGTGATAGCGGCGAGGTCGGCCTTAACCTTAGCCTCGTCACGGTTGGCGCGCAATTTCTCGAGACCTTCAACCTGTTCCTTACGAACCTCGGTGTTATCAATCTCCAGAATGTCGATGGGAGCCTCCTTCTCGAGGGCATACTTGTTGATGCCGACGATGGTCTGACGGCCACTGTCGATGCGGGCCTGAGTACGGGCTGCAGCCTCCTCGATACGCATCTTGGGCACGCCGGTCTCAATAGCCTTGGCCATACCGCCGAGCTTCTCAATTTCCTCGATGTGAGCCCATGCCTTCTGCACCAGTTCATTGGTCAGAGCCTCTACATAGTAGGAACCTGCCCACGGGTCAATGACCTTGGTGATATAGGTCTCCTGCTGGATGTAAATCTGGGTGTTACGGGCGATACGAGCCGAGAAGTCGGTGGGCAGTGCGATAGCCTCATCGAGGGCGTTGGTGTGCAGCGACTGGGTGTGACCCTGTGCGGCAGCCATAGCCTCGATACAGGTGCGGCCTACGTTGTTGAAGGGATCCTGAGCGGTCAGCGACCAGCCAGAGGTCTGGCTGTGGGTACGCAGCGACATCGACTTGGGATTCTCGGCACCGAAGCTCTTCACAATCTTAGCCCACAACAGACGGCCTGCACGCATCTTGGCAATCTCGGTGAAGAAGTTCATCGAGATACCCCAGAAGAACGACAGACGGGGAGCAAAAGCGTCAACCGACAGACCGGCATTCACACCAGTGCGGATGTAGTCCATACCGTCGGCCAGGGTGTATGCCAGCTCGATGTCGGCGGTAGCACCAGCTTCCTGCATGTGGTAACCCGAAATCGAAATCGAGTTGAACTTGGGCATATACTTAGAGGTGTACTCAAAGATGCTGGCGATAATCTGCATCGAGAACTTGGGAGGATAGATGTAGGTGTTGCGCACCATGAACTCCTTCAAAATATCGTTCTGGATGGTACCTGCCATCTCTTCGAGCTTAGCGCCCTGCTCCAGACCTGAAACGATGTAGAACGCCATGATGGGCAGCACGGCACCGTTCATGGTCATGGAAACTGACATCTTGTTCAAGGGGATACCGTCGAACAGCACCTTCATGTCCTCTACAGAGCAGATGGACACACCAGCCTTACCGACATCACCGACAACACGCTGATTATCAGCGTTGTATCCACGGTGGGTAGGAAGGTCAAATGCTACGGACAGACCTTTCTGACCTGAAGCCAGGTTACGGCGATAGAAGGCGTTGGACTCGGCAGCGGTCGAGAAACCAGCGTACTGACGCACGGTCCACGGACGGAACGGATACATCAGTGAGTAAGGGCCACCCAGGAAGGGAGGAATACCGGCAACGAACTCCAGGTGCTCCAGACCCTCGATGTCCTCATGAGTGTAAATGGGCTTAATGTCGATCAACTCGGCATTCTTCCACACCTCGCCCTTGGGAAGGGGATTGTGCTTTACATTAAAAGCATCATTAGCAATATCTATATTCTTAAAATTCGGTCTCATAGTCGTCTCGTCATTTTAAAAGTTTAGCGTTGAAGGCTTTTAACGTAGCAAGCACGTTGGTACGCACATTGATGAAATTGGTAATGCCCATAGCCTTGAATTCGTCGGTCTCGGGACCTGCGAGCACGAGCTCGGCACGGCCGTTGAGTTCCTTCACAGCCTCGGGGATGAGAGCGGCATACTCGTCGTCACTGGAGCAGAGCACGACAACGTCGGCTTTCTTCTCCATTGCGGCATCCATACCCTCCTTGACGGTCTTGAAACCGTTGTTGTCGATCAGCTCATAGCCAGCGCAAGCGAAGAAGTTGTCGCTGAACTGGGCGCGAGCCAGACGCATGGCCAGGTTGCCGATGGTGAGCATGAACACCTTGGGGGTGTGAGCTGCATGTTCGGTAGCGAGGCGAACCTCCTCGAACTGCGTTGCAAGACGCTTGGTGTTGAGCGTAACAGCACCCTCAGGCTCCTCGTGGTTGCAGCTGCAGTGGCAATTGCACTCCTTGCAGGCATCTGCCTTGTCGGCAGCCTTCTCGGTGAAGTTGGGGAACTGGTTGGTACCCAGCAACTGCTCACGGCGCTTGGCCACCTTGTCGAAGCGCTCCTTGGCGGTAGCGTTGACGGCATTGATGATGTCACCGCTCTCGAGAGCAGCCTTGAAGCCGCCCTTGTCTTCCACGTCGAGGAAGAGTTTCCAACCCTGCTCGGCGAGGTTCTTGGTCAGCATCTCCACATAGTAGGAACCGCCAGCGGGGTCAACGACCTTGTCGAGGTGGCTCTCTTCCTTGAGCAGGATCTGCTGGTTGCGGGCGATGCGCTCGCTGAAGTCGTCGCTCTCCTTATAGGGAGCATCGAACGGGGTGACAACGATTGAGTCAACACATGCGAGAGCTGCACTCATGGCCTCGGTCTGGCTGCGGAGCAGGTTCACATAGCTGTCATAAATCGTCTGGTTGAAACGGCTGGTCTCGGCATTGACGTTCATCATGCACGAGTAGTCGTTAGCGGGATTGAACTGCTTCACAATGAGTGCCCACAGCTCGCGTGCAGCGCGGAACTTGGCAATCTCCATGAAGTAAACAGTCGAAACGCCCATGTTGAACTTGATGCGGTTAGCTACCTCATCGGCAGTGAAGCCGGCTTCGGTCAGCATAGCCATCCACTCGGCACCCCAAGCGAGGGCATAACCCAGCTCCTGGTAGATGTAGGCACCAGCGTTGTTCAGTGCCAGCGAGTCAACGCTGAGCACGCGCAGGTGGGCGACGGGCTTAACGGTGTTCATCAGTTCAGTTGCCATGGCCACGATGTCACCAGGGAAGGGCTCACCGTGCTTGAAAGTGCGCTTGAACGGGTTGAAGGTGATACTACCCACGAAGGTGTCCTCGCAGCCATTCTCCTTGCAGAGTTCAACGAGTTCCTTGGCATACTTCAGCGCGCACTTGGGGCAGCACATCAGGTTGATTTCACAAGCGGGAAGGACGATACCTGCCAGCAATGCCTTCAGGTCGACGTCACCACCATGCATGTGGAAACCGATCGAGTTGATACCCTTGTCGAGAATCTCGAGGGCCTTGGCATTGGCGGCCTTCACATCGTCAACGTCGATGTTCTGGCGAACCTTCCAGTCGTTGTTGTAGCGGGTTCCGCGGACATAGGGGAACTCACCGGGGAGTGATTTGGTCTGCTTCAGGTCAGCAATGTCCACGCTGCGATACAGCGGCTGGGCATTGAAACCTTCGTTTGTCCGCCAAACCATTTTCTTCTCAAAGTCGGCCCCTTTCAGGTCAACCTCGGCCTTGGCACGCCACTCCTCGGGAGTGACAGGCGCGAATTGGTCGAACAATTTCTTTGTTTCTGCCATAAAAATAGAAAAATTATATAGTAACCTTAAAAATTATATTTTCAGTTAAGTATAGTCATGTTGATTACATGCTGTCCTCTAAAGAGGACATTTCAATCTGCAAAATTACTACAATTTCTTGAACTAACGGCCCAAAATTTTTAGATATTCATTATTTATAAAGATTTTTTTGAAGACAAGAAGGACAAGAATTAAAGTAGAATTCTGATTGATCAAACAGCACACATAATGAAAAATATAATTGATTGTTACTTTTTCCACTATTTCGTTGAAAATATTTAGAAAATGGACTATCTTTGTAGCAAATAAATAATTAAATATGCCTATGAGAAGAATCCTATTACTAATGGTCAGTGTCCTCCTCGTGACACTCAACAGTTGGGGACAGGGCTTTGCTGCCAATGCACCCAACGTGAAGTTGGAGACACCTTATTTCTATTTCGACAATCCTGACGGCACTATCGAGATCTATCCGGAGTATGGCATCAAAGGTCTTGAAAACCGGATTATGAGCATCTCGTCG
This sequence comes from uncultured Bacteroidales bacterium, assembly GCA_902800715.1. Lineage (GTDB taxonomy): Bacteria > Bacteroidota > Bacteroidia > Bacteroidales > Muribaculaceae > Sodaliphilus. The sequence continues at coordinate 123,085 of CADCFN010000002.1, forward strand.
TCAAAGTATGCCAACCCACTGAAGAATGTCCCAGAGTCGGATATTGAGAGAGAATGGATCATGTTGTTCTTCGGTCGCAAGACGCGCACCACGGTATTCGTCTTCGATGGACAAGAGTCGGTCAAGGCCGCTATGATGACATCATCCGTCTATACAGGCACCATAATGGGCTGCTGGGGTGCGTTGTGGGAAGGAATGCGCGACAAAGTGTCGTTGGCCCTTGACGACGCTCGCATCGCTCACACCAAGCGTGGTTCCTATAAGGATTACATCACTCAGGAACCACTGGTAGAATTAAACTTCAACGGTCATGAAGGCGGACGCACAGTGTGGAGAATGGACATGAGCAATTCGTGGATTTCACTAATGGCTGCAGCCAACATTGAACTGGTGTTCGACCTTTACACCTATTATGACGAGGAGTACGATAAGATTGTGTGCGTGCTCTTCACCTATTCTGAACTGAAGGAGCCAGTTTCACGCGATGACGCACTTGCTGCAGGTATTATGGAGGTGGTTAGTGCAGCAACTGGCTACTATGACGAAGAGACGGGCCACACAACGTTGGCCAACATGTTCACTCATGAGGACATGATTGGCTACTTCAAGGAACACTTTCATCTGAAGCAGTGCGATGAGACATGCGAGGCCGAATTCGTTGGTTCTCCATCAGATCCAAAACTGAAACTGTGTGATAAAATCTTTAATATTTGGATCGAAGAGTTGCTTCCGCCCCCTCCTGATCCTCCAACACCTGATCCTCCAACACCTGATCCACCAACACCTAATCCACCAACACAGAATACTGAACGCAAGAATAATAAAAATAATATACTCTGCGTTGTGGAGCAAGAGGAGACTATTGAGCGCCCGCTGGAAGAAGACAGCAAGAACATGTATATACTACAGGATTCCCATGGCAGCAAGAACGGTGTGATTGCCGTCGACAAGGCTTCGGGAAACATGTTTGAGGCTGTTCCCATGAAGACGAAGAAAGACCACCCCACCATTTGGAGTATCGGTGCCCACGGCAATGACCTCTATCTGGATGTGGATGGCATAGGTATCATCCGTTACGACGGCAAGAGTATCGAGAGCTCTGAGGTGTTAGTCAGTGATCCTGACTTCAAGCCAGGGTGGACGGGTAGCCACTTCAAGCGCATCATATTCTCACCCAATGGCCGCTATATGGCGTACGTTGGGGATCGTGCAAAGGTGTATGACCTGCAAGACAACAAGAAGTGTATCAAGGAAACCTATGAATGTGGTGGTGCTTCTCAAGTGCTCACCGACGACGGCGACCTGTTCAGCGTAGATGCCTATCGCGTGCTGGTGGCTCGCAATAATGGTAACAAAGACGAATCCGTTACCTCGGAGGCGACTGTGAGAGACATTACCGGTGATGCACCCTGTAATCTCCACATCCTGGGGAACGAGGTGTATATCACTGGCGGCAAGAAACTGTTGAAAACGGACATGAAAAAGTTTGATTGGACGCTTGTCAGCACCATGCCCGGCTCTGAGGGCTATAAAATCAGCGGCTTGTCAGCCAATGGCAATGGTTTTGCCGTGACTGATGCTGGCGGCAATTTCAACGTTCATGCCGCATTCAACACTCAAGGCTCAACGCCAACCGTCATGAAGAAAATTGTGACTGGGCTGAAAAACCAGTTCAGAGAAGAAATTGACACCCACAACGTCACCAGCGTGCGTTTTGACCAGGACGGCAACGTTTGGCTGCAATACAGCTATGCCGGCTATGTGGTTTATAATCCCAACGGTTTGGTAGGCCTTTCCCAAATTGCTGGCAAGTACAAGCTCTACAAAGAATAAGAGCACGCGCCGTCAGGAGAATAAACGTATAGTTTTTATTAATAACGGACAATGAACACCCGAAGGCTACATAGACGTCACCTCTCGGGTGTTCATTCAATTATTAACAAAGATACGTTAAACATTTTCTAGAGACGACTGGTGGTATTAGGAAATTTTTGTAATTTTGGGAACGAACTAATGAAGAAAATGATTATGATGAGGAGGATATTGACCTTGACTTGCCTGTTAGCGGTGGCGTTGACGACGTGGGCTGGCCAGCATAAGGATAACGGGGCTGTGGTAGCGGCGTATGTGACAGGATGGAAAGCTGACATGCCAATTCCTGACTGTTCGGTACTGACGCATATCAACTACGCTTTTGGGAACGTGAATAAGACATACGACGGGGTGACCATCCAGCACCCTGAGCGGCTGCGCCAACTGGTGGAATTGAAGAAGGATCACCAGATTTATATCGTACTGAGCATCGGTGGCTGGACGGCTGGCGGGTTCAGTGAGATGGCATCGACCGAGAGGCGTCGCAAGGCATTTGCCAGGGATTGCAAGCGCATTGTCAAGGACTACAACCTGGACGGCATCGACATCGACTGGGAATATCCCAGCAGCAACGAGGCGGGTATCTCGTCATCGCCTGCCGACATTGACAATTTCACGTTGCTAATGAAGGAACTGCGCAAGGCTCTAGGTAAGAGTTACCTATTGTCATGCGCTACGATTGCCGATGCCCGCTATGTGGATTTCAAGGCGATAGAACCCTACGTTGACCTGGTGAACATCATGATGTATGACGTGGACAACCCACCCTATCACCACGCGGCGCTATACCGCAGTGAGATGTCGGGCCGCGTGACGGCACAGGAGGCCTTACAGGCGCACCTAGACGCAGGAATGCCCGTCAATAAGTTGGTACTGGGAGTGCCCTTTTACGGGCGATCGGTGAAAGGATTCGGGGACACGGCATACGGGGCCCTCGTGAAGCGGACAGACGTTACCCGCATGTGGGACGATGTAGCAAAAGTGCCCTATCTGGTCAAGGACGGCGAAATGGTCTGCACCTATGAGGACGCTGAGTCACTGGCCTGGAAATGCCGGTTCATCCATGAGACGGGAATGCGCGGAGCGATGTACTGGGAATACCGCTGCGACGATGAAGCAGGGACGCTGCGCAATGCCGTGTGGAACGGCGTCATGGGGCAGTAAATCTCCATTCAGAAGGCTGGATGAGATAACTCACTCTAGCGCAATCTTTACATCTATCCAACGAGAGTTATTCAGGATTTCAGGAGCCGTCCCGATAAAGGCACGGGCTGCCAAAGAATCATTTGCCAGCCAATAGCGCAGCCAAGCGGTCATGTAGGCATCGCCCTGATGAAGGACATAGCGGTGCTCTATACCGTTGAGGCGCCCCATCAGCATCGGTGTTGATGCCGGCAGTTCCTTGGCTAAGCGTTCTAACGAAGCCAGCGGTGAGATTTGCCGTTCGATCCACCACGTTCCGGCGCTCAACATGGTATGAATATGAATGCCACGCAAGGAATACATCCAACGCAACCTTCGGGCCAGTTTTGTCTGTGGACAACTGGCAGCATACAGCACCCTGAAACGCTCATCGGCTGATGCTGCATTTATTGCCCCGATAGCACCTTGGGAATGACCCGCAACGCCTATCCGCAGATGGTCGATCAGATGATACAACGGACTACTATTATTGTCGTTATGTTGAAGTGCAATATCGAGAGAGGCACATGCCGAACGACCATCCCATGCACTGTAGTCATCATTGCCGACAACAATGAATCCCCAAGAGGCCAAATGTTCGAACACTGGGGCATAATCCAACGCTTTCAACCCGGTTCCATTGACCATCACCACCAGAGCGAATGTTTGTTCTTGAGCAACATCGGGGATAAAGGCGTGTGTGCCGTCAATGGCATGATAAGTAACCGTATAAGTTCCATTGACATGATACTTCTGTTCAATGGGGCAGGCATACTGCTTGCGGTTGTAGGAATGATATACCGATGGCACTACCATGCAGTGGGCCCGTGTTCCCCATCGCAACAGTCTCTCCCCTATCCTCCACAGAACATCCATAACCAATGCAGTCAGTTAAAATGTAAGGCAAAAGTAGATTTTATTCTTGTTGATATCAAAGTCAATTATGGTTGCGGTATCTCTTATAGAGATAACTTGGCAAAAAGGCAATCGTGCCCGCTAAAACGGTGCAAGCCAGCGTAACCAATGAGAAGATCCAAATATTAAGCTCACCACCTCCATTCTTGTTCACATCATGGGCAACAAAGGGCGCTGACACAAGCAACGAATAGGAAAGCCATTTGCTCAGATAATAGATAACACCGTTCACCAGCGGTTTGTTCTTGTGCAAATACTCGCTAGCAATAGCATAAGTTCCAAGCAGCACTATTGTCAACACGGACAGGCATCCTCCCCACAGAACACCTTTCTTGTAGGTCACCGCAGCGATTAAGATGATAATGAATAATGCCATAATTGCCACAAAGCCCGCAAAAAGCATTCGTAGGATGGTTTTCTTCCATGACAAACCAAAAAATTGGCGAAAATCAAGAACATAAAGAAATGTCATAAAAACCGTAAAAGCCGCTGAAATGAAAACACCGATGGCCGAAACCAAACTGCCTACACTTACCATAACTGGAGAAGACGAGGACAGTAACTGAGTTTCGGCAAATTCAAAGAGGCTTTGAATAGGAGTGGCAAATAACTTGCAAATGTAAATCTGGCAAATCAAAAATACCATGAAAATAAAAGTCTCCACAAAATTGTACCCCCCTACCCTGCGGAAAGCTACCCGGACACAACAAACCATGAAGAGAACCCAAAACAATACTTCATAAAGAGGATGCTCAGCCAGGAATTGACCAAAACTCACTAATGCCTGCGCTATAGTCGTTAATGCAGGAGTCAAGTGCATTTTCTCAATATGAATGCCGTTGAGTATCGATGCGAGATCAGAATCAAATTCATTTCCCGTCAGCATGTTGACGAACAATGTTAAAGCCATTGACACGGCAAGCAGTTTGAAGGGCGGGAAATAGAGCTGCCTGTGTCCAGACAAGTAGTCACGCACCATGTATCCCGGTCGCCAAAAGAGTTCCATAACCGTGCGGAACATCGGGCGGTTGCCCAGTCCCCAGATGTCGAGGAAATTCAAGATGACCCTTTTCCAAGAGTATCGGTCCCATATACCTGATTGTCCACACTGAGGACAGAAACGACCGGTATATTCCTCTCCACAATTGGCACATATGCGTGATGTACCATCAGCAGGTCTAGGCGCACGTCCCACCCTCTGGCGACGATCGTATCGCAAGCCTAACGCTTTAATGTTGCGTTTTACGGTGTTCTTCTTTATTGGTTTTGATTTTTTGCGCTTTTGCTCTATTTTGAGGGTTTTGAACAAAGCATCTTTACAAAACCCTAAATAGTCGAGTATGTTATGCCCTTCCTGTTTCCATGAGAATTTCTTCCATAAGGCATCCTGACCACACTGGGGGCAAAAACGTCCGCTAAACTCCTTGCCACAATTCACGCAAACTCGCACAGTCTCGTCCTCGACTGTTTCGACATGCCAGTCGCGCTGCCGTCGATTCAGTCGCAGGTCAAATGCTTTGATTTTGCGCAGCCAAGTGTTCTTCTTGACGATATTCTTTTTTGTCTTTTTGTTCATGGTGCAAAGTTAAAAAAAATCCCGTACAAGCAATTATCTGTACGGGATTTTATTTGGCAAAGGTGTTATAACAGGTTATTATCGTAATTATTGGTGTCAGAACATCTTGTCGGGATAGACGCCGGTGGCATGCAACTCAGCAAACTTGTCCACTACGCCTTGACGGTCGGCGGCATAAGTCACACCGAACCACTTGCTCTCGGTGGTGAGGACCTTGACCTGGGCAGTTCCGTTATTGACCATTTCGTTAACCACCGTGGGAATGAAGAACTCTGCTTTTGGCTTGTCGAGGTTTTCCTTGAGGAAGTCAACGAAACATTTCTCGCTGTGCTCAAAGTAATCGGGCGTGAAGCCCCAGAAGTTCATCGACACGGGAGTTTCGAATGCCAAGTGCTGAACATCACCGTTCTCGTCGGTAAAGACGATGTTGTGGTCGGCATCATAGCCGATGCTTGTGCGTTCTACCACGCCCGTGAGCAAGCCATTGCTGGTCTCGCAGACGCCACGCGCCACGGTACCACTCTCGCTCATGGTATTGCCCACCTTGAAGCCTACCATGCTGTAGTGGCCCTTGCTGCCCTCGGGCAGTGACGACAATTCGGCTGCCATGACCTCGAAGCTGTTACGGCCATAGTAGTCATCGGCATTGATGATGGCAAAAGGCTCATTGATAACATCCTTACCCATCAACAGGGCATGGTTGGTGCCCCAAGGTTTCACGCGTTCGGCAGGACAGGTAAAGCCATCAGGCAAGTCGTTCAGGCCTTGGAAAACGAGCTCAACGGGGATGTGTCCCTCATATTTTGATAAAATCTTCTCGCGGAAGTCGGCCTCGAAATCCTTGCGGATTACAAATACCACCTTGCCGAATCCGCTATGGATAGCGTCATAAATCGAATGGTCCATGATGGTCTCGCCGTGAGGGCCCAGACCATCTAGCTGCTTGAGGCCGCCGTAACGGCTTCCCATACCTGCAGCAAGTACAAATAATGTCGGTTTCATATATTTTATTTTAAGTTTCTAGTCCCTAGTTTTCTAGTTTTTTTTCTTTGTTTTTATAAGGTCTGGAAATCAAAGATGATTGTGCGGCGATATTCCTCGTCGGGGCGCAGTATCGGGGACATGAAGTTGTCGTGGTTGGGGGCATCTGGCATGCCCTGGCACTCGATAGCAACACCGTCGTAATCGTGGTAGGGCTTGCCGCTCTTGCTGATGGGACATCCTTCAAGCCAGTTGCCGGTATAGACCTGTGCTGCGGGTTGGTCGGTGCTGATTTCTAGCTTGCGGCCCGAAACCTCGTCGCACAACACAGCTGCCAGATGCATGTCGCCGTCCTCATAGCCATCGATAACCCAGCAGCTGTCGTATCCCTTGCCGATGTTCAAGGCGGGGAAATCCATCTTGATGTCGCGGCCTACTACCTTGGGCTCTGTAAAGTCCATCGGAGTGCCCTCTACTGATGCTATCTCGCCCGTGGGGACATTGTCCTCATTGGTCACAAGATAGCGGGAGCAGTTGAGTTGCAGCACTTGGTTGAGCGCTGTGCCTTCCTTGTCCTCGCCAGCCAAATTGAAATAGGTGTGGTTGGTGAGGTTCAGGACTGTTGGGGCATCGGTCACGGCACCGAGTTCAATCTTGAGCACGTTGTCATCGCTCCAAGTGTAGGCAACGCGTGCATTGAGGCAGCCAGGATAATTCTCGTCACCATCAGGGCTCTCCAGTGAGAACACGACGGTGTCACCGTCCATCTCGCAGTCCCAGATTTTGTTCTGGAAGCCCACATTGCCGCCGTGCAGGTGGTGTTTGCCCTGGTGGTTGCAGTTGAGCTGATATGCTTTTCCATCCAGTTCAAACTGTCCTTTGAAGATGCGATTGGCAAAACGGCCAGGCACCTTGCCAGCGCAGGGACCGTCAAAGAAATAATCATTCAAATCCTTGTAGCCCAGCACAACATCGGCGAGATTGCCGTCACGGTCGGGCACCTTGATTTCAATGATGCCGGCGCCCAGCGACGAAAGTTTCACGCTGGCTCCGCTGGCGTTAATAAGTTCATAGGTGGTGATTTCACCACGCTCGGTTTCAAAGGTATCAATACGGATGCTTTTCATTTCAATCTACCACTTTGTGAGCACCGTCGCTGATGATGACATTGATCACCTCGGGCTCATGTCCATATTTTGCGTTGAATTTCTCCTTGGCTGTGGCAATGAAGTTGTCATAACGGTCTTCCTTCACCAGGTTGATGGTGCAGCCACCGAAACCGCCGCCCATAATGCGCGAACCGGTCACGCCACACTCGCGGGCAACGTCGTTGAGGTAATCCAGCTCCTCGCAGCTCACCTCATAGTCGCGTGAAAGGCCATCGTGGGTCTCGAACATGCAGCGACCAACGGTCTCATAATCACCACGTTCCAATGCGTCGCACACATCGAGCACGCGCTGCTTCTCGCCGATGACATAGCGGGCACGGCGATAGTCCTCGTCCGAAATCTTGTCGCGGATGTCGGCAAGCATGGTATAAGTAGCGTCACGCAGGGTTTCTACACCCAGGATGGCAGCCACGTTCTCACACGAAGCACGGCGCTTGTTGTAGGGCGAATCCACCAGTTCGTGTTTCACCTTGCTGTTGAGCAGCACGAGTTTGTAACCCTCGGGATGGAAGGGGAAATACTCATGCTCCAGCGAGCGGCAGTCGAGGCGCATCAGGCAGTCCTTCTTGCCGAAAACGCTGGCGAACTGGTCCATGATACCGCAGTTCACGCCGCAATAGTTATGCTCGGTGCTCTGCCCTATCTTGGCCAATTCGAACTTGTCAATCTTATTGTCGTTGAACATATCGTTGAGGGCGAAAGCAAAGCAGGATTCCAATGCTGCCGATGATGACAGACCAGCACCCAGAGGCACATTGCCGGCAAATACCGTGTCAAAGCCTTTGACCGTGCCACCGCGCTTGATGGTCTCGCGGCAAACGCCGAAAATGTAGCGTGCCCACTGCTCTTGGGGAGCATCTTCCTCGTTGAGACCAAACTCGCAGTAGGCGTCCATATCCATGCTATAGACGCGCACCTTGTCGGTACCGTTAATGTTGATGGCAGCCATGATATACTTGTCGATGGCTCCAGGGAACACGAATCCGCCATTATAGTCGGTGTGCTCACCAATCAGGTTGATACGGCCAGCCGAAGCATAAACCACGGAATCCGTGCCGAAACGCTGTTTGAAATTCTCTTGAATCTTCTCTTTCATTGTTATGTAAAGTTAAATTATTGATTATTATTTGATTTAGATGGTAGTGACTGATGGAATAAGGACATCCGCAAAGCAGCAAGGAATGTACTTGATTCGGTAATTCCTGGCTCCACTAGATGGCAATTCTATTTACTTGATGAAGACGTTGCTCTGGTCGTTAATGATGCGGTCAAGGTTCTCGAGGCTGATGTGGCCGTTAATGACAACCAGCGCATCGGTTGACATGCTCGCATTAGCAAGGACGATTTCGCTGACATACTGGCCATCACGGCGGACAAGCACCATCAGGTTGTCACGCCCCTGCTGGGTGGCGACGATTTCCTCATAGTAGTTTTGCCTGGCGAGATTCTGGAGGCATTTGCGGAACTTATCGCGAACATTACCGCTACACTTGCTCAAATCAAGCACTCGAACTGAATTAATACCGATGCTTGCATCCGACAATGTGGGCGAAATCAGGCGTCCAAGCCCCAATAGGCCACTGCCCACGTTGACATACTCGGCATGCCTGGCATCACGCATCTCATTAATGATATCATCGGCATTGTGAATCATCATGCCGCAGGACATTACTATCAGTGACAATAGCAACATTGTCACTGTTCTCAGCGTTTTGTTCATGAGATTATTTATCATTACAGTTAATTTAAATAGATGACAAAATTATGAAAAAATGTGGGATGTTGCACATTATCTTTTCTTAAAATTCCCAAAAATTATATTATTCTCTACTTTTTCAACAAAAATCCATAAAAAGGGAGGTTTTGACCTACTAATTGACGTGAGGAAAAACACTTTGATGACTGATTTGTCAATCGATTGTCGTTTTTTGTGGCAAATTATCGTCTATGTATAAATAATTTAGTACCTTTGCACCCAAGTTTTTAAGAAACTACCAAAAATCACAAATAATTCATATTTTTTAAGAAATGGCTAAGATTAATGACTTCAATTTTGCCGGTAAAAAGGCAATTGTACGCGTTGACTTTAACGTGCCCCTGAACGAAAAGGGAGAAATCACCGATGATACTCGCATTCGTGGTGCGGTGCCCACTTTGAAGAAAATTCTTGCTGATGGTGGTGCCCTCATCATCATGTCGCACATGGGTAAACCCAAAGGCAAAATCAACCACAAGCTCTCGCTGAACCAAATCACCAGTGCCGTAGCTGCTGCTCTGGAAAGGCCCGTGCAGTTCGCTCAGGACAGTGCTGAAGCCAAAGTACAGGCAGACGCACTCAAGCCCGGTGAGGTACTGCTGCTCGAGAACCTGCGTTTCCACCCTGAGGAGGAAGGCAAACCCGTTGGTATCGAGAAGGATGATCCCAATTATGATGCAGCCAAGAAGGACATGAAGGCTCGCCAGACCGAGTTTGCCAAGACCTTGGCCAGCTATGCCGACGTGTATGTGAACGATGCTTTCGGCACCGCTCATCGTCGTCATGCTTCAACCGCTGTGATTGCCGACTTCTTTGATGACGACCACAAAATGCTGGGTTACCTCATGGAGAAGGAAGTTACCGCTATCGATAATGTGATGAAGAATGCTCAGCATCCCTTCACCGCTATCATTGGTGGCAGCAAGGTATCGTCTAAGCTGTCTGTTATCAAGAACCTGCTCGACAAGGTGGACAACCTCATCATCGGCGGTGGTATGGGCTACACCTTTATCAAGGCCCAGGGCGGTCACATCGGCGACTCGCTGCATGAGGACGACCTGATGCCCGAGGCTCTGAATGTCATTGCCGCAGCCAAGGAGAAAGGTGTGAACCTGAGCCTCTCGGTGGCTACCGTTGCCGGCGACAGTTTCTCCAACGACGCTAACCGCCAGACGGTGGACATCTACAACATACCCGATGGTTGGGAAGGCATGGATGCCAGCGAAGCATCGCTTGAGAACTGGAAGAAGATTATCCTCGACTCCAAGACCATCCTGTGGAATGGTCCCGTGGGCGTATTTGAGTTTGAGAACTTTGCTCATGGCACTGGCGAAATCGCCAAGTATGTGGCCGAGGCAACCCAGAATGGCGCCTACTCGCTCGTGGGTGGTGGCGACTCGGTAGCAGCCGTCAACAAGTTCGGCCTCGCCGATCAGGTATCCTACGTTTCAACAGGTGGCGGCGCTATGCTCGAGGCCATCGAGGGTAAGACCCTGCCCGGTGTAGCAGCCATCCTTGGTGAGTAACACTGCCTGACAATGTGCCTCACGCAAAGCCGCTAGGGCGCTAAGATTTATTATTTCAGACAACTTTGACATCAAAGTTGGCAACACGAACTACATTATAGTTGTAGTGGTTGCCAAAATGTTGTCAAAGTTGTTTGTTTTTTATCCTCATTGTAGCATCATATTTATAAAAAAGCAGTACCTTTGGGGCTATAAAAAGAATTACTAAATCATTTTCCTAAAATACTATTTAAAAAAGAGACATGGAACCTTTATTTGAGAAACTCAAAAGCAACGCGATTGCCAACAGGCAGCGCATCGTTCTTCCCGAGAGTACTGAACCCCGCACACTGACAGCAGCCAGCCGTATCATCGCCGACGGCATAGCTGACGTGATGCTCATTGGCGACAAGGCCGAGATTCTTGCCAAGGCTTCGGAATTGGGCCTTACTGGCATCGACAAGGCTACCGTCATCAATCCTAATGATGCAGAGGCTGTCGAGAAGTATGCCCAGTTGTTCTATGAACTGCGCAAAGCCAAGGGCGTTACCATCGAGGATGCCCGCAAGAAGGTGCTTGACCCGCTCTATCTGGGTTGTCTGCTCATTAAGAACGGTGATGCCGACGGACAGGTTGCCGGTGCTATGAACACAACTGGCAATGTACTGCGTGCTGCCTTCCAGGTACTGAAGACTGCGCCTGGCATCAGCACGGTAAGTGGTGCTTTCCTGATGCTGTTGCCCGAGGGTTCACCCTACGGTCACAATGGTGTGATGGTGTTTGCCGATTGCGCTGTTGTTCCCGACCCCGATGCACAGCAGTTGGCACAGATTGCCGTGAGTGCTGACCGCACCGCCCGCGCATTGGCCGAAATCGACGACCCCAAGATTGCTATGCTGAGCTTCTCGACCAAGGGCAGTGCCAAGCATGAACGCGTGGACAAGGTTGTTGAGGCCACCCGCCTGGCTAAGGAGATGAATCCCAACCTGAAGATTGACGGCGAGTTGCAAGCCGACGCAGCCATCGTGCCCAGCGTGGGTGCCAGCAAGGCTCCCGGCAGCGACATCGCAGGCCACGCCAACGTGCTCGTGTTCCCCGACCTGGGTGTCGGCAACATCGCTTATAAACTCGTGCAGCGCATCGCTGGAGCCAAGGCTGTGGGTCCCGTTCTGCAAGGTCTCGCTGCTCCTGTCAATGATCTCTCTCGCGGCTGCAATGAGGATGACATTTACCGCACCGTCATCCTGACCTGTAACCAGGCAATCAACAGATAATTTTTTAATACGGGCCATAGGCTCGCAATACAACGACAATCCACAAAAATAATCATAATAAAAATGAATATCTTAGTTTTAAATTGCGGCAGCAGCTCTGCCAAGTATAAATTACTCGAGACCAAGGAGAATAAGACCCTCGCTGAGGGCGGTGTAGAAAAAATCGGTCTGCCCGACGGATTCATCAAGCTGAAATTTGATGATGGCAGCAAGAAGAACATCGACCTGGGTCTTACCGACCACAAGGGTGCCATCAAGGCCATTCTCGATGCCCTTGTAAATCCTGAGTATGGTTGCATCAAGGACCTGAAGGAGATTGACGCCGTGGGTCACCGCGTGGTGCATGGTGGCGAGAAGTTCAGCCGCAGCGTCCTCATCACCGACGAGGTGAAGGACATGATTCGTGAGTGCTACGGCATCGCTCCGCTGCACAACCCCGTGAACATGGCAGGCATCGAGGCTATCGAGGCCGTATTGCCCAATGTTCCCCAGGTGGCTGTGTTTGACACCGCTTTCCACCAGACGATGCCCAAGTCGGCATTCATGTATCCCCTGCCCATGGAGTATTACACCAACGACCATGTGCGTCGCTATGGTTTCCACGGCACGAGCCACCGTTTCATTACCCAGCGCGTGTGTGAAATGCTGGGCACTACCCCCGAGGGCAAGCGCATCATCTGCTGCCACATCGGCAATGGCGCCAGCATCAGCGCTATCAAGGACGGCAAGAGCATCGACACCACGATGGGCCTCACTCCCACCGAGGGCCTGATGATGGGTACCCGTTCGGGTGATGTTGATCCCGGTGCTTTGCTCTTCCTCATGGAGAAATATAACCTCACGCCCGCCGAAATGCTCAATATCATCAACAAGAAGAGCGGTGTGCTTGGCATCACCGGCCTGAGCAGTGACATGCGCGATGTTGTTGACGCTGCCGAGGAACAGAACAACAAGCGTGCTCAGTTGGCACTCGACATGTATGAACTGCGCATCTTGAAGTACATCGGTGCTTATGCTGCCGAGCTGAATGGTGTGGACATCATTGCCTTCACAGGTGGTGTCGGCGAGAACCAGTTCCAGACCCGCAAGCGCGTGTGCCGCAACCTCTCCTACCTGGGTGTGAAGATTGATGAGGAATTGAACGACACCCTGTGGCGTGGTAAGGAAGGCGAAATCAGCACGCCTGACAGCAAGGTCAAGGTCGTTGTCGTCCTCACCGACGAGGAATACATGATTGCCCACGACACCGAGGCCATCGTTGAGGGCCGCGAGCCGTAAAACACGTTCTGCAGCAAAGCAAAAAGCTGAGCTATAGTCATCATAAACCCTGAACTTGCGCTTATCGTCAAGTTCAGGGTTTGTTTATCGGGTTCCATCAAGAGAAGCGTCCTATTTCCCTTGTTGATGGCCTACACCGACGGCACGCGAAATCGACTTGATTGCGACAGCACTATCGTTGTGGCGGGATTTTTGGGTAGCCTTGTAGGCCTCGAGAGGATGGGTATGGTCGACAGGACGGTAGGCTGTGTATTGGGTTAATTGCGCGTTGAGCGACAACAGCAAATAGCCGTCCTCATTAATTCGATAGAACAATTCTTCATGGTCGCCGTCATCATACCAGATAAACAAACGGTTGAATTGCTGCTCCCATTTCAAGTCTACATAATCTATAATAATGTTGTTATTGTATTTAGTACAATAGCCCCATTCACCTGTTTGGTCTTCATAGAAGTCATAGCTTACCTTGATTGCATCAGGAACTTCATATCTCTCACCACTCTCATCAATGAAATACTCCGATACCCAGCTACCGACAATGCTTTTAGACTGATGCTCTCCCAAGATGACACCGATAACGGCATTGACGTCAGCGATACTCACCTCGCCGTCACCGTTTACGTCGCCATATACATAATTCTGGGCAAATAGGCTGCAGGGCATGATAAACATCAGCCCAATGAGAAGAAATTGAATCTTTTTCATCATAAAAATACTAATTAATTATCCCTGTGGAGGAATATAAAAGTTAATATAAAATGGTCATTAGAGGTTCATGTCATTGTCTTATAGCAATCTAGCGGAGAAAAATAATTCATCTAAATCACTGTATCCACAATTCGTATGCAAATTACGTCATTATTCTTGGCGTATGCAAGAAAACTTCAATATTTCCGTCGGTGAGCATTGCTGAAAAAAACTTTTCTCTCTTAACTGCTAACTGAAAACTATTTACTACCTTTGCACGATTATTCAAAGAATGAGATTATGTTAAAGGACAAGATAGAAGCGCTGAAGGCGCAAATTGCTGAACTCAAGGCAGATAATGAGGAAGCTCTTGAGGCATTGCGTATCAAATACCTGAGTAAGAAAGGTGAGATAACGGCACTGTTCAACGAATTTCGTGAGGTAGCACCCGAGGAAAAACGTGAGTTAGGCCAGAAACTTAACGAAATCAAGAACCTCGCTACTGAGAGGATTAATGCCCTGCGTGAGGCCACCAAGCAGCAGGCCAAGGAGCAGAACAAGATTGACATCACCCGCCCCGCCTTCCCGGCTGAGCTGGGAACGCGTCACCCCATCTCGGTGGTGCGCAAGCAGATTATCGATATCTTCTCGCGTCTGGGCTTTACCATCGCCGATGGTCCCGAGGTTGAGGATGACTGGCACGTGTTCAGTGCGTTGAACTTTGCTGCCGACCATCCTGCCCGCGACATGCAGGACACCTTCTTCATCGAGAAGAACGAGCAGGACGTGACACGCAACATCGTGCTGCGTAGCCACACCAGCTCGGTACAGGTGCGCACTATGGAGCGCCAGCAGCCTCCCATCCGCATCATTTGCCCGGGCCGTGTTTACCGCAACGAGGCTATCACCGCCCGTGCCCACTGCTTCTTCCACCAGATTGAGGGCCTTTATATCGACAAGAACGTGTCGTTTGCCGACCTGAAGCAGGTGCTATTGCACTTTGCCCAGGAACTGTTCGGCACCGAGACCGAGATTCGTCTGCGCCCCAGCTACTTCCCGTTCACCGAGCCTAGTGCCGAGATGGACGTTACCTGCATGCTGTGTGGCGGCAAGGGTTGCGGTTTCTGCAAGCACACGGGTTGGGTCGAGATTCTGGGCTGCGGCATGGTAGATCCCGCCGTGCTTGAAGCCAGCGGCATCGATAGCACGGTGTACAGTGGCTATGCTTTCGGCCTTGGCGTGGAGCGCATCACCAACCTGAAATACATGGTGAAGGACCTGCGCATGTTCAGCGAGAACGATGTACGCTTCCTTGACGAGTTCAAGAGCGCGCATTGATTGAATAATTAGAAATGAGGAATTAGGATTTTATTGCATGTCCTATTTCCTCATTTTTTATCAAGACCGGTATGACGATTAAGGAGAGATACGAGGGAATCCTGGAATATTTCAATGAGGCGCAGCCCAACCCCGAGACCGAGTTGCAGCATCACAACCCATTTCAATTGCTGGTTGCTGTAATGCTGAGCGCCCAGTGTACCGACAAGCGCGTGAATATTGTTACTCCCCCGCTGTTTGAGGCCTACCCTACTCCTCAAGCGATGGCTGCTGCCAGTGTCGAAGACATTCTGGAATATGTCAAGAGTGTATCTTATCCTAACAGCAAGGCAGCACACCTGCGTCAGATGGCGCAAAAACTGGTCGAGGAGTATAACGGCCAGGTGCCCGATAACATGAAGGACTTGACTTCGCTGCCTGGCGTGGGTCGTAAGACTGCCAATGTGGTAATGGGAGCCGCTTTCGGCAAAGCCACTATTCCAGTGGATACCCATGTTTATCGTGTGTCACACCGCTTGGGCTTGTCACAAGGCAAGACGCCCAATGACGTAGAGAAAGACCTGTCACGCCATATCCCCGCTGAACTACGTTTTAAGGCACACCACTGGATATTACTGCATGGGCGATATGTGTGCAAGGCGTTGCGGCCCGATTGCTTGAACTGTGGAATTCAACAGTATTGCAAGCAGTACAGCAAATGAGTGTCTTGTATCGCTCGCAAAGTGTCCTAAATTTCGCTATGAATCATTTTTTTCATTGGTGGTTTAAACCTATTGTTAGAAATGACGTCTAAAATGCGTTTTTTTTGCATTTAGCCAAAAAGCTATTTATACTGAACTAGATAACAACTAAGTGTTTATTTTTATTTTTAAAAAAAGATTATGAAGAAATTTTTAGTTTTGATTGCTGCTGCAATCGTGTGCATGAGCGCCAACGCTCAATTTCAATTTGGTGCAAAGGTCGGTTTTGACATGACTCATTTTTGGGGTAAAGATGCTCCTAAAGGCTTTAATCCCAACTACCAAGTCGGCTTGATTATGGAATACAAGTTCTCGCCTAAGTTTGCCATCGCCCCCGAAGTCGTTTTTGCTGCACAGGGTGGCAAAGCAAATGGAACTGTTGAGAACGAAGCTATCCCCGGAATCACTGACGCTGTAACGGTTAAGGCCAAGGGTACATTCCACACCAATTATATCAATGTCCCCGTGATGCTCAAGTTCTATGCAACTCCTCAGTTCAGCATCGACTTTGGTCCTCAGGTGGGTTTCAATGTGTATAGCAAAATGACTGCTTCGGGCAAAGCTTCTTCCGTTGAGGCAAAAGAGACTATTGATCTGAAGGAAGCCACCAAGAAAGTTGACTTCGGTGTGGGTTTGGGTGCTACTTACAACTTGACTGATAACGCTTTTGTACAGGCTCGTTACACCATGGGCTTGACCAAGGTATTTGACGTTGGTGAAAGCCACGAGAAGAACGGTAACATTCAGGTTGCCTTCGGTATGAAGTTCTGATATCACAACAGAATATAAGAGAGAGAAAACAATTATTGATAGCAGTGGCTGTCCCATGCGATTGGGGCAGCCACTCTTTTCATTGTTTATACAGACAATACAACCGTCGCTGGTTTCTTGGCGACAAGAAAAAAAGAAGGTCAAACTGTAAATATCTATCAGTTTGACCTTCTTGAGTTTGCGTTTATTGAGAATTATTGGAGAAAGTTGACTATCTTGTCGATCATGGCAGAGATGTCATCGATATCGATTTTGCCGTCACCGTTCACGTCGGCGGCTGGTGAACCATCGATGGTGGCATCTCCATCAAGTAGCATGTTGGCGAGGGAGTTAAAGTCAGCGATATTGACCTCGCCATCACCATTAATGTCACCAGGGACTACAACAGGTTCCATTTCAACGATAGTACCGAAATAGGGTTCCCAATTATTATCGGCTTGATAGGCATCGGCTGTTCCATGTGGCACATGAAGCGTGCGTTGGGAATAGTTACTGTTATATCTGAACAACTTGAAGACGCTTTCCCCGATTGACACATTAGTCAAGTCTGTGATGTATGAGTAAACATCTTTCAGGTCTTTACAGTCTTCAAACGCATAGTCCTCAATGGCGGTGATAGTGTTGGGGAGAGTAACACTCGTCAGACCGATGCAGTTATTGAATGCGCTTCGGCCGATGGCTGTGATGGAGTTGGGGATAATTGTATTCTTGCAACCGATGATCAACTTATTGTTAGCAGTGCTGATAATGGCATTGCAATTGTCTCGGGAATCGAACTTCGGGTTACCGCTTTCTACCGTAATGGTCATCACGCCAGCGCAGCTACTGAATGGGTTATTGCCGATGGTAGTCACAGATTTAGGGATGTTCACACTCGTCAGAGCGCTACAACCAGAGAACGCGTAGTCACCGATGGTTTTGACGGAATTGGGGATGGTCGCATCAGCGAGACCGGTACAGTTCAAGAACGCATGATCATTGATGGTTTTGACTGAGTTAGGGATGGTAATGCTCGTCAGACCAGTACATTCTTGAAATGCCCAGGAGCCGATAGTGGTAACGGTGTTGGGAATAACTGTTGTCTGGCAGCCGAATATCAAAGTATTGCTTGCCGTCCTGATAATAGCATTACAATTGTCTCGAGAATCATATCTTGGGTTGCTACTATCTATCGTAATGCTCGTGATGCCGCTACAGCCACCGAACGCGTCCTGGTCGATGAGTGTCACGGAACTGCCAATGGTAACGCTCGTCAGACCTGTACAGTATGCAAAAGCTTGGACTTCGAGTGTGGTCACGGAGTTGGGAATATCCACGCTAGTCAAACTGTTGCAGCCCCAAAACGCTCCGTTGCCGATGGTGGTTACGGTGTTAGGGATTACTGTATTCTTACAGCCGGCTATCAATTTATTGTTTGCCGTCCTGATGATGGCATTACAATTGTCTCGTGAATCATAGATTGGATTATCACTATCTATCGTAATGCTCGTGATGCCGCTAGAACCATTAAATGAGAATGAGGCGATATCAGTAACAGATTTGGGAATGGTCACGCTTGTCGGGTCCGTACAGCTAGCAAACGCATTTCTGCCAATGGCAGTGACTGCATAGGTCACACCATTATGAGTGACCGTCTCGGGAATAGTGACGTCGCCTGAGTAGCACCCGGTTTGTACATTGCCATACCCTTTAAAGGTAACTGTGGCTTCATTGCCGTTGATGTTGTAATAAATGCCATTGACTACGAAGTCATAAGCGGTGGCACTGGAGGCTGCGAAAAGGAGCAGCAGACTAAGGAGAATTTTTTGTTTCATAACGGTGAATTGTTTAGATTCTGTGAATAATTAGAAATTGTCTCGTTGTCGGCAAAGTGTTGCCTGTGTACAAATATACTCACTACAGATATGAGGATGCAAATTTTTTTACGGGAAAATTGAGATTGTCAGATTCTTTGGCAAAAAAGTGTCCAATTTTTTGACACTTTGGGTGAAATTTTGTGTCGTTAAAGTAATTTTTTGCTTAAAAGGCTGTTATAACAAGTAGGACAATTAGTCTTTAAAGATATATAAAGAAAAAAGAGAATCATGAAGAAAGTATTTGTTTTGATTGCAGCTGCAATCGTGTGTATGAGTGCAATGGCTCAAGTTCAGTTTGGTGGAAAGGTTGGTTTTGATATGACTAACTTCTTGGGTTCTAATGTGGACCATGGCATGAAGCCGGGCTATCAGGTCGGTCTTATGATGGAATATAAGTTCAGCCCTAGATTTGCCATTGCTCCCGAAGTTGTGTTTGCTGCCCAGGGTGGTAAAACCAAGGCTCTTGCCTTCGACATCAAAGATTACCACGTTGATGTCTCGTCAACTGACGTTAATTATAATGCCAACTACATCAATGTTCCTGTGATGTTCAAGTTCTATGCTGCGCCCGAGTTCAGCATCGACTTTGGTCCTCAGGTGGGTTTCAACGTGTATAACAAGGTCAGCGCCAAGTGGAGCGACGGGAAAGAATCAGTTGATATCAAGGACAGCACAAAGCCTGTTGATTTAGGCCTGGGTCTGGGTGCTACCTACAACCTCACCGATAATGCCTTTGTTCAGGCTCGTTATACCATGGGTCTGACCAAAGTATTTAAGGAAGAAGAGGTCATTGGCGAGTACAACGCCAAGAACGGCAACGTACAGATTGCCTTTGGTATGAAATTCTGAAAACTAAAATTCCATTTAGTTTGATTTGGCGGCTGCCTTGCATGAATGCAGGCAGCTGCTGCTTTTATGTGGTAAAAAAGTATTAATTTTGCAGTGAAGAAAAAGTGATGATTTATTATGGGGACGATTAATTTTACTCAGATTCTTAGCGCTACGCTGGTTTTGCTCAGTATTATCGACATTGTTGGTTCGATACCTATCATCTTGCAGTTAAGGGAAAAAGGACGGCATGTCGATGCATGGAAGGCGACCCTCTATTCTACCCTGCTGATGGTGGGATTCTATTATGGCGGCCATTGGCTGCTGCGCATCTTCAACTGCGATATCCACTCATTTGCCACGGCAGGCGGTTTCCTGATGTTCCTGATGGCACTGGAGATGATTCTTGACGTGGAGATTTTCAAGAACAACACGCCCAACAAGGGGGCGACAATGGTGCCCATGGTGTTCCCGCTCATCGCTGGCGCCGGTGTGTTAACGACGCTGATTTCGCTCAAGGCGATGTATGATGACGTGAATATCTTCATTGGCCTTGCCATCAACATGATTTGGGTGTTTCTTGTCATCAAGAGTACTGGCAAGATTCAGAAACTGCTTGGCGAGGGAGGCATGATGTTCTCTCGCAAGTTCTTTGGTATCATCTTGCTGGCAATGAGCGTGAAGATGATGACAGAGAATATATCACATTTGTTCTAAACTGGTTTAGTGCAAGTGTGAGTTTTGAGTTTAGGGGTTAGAGTTTAGAGATATTACTTCTGCCAGCTCTTTCCCAAAATATATTTGCATATATCGTAAAATGTGACTACATTTGCAAAGCATAGCCAACATCCCCTATTGAATTTGTGTTTATTAGTAAATATATTAACTTTAATGAGATTAAATTCATTATGAAGAAACTTTTTTCTCTATTTGCACTTGGCATGCTGACTATGTCGGCATGGGCTGCTAACACCTATGTGAAGGTGGCCAGCGTTGACCAACTGGAAATCGGCAAGAAGTACATCCTCGTTAATGAGGACGCTAACGCCGGTATGGGTGCCCTCAGCACCACCAGTACCATGTATGGCACGGCCGTAGCCATTAGCATCGACAACGAAGCAGTAGACATCGAGGGTACTTCCGTTCTTGAGCTGACGGCTCACAAAGCCAGTGGCGATCAGGGAGGCTGGGTTTTCGAGTTTGACGAAAATCATTTTATTGCCTGGATTAGTGGCAATTCGCTCACTTCCACCCACAATACCACGGGCGCTATTTCCCTTAACGAACAATGGTACGCTGCTGCTACCGACGACGGTGTTATCCTGAAGAGCAGGAACGATGAGAGCCGCATTCTTCAGTACAATTCCACTAGCCCCCGTTTTGCTTGCTACACGAGCAGCCAGAAACCTGCTGTCCTGTATGTTCAGGGTGCTGGTTATACGCCTCCCGTGACTGTTGCTTCACCCACGCTGCCTGAATCTCAGGAGTTTGAAAACAGCCTCAGCGTAAGCATCACCAACAATGAGGAAGGTGCCGACCTCATGTACGCCCTCAATGATGGCGAATTTACTGAATA
The DNA here is from genome assembly GCA_902800715.1 of uncultured Bacteroidales bacterium. Classification (GTDB taxonomy): domain Bacteria; phylum Bacteroidota; class Bacteroidia; order Bacteroidales; family Muribaculaceae; genus Sodaliphilus. The sequence goes on from CADCFN010000002.1 coordinate 144,389, forward strand.
CGAGGAAGCCCTCACTATCACCGAGACCACCACGGTTTATGCCAAGGCTGTCAAGGGAGATGTCGAGAGTGAAGTAGTTAGTGCTACCTACACCAAGGTTGAGCCTGTTGTCTATACCAAGCCTTATGTGAAGGTTAACAGCGTTGACGAGCTGGAAGTAGGCAAGAAGTATATCATCGTCAACGAGGAAAGAAAACTCGCTATGGGTGAGATCACTGGTGGCTCGACCCGCTATGGTAGCCGTATCGAGATTCCCATCGTTGAAGATGTTGCATACATCGGTGACACTGAGGTGGTAGAGCTGACCTTGGGCAAGGGTACTATGGACGTCCTCGGCAATGACACTTGGACCTTTGAAATCAATGGCTCAGGACACTATATTCTTTGGAATTCAGGTAATTCGCTGGACGCTGTCACCGGAGACGGCGCCACTAGTGCTACCGGTGCACAATGGATTGCTGATGAAACCGAAGATGGTGTTGTACTGCTCAACAAGTCTGATAACGCTCGCAAGCTTCAGTACAATGCAAGTAGCCCCCGTTTTGCTTGCTATACCACTAGCCAGCAGCCCGCTGTCCTCTATGTAGAGTATGAACCCCAGGAGGAGGAAGGAATCACTACCCTGAGCCAAGCTAACGCTCTTGAAGATAGCGAGAACTTTACCTTTAACGGCGATGCTGTTGTAACCATCCGCTGGAAGGGAAGCTTGTACCTGCGCGACGAGAGTGGCTATGGTCAGATTGCTGACAGCCTCGCCATCTTTGAGAATGGTCAGGTGCTGAACCCGGGCTGGAATGCCACCAAGACCAGCGAAAACGGTTGGGTTAAGTTCATTGATGCTACTAATCTCAGTGCCAGCGGTGAGACCAATGCCGAATTGGCAGCTGCCCAAAAAATCACTACTGTAGATGAGAGCATGCTCAACGCCTATGTTTACGTTGAGAATGTGTACAAGAGCTTCCTCCCGATACGCTCAATTACCCTGGAGGACGGCACTGTCATATCGTTGACCGGAACAGGAAATCAGCCTGCCATGGGCAATTACAACATCTATGGTATCATTTGGAAGTCTGGCGACAAATTGGTATTCGAACCCGTTGCTTGGGAGACTTATGTTGCACCGCCTACGTTCTTGCGTGGTGACGTGAATGATGACGGCGAGGTAAACATCAGTGACGTGACAGCGCTCATTGACTACCTGCTCTTTGAGGATGCCACCGGTATTAACCTGGATGCCGCTGACTGCGACAAGAACAACGAGGTTTCCATCAGTGACGTGACAGCGCTCATTGACTTCATTAATTACAACGAATGGGCTGACTGATTTCTATCGTAAGAAATTGCTCTAAAACGAGAGAGGGACGTGTATCTAACGCGCCCCTCTCTTGTTTATCATCCCAGTACCTGGGAAAGAATGAAATTTATTTCCAGGCTGGGTCGCTCTCGTTCCAGCATCGGTCGAGGGCAGTTACTGCATATTGCCAGTTACCCTTGCCGCCATCAGGCAAGATGTATGAGGTCTCACCGGTGATAGCAAGAATGTCAGCAGGATTGTCTAGGTGGCCTTTCTTGCCTTTGGGATAGCGGTAAATGACGTAGCGAATTGCCTGCTGCATCGGGTCATCTGACTTGTGTGCATTCCAAACAAGGCATTTGTTACCATTCAATTTCTTGACTTTCAGACCATCCACGCGATGCGGCTTTTCGCTGTCAAGCCAGGTATATGCCGGAATCAGTGCAGGATGCTTCATCTGGTTGGTCGATAGCGAGTCAAGCACACCTTTAAAATTGGATGTAATGGAATAACCGGGCCACCAGGTGACACCATGAACATTGTTCATCCCGCGTTGTAGTCTCAACTTGTGGTCAAGTTGTGTGGGATTGGATGTGTCTCCTCCTTCATCGGCGATGTCTTGGTGGTTCATTATATTGTTCACGGCTTGACCGTAGTACATGTGGCGCCCGTTGGCATGGTCGTTCCACCAGTGCATGAGTGTCAAGTCGCTGGCTGCCTTGTGTTCAAGTTCCCAGTATAGTTGAGGCACCATGTAATCAACCCATCCCTCTGTGGTCCATTTGGGGCAGTCGGCATACAAGGCGTCATAGCACTGCAATCCGTTAGTCTCACTGCCATCAGGGTCGCTCGCCTTGTTGCGCCAGATACCGAATGGGCTGATTCCAAACCTTACCCAGGGTTTCACCTCATGGATGGTGTTGTGAAGCTGTTCGATAAGCAAATCCACATTGTGCCGACGCCAGTCGTTCTTGTCCCAACCTATCCCGTAAGCATTATAGGATGCCGTGTCAGGAAATTCAACTCCAGTCACGGGATAAGGATAGAAATAGTCATCCATGTGCAGTGCATCAATGTCATAGCGAGTGAGGATGTCTCTAACTACAGTGTCGATAAAGTCTCTGCTCTCGGGCAGTCCTGGATCGAAATAGATTTTGCCGTCGGCATACTTGAGGAACCACTCGGGGTGCTCATAATAAATGTGCCCTTGAGCTGGCATGTCATCTTCACTGCTGGTGACACGATATGGATTGATCCAGGCATGGAGTTCCATACCGCGCTTGTGAGTTTGCTCAATCATGAACTGCAGGGGATCCCACACGGGATTTGGTGCCTTACCTGGCTCTCCTGTTAGCCATCTGCTCCAGGGTTCCAACTCACTCTTGTAGGCAGCATCGGCCTGCGGGCGTATCTGCCAAATGACAGCATTGCAGTTGGCGCGTTGCAACAGGTCGAGTTGATTTATGAGATATTCTTGTGTCTGCTGTGGAGTCATTTGGGCATATTGTTTCTGCCCTATGATGTGCATCCAGGCTCCACGGAACTCATATTTGGGCAGAGCAGATTTTTGCTCATCAGTGTCCTTTGCCACAAGGCAACTGGTTAATGCAGTGATGAGCAACAATAATAGAAAACCACGTTTCATATATACTTGTTTAAGATGTTGATGTAATCAGAAAAATGAGTAGAGGCATCACTCCTCTTCGGGGACGAGCACCCAAACGTAGGCGCCCAAATCGATGGCACTTCTTGCCCAGCGGTCGTTACCGTAGCGGTCGTAGCGCGCCTCTTCGGGACATAGTTCAGGATTACCTTTACCAATGGCATCACTCTCGTTGCCCAGGCGATAGTCAAAGAAATTATCGTCGCGGAGGGTAAGGAAATCAGGATCGCCTTCCCAAACGCAGTTGATGAAGTGGGCGTCGTTAGTACCCGAACTCTTGAGCAGGCAATATCGCAGATAGACATTGAAATTGTCCAGTTCACCTTCGTTAATCTCTTTACTCAGGCCATGAATGATGCAATTGTCAAAATAGGCTTTGATTTTGCCAATGGTGCCGTTGCTGTATTCCACATCAAATACATTCACGATGGGCAATGAAGGCACTTTGAACAAATAGTAGTTAGCGAATGTGCATTGAGTCGCTTCCACTTTACCACCAGCAAAATAACCTACTTCTTCGGCCGCATCACTGATTTCGGTGCCTATGAGCTTGACATAGCAGGTCGCTGTTGCAAGACAGGTGGAAGACGAATTTGTCAAAACACAGTTAACCAGTTTTAGGGCGCACTGTGTCGTGTCACCATTGGCACTGCAATGCATGCCGATTGAACTGCCCTTCATGATGACGTGATTCAAGACGTTGCCCATCGTGGGAGGTGTGAAGATGACACCACCCCACTGCCCTGACATGATGTCAAAACTGGTTGAACCGACAATGTGGTCGAGACGATCACCACGGAAAATCACTGGCTCGTCGGCTGTGCCATTGGCACGCATGCGACCAGCGCACCTCAGTGCTGCCTTGTCGTGGAACAACAGTGTTGTGCCGGCATCGAGCGTCAGTGTCACACCAGGCGATACAAACATAGTGTCGTAGATGAGATATGGCTTGTCGGCAGTAAAATGCGCGTTACGCCTGATGGTGTCGCCCTTAATGCGTACGACATCCTGCCCCCATGCGCTGAGCAGCACCTTCTGAGTCTTGCCGTTGGTGACAAATTCTAGGTGGTCCTCAAGCAATGTGGGCTCATCTTGACCCATCTCATCGATATAGGCCTCAATGAAGATATAAATCGAGTCGTTGCCACGAATTTCGACATTTTGAAATTCATCACCCCGCACGCCATCCACGTTCAGGTGGAAATGTCCTTTGTTTGCCTCACCGGCAACCTTGATGGATGATATGTTAATCTGTTTTTTGCTGTGGTTATAGACTACCATCTGCTTGGTGGCCGTGCCTTGCAGCGTAATGACCGTGTCAAAGGCGACTGTATCTCTATTGAATGCCAGCACATCGCTTGACGCGGTGGTGAAGCCATCCTCGATACATGATGAGAGCAGCGTTGAGAAAGCCAGAATGACGGCAGCTATCCACAGGGTTCTTCTCGTGTGATTCATTGCAACTAATATTATCGTTTTATATTAAGAACGATAAAATAATCGTTTTAGTGTATGGTCATACAATGTCATTTAACGCTCAAAGACAGCGACTAGCGGATAGTGGTCACTCTCACCCTTCTTGTCACGCCGACAGGACAGCACCTTCATGTCACCGCGGTACAGAATATGGTCAATCTTGACATACAGATGATTATTGTGAAAGGTATAAGTGGGACCAAAGCCAACATCGGCCCATGCATCGCGCATATCCTCGCCACAAATGGTACGGTAAGCATAGGAGCCAGGGGTGTCATTCATGTCACCCATGACCAAGACATCACCGGTGGTTTCATTCAGTAATTCACGTATCGCCTCGGCGAGACGCGTGTGTGAACGGAATCCATTGGTGAGTTTCTTCATGACAGATTGTGCCCGCTGTTTACGTCCTGACGGCTTGTTCATCGAGTCAAGAATGCGTGTGTCATTGCCCGTAAATCGCAGTGAACTGAGGTGCATGCTCACCACCCTCAAGTCTTTACCTGGCACATCCACATCCCAAGCCTTAATGAAGTAGGATAACGAATCCTTGGCAAGCACGGGAGACTCCACTTGGGTAAATGGGTACTTTGAAAGGATACCCACGTCATAATACCCCTTCTTGCGGTAAGGATATTTTTTATATAATTCCTTAAGCATCGGCTTGATGTTCTTGAGCTGCTCGTATGTAAAATAGACAGTGGCCTCTTGAATCGCAACGACATCAGCATCCTCGTCAAGGATATAGCGCATGGTCTTGTTGGGCGCACTTTTACCCAGGTTCCAATTAAACTCTTTTGCATTAATTGTGAGCACCTTGAGTTGAGCTTTGTCAGGGTCGGCATCAGGATGGAACGGGTTGAAAGGAGATATTAAGCGTAGTGTGGGCCACGAGAGTAGCAATGCGCCGAAGATGATAGCTACCGAGCGCCATTGTCTAAACAATGCCAGTAATGCCATCAGGACGATGGCGACAATGGCAATCACCGGCAATGCCAGTGTAGCTATGGATGGTAATGTCCACACCATTGGATTAACATGCCCACCATAAGCCGCAAACAGCAGCACAAAAGAGGCTATTATAGCAATAAGACGACAAAGATATTTCATAGAATGGATGTGAAAAGAGGTGAATGCACTAGAAATAGTCTCTGGTCATTCTTAGCCACAGGCTATAGTGTATAGCTACGAAAAAACGAAACGGCACAAGGAAATAATCCACCTTGCGCCGTGTGAAATCGGTAATGCTGTATGAAAAGCGCAAATCACAATTTTGACTGTATCATCTCAAGGACATGCGAGAAGTCGGTCATTGTGGCTATTTCCTCGGGCTCCAAGTCTATATCGAAGGCATCCTCCAGCTCAGATGCCAGTGTGAGGTGGCGCAAAGAATCCCAACGCGCGCAGTTGCGTTGAGAAGTCGCTGTCGAGATGTCTTGTGTCTCAAAAGTCTCGCGCATAATCTCCAGTATTTTCTCTTCTAAATTCATAATACTCTGATATTGTAGCAATTATTGATTTCAAAAACTTGTTTCAATTCCATCTCATAGTCCTTGACTCCATCAGGGCTTGTCTTGGTGCAGGTCATGCCCAGTTTGTCGTAGAAGTCAGCCGTTTGGATGTTTTTGGCAGTGGGCACATATTGTGCCTTTACGCGTCTGTACCCGTCAAGTCTTAACAGGTTAAGCACTGTTTTGACAAAGGCATCCTCGACACCCTTGCCCAAAATGCGGCAGCTCAGCAGCAACGTGTCGATATTGACTGTGATATCGTCAAGTGGTTCAAGGAAGATGGTCCCAGTGACGCCGTTGTCGCCAAAGCGGTCGCTCTCGTTCATGCAAAACAGATGCCAACCCTGTTCCATGAGTTGCCGCACATCGCTCTCAGTATAGCGATGAGTCGTCAGATTGAACTGGTTGGTCTTCTGAGTCATCTGGGCCACTCTGGGCACGCGGTGCTCGTCAACAGGAATGACATCGATGGCAATGTCCAGACTGTAGAGGTAACTTTCAAGGTCGGCATACCGCGATCTCTCGGCATGACGCATGGCATTCTCCTGATACTGACGTGTCTTATCTCTATCTTCAGCTGTAACGGCATAGATGCGGAAATACCGTTCAACCAAATGCTTGAAGAAAGGCATCAGTTGATAAGGTTTTTCAGGGAAATCAGGCACCTCGACTTGGGGCAGCAGTTGCTTGATGAGTTCACGTTCGGCAGGACTATCGTCGACAAACACCATGCTGTCCAAGCCGATGTTGAGTTCATCAGCCAAGTCACTCATATTGGTTGCTTTGTCTTTCCAATTGATGCGAACTGCAGCAAAATGCTCCTGCTTGAGCACCATGTTTGGGTTGAGTTGCCAGGCTTGAATCACATCATCCTCGTTATTTTTACTGCAAACCGCTAGAATAACACCGTTTTTGGACAACTGCAACAGTGAGCGCTGCCAATAGTGAAACGCGTTGCCAGGGTAGTCGCCACCCAGTTTGATGCCGTCGATGCCGTCTTCACCCAGTACCCCACCCCACAATGTGTTGTCAAGGTCAAGTACAAGGCATTTCTTGCGCTGTAAGTCCAGTTCGGCGTTGATGCGCTGCCACCATGACTGGAAATCTCGTGCCAATTTGGGATTGAGCAAGGTCTGTGACATGAGATAGTATTTCCAGTTTACTAGTGTTTCAGAATCATAGCGAGAAGTGAACTCGCTGAAATCCACCCATTTTACATTAGGGTATTTCTTCTCCAGTTCTATTGCATGGAGATTGAAACGGTTAATGGCCTCGGTGACAACCGTTTCATTGCCGGCAAGCCGCAACGAGAATAGACTCTCAAGTGAGAAAATGATAAACGGTTTGGAGTCTTTGACATGGGCTATCACTATGTCAAGCTGGTCAATGTAGGACTCTATCTCTTGGGCAAGTTGAGTACAATCGGTGTTGATTGGAACCTGGAAAAACCAGATGTATCGATCCGCATCATCAGGCACGAGACTGATGTCGTCATATCCCGAGTAGGTTATGTCATCATAACCGAAGAAGGCCTCGACCGTATGGTTTCTAAAAACAAATGTAGTCATCACTTATTTCTTGACCATGCAATAAATTTTACTCAAGAATTTCCAAATGCAGGGACGCATCATCAGGAAATGGATGATGGCCCACTTTTTACCGGTATAATTGGCTTCGGGTCCAACGCATGTAAATGGATAAAGCCCTGCCTGCTTAATGTGTTGCAAGACATCATCTACGCATCCACAAGTCAAGGCTTTAGTCATTGAGAAATACAGATACACGTTTCTCATGCCTGCGACGCTCTTAGGAGAAGGCAATCCAGTAGATGACTCAAATTGCGTGATAGCCTCGTTGATAGAGGCTGCAGCATCCACCTGGCTCAACAAGCGGCGGCGCAGGTGCTCAGGGTTGGGATTATGCATGAAGCTGTCGCCACGGTTCACATAGCAATAGGCAATGGAATCCTCATAAACCACGCTTTCGGCATTGGGCAGAATACGCGCCATGAAGGGCCCATCCTCGCAAATGCGAATAGACGTGTCAAAGCGATATCCGACCTTATCAAGATAATCACGGCTTAACAGGAAGCGCCATGCATAAGGAATCATTGAATGCGTTTTAAGAAAGTCATACCCAGTCATCGGCTGAGTAGATGGAAAATCCACAACCTTGCCGGCAGCAATGGGATTTCCTTGCATATCCACACCCTGATAGTTAAAGAAAAGGATGTCAAGATTCTGATTCACTGCATGCTGTAACAGGGAATTCATCATTCCTGGTACAAGATAGTCGTCACTGTCAACGAAATGCAGATAACGTCCATGGGAATTATCAATACCCGTATTACGGGCAGCGCTCAAACCACCGTTGGGCTGAGATATCAAACGAACCTGTTGATGGGTTTGGATATACTCTTGAATTATCGCACGGCTGTTGTCGGGTGATCCGTCATCAACAACAATCACCTCATATTCATCAGGATTAATGCCTTGGTCAATAATCGTATCCAGGCACTTAATTACATAGGCCTCAGTATTATATACAGGTACGATATATGACAACAGAATATCTTTCATGGGCATTAAGCTTCAACTAATTCAACAAGACCGTTATCTTTTTTATACAGAAAAGCGACTTGTCTGTTGTTCATGGCACAAGCAGGCACTGGACCGCTCACCAACAAGAATCGCTGGCTGCGCAAATCTTCAATGGCTGCTTTGATATCCTGCACTTGATAGCATGAGTGATAAGGTGTCACACCCACAGCCTCAAGTGTGCGTGACAACGGATTCAAGTCATCAAGAGGTTCCAATAGTTCGATGCGAGGTTCTCCATGCTTTTCAAGGAAACAAACCCTAACATGTTGAATGGAGTCATCAACCGTTGGTGCTGCTTCATACCCCATTGAGATATAGAAGCGCTTGGTCTTCTCAATATTACGGCAAGCAATGCCTATATGGTGAAATGTGAGAGGTGTTTCCATCAATATTCGATGACGGGAGACACTTTGCAGTCGTGCATAGACAAGAGTACAGAACCCCAGCTCAATCCGGCACCAAAACCACTCATCAGCATCGTGTGGTCCCCATCTAGCTTGCCGCATAGTTCACTGGATATGGTCAAGGGCACCGAAGCACTGCTGGTGTTGCCATACTTGTGAATGCAATAAGGTACACGGTCGGGCTCCATTTTGAGCTTTTTCACTAAAAAGTCCATCATGAAGCGATTGGCCTGATGGAAAACCAGATAATCCACATCGTCAACGGTCTTCTGAGTTTCTTTGAGCAACTGCTTAATACTCTTAGGCACCTTGCTGATGGCAAAGTTAAAGACATCCATGCCATCCATAAACACTTCAAGATCGCTGCGAATGTTACCGTCCTCGCATTCACGCTCAACACAGGATTCCGGTGTAATCGGATTGCGCATACCAGCATGAATCTTTAGTGTGTCCTCGCCGCTGCCATCGGTGTAAAGCAAGAATGTGGAATCACCATAATTCCCTTTTTCAATGAGCGTTGCAGTGCCGGCATCGCCATAAAGTGGCCAGTCTACCTTGTCACGGCGGTTAACAATCTTGGAAAAAGTCTCACCGTCGAGCAGAAGGACGCGATTGATGCCCTCTATAGACGCGTAAGCAAAGGCTGTACTGAGCGCAAACAAATAACCCGAACAGCCCAGTGAAATGTCAAAACACATCGTTTCGCGTGGTAATCCCAATCGGTGCTGTAACAGGCAAGACGTGGCAGGTATGCGATAATCAGCAGTCTGACTCATGAAGAGCAGAACGTCTATGCTTTCGGGTGCGATATCATTATCGGCCATGAGTTGTTGAGCAGCCTTGTAACATAAGTCACTAGCCATTACATCAGGGGCAGCGATGCGCCGCTCTACAATACCGATATTATTGATTGTTTTTTCTATTTCTTCCTCAGGAATCAGGTAGCCTAAGTCCTTGTTATAGACCACTTCAGGCGGTACGCAAGCGCTTAGTGCCTTAATTCCCACACCATGAAATGTTATCTTTGCCATAGTATACGGACGGTTATAGTATTATGGTTAAAGATGCTTATTACAGATAGTTGAAGCAACTATACACAAATAAAATCTACCTTCAACAATAGTTGGGGCAGAGAAACAGTGTTGCTGTAATGACCTCATTCAATTCTTGAAGAAACGATATTGTAAAGATCTTCAATTGTGTTACTGTTGCGGATATCATCTCCACGGAATTCCACGTCATATTCCTCATCGACCATCGCTATGACCGATAAAGCAACAAGTGAAGACCATTCCTCGATATCCTTGAATTGAGTGGTGGCCTTTATAGTGTCGGGGTCTGTCTCTTCAAACAGATCCGCAAAATTCTCTATGAATTGGTTCAAATCCATTACTCCTTTAATAACGCAAAAATACCTAAAATATTTTTACGGCGTGCAAAATTAAATAAAAAATCTTAATTAAGCACTAATATTAGAAATATCTGCCAATAAAATATGGTTTTAGGTACCTTTCATGGTATTATTGCTGCGTAGTAGTTGTGTCTTATCCTAAAAATCAAATTTCTTGGCTGGAACACCCAGATAAGTTGAATTGTTTTTGGGTTGTGTCATCAGTACACTGTTGGCTCCGAGAGTCACACCATTTCCAATGCACATGCCCTGCAATACCACACTAGCTACACCCAGCAGGTTGTTGTCACCAATCGTGATGCCACCAGAGAGATGTGCTCCCGGCATGAGGCCATTGAAGTCACCGATTGAATTATCGTGGCCCACAACAACATGGTCATTAAAGAGATTGAAGTTGCCAATAGTGACATCGCACGAGATCATACAGTCGTTCTGGATGATATTGCCTTCTCCCATCTTTACGGTCTGTCCGTCAACCAGAAACAGTGAAGGGTCGATGAGATTGGGGAACGTGATGTTGGGATTGGTAATGCTCTCACGGATGCGGCGCACAACCTTGTTGTCATTAATGGCGATGGCGATGGCTAGCGGTTCATCGACGCCCATCAGCATATCCATGCCGCCTAAAACCTTTCCGTAACGGGATACAGATGAATCAACCCGTTTGCTGTCATCAAAGAAACCAATCAACTGCCAGTCACCACCATAGGCATTAATCCTGTCTATGAGGCAGGCCACTTCCTTGCCAAATCCTCCGGCACCATAGATTGCAATTTTCATAATATTATGTTTTTTAGTTAATAATCTTTGTTATATATATTTTAACGCTTGCAGCAAGCAATGATCTCATGGGCAACGCGTTCCACGTCCTCATCGCTCACGTAGGGACCACTGGGAAGACAAAGTCCCATAGAGAACAATTCTTCACTCACCCCGTTCACATAAGCTGGAGCTCCAGCAAACACGGGTTGTGTGTGCATGGGTTTCCACAACGGGCGAGACTCGATATTGCAGGCTTCAAGATGGAGACGAATGTTATCATAATCCACACCGGTCTTGGTTGGGTCTATCAAAATCGTGTTAAGCCAGTAGTTGCTATCGAAACGATTATCAGGGTTGACGTGAACGGTGATGCCGTCAACTTTGCTGAATAATTCTATATACCGATTGCATAGATGCCTGTGATGAGCCAAGTGTTCGTCAAGAATGGTCATCTGGCCACGACCGATGCCAGCGCAGATATTGCTCATGCGATAGTTATAGCCAATTTCCTTGTGCAGATAGTAAGGCACGGGCTCACGGGACTGTGTAGCATAGAACATGGTCTTCTTCTTGGTTGCTTCGTCAGGACAGATGAGCGCACCACCGCCACTAGTGGTAATCATCTTGTTACCATTAAAACTCATGATGCCGAACATACCGAACGTGCCGCATAACTGATCACGATAACGTGAGCCGAAAGCTTCGGCAGAGTCCTCAATAACAGGTATTTCGTAGTGTTGTGCCACTGCCATGATTTCATCAATCATGGCGGGCATGCCATACAAATATACTGGGATGATGGCTTTGGGTTTACGGCCGGTTTTAGCGATACGATCCTTGATGGCGTCCTCAAGCAAATTGGGGTCCATGTTCCATGAGTCACGTTCACTATCGACGAATACTGGCGTTGCGCCTTGATAGACAATGGGATTAGCACTTGCCGAGAATGTCATGGACTGGCAAATCACCTCATCGTCACGACCCACTCCAAGGTTAACAAGTGCTAAATGGATGGCAGCAGTGCCTGAACTGAGAACAACTACACGCTTGCCCTCGCCACAGAGTCGTTCAAGGTCCTCTTCAAATGCATTGACATTTGGGCCCAAAGGAACCACCCAATTGGTATCAAACGCCTCTTGAATGTAATTCATTTCCTGCCCGCTCATGTGGGCAAGACAAAGTAGTATTCTGTTGTTAGCCATTTGATTAAATAAATATTTTAGAAGTGTTTATATCTGTTCTGGTGCATGACCGGGATATATAGTGCGATTCTCGGCCAGCTGTTTGATGATGATTTCGCTCTGTGATGCTAATAATTTGTCGGAGTGTGGTAAATTGGTTACGGTTTTAACACCTGGTATGTAGCTGTCACCTGTAAATAACATATCATCTACCACCCAAGTTATACTATCATTGCTATGGCCTGGCGTGAAAACCGCTTTAACCCGAATCTCGTCGAACAAGTCGATATACTTGCCATCATCAATAAGTTGTACAAGATGAGGCTTGTCGAAGATAAAAGGAGTACCATAGTATTTTGAGAAATTGAGTTTGTCATTGGTCAAGCTCTCAAGTCCCGACTGATTAGTATAGATTGGTACTCCGAGGAACAACGAGGTCAAGGTGTTCAAGCCGTAGATGTGATCAAAATGGGCATGAGTGAGCAGTACCCCGTTCAGTTTACCATCAATGTAAGGCAGTAACTTATCGACATCTCCACAATCTATAACCCATGAGTTATGCTCCTGGGTCAGCACATAGCTGCAGGATCTGTAGATGGTATTCACTACTTGATGGATTGTCATGCTCATAGAAAGATTAACGGTGTTACAGGATTCTCATTGCATGTGGAGATAGAATAGTGAGTCTTTGGGGAAAACCTTCTTAAAGTTTTGTTCCCTTGAACACTCTACATGACTTGCTCGCTCAATGATCTCATCAAGATACTCTCCAAACATGGGACCTGCCATCATTTGCGGCCCTTCAACACTGGGAACCAGGTTAAACTCAATCAGTAAGGGCTCGCCATTGGGCAAAACCGTCACATCCCATCCTACAAAATCAAAGTATGGCAAGCGGCTATGCATCTGGAAGAGCGTCTGGATGACCTTCTCATAACAGGGTATCACAAGATTGTCAACCCCTGTTTCATTGCTTAGTGAGCCTACGTTCATGTTCTTGAAGCGATAAACCCTATCATCAACGCGTCCGTCAGGATGAATCAGGCAGGTTCCCCCACCCTGCGATACATTATCCTTGATAGCCCCCTTGCCGCCGAAACGCAGATGTGCAAACGGATACAAGAACTCGTAGGTGCCATCCAGGCGGCGATAAGTGTATAACCGCATCGAATTGAGTGATGTGGGATTGACACGCTGTAAATCATGATGCTGTTTTACTTTCTCCTGTACGACGTAGTTGAAGGAATAGTGGTCAAGTAAAGCCTTCAATTGCTCGGTTGAGCAGTCACCTATCTGCTCTACACCCTCACCATTGCAGGTCTCAACTGTAGGTTTGATGATGAGGTCACCATCATGGCTCTGGATGGCGGCTATAGCCTGCTCGAGAGAAATCTCTTTACCATCGCGATACAGATGGCCATGCATGTTCTTGACAATGGCTTGCGGTTGCTTTACGCTCGGGAACAATTCGCTGTAGATGTTCTTGTCGAGATAGGCGTCCTTAAAATCGTAACGGTTAAGTGACGGTATCACAAAGAAATAATACACGTCCATCGACAAGTATCGGTCACTGTTGATGCCGTTAAGCCTCGAGAAGTAATCAGCAAACATCATCGAGACTTTAAAGCCGCGTGATTCGTAGTAAGGAGACAGTTCCTTCTTGTGCGCTTTGTAGTCAAAGCCATCGGCCATTACATGGGACTTAAAGTACCAGTCGCCCCAGTAATATTCCTTATTTGTATTGATAAAATGCCCCATCAGTGTTAATATTCAATGACATTACCGATGTTTATTCTGCCAGCATAAAACTCCATGCTTGCCCATGCCAGTCCAACACCAAATCCACAAGCGATGCAATGCTTGTCATCCTCCGATAACTGTTCACGGCATCTAGATACCATGGTCAAGGGAATAGAAGCGCTGGTGACATTGCCGTATTCTTCAAGACAATAGGGCGTTTTCTCAGGTGGCATCTTGATTGACTTGCGTATTTTTTCATCAATGAATTTATTGGCTTGATGCAGGAGCAATAAATCCACCGTTTCCACATCAATGTTGAATGTGGAAATAAGTTCCTTGATTGAGCGTGGAGGTTGCTTAATTGCAAAACCGAACACGTCCATGCCGTTTACTACCATGTCAACACCGCGCCTGAAGACCCCTGGAGACACTTCTTTTTCTACGAGTGACTCGGGGGTTACAGGATTGCGCATGCCGCCATATGGAGCCCACACGGCATCAAAACCGCTGCCATCAACACCGAACATGAAATTCATGGGATGTGAATCGTTCTCGTTGTACTCAAGTGCGGTTGCAGTGGCAGCATCGCCAAACAATGGGCGCACGGTTGTATCGCGGGGGTTGCGGTTCTGGGTGTTGGTCTCAGCAGCCACCAGGATGCCACGCTTAAGGGTGCCGTGGGACATAAGGGAGCCAACGATGCTCATGCCGTAAACCCATCCCGAGCAACCGAATGGCAAATCAAACACACAGCAGTCACTGCGCAGTTTCAGCCGGTCCTGCAAAACACAAGCGGTCTGTGGCGCGATGTAATCTCGAGATGTGCATACATAGGCAAAGCAGTCCACGTCTTGAGGTTCCCAGCCAAGATTCTGCAGTAAGTCTTCAACGGCCTTGACGGTCAGGTCGGATGCTGTAGTTCCTGCTTCGACCTTGTGATGCCGCTCGATACCGGTTGACGTGATGACTTTTTGCGCTTCGTTCTGGTCTTTATAAATGGCCAGTGTGAGGTTGTCCTCCACAGTCTTGGGCACACAAGCACTCATTCCTGCGATGCGCACATTGTTTATCGTTAGTTGTGACATATTATAACTACAAGATTGAATGAAGTAGTTTCTAATTCTTCAGCTTTAGACGCTGTATCTTTCCTGATGATGAACGGGGAATGCTATCAACCCACTCATATTGCACAGGTATTTCGTGAGTCGGGAGCAGTTGTGTTAGGCGTTGCTTGATTTCCTCGATGCTCAAAGTGTTGCTGCTGCGCTGCAAATAGGCTTTTGGCACTTCGCCCAACACACCGTACGGATCAGGTATCGCTACACAAGCGCAATCTGGTATTCCAAGGGAAAGTATAGCATCCTCAATAGTAGCGGGACTCACTTTCTCCCCGCCCATATTGATGAGTTCTTTCTTGCGTCCTGTCAGATAGAAATAACCAGCACTGTCACGGTGGCCCCAATCTCCTGTTCTGAACCATCTGTCATAAAAGGCCTCTACATTGTCGTCAGGCAACAAATAGGATTTCATGACCATATTGCCGCATATACACAGTTCCCCATCGGTTCCGTCAGGTACTGGTGCTCCATTTTCGTCAAGAATACATACCTCAACATGACTGGAAACCGGTTTACCTATTGACTCAAGATTCTCGGCATTGAGATGCAACTCACTGAATACTGCCCGAGATGCCTCGGTGAGACCATAATGGATACAGAGTCGGGTTTTGGGGAACAAATCCATTAAGAGACGCTTGTCTTCAATCGGCAAAGCGGCGCTGCCCACCTCGATGTAGTGTAGCTGGTTGCTGAATTTGGCAATGCGGGTACCACTTAACCGTTTGATGTATTGCCATACAGCAGGAACCATTCCAAACCCTGTAACGTGTTCTTTTTCCAGTATAGTAAAGAATGCCTTGAGATTAGCAAAGTTGCCCACCAGGACCATTGTGCCGCCTGCCATCAACACACAACGCAGACGTCCAAGCCCGAATGAATGACTTAACGGCAATCCAAGCGCCTCAATATCTTCGTCATTGTTGCCGATAAAGCCATTGATGTTGCTTGCTGAGCCTGATAAGTTGGCATGAGAAAGACAAACGCCCTTGGGAGCTCCTGTCGTACCTGTGGTAAACATGATATCCGCCACATCATCAGCGCTAACCTTAGGCCAAACACATGAGGATTCTCCCCTATTGCTGCTATTGAGTTTGACGTCATCAAACTGGATACAACGATAGCTGCCTGCTGAATGGTTGAGACCAATAACCGCGATGGGATTGGTGATTTTCAGGATATAATCAAGCCTATCTGATGGAGAAGTGGGATTTACAACTACGTTGACGATTCCAAGCAGTTGGGCTGCAAAATACAAGTATACGAATTCCAGTTCCTTACGGGCAGACAAAACAATACGTTCACCCGGCTTAATGCCGATTGATGTCAAATAGGATGCAGCGGCTTCTATATTTGTAATGAGTTGGCCGCGAGTGATGCGCTGATTACCCTCGACAAGTGCAACCTTGTCCGGGTTGTGTCGCGCATGGCCAGCTATACAACTAAGCACATGGCTGTGAGGAGCATCAAACATGCATTAATTGGTTGACTTCGTCGACAATTGACTGAACTGACGTCAAGTCGAACAAATCTTCAAGAGGGAACTCGATTTCAAGTTCCTGCTCAAGTGTACTGATTATGGCCAAGTTACCGACAGAATCCCACTCGGGTATGTCACCAGAGCACAGTCCGTCAGTTATCACCTCGAGGTCAACATTTAAAACCCGAGCGATGATTGCCTTGACCTTATTCTCCATGTTAATACTAATCGATTTGGATTGCTTTAATGTTGTTGTTTTTCAACAATTTCAAATAAATCCTGAATCGTATTGGAATTCAAGATGTCACTGCCCTTAATAATAACGTCATACTCGTCATCAACCATTGCGATAATGGACAATGCGGTCAACGAGGACCATTCATCTAGTGACTTGAATTCGGTCTCGGCGGTAAATAGTGCTTCATCAGTATCATCAAACTGTGCCGCAAAGTTTTCAATAAAATCCTGTATATTCATATATGAATGTGAGTTTCTAGTCAAAAGTATCAAAATTTAATATTTGATGGGGCAAATGTACATACAAATTTTATTTCTGCAAAGAAAATGCAAAAAAACTATATTGAAAAGCCGCCATCAATAACCAAATCATGTCCAGTAAGCCAGCTTGATGCATCACTCAAGAGGTAAATAGCACCATTGGCAATATCTTCAGGATAACCGTAACGCCCTAATGGGTATTTCTTAGCGTCTTCGGCCAGCTGTTCCTCGGTTATGGTACCTCGATGGATTAGTGGCGTGTCGACCATGCCAGGACAGATGCTGTTGACTCGGATTTTGCGTGATGAATATTCACGGGCTGCATATTTCATCACCGAGTTGAGAGCAGCTTTGGATGCGCCATACACACCATTGCCAGGCATAAAACTGTGAGTACCACCAATTGACGCTATCATGACAACCGAGGCACCCTTCTGGAGCACTTTTTTCTTGTACATTAACCGCAACAGCTCGACTGGCGCAAAGAAATTCACATCAAACATTTCATCAAATTTCTCACGCGAGCCAAACTGTAAAGGCAAGGTTGTGGAATTGCCGGCACACAGGACAGCACCATCAAGCGCGGGCAGTGATGCAATCATCTGTCCCACATCTTCCTGCGATGTCAAATCGGCGAACAACTGCATGTGTCCATCTGTCCGGACATCAAGTTGGTCAAATGTCTCCTTTAAGCGTTCCGGGTTGCGGGCGGTCACAATGACACGAGCACCCATTTTTGAACAAGCGATAGCTGTTTCTTGCCCGATGCCAGAAGAAGCACCAGTAACAAGTATTGTTTTCCCGTGCAACGAGAAGGGATTAAAAACTTTATCCATGTTGTAAATCCTCTTTATCTGAAATCAAACTTCTTGGCTGGTACTCCAATGTAGGTGCAATTGTCTTTGGGCTTAGTCATCAGAACGCTGCCAGCACCCAGGGTGATATTATTGCCAATCTTTACTCGCTGCAAGACAACACTATCTACTCCGAGCATATTGCAATCTTTTACTTGAACAGCACCAGAGAGGTGTACACCAGGCATCATGACGTTGTAGTTTCCGATTTCGACGTCATGTCCCATAACATTGGAACCATTAAAGACGTTGAAACTGCCAATTGTCACATCACATGTAACACTGCAATTATCCTGGATAATGTTGCCCTCCCCAATAGAGAATGTCTGTGGATCCAAAATCCTGAATGACGGAGCAATCAAGTTGGGGAATGTGATATTAGGATTAGTGATGGATTCTCGTATAAGTTTGCGGGTGCGTGGCTGGCCGACAGCAATTGCTAGTGCCATAGGCTCATCCAGCTTGTTCAGGTCGTCCATGCCGCCTATCACTTTCCCAAAATGGGAAACTTGGGTACCTGCTGGGATATTGTCGTCAAAAAAGCCTACAAATTCCCATTGGTCACCATTTGCTTTATTGATACGGTTAATACCTCCAGCAACCTCTCTGCCAAGACCGCCTGCTCCATATACGGCGATTCTCTTGATATTGTTCTTATTCAACTTCATCGTATTTTGAGATTTAACCGATAATTCACTACTCATGTCCACTAAATAATCACACTTCGCAAAGGTCAGGCCATAAACGGGCTCCAACTCTCTGATATCAAAGTCTTTGCCTTCAATCCAGTTTATGATTGCTTTGGGCAGATTCACGCCTGCCTCATAAGAGAATGGGAAACCACCGCCAAATCGAGGGTTCAGTTCGAGTATATAGTACTCACCACCCATCTCAAGGATATCACAGTCAAGATTGCCAATGTGCGCCAATTTTCTACCGATGACCTCACCGATTCGATGCAGTTCTGGATTGTCGACGGTTGTCGCTTTATCTGTTTCTCCAGCACGCATCGATAGTTTCTGCTTCACTGCGACAGCGACATTATTTCCCTCAAGGTCATTAATGATGTCAAGACCATACTCTTTTCCAGTTATTTTCTCTTGAATCAGAATGAAGTCATCATCGAGCTGTGACACTTCTCCAAGCATGCCTTTGCTGGTTTTACGCCTGATGAGTTCATAAACAATGCGCAAGTCATCAATATTATCAACAAATTCGATACCTATTGAAGCAGAGCCCCATCTTGGCTTGATGACTACGGGAAATTTCAACTCACCATCAAGTATGGCTTGAGTAGCAGACTCTAAGTTGCGATATGTCTTGGGTGGCTTTAATCCGATTGAAGTGATGAAATCTGCTGTCTTCAATTTATCAAAGCAGATGTCAATGACCTCTGAGGATGAAACCAGGACATTCACCCCGATATTCTCAAATGATAATTTGTTTTCAGCCAGGATTGGGAGTTCAAGATCATTAAGAGATATGAGAACATCCACATTATGCATCTCACATATCTGATGGAGTGCCTCCACATAGTGTTCATCATAAACTGCCGGCACCATGACTCTCACGTCGGCTACCGATAATGCAGGCGCTGTTAACTGCATATCAGCCGCGATGATCTTGTCTTTATCTCCCATTTGCTCCCTGAAATACTTCAACAGATATGTCCGTCTGCCAGCGCAAGTAAACAGAATGTTCATAACCTTATATGTTATTATTTCATAATATTCATTATCCCACCAGTATGCCAGAAAAGTATATTACTGTCTTGCAAACTGTTTTTGTCAATGTAATCACACATGCCATAAAGGGCTTTACCTGAATAGGTTGTATCAAAAACCAAACCTGATTTCTTGGTGATATCCTCTAAAAACAAGGGCATTTCTTGAGGATATTGCTCGTATCCGCCATAAAGATAATCAGTACAGAAGACTACCTTTTCGTCATAACGAACACTCATATTGTAATGATGTGCGAGAGAATTTGCGAAATCGGCAATGACTTGCCGTCCTCGTTCCAATTGCCGTGCGATAGAGATACCCACAACACGAACATCGCCCCACCCGACTTGGTCAAGTCCGACAAGAATGCCCGCCTGGGTTGATCCGGTTCCTGAGGCATGGAATATATAATCGGGCTTATATCCTATCTTATTGCATTCCTTTTTCAGCAGTTTAATTGCATCAACAAATGCTATTCCACCAGGAAGATCATGCCCTCCGCCATGAATGTAATAGGGATTAAAACCATCATTCTTAAATTGGTTCATTGCTTTATCCATAGCAACGGCAGTATCCTCAGGCTTAATCAATTCACACTCTGCACCGCTGAGCCTATCCAGCAAAGCGTTACCATTCTCGCCGAAAAAGCGTTCGCTGTCTGCTTGTATGCACAGATGGCATTTCCAACCATTTCGAGCAGCCATTAATGCGATTGCACGGTTATGATTGCTTTGGGCTCCACCACAGGTTACAACAGCATCATACCCGTGCTCCTTGATGAAACGCTCATAATAAATAGCCTTTCGTGCTTTACTGCCACCACCGACGAATGGGAAAATATCGTCGCGAACCATCTTTATGGACATGTCATCGATGGTCAGTTCATCAAGTATTAACTGGTTTAATCTGTCGTGAATGTGCATCAAAGGTGTGAATTAATAAGATTAATTGTGACCATTGAAATTTTCACTGGTTGCACTGCCTTCCTGGTTGATATCTTCGCGAAATAGAACTTTCTTAATGGTCAAGAAGAAAATCTGACAATCTACGATAAATGAGCAGTGATCAACATACCACACATCTAGTTCAAATTTTTTTGCCCAAGTGAGTTCGTTCCGTCCATGGCACTGGGCCCATCCGGTAATGCCAGGATAAACATCATGACGTCTAGCCTGTTCACTTGTATACAAGTCCAAATAATCGACTCTCAAGGGACGAGGACCGATAAGCGCCATGTCTCCTTTTAGAATGTTGAATAATTGTGGCAATTCATCGATGCTTGTAGACCTCACAAACTTGCCAACTTTTGTTAAACGGTCACCGTCTGGGAGTAGTTTACCATTACTGTCTCGCTCATCGGTCATCGTTTTAAACTTTATGATTTTAAAGATTTTACCTTTATATCCAGGCCGTTCCTGAATGAAAAAGGCTCCACCTCCCTTATTTGCAAAATGCAGCCAAATGGTTACAATGATCAATATTGGAGATAAACAGATGAGTGCCACCAGGGCAAACGAGAATCCCAATAACCGTTTAATGTATTTTCGATATAGTGAGTTCATTTTGTTTTAGTTTAGGATTGTGTGATAAAAGTCATATAGGCATTGCCGCACATAGCTTTGTTCGTAGCGTGAAGCTATGAGCGATCGTGTGTTCTTGGACATGGCAGCGACTACATCGGGGTGTTCCACAAACCGTTTCATGGCTTGATACAGTGCTTCCTCGCTGCGGGGCGGGATGATGACACCGTTCTTTCCGTCAAGGATAATTTCGCGGGAGCCGTTGATGTCTGTAACGATGCTGGGCAAGCCCATGGCGCCAGCTTCAATCACGACATTAGGGAAACCCTCGCGATAACTGGGGAATACCAGCGCATCAGCTTGAGTATAATACGGTCTTACATCTTTCTGAGATCCAGCGCTTACAATCCCATCGCCTTGGCTGATGCGGACAAGGGTTTTCGGTAAAACGGGATCAAGGTTATCCTCTCGCTTACCAACTAGTACTAGGCGTGTATCATTATACTCCTTGTGAAGACGATCAAAAGCTGCAACCAACTCGTTGATACCCTTATCACGAACGATGCGTCCCACAAATACAAATGTGAAGCCTTCATGATGGCCCTCATTACTGTAAAGAGCTGGATTATAATGCTCTAAGTCGATTCCTTTCACATTGCCATAACCCAAAATCTTGATGGGTTTATGTGTGATGTGGTGATTGAGCAAGTCATTTTTCACACCTTCGCCTTCGGGGATAATGTGTGTTGCACAGGCACAGGTCAGCCAGTCTGTCGCCATCAGGATTCGTCGTTTGATGCCTGTGGTAGTAGGCCATACTAATCCGGTAAACGTGTGAACGCGCCTTGGAACTCTTGCCAGCCAAGCAGCCATCATGCAGATTAGTCCGGCCTTGGGTGTCATAGAGTGAACCATATCAGGCTTCTCGCTCTTCATAACACGCCACATTCTCCATAGTGATTTCAAGTCATTTATCAACGAGATGTGTCTTTCCATGGGCACAGCAATAGTGCGGACTCCTTCCCGGTTTCCTACTTTGTCTAATACTTCACCAGGAGAGGATACGGCTATCACCTCATACTCTTGGGATAGTTCATTAAGTATTCCGGCACAGAATGAATCCAATGACTGAGGTATAGTCGAACTGCGGATGATTTTCTTCATGTCAAAATAAAGTTAGCAAATCAACGGAGCATTAGCGTTCTATACAGATTAAGGTATTTTCGTGCCATTACCGAGATGTCATACTGGCTGGCTTTCTCTTGGCATTTTATGGCAATTTCCTTATATTCATCAGGGTTTTCACATAGCCATTGTATCTTTTCGGCTAGGTCTTTGTCGTCACCATGCTTGAATAAAACGCCGCTGCCGCCAACCATTTCTCTCAATCCATCTACATCACTGGCAACGAACGGCCTTCCTGAAGACATCCCCTCAATGCTTGATAACGATAGGCCCTCCCAATGTGATGACAAAACGACAACATCACTTTGTTCAAGAATATCGGGGACATCTTGCCGGACACCCAAAAACATTACTCGTTGACAGAGTCCTAACTCTTGAGTGTAGGCTTTCAGTTCATTCCCTCTCTCTCCTCCCCCAACAAGTCGCAAACTGTAGTTCTCTGGTAAATGTGTCATGGCCTTGAGCATAGTTTCATGGTCTTTCTCTATGCGCAGACCAGCAACCATTGTTATGACAAATTGACTCTGTCCCGAAATATCTTTAATCGGCTTCATAAATCGACCAACATCAACCCCGTTGCTGATGGTGTAGATATTATTTCTTGTTCCAATATATTCTTCTAGGTTCTGCCGTGCTTTGTCGGCTATGCATACGATAGCGTCATAACGGTTATACATCCACTTATCAAAAGGACGGAACCACCATTTGTCCCGGCGACGGTTATTTGAACTATGTTCAGTTGTGGCCAATGCTTCCCGTCTATTCTTTATTAACTTCCTTGATAATGGGACATAGAATTGACATGCTGTGTTATGAGTGTGAATAATATCATAATCATGTTTTTTTAGAAAATGTCTTATTCTTAATAAATTACGAATATTATACACGTCATTAGTGTTTGATAAAGCAGTTACCTTAATGCCATTACCTTCAAACTGTTTCTTGAATGGAGTATCCACACCATTAATCAGTAGCAACTCAACTATGTTATTGCCATTATCACCCAATAAAGGTAGCAGATCAACCAAAAGGCGTTCGGCTCCACCAATATATAGGGATGTAATAACATGTAATATCTTCATTATAGGGCTTCAATTATGATTTGGTACTTGATAATATGAAAGATTAGTGCAAATTGGAGCACTTAAGTGAGTTATATAGTTTGTCATAAGCATTGGCCATGACACTTATGTCATACTCTTGTGCTCTTTCTTGGCAACGCATAGCAACCGTCTGATACAAATCAGGGTCAGTACACAGGTGTTGAATTGCCCCAGCCAAAGCATGTTCATCACCCTCTGGAAAAAGAATACCAGCATCAGACACGATTTCTCTTAAGCCGTCAACATCACTCGCAACAAATGGGCGGCCTGATGCCATACCTTCTATGCTTGACAATGATAGCCCCTCCCAATGGGAAGATAAGACGACAATATCACTATTTTTCAAGATGTTAGAGATATCTGAACGATGACCTAAAAAAGAGACACGCTCGTTCAATCCCATTTCAGTACACAGGGATTTTATCTGTTCTTCTTTCTCGCCTCCACCCACAAACTGTAAATGATAATTCGATTGTAAACACAGCATTGACCTCAACATCGTTTTATGATCTTTCTGTTCTCGAAAAGCTGCAACCATCGTAATTATGATTGCTTCATTATTGGAAATATGGTGAATTGGATGTAAGAATTTTTTAACATCAACACCATTATAGATTGTAAGTATACCTTTTTTTCTTCCAAGGTATTCCTCTAAATTATTCTGTGTTTGGTCAGCAATACAAATAATAGCATTATATTGCTTATACATCCATTTGTCTAATGGCCTAAACCACTGAATATCACGTCTTCTGTTGGTGGAATTGTGTTCAGTTGTTACCAAAGCTGTATTATTACATGTCAATACTCGTGATAATGGGACGAAGAACTGAGAGGCAGTATTATGAGTATGGATTATATCATATTGTCTTATATACTTTCTAAGCTTTAAGATATTCAATGGGTTATATACATTGGAGCGATTATTAACATCTACTCCTCTAGACAACTCTATGATTTTTATACCTTTCTGCTTTAATTCTTTTTTGAATGGGGTTTCAACGCCATCCAGCAATAACAGATCGACATCATTTCCTTTTTCTTGTAATAAAGGCAATAAGTCCACCATGAGGCGTTCTGCGCCTCCAATATCAAGCATCGTTATGATATGAAGGATTCTCATAAATAATCCAAGTTAGCTATACTCGCTTCATTAATAGTGTTCAGAAGTATTGATAAGTCTTTGGACAAACTCTATAACATCATTTGTATAGTTAAATATGGAATTTAGGCATTTTTTAGCTTTATATTTCCACGAACTCTTATATTCAAGCATTAATCTATTAGCATAATTGAACATGCCTTCATAATCATGTTTCAGAATCAATTTTACTCCCTGAGATTGATCGTTACTCTTGGTGAAATAAACTATCATGGCAGGAACAAGTTCTCTTGACTTCAACTCGTCTTTGAAATATTCAATGACCCCATTCTTGTCAGTCTGCCTATACTCCAATAGTTGCTGTGCATGATAATAAAAACATGCAACATACTCCTTAAATAAGTATTCCTCCGCTCCTTTACACTTATATTCATTAAGTAATTTAAAACGAATATCTGATAATACCATCACTTCAGGGAAAAAACGGTTGAATCCATTAACCGTGCCACCATATCTATAATAATAGGATATATCATTCGTTCTATACATTGCACGAATAAACGGGAATAATTTCACATTAAAATATTCATCGCCCGCCATACATTGTAACTTATTGGAAAACAATTCAGTTTTCTGATATGCAAGATCAACAATGCTTTTTCGGTATAAACGGCTCCAAATATTAACTGGGAAAACACTATTACTATAAAATCCGATGTAATACTTTTCAAATAGCTCTGGTTGTCTAATGACTTTATTATATGGAAATGAATAATAATTATTTACTTGCTTTTTTATGAACCCCAGTTTTTTCACAACAGAGCCTAAGACTAAATCCACGTCTTTATCCAACATGTGTGATAGTAAGTTCTTTATAGCATTTGGCGGTAGTAGGTCATCATTATCCACAAAAGCAATAAACTCCCCTGACGATTTGAGATAGCCGTCTCGACGAGCAAATGCTGTTCCTTCATTATGCTTATCTATAACTATAATCCTATTATCTCTTTGTGCGTACTTTTTGGCAATTGAAGGACTATTATCTGATGAGCCATCATTGACAACTATAATCTCAATGTTTTTATAAGACTGGTTGCAAATTGAACGAAGACAAACTTCAAAATAACGTTCCTGATTATACAATGGGACAACGATACTTACTTTAGGCAATACTTCCATATCATTCATCAGTTATGTGATTTTAAAAGCCAATAAAGTAACTAATTCTAAGAAACAATACTTTACATCTATGTTTTAAAGAATTACATCGTTTCAGCATCAAAGAATTTGCATAATCATACATCTGTTCATAATCAGAGTTTATCATCAAATGAATGCCAATATTCTTTGTTCCATTCTTCAGAAAGAACTCTTTCATCCTAGGGAATAATTGTCTTATTTGCAGTTCTTTCTTGAAGAAAGAAATAACACCGCTCTTATCAGTTTTTTTGTACTCCAACAATTGTTGTGCGTGATAATACACACAGTTTGCATATTCTTCAAACAATGATTCGTAACCCTCCTCAAGTTTATAATAATCCAATAATTTTAATCGTTCATCTGATAAGAAAAAGAGTGATGGGTAGCTTGGACTAAAGTGATCGGATGATAGCCCCCCATAACGATAGAAATAAACACTCTCATCTGTTCTATACATAGAACGAACATATGGGAATAATTTCATAAAGGTATAGTGATCTTCACCAACGAACGAAATTTCTTTGCAACATAACTTTGTGTGTCTCATGGCGTTATCGATTGCACTTTTGCGATAGAGGTTTCCATGTAACATTATAGAGAAGAAACCTTTTCCAAAAAAGTTCAAGTAATACTTGTCAAATAATTCGGGGTTAGTAATCACCGTATGAAATGGAAATGATTCACTATTATCAGAATTATTTCTTTTGATGAGCCCTATGATCTGAGTCCTTGAACCTAACACGACATCTACATTCTTGGAAATCATGTGACCAATAAGGATTTCAATAGAATTCTTAGGAATGTAATCATCACTATCAACTGGAGTAACGAACTCACCGGTAGCATGACGGAAACCATCACGACGAGCTGCAACCAAACCTTCATTTTTTTTATTTACCACCTTGATACGAGTGTCTCTTGACGCCCATTTAGCAAGTATCTCAGGGCTCTTGTCAGTTGAGCCGTCGTTGACAACGATGATTTCGAGGTTCTTATAGGTTTGGTTGCAAACCGAACGGATACATTTCTCGAAATAACGCTCCTGATTATATAATGGTATCAGTATACTAACCAATGGTTGATTATTATTCATCTTGATTATAATTATTATGATAAATGTTCTAAAGTCCACAATACTGCAGCCTTGACATTGCATTGCCATGTGCTGTGTAGTTGCCGTACTCGTTTGCAGGCTTCGTTATACATTCCCTCGTAGTCGCGCTCTTGCATGAGCAGGGCTGCATGATCAGATGTCCCACCATCAGCCATGAATGCCATTAAACGTGGAATGATTTTGCGTTCATCAAGTTCTTGTTTGAAGTATGCGATAACACCGTTCTTGTTTGCCTGTTTGAAGTCTATCAACTGTTGAGCACGAAAGTAGAACATATTCACATACTCGCCAAAAAGCGGAGCATATCCATTTTCATATTTTAACTCATCAAGCAGTTGCAGGCGGTCATCTGCCAATTTCAGCAGTTCGGGATAATGGGGATTGAAGTGGTCAACGGCACCGCCATATCGGTAATAATACACTAAATCATCAGTGCGGTACATTGATTTCAGATAAGGGAAGATTCTCATGTTAAAATTCAAATCTTCTCCCATGAAACGGATGTTGTTAGGAAATAGTTCAGTGTGCTGAAGTGCTCTATCGATTGCAGTCTTCCTGAACAGACGTCCCCACATCGAGACTAGAAAGCATCCTTGCCCAAAGAAGCCAACGAAGTATTTATCGTACAATTCTGGCTGATTGACAACTTCTCCTGTTGGAAAGCAACCATATGATTTGCTGTTACCCCAGGTGAAAATGCCCAATTTTCGGGTTACCGAACCAATAACCAAATCAACATTTTTCTCTGTAATGTTGCGGACTAGATCCTCAATAGCTCTTTTAGGCATAGCATCGTCACTATCAACAAAGGCGATAAACTCGCCTGTTGCATTTCGATAACCATCTCGTCTTGCCTTTACCAGTCCTTCGTTGGGCTTGTTCACAACCTTAATACGGCTGTCCCGTTTTGCCCATTTTTCGAGTAACACCCCGCTCTTGTCGGTTGAACCGTCGTTAACCACCACAATCTCCAGATTGCGATATGACTGGTTACAGATTGAACGGAGGCATGTTCCTAGATAACGCTCCTGGTTATACAAGGGAACGAGCACACTCACTAATGGCTGGTTGTTATCACCCGTTATCATTAGGCAAAATGATTCAGCATTGACAGGAAAAGCCGCTTAGTCTTATATTTCAGCGAACTACGCCTGTTTTGAATGGCATTGTAGGCATATTGGTACATGCCTTCATAATCACGGGCAACCAACAGTTGCACTGATTGATTAGCTGATTTGTTTTGACTGAAATACTCCGTCAATCTTGGCATTAATTCCCTGGTCGATAATTCATTCTCAAGAAAAGGAATGACAACGTCCTTACCGGCCTGTTTAAACGAAATCAGTTTCCGGATATAATGGTAAACTATGTTTACATACTCACCAAAAAGCGGTCCGTAGCCATCTTTATAGTTATACTGGTCAAGAAGCGCCAGCCGCTTATCGCATAGTGAAAACAGAGATGTGTAATTGGGATTGAATGATTCGACAGCACCTCCATAACGGTAATAGTAAACCATCTCATCGGTACGGTACATCGATTTGATGTACGGAAACAGTTTCATGTTAAAATAGTGGTCCTCTCCCATGAAACGGATATCTGCCGGGAACAATTCGGTTTCTTGGTATGCTTGATCGATAACGCTTTTACGATATAGACGCCCCCACATATTGATGTGAAAACTGGCTTTACCGAAAAAAGAGATATAGTGCTTGTCAAATAATTCAGGCTGATTCACAACTTGGTGAAGAGGAAATGTTCCTGTGAAAGCCCCCCATTCCAATATGCCCAGTTTCCTTTTAGCTGTGCCTAAAACGACATCCACACTGTGCTCGACAATGTGCTTGTGCATTGTCTCAAGTGCGTGCCGAGGCAATAAGTCATCACTATCAACAAAAGCGATATACTCACCAGTAGCATTCAGATAGCCATCCCGACGAGCCATTGTTACGCCCTCATTAGGCTTATCGATTACCTTGATTCGATGGTCTTTTTCAGCCCATTTTTCTGCGATTGCCAGGCTGTCATCAGTAGAACCGTCATTAACAACAATAATATCAAGGTTGTTATAAGTCTGGTTGGTGATTGAACGCAAACAAGCATCAAGATACCGCTCTTGGTTATACAGCGGAACAATCACGCTAATTGTTTGTGAACGATTATCACCCATCAGGAAATACTGTTGCTTGAATGATAGCTAAAAATGGCGTTCGGAATCCTGCCTTATGCTTTCATCAACTTGAACAAAAGACGTTTCACTTTATAGCGAAGCGTTTTGCGTCCAGCGGTAATCAATCCGACGGCATAGTCGTACATGCCTTCATAATCATGATTAATCATGAGCTGAACTTCAGTTTTTTTCGAGCCGTTTTGGGTATAGTATTCAATCAGTCGTGGAACCAATGCATTGGTTTCCATTTCATTTTTGAAGTATTCCATAATCCCCTGCCTGTCAGCTTTGTTATAGGCAATGAGTTGTTTGGCTTGCTGGAAAAATATAGCCACATACTCAGCGAACAGATATTGGTATCCTTCAGAGTAATTGTATTTGTCAAGCAATCCTAGTCGCTTTGTGGAGAAATTCAATAGTTCAGGGAAGAATCGGTTGTAATTGTCAGCAGCGCCTCCGTATCTATAGTAATAAACTGCTTCATCAGTCATGTACATAGAATTCAAATACGGGAAAATCATCACATTGAAATGCTCATCTTCTCCCATGAAACGAATTTCGGAAGAAAAAAGTTCAGTTTCCTGAAGTGCCCTATCAATAATGCTTTTCTTAAACAATCGGCCCCACATCGAAACCGTGAAACAACTCTTGCCGAAAAAACCAATATAGTACTTGTCAAATAACTCGGGTTGGGTGACAACTTGATTAATGGGAAAAATGCCATGATTGCGAATTTTTTTCTTCAAAAAACCAAGCTTGCGAACAATACCTCCCAATACTAAATCCACATTTTTGTCAAGCATGTGGTGAACAAGAATCTCTATTGCCCTAGGTGATAACATATCGTCACTATCCACAAAGGCGATATAATCACCTGTAGCTTCTCGATATCCGTCACGACGGGCATAAGTGAGACCTTCATTTTGCTTGTCAACAACTTTGATGCGTGAATCTCTCGACGCCCACTCCTTTGCCATTAAAGGGCTGCGGTCGGTTGAGCCGTCATTGAC
Source organism: uncultured Bacteroidales bacterium (assembly GCA_902800715.1). Taxonomy (GTDB): domain Bacteria; phylum Bacteroidota; class Bacteroidia; order Bacteroidales; family Muribaculaceae; genus Sodaliphilus. Next base: position 174,503 of record CADCFN010000002.1, read on the forward strand.
GATGACAATTTCCAGATTACTGTATGTTTGGTTACAGATAGAACTCAAGCATGCATCAATATAACGCTCTTGGTTATATAGTGGAACCAAAATGCTAACCTTGGGATTATTTATTTGATTATTGTTCATTGCAATAGTACAGATTCAATAAAGGTCAATCTAAGCCAGTTATTATGATGAAGGCACTTTTGTCCTGTGGATAGAAAGTCTTAGTGTAATGAAATCGACAATGCTTTTCAGTAACCATGATGCCAAAAAAGTCAATGTGATGGCCCAAATCACGACGAAATTCACATTGTTGAAAATCGTAATAGCCGGTTGATAAAACCATGCAACGGCTTTAGTGAAAAATAATGCATGCATGAACCACATGTAAACACTCACTTCACCCATTTTAATCATGAGAGTCTTTATTGGCTGCCACTTGATAAGACTGAAGATGACAACTATGCCACCAATGACAAGTGGAGCATAGAAAAAATCGAGTTGGAAGCCCATGATTGCCCATCGACGTCTTCTGATGATGAAAACGACTACTATTAAGACCAGTGAGAGAACTATCGACCAAAAACGAGGCATGCGTCCCACATTGATTCTCTCATAATACCCTTCATGTGCAAATAGATAACCTAAAAACATGATTGGAGTCATCATTAAGCTGTTGAAAAGCGCGAGCAAAAGCTTATTCTCGATAGCTCCAGGGATTGAGTGAACAGCTACGCATACAAGGTAACAGCCAACTATGGATATACCGGTATTAATCAGTGGCTTGCGGTCAATGAACCTAGATACAAATGGCATCACAATCATGGCAAAGATGAAGAAATACACAAACCAACTATACCAATTGAAGTGGGAAGAGATGCCAAACAACTCATATACAAATAAGATTAATCCCCTTTCTCGTATTTCTTGAAAACAAAGTGGAAATGTGAATACGAACAGAATAACCCAAAACGGAATCAATAACTTCTTAATGTGTTGTAAACTGTAGCGCCAATCTTTGTTTTTGGAAAAGGCGTAGCCGTAACCCACCATAAAGGAGAAGATTCCAATGCATATCTTGAAAACACCATTCCAGTGAGAGATGGGAGCATAATCATAATTCAATGTCACGAGATATTCCCTGCCATAGCAATGCAATATCATCATGAATAGGATGGCGCAACCTTTTACGATGCTTGACATGTTTTTGTCAAAGCGAACAAACATATCGTTCATTTCGTACTACAGAGTAGATTAATTTATAGAAATGATAGATACAAGAAACAACTGAATCAGGAACAGCAAAATTTTGATTATAATTTACTGATTTTCATGAATCTATCCATAATTGGCTTTAGTATCCACGCCCCAAAGAAGACAACAATTGTCGTCCATATTGCTACTAAATTCACATCATTGAATATAGTTACTATCGGTTGATAGAACCACCTTACTGATGGCGTGTGGAACAATGAGTGCAAGAACCACATGTACATGCTTGCCCACCCCAGCTTTATCATGACCGTTCTGAATGGTTTAACTTCAAATTTGCTGAAAAATACTGCAATTGCTCCAACCGCAAGAGGAGCATAAATGAAGTCAAATAAGAATCCGAAACGAACCCTTAGTATGCTTTCCAAATAAATGGAAATGAGCAGTATAAAAACAGTTGCAATAATAACAACAAATGAGGGTAATCGATCAACACGAATTCGTTCGTAATAGCGTTCACGGGCAAAGAGATAACCTAATACGGTAACGGGTGTGAGAAGAAAGCAATTAATCAATACACACTTTATTCTATTATCAGGCAAATATGCTATGAGTGGATGAGTTATAACCTGTATAGCATAAATGGAACAGACAACTATAATCGTGTTAACCAATGGTCGTTTATCAATTAAACGAGAAATTAATGGCATAATACACATGGCAAACACAAAATAATAGACAAACCAGTTATAATAATAAAAGTGGACATCGAATCCAATGATTGTATAAATCATAGTTTTCAACCCAGAAGCGAAATACTCCTTATAAGATACAGGGAGCATGAATAATAGAAAGATAACCCAATAAGGAATTACCACTCTGCGAATATGTTGGCTGCTATATTGAAAATCCTTGGTCTTGGAAAAGGCGTAACCGTATCCAATCATAAAGGCGAAAATTCCTACACATAAAATAAAACCATCATGAGCAAACAAAAAAGCATGATCATAATTCAATGGAACATCATATTTGTAATCATTATAGCAATGCAACTTCAACATAAAGAGAATTGCAAACCCCTTGACAATGCTTGTCATCGATTTATCAAATTTCACATACTTTGGCGAATTCATGTCAGATTAACGGTCTATTCAAAAATACTTCTGCTGTTAAACGTAAAATGAAGGATTTAATTAAACATATCACAGATTATATGACCTGTCATTTCTTGATGATAGTCATCTTGGCATTTCGATTAATCTTGTGCCGAATCAGTAAATATAATGCGATACCACTAGGTATACATAATACAGTTAATAGCTTTTCAGGGCTTTCTTGCACAAATCTCCAGTTGCTACTGATGATACTACTAGATACATAGTGGGTACATACTTTCAATTTGCGTTTAAGACTATGAGTTGTTCTCATTTCGGCTTTTCTAAAAAAAGCGAATCCTCGTGGATTGTTCCAGTATTGTTTATACATATTGAAGCTGGAGCCATCTAATTGATACTCTACTATGACCAGAGGCTCATTGAGCGTGATCAATTCATAGTCTTGATCAATCAGCATATATTTATAGGCTAAGCCGACGTATTTCTCGCCTTCAAATATGGGATACTCGGGATATCGTTTGATGATATCAGTGCGATATACCAATTTCTTATCACCTTTACCTCCAGCCTGATAGAATCCTTGAAGCGTAGTGGTTTTCATTTCATCAGGGAACTCAGTACCAATAATCCTACCCTCTTGAGTAATGTCAAGCCCAATTAACCCCGCCACATGACCATTTCCATAGCTTTTCCAGCAATTAATGATCTTTTCGACGGCATCATCAGGCATGTAATCATCACTATCAATGCATGTATTTAGGGTTGTATCAATATTACGATATGCAGTATTGTGAGCACCGTGCATTCCCTGGTTCTGCTGATAGATATACCTGATATTAATCTTCCCCTCTTTAATCCATTGATCAATAAGCTCTTTGGTGTTGTCGGTTGAGCCGTCATCAACGATTAACCAACAAAAGTCTTTGCACGTCTGCCTGCAAAGACTGGCGTAAGTGCGACCAATTGTATGGGCTCGATTATAAGCTGGTGTAAAGACAGTTAATGTAGCCATTATTATACAGTATTAATTTCTCCACCAGTACTGGTCGAAGCCTCTAAATCCAGACGTGCCGAAATAATAAATAAAGAACATATAGAATGTAAAGCCTGAATATAAGAAGAGGATAATTGTTGTTTTTCTGTCTTGGTCTTTCCATAAGTTCATTCGTAATAGTGGATACGCAATTACAACGGGGTAAATGAACCATGAAAGATAAGCGAATCTATTGGAATATGCAGCACGAATCACCATAATCCAGAATGCATTCGACAACAGATATGCATTTGCTATTGCTGTATACTCGGGATTGGAAAACCGACGATACTTTGTAACGTACCAGATCATTGCTACCGGTGCAGAACTATATAACAAGAAGTCCCAACGGAATCCAGTTGATGAGAATACCTGTTGAGTCTCTTCCTTATATTGTCCCAGATGATAAGCATTCATACGATCGTCAAAACCAAGTGCTACAAAGAATTGTTCTACTAAAGGACCCGCAACAAGTGAAATACCGATTGAAAGTAACCAGAAGCGTAACGCCATTTTGGTGTCCTTAACATAATATAAAGTCATTAATGCAGCGGTAGTTGGAATCATCGTAGAACGGTGGATACTCAAAGCCACATACATGAGAAAGAAACTGAAATATCTTTGAGGTTTTGTGCCTGATACCAAACTTAATGCAACAAGTTCTATACTGCAGGCAAAGCCATTACGGATACCATTTGTACCGTAAGTGTAGGTTTGGAATGCGGTGAAAAAGAATACCATGGCTATCCAGACGTTCTTGCGCATTAGGATAGCTGAACATGCATACATGCCACCCAAGTACACTAATTCTGAAAAGAGGAAGAATTCATGTGTATTCATTCCGAGATTCTTACAGAACATCTGAATATTATACCATAACCATTCAGTATGAATGCTCCATGGATAATAATCTGATAAGTATGCATAAAAGCTAGCGTAAGAAATCGTATCACCGAATACTCTATTAAAAGGTCTCAAACCTAAAAAAAACGATAAGGCAAGCGTAAGAAGAAATGCGCTCATCTGAAAAGGTTGATCTTCTGACCTTAAGATCTTCTGACCATTAGATCCCATATAGTACAATACTGTTGTCCAGGAAATGAACAGCAAAAAGAAGAAATAGACTGTCGAGTAATACCAAGGATCTACAAATTCGATAGCTTCCATATGTGAAAAATGCTGTCAGTTATTCAACAATAATTGAAAAAGACTAAAAAAGAATGATAACACAAATGTATTAAATGATAAATAAGATATCCTATTAAAGGTAGATAGCAATATCTCATGGAAGGCTTAAACAACCAAAGATACCAATTTTCATGATTATGAAATGAATGGTCTCATAGCTGACAAAATGCGAGGAAACCTGAACAAGATATCAAATAGAACATCTAAACGCCCTTTGTTCCAATTATAGGGATAAGCATTCCAATTCTTTAATTGTTTTCTTATTCTCTTTATTTCTCTACAATTGATACCACATCTTAAAAAAATAGGTACAATACCACGAGATGAATCCCTTTGTTTCCATGAAACTCTTTCTCTTAGTTCGCTGTCAGTCATTCTGATCTTTATCTCTTGCATGTAACCTAAAGCCTTCATGATGTTATCAACTAGGCCAAGATTTCTTATCGGTGATTGAATATTAGATAACGAGTTAGATCGGTGAATCCAATAATGGTATTTGCATCCCACACGCCTAACCATGACCTCATCGTCTAAAATCGCATCCATATTGAACAGAGCGTCTTCTAAGTAGGTCAAGTCCCGGAATTTTACTTGTAATCGATTAATCAATTTGTGATTATAAAAGAAAATCCAACACACATTTGTTAGATATCGTTTAAAAAACTCTTTACCTGCTCCTTCCCATTCTACTCTACTGGGAGTCTTTGGAAGAATGCTTGCAGATTTCAGTAGCTGATCGATATCTTCTTGCTCAGAGTGGATGTTGGTTTCAAAGGACAATACCTGAATATCATTACTTACATAATTCTCAAATAAATCTTTATATGCACCATCCACAAGAGCATCGTCAGGGTCTAAGAATGTGATCCATTGGCCTCTTGAGACAGCTAAACCATCATTGCGGGCGTTATTTACTCCCTCGTTTTTAGTTTTATTAATAAGTTGGGTGTTTTGGGGATGATTTTGACAGAACTCCTGTAAACGGCTAAGTGTATTGTCAGTACTACAGTCATTGACGAAGATGATCTCTAGTGATTCGTCATTCCATTGGCGCTCAAGACATCGTAGAGACAAATCCAGATAGTTTTCTGCATTATAGCAAGGTAATATGACAGATAATTTAAATGGATAATTCATTCTTGCGTATTAAACAATTTATATTTTTAGAAGAAAAGCCAAAGGCGTTCGGCGAATCAATTCGGATATTAATGCCGAAAGTGTAGTATAACCAATGGCAATCATAAAAACTATTATTGGATGTAAAGTAATGCTACTAGCATCTTTAATAAAAGCCCCGGCTATAGCCATTAACAACATGTGAAATAAATAAATTCCCAAGGCATTATTACCTAAGAATATAATATATCGCTTGAACCAACAATCATGAAAATCAATATCCTTTATCCAGATAAAGATACCAATTGTTAAAAGCAAAGTACCCAAAGTAGGCAAGGCATAACTTGAGCCCTCATACTGTTGATGTTTATAATTGGCAACCGCCGTCACTTCAAATAACAACAACGCTAATCCAACAATGATACATAGAAAGGGAATACATTTTTTTACCTTCTTATGAGCAAAGTAATCTCCAGCATATAAATAAACGAGGCCATACATCGTATATACTCCTACATGTCCCCATCGAGGCATTACAACATTGGGATCAATAAATATAATGATATTCCAAATATAATTTGTTATAAATGGAAATATTATTAAAGCAGCGACACACCCCCAACGGCACCAACGAGGGAAAAAACTCAATACATAGTTAATGATATAAAAATAGGCCAAAGAATATAAAAACCAATAGTAGTGAAGTGATCCTAAGGTTATCATTGATATGTTATTGTACCTTAATCCATAAACACATCTTACAATTAAGCCCCAGAATAGTGCAATAAAAAGTAGCCGCCCTGCCTTGATTGCCGTTTTCTTTAAATCATAATTCCGACTTACAGTCAATGCTCCATTAACTGTAAAGAATAACGAAACGCCACAAACAGTGAAAAGCCATAGGAATTGGATAAGTGTTGGATAATAATAGACTCCTTCTTGATACCCAAAATCAACCATGCCACAGTGATACAGGACTACAAAGAAAGCCGCTAAAGCTTTGAGTGCATCATATCCAAAAATACGTTTTTTTACCATATATATAGACCAATTTCAATGCAATAAACGATAGAAACGCCTTGCCAACCAATAACTATGTGAAACAACCCATGCGAACATCTGCATCTTGAAGGAAGATACGCCTGTTTTGTATATCAAATGATAATCCTTGCGAATCTCGTCTTGAAGCACTCTAATGAATTCCATGTTATTATAACCACTTTTTATGCCTTCACGTAATATCTGAGTCATTTCACAGGCGAAACGAGCATGAGCTAATTCACTGTACTGAGGCCATAACTCATCAGTATCACGGCATATTATATTCCAAGTTGTATAGGCTGTACACTTTTTACCATTAAATTTCTGATGTGAAAGGCTGTTCTCATTGATTCTGTAATAATACAACTGTTTTTTTAATATAGCAACTTTCTTAATGCGTTGAATTGCCTGCCACATCAATAATGCATCCTCGCCATATGATACATTTTCATCTAACCTCAACTTGTCATATAAACTACTTTTGACTAGCTTGTTACATAGCGATCCGGTAAACACTATATGTTCAAGAAATAATTTGATTATTTGTTCCTGATTGAATATGTTCTCTTCATTGATTAAGGAACCTTTCATCTGAAAACTTACAATATCATAATCGTCTTCTTGTTGTTTATTCAACAAAAACTCTATGGTATCGTTATCAATCCAGTCGTCGCTGTCAACAAACAAGACAAAATCTCCTCTAATTTTGTCCAGCAAATGGTTTCTTGTTGCCGCAACTCCCATGTTGGGTTGAGAATAGACTTCAATCCGCTTATCGGTGGAAGCAAGTTCTCGCATAATGGTCCACGACTCATCGGTTGAGCCGTCATCAATAAGAACTATTTGTAAATCAGTATATGTTTGTCCGGTGAGAGACTTAACACATTTTTGCAAATATTCGGCAGAATTGTAAACAGGAACTAGGATTGAAACCATAGATTTACGCGTTTAGTTACCATCGATTGGATGTGAATCAAGCCATCGTTGTTGAGCGTCAAGCAGATTGTTGAGCAAAGACTCTGCTGCTGCTTTTCCGTTGAAATGCGAACGCACATATTCGCATCCATTTTTAGCAATTGTCTCTAATTCTTTTTGATGCTCAGGTTGCTGATAATAAGAGATTTTAGCTTTCAGGTCGTCTAGAGAACCATCATATCCGATATAATGAACACCTTCTTTCAGCCCGTAATCTTCATAGTACCCTATTGTCTGACCAATATAAGCACAGCCGCAGGCCATTCCCTCAACAAAGCCGATGCCAGGCAAGCCGATGATTTCCTCTCCAACGATACACATTTTGTAATCATTGAATTTCTCAACCATATCAAACGAATAGTATTTTTTTTGATGGCCAACAAAGAATTTGTCGTGAAGTCGTTTAAAAATACGCACTAATTTATTATCATTGACAGAATATTTTGAATCTTTCACGTCCTCAAGATAGTCGCTATTGAAGCAGTCGACCCAGGGCGTCAATTCTTTTGCATTGTCATACACTTGTTTGCGTGCCGGTTGAAGGCAATTATGGCCATAGTATTTAATCAGATAATCTGGATAGGTCACGGTGCCTACCGAGACCGCTTTGTTCTGGCGCTCATTAAACGGCTTTTTCACTTTAAAGCGGTCAGCAAACACAAAAGGAATAACCAAATACTGTTTATGGAACCATCCAAAGTATTCATTAAACGCGATAAAACGCTTTTGCATGTCACTTTCATTATACATCAGGTCAGGATCCAGTTTTTCCATCACCTTAGCCTGTGAAACCGTAAAATGCAATTGGCTTAACGCGATGAAAGCATCGGGTCTTTGTTTGAAGTCTAATTGAGGCCCAAATAATTGGTAAAGAATAATCAGATCATCATGTTTGATTTCATCTTCGCTCTTGAGAACCTTGATTTTGTTCAGTGGGATTCCATTCTTTTTCAGTGCAATACGATGCTCAAGAAAGCGGAATGATTGCAAAAAACGGTTACGGGTACTATATGATAAAGAAAGCCCGCGATGATTGATAAATGAGCAAATCTCAATATCATCGCGAGATAATAAATAATCAAGGATATATTTGTGTTTGATGGCAACTGATTGTTTGAAGATATACTTATTAAGTGTTTTCACCAAAAATTCGTTGCCATGCAGATTAACAAAAACTATACGCATATAGTGGGTCGGTTTTGGGTTATTAAAATCATACTGCGAAACAGTTATTGATAATTCACATTTATCACACCCCAATCTTTGTAATCATCAATTTCAATGGGACGGAATATCTGTTTATCAAGCAACATCGCATAGATGATATGTGAAAGATATAACGGACTGTAGTCCTTAAGTTGGTTATAATACTGGCAAAAGACCTCAGCATCCTGAAAGCAGTATCCGCCGGCACTAAAGAAATGGCTTACCACTCGCTTCTCGATGATATTGGTTACATAAAACATATCATCGACAGAGACATAGCTCTTGTGCTGCGGGTCAACAACAGGCAAGTTTTCCAGGGCATAGATGGCCACACCGTTTTGAGGCATGATTTCATCGGCAGTGAAATAGCAATCTGCATCTTTGATGAAAATGGTTCCTTTAATGCTATTCAATTCAATGGCCCGCGTTACAGTTTCGGCTTGACTTGTAGTAGGCTCATCAAGTATTGTAACATGAGCATTCGTCAGCTTCAGTTTGCGGAACTGCATCGCGAGCTGTTCACTCAGCATGAAACGATTGTCATGAGCCCGCAAAATCACAAAGTATATGTCTTTGAAGTCATTTAGAGGCAGACCGGTGATGGCTTTGACACAATACATCGTGCCTTCGTCATCAAAACGAAATGGTTGAGGCAACTTTGCTACATAGTCTGCTCTGTCGGCAGCAATAGGTACAATAAGTGTCATCATGATTAATGATTGGTGTTTTTGATGAATGACAACTGGCCGGAAATAACATTCTTGAGGTAAGAAATAACTTTCTCCTCGTGGGCATATTGAAGAACTCGAAGGAAATTCATCAACTGTAATGGCATATAATACTGTCGATACCACTTGTATTTATCAGTGAAATACTCATCGATAGCAGAGTCGATTCTTGCACTGATAATACTCAGACGAACTTTGTCAAATGGCTTGTGGTACATCAATGTGGACCACATATAAGCAGTGTCCTGACGGATTTTGACGATATCCAATAGCGGCGATTCGATAAAGGAATCCAAAAAATCAATCAGGTAATAGTTGTTGCCGTTAAAGAGGATATTGCTGAAAGTAAGGTCACCATGGCAACGGCCAACAGGCATCACCATGTCCCCTACTCCATTCATGATTTCTTGCGAGCTGTTAACCAGTTCTAGGGCTTCGATGTCGTCTTTCAAGTGGGCATTTTTCTGAACCTTACGGGCTACATCAGCCATCTTATCGGTCAAGATATTGGCTGGAACAGTCTGCATCTCAGATGCGTTGATTTCAAGATCTATAAAATACTTGATGGCACCAATGAGATATTTAATCTGCTCAAAACCAGCATTCTCGAAGTACTCTACAAAATTTTTGGAATAAATATATTCCATCTTGATAGTCGCATCTGCCTTGTTTTGAACTACCTCAAAGACTTTTGGGACACGAATATTTTGATATGCAATCTCTGAAGCCTTGATCTGTTTATTAGCCTGATTGATTAAGCGGGACACATAAGCAGGGTCATATGTGCTCTTGTGAATTTGCAGACCGTTATCATCATGAACTATGGCAATTTCACAACCTGAGTGGCCTTGAATGTCAAGTTTCATAGCTTAGATAATTTTCTTAAAAAGTTTAAAGGGTTACTTTAATAAAATGGGCACCGGATGCCTCTGCTGCCTGAAGCCCGACATTGGAGTCTTCAAAAATGATGGTCTCCATGGCAGTAACACCCATACGTGATATCACGGTAGCATAGATTTCTGGTGATGGTTTGCCTTGTTTGACATCTTCACCGGCCAAAATCAAGTCAAAGTCATCGATGGCACCAATGTGGGTGAGTGCATTGACAAGATTCTTTCCTCGTGCAGTGGAAGCGACAGCAGTCTTGCCACCACCTTGCCTAAACATCCTGATGAAGTCAAGCAAGGCCCTATTCACCTCTAGCAAACCGAAATAACTAGGATAACATTCTCCCTTGTGATTCCTAATACTTTCACGGACCTTATTGTCAGAAATGCCTACCGTTTCCATAAAATCATCAAATCTCAAACCATAGCACTTTCGGTAGGTGTCTTCGCTCAATGAAAGACCGACACGCTGGAATGCTTCACTATAGGCTTGATAGTTCGCCTGAAATGTGTTAACCAAAGTGCCATCAAAGTCTGTAATCAACAACTTGATTTCCATCGTTTTGTAATGAGATGATAAGAGTATGGATTAATGGCTGTAAGATAGCAATTCTTCGGGCGTGCCGTAGGAATAATACTCTTCCATTGTTGCTAGGCGAACTGTCTTACCTTCTGCCAATAAGTAATTATATAAAAGAGAGACATAGAACTCGGCTTTACCATGCGTTCCATCGTCAAGCAGTTGATGAGCAATTCGTTTGAAGTCCTTTCCGCTCCCGAAAAAGTATGCACCACACAACGCATGATTTGAAATGGGGTCTTTCTCTGCAGTTCTCAGTACCCGACCACACTCATCGGTCAATGCATAGCTGTATCTCGGGTTATCTGACTCAAAAGACACTAAAGCGCCTCCATCGGCATCAGCAGCTGGAACCATCAACGCATCTGAAACTAATTCATTGTAACGCTTGCTTCTGAATTCCAAATCACAATCCATTACAACGATAGCATCCTCGTCATCAATAGCACTTTCAGCAACGAGACAGGTTTCTACAGCTCCACGTGTCGTTTTCAAAACCGAAAACACGTTTGCGTCTGGTATGATGTCCTTAATTTGGGCATCAATATGTTGCTTGTCAATATGTTCCTGACGAACAATGAAGCTATATTTCATTTTAACGCCATTAATAGCAACACTATTAATTGCACGTTGGAATAACGGAATATGATTTAATTCAATCAGTGGCTTTGGTGTGGTCCAACCGGCTTTAGCAAATCGGGAACCTTCTCCAGCCATTGGCATAACAATGTGTAAGTCTCTCATGTTTAGCTCTCTGAATGATTTAATAACCTGGTTTATAGATTCGCTCTAAGAAAACTAATGCTATCCTTGCGCATGCTGTCCAGTTTGGAATGCACATGAGACCATTCAATACCCCTATCGGCAGGTTCTTCTGGGGCAATATCTGAAACCATACGTCCTTGCAATTCCATTTGTTCAAGAAGTCCGGCTATTCGGGTATTACCTCGCTTGGGATTGCATAACGAGTAAAAATCACGGCTAAACAAGATGCTGAAAACAGTACCATGGAACGAATCAGTGATTACCATAGATGCATTCTTGAGCATCGCCAGCCACTCTCCGATAGTGAGGCTTGATTTCCATCCGGCAGAAAATATGCGTACACTCAAGCCTCTTTCCTCGGCCAACTGTTTGATGAAGGCCTCTTTGGCAGGTGTAATATCTAAACAATAAACAGCAAGATATGGTTCTTTGCTATCCCAATTGTGGTCAATTATATCGTTATAACCTTCAGCATCCAACAATAACGTGGGGTCTAATACGCATTTTGCTTCCAGGCCGAAGTGCTCACGGCATAATTCGACGCCGCTTTCTTCCCGGACTGAGATTGCATCCATCTTTTTGGCCAATGCAGCGCAGGAGGCTGTCTGTTCTTCGTTATACGTCCACTCATCTAAGCCAAATGATGCGGCATAAGCTACACGCTTTAAGGGCAGGCCGTCAGCAAATCTCAGGAACATATCCTCGATGTGTTTCCGGTTATAGCCAACACGCCAAACCTGGTCACTGCCAACAACCAAAGCCTCAAGCCGATATTTTCTCACAACACTTCGCTTGTACTCCCACATGACCTTGGTCTTGTCAATGTTCTTCTCAATGAACTGGCCGAGTAACTCTTTACGCAATGCCCCGTAGTAGCGTGTTGGTTTCGGTGGGTAGTTATGGCCTCGCATGTGTCTGTAAACGGAATAAGCGTAGTTATACAAATAATGCGGGGTTGAGTAACGCTGAAATGCGTCAATCGTGATGGGTTCATGCCCTAGGCGTTTTAGGACTTGTTGTAAAGCCCAGTTCTGTAAGATGCCGCCATAATTCATCTCAAGCGGCTGTGTGACAATACCTACACGCATACTCAAGAAAGCTTATCGGCGCAAAAAGCCATACATGAACTTTATCACGAAAGAGTACAACCATGGTGCATGATAAAAGCATAGGAATCGCAGTTTACGCATTCCACTCAATTCGCTTTTCATCAGTTGGTCTTTCGTCTTTTTATAAATCTCAGAAGCACATTGCTTGGCTTCAGGATAATATTCCGTATTCTTAGCTGCATATCTGACCCCTAAAAGCATTGAGTACATGGCTTTTAGACATTGGGCTTCATATGCGGGCTTGTCTTTGGGCATTTCCTGTAAACACAGGTAATAAGACCTGATACGGTCAATATAGGTCGGATTCACACCGCTATGTGTCATCGAGTCCACATGCTGGATATAGTAATAGAGTTCTGTATCAACGATAATGCCTTGGCGGGTTCTCAAGAACATGCGGTTATTCCATTCAAAATCTTCGCCTCCTGTCTTCTTGAAATATATGCCATCAACAAGAGAGCGTTTTATCAGTTTATTCCATAGCACATGATATTGGAATGCAGCACGGCTCACATCGAGGAGTCTGCGAATGCAGTAACTCTGGTTGACTACTCTGCGTGACGATGTGTCAATGTTCTGGTTGGATATTCTTTCTTGATATTCATCCTCCTTGACCCGAACGCCATTAATCATTGCGAAATCATAGTCTCCACTCTCAATGGCTTCTACTAAAACTTCCATCATTCGTGGATGAATCACATCGTCTCCATCAACAAACATGATGTAATCGCCTTTTGCAGCGCGAAGTCCGCTATTCCTGGCTTCAGATACCCCTGCGTTGGATTTGTGTATGACCCGCATGCGTGTATCTTTCGCGGCGTATTCGTCACAAATCAATCCCGAGCCATCAATAGAGCCGTCATCAACCAATATGACCTCAAAATCTTTGTATGTGGATGCCAAGATGCTCTCAAGACATGCGCTGAGAAACATTTCAACATTGTAAATTGGAACAATAACCGAGATCATTTTTAGTTGATGAATCTAATGGAAATCTATACTTGATAGATATGATTTGCTTCTTATCTGGATTTTCTAAGTGGTTTTACGAAGTAGTAGTTTATGAATTTTAAATATTCTTTCAGTCCGCTTACTGTATTTCCGGACTCTTCACACAACCTCTTGTATAAGCTTTTGTCGTTTAGCGTTTCCTTATAGGAGCGGTTTACGTCAAAATACACAACTGTGTGTACATTCCCACCTTGTTTTGGCGTCATGTAGTCACCGAAACATTCCGTTAATAATGCATCATAAGCCACGGGTGCTTGAAAACAGAAATTCTCGAAAGAAACATCTTGAGTATCTTCATACCAGCAACGTGGACGATATCGGGGATTTTGGTAGGTGATATTTGCGACATATTCAGTTCGCTCATCACATTTGGCCTGATTTTCAAGACGTTGATACTCTTCAACCACCGTTCCATAGCGCTTTTTAAAAATCAAATACCTTGTCATTCGGGCAAAATAATTGATTGTAAAGCTAAATCTCGGCGGGTTGGCTAGCGTGAAAATGTGATAGAAGAAGTCTCTGCTTTTTCGTCCGTAGAATAGCATTCGTTCTTTACTCAGTTCGCTAGAAGGAATGTTATCAAATACGAAAATATCGATGAAAACGCCCAGGTTGGAAGAGCATTTGTTACCGATATTGTATTTCATTAAGCAGGTGGTGTCTGACCTGCGCAACTTGGGCACATAGTCGTCATATCCATTATCGGTCAGTTGGTTCTGAAGAAAGTAAGGCTCCTTGAATTCCTGACTGGCAACAGACAACAACTTATCGTAATCTTCACGCAGCATAGATACGTCAATATCGTCATCCCAGGGTATATAACCTTTGTGGCGAATCGCGCCCAACAATGTGCCGAAGTCTAAGATGTATTTTATGCCATGTTTACGGCAAACGCGATCTAATTCGTAGAGCAAATCCAGTTGAACTGCCCATAGCGATTTCATCTCTGCACTAACAAGATAGCCATCCCTTTCTTCCTCAAGGAAGAATGATTCGGGTAATTTAATATTCAGTTCAACCATGATTAGTGAGGCGGTTATTAAATTGATTTCTAGGCAGCAATAAACTGTAGCGATTATGATTATTACCGATGGCTATTCGTGTATAATTTTTATTGAAAGCACCCAGTTTTTATCAAAAAATAGCAAAATACTATATTCGATCAGCTATTCCTCCGCCATTTGCCCGGAAATGAATCTCCTGTTAATACCTTTTGTGCTTTGGACATGTGAAAAGGGTCACCGGTTCTTGTGGAACTGGCGCTAATTAGCATCGCGGGCAAAGCTGCAGACACTATCTCAGTAGTCATTATCAGCAAGTTACCTGTATTATGTCTTTCTAAGCATTGTTCTAAGGCCCGTATTAATAAGCGCTTTCTGAACAATATTCAACCTGCAAAGTTAATGATTTTATCTCACTTGAACAAATAAAAAGCCTTTTTTGCTGGAATTTACCAGGCAATAATGCGACTCAAATGAATCGCACGAAAAAAACATGAAGTAATTTCACTTTGTATTTCAAATTTTTATTCAAATAATCAGATGGTGAAATTGTCCTTATCGCCCTATAATCCTATGCCATGGTTCAATGGTTGCTTTGTTATGGTTATCAATGGCGCAATAGTGTTGATGCTGATAATGGCTTTAGCTTCGACCTGGAGCGATTTGGTCATTAAAACCTATTACCAGATTATAACAAATGATATGTTCATCATCTTATTTGCGACAATGACGGTTGTTGTGTTGTTTTTAACTTAACTTGTTGATAATAATTGAGATAACAATATAAACCTATAGTACTTTCGAGGCTGTCGCCAAAATCCAGAAATGAAGCTGATTATTGGCGGGCCGCAAGCTTTCAGATTGCATTACGAAGGACTCCTCTAACCCATCAACGCGTTATCTAACCGTAATAAAAGCATCCATCGCATTCTTCATGATGCGATAGATGCTGTTGCGTTTTTGTTGCAATGGTGTGCGCTAATTTTATGCACGCAAATAGAAATAAAATACTAATTTGGTGCGCCGTTATGTTTTAGCAAAAAAATGCTAATTGTTCGATTTACTCGGGATTGGTTGTGATCTCGTAAATAACCTTGGCGTTCTCGGCAATAGTCTCAATGGGCGAACCTGCTGGAATTACGATTTCAGTCGAGGCAATGTCAGGATTGGCATATTGGTCTATAATGTTGCCGTCCTCTCCATAGACTGACACCTGTATTATATTAACATTATTCCAATCATTGGTGAATTTATAAAGTGTCAGTTTATAGGCAACAGTCTTGTCATATTCGCGCTCTTGAGTATATTCGGCGCGGCTCTCGGGTGTGATATACGAATTGCGAACCCAAACCAGATAGCTTACTCCATTATCGGTTGTGGTAATATCGGGATTTACAGCAATAGTCTCGCCTCCGTTTGACAAAACGTCAAACCATTCTGTAGCATGAGCTGATGGGGAAACAAACATCAACGCCATGAGCGTCATGATAGTCAATAAAAATTTTCTCATCTTCAGTCTATTTAAATTTAATAAGATGCGGCAAAAGTACATAAAAAAGTATGATTTTCCATTAATTGAATCAAATAATTGTTTTTTTTGTCTAAAAAATTTGCACAAATCGAATCAAGGTTATAATTTTGCAGCAATATGATACTTTTTTCCTAGCAAGGCAGCTTCGTCGTGAGACGAGGCGCTTTTTTTATGTAACCTCATAATTGATAGAAATTCTTACCAGAACACGGGCTTCTCTAGCAAATCGCTATGCTTCACGATGATGTGGCATTAGCGTGGATGTAACACAAAAACAGATAGAATAGCACATAAAAACTCCTCTTTTTCGCCAAAAGTAAGATTTTATTTTGGCAATTGGGGATTTTAGTGTATCTTTGGCAGTTTAATAAGATAAAACAATGTAACATCAACCTTATAAACCGAACCAAGTATGTACGACGAGAAATTATTACAGGAAGTGACCGCAAAGGCCCAGACGTGGCTTAGTGAGAGTTATGACGAGCAGACGAGAGCTGAAGTTCAAGCCATGCTCGACAACGAGGACAAAACCGAACTGGTAGAGTCGTTCTACAAAACGCTCGAATTCGGTACCGGTGGCCTGCGTGGCATCATGGGTGCCGGCTGTAACCGCATGAACATCTACACGGTGGGCAGCGCCACACAAGGCCTGGCCAACTACCTTAACGAAGCCTTCAAGGACCTGGACCAGATTTCGGTGGTTGTGGGTCATGACGTGCGCAACAACAGTCGCCTGTTTGCCGAGACCGTTGCCAACATCTTCAGCGCCAACGGCATCAAGGTGTATCTGTTTGAGGGTCCCCGCCCCACTCCCGAGGTGAGCTATGCCATCCGTCGCCTGGGGTGTCAGAGCGGTGTGAACATCACAGCCTCGCACAATCCCAAGATTTACAACGGCTACAAGGCCTACTGGGATGACGGTGCCCAGGTGATTGCTCCCCATGACGTGAACATCATCAATTACGTCAATGCCATCAAGGACGTCAGCGAAATCAAGTTTAAAGGAAATCCTGACTTGATTCAGATTATCGGTGAGGACGTGGACGGTCCCTACATCGAGGAAATCCACACCCTGTCGCTGAGCCCTGATGTGTGCAAGCGCCATCACGACCTGAAGATTGTTTATACCCCTATCCATGGCGTAGGACGTTACATCATCCCCCGCTCAATCGAGCGTTGGGGATTTGACAACATTATCCACGTTCCCGAACAGGACGTAATGAGTGGCGACTTCCCCACTGTTGATTCCCCCAACCCCGAGATGCCCAGCGCTATGGCCATGGCTATCAAGAAGGCCGAGGAAGTGGATGCCGACGTGGTACTTGCAAGTGACCCCGACGCCGACCGCATCGGCTTGGTTATCAAGAATACCAAGGGTAAATATGAGCTCGTGAACGGTAACCAGATCCAAATCATCTTCCTCTACTACCTGATGGTGCGCAACCGTGAGTTGGGCCGCTTGACCGGCGACGAGTACATCGTCAAGACCATCGTTACCAGCGAGACCATCGCCAAGATTGCCCGTAAGGAAAACATCAAGATGTTTGACTGTTTCACCGGCTTCAAGTGGATCGCTACCGTGATGCGCGAGATGGAAGGCAAGGGACGCTATCTGGGCGGTGGCGAGGAGAGCTACGGCTTCCTGCCCGAGACGTTCGTTCGTGACAAGGACGCTGTATCGTCCATCCCCCTGATGTGCGAGATTGCTGCATGGGCCAAGGACAAGGGCATGACTCTCAACGACCTGTTCATCGACCTGTATATCCACTACGGCTACAGCAAGGAGCGCGGCATTAGCGTCGTTCGCCCTGGCAAGACCGGTGCCGACGAGATTGCCCAGATGATGGTCAACTTCCGCGAGAACCCGCAGCAGACCATTGATGGCTCGCCCGTAGTGCTCATCAAAGACTTCCAGAAACTTGAGCAGCGCGACATGCGCACCGGCGAGGTGACCAAACTCGTCATGCCCGCCACTAGCAACGTGCTGCAGTACTACACCGAGGACGGCACCAAGGTATCTATCCGGCCCTCGGGCACCGAGCCCAAAATCAAGTTCTACATCGAGGCACATGACACCCTCGACAAGAAGGAGAATTACGACGCCAAGAACGAGTGGGCTGATGCCAAAATTGACCGTATCTGTGAGTCCTTGGGAATTGCATAATTAGAAACCATTAATATCAACCAATAACAAACAATTTTAAAAACAACATTTTATGTCAGAAAAGATTCAGACTTTAAGAGACTCTGCTGCAATGCGCTGGACAGCGCTTCTGTTGCTCGCATTGGGCATGTTCTGCAGCTACATTTTTATGGACATCCTGTCGCCCATCAAGGACCTGCTGGAGTCATCTCCTAACCTTGCATGGAGTTCAACGGCATTCGGTACCGAGGAGAGCGCCGAGGTGTTCCTCAACGTGTTTGTATTCTTCCTGATTTTTGCTGGTATCATTCTCGACAAGATGGGCGTGCGCTTTACGGCCGTTTTATCGGGTGCTGTGATGCTTGTTGGTGCTATCATTAAGTGGTATGCCGTGACCGACAGTTTTATCGGTACCGGTCTTGAGACCTGGTTCACCAACAACCTGAACTACATCCCCTTGTTCGATGAGCTGGGAGTATCGCCTTTCTATAATGGCATGCCCGCCAGTGCTAAGCTTGCAGCTTGCGGCTTCATGCTCTTTGGCTGCGGTGTCGAGATGGCAGGTATCACTGTTAGCCGTGGTATCGTGAAGTGGTTCAAGGGCCGTGAGATGGCATTGGCAATGGGTAGCGAGATGGCATTGGCCCGCTTGGGTGTTGCCACCTGTATGATCTTCTCGCCCTACTTCGCTAAGTTGGGCGGCAATATCAGTGTTAGCCGCGCTGTTGCCTTCGGTGTAGTACTGATGTGCATTGCCCTGATCATGTTCATCGTTTACTTCTTCATGGACAGCAAGCTTGACAAGCAGACTGGTGAAGCCGAGGAGAAGGACGACCCGTTCAAGGTGAGCGACATTGGCAAGATTTTGACCAACAAGGGTTTCTGGCTGGTATCACTTCTGTGTGTACTCTACTACAGCGCCATCTTCCCCTTCCAGAAGTATGCCGTTAATATGCTGCAGTGCAACCTCACGCTCGTTGAGCCTGCCGAGGGTTCTTTCTGGGCTGGAGACTCAGTTGCCATCTGGCAATACATCATCATGATCATCGTTGCTGCCACTGCCTTCATTAGCAACTTCATGAAGAAGAACAAGAACGCCAAGTATGGTCTGCTCTGCGTGTCGGTTATCGCACTGATTTGTTACTGCTACATGGGTTACATGCGCCAGAGCGCCGAGAGCGTGTTTGCCGTATTCCCCCTGTTAGCAGTGGGTATTACCCCTATTTTGGGCAACTATGTTGACTATAAGGGTAAAGCTGCATCGATGCTTGTGTTGGGCTCGTTGCTTCTGATCATTTGCCACTTGACCTTTGCCTTCATCCTGCCCATGTTCAAGGGTAACACAACTGGCGGCATTATCATTGCCTATATCACCATCCTTGTTCTGGGAGCTTCGTTCTCGCTCGTTCCCGCCGCGCTGTGGCCCAGTGTTCCCAAGCTGGTGGACTCCAAGATTATCGGTAGCGCTTACGCCCTGATTTTCTGGATTCAGAACATCGGTCTGTGGCTCTTCCCCTTGGCTATCGGCAAGGTACTCGACAACACCAACCCCGGTGTTACCGACCCAACCCAGTACAACTACACCTGGCCCCTCGTGATGCTCGCATGCCTGGGCGTTGCCGCACTGCTCATTGGTCTGTACCTCAAGGTCGTTAACCGCCAGAAGAACCTTGGTCTTGAAGATCCCAATATCAAGCCTGAGGCATAATCTGCTGTCAGCTATTAGAAATTAATAAGGACTTTAGGGACCTTAAGGACATTAGACTTTAAGGTCCCTATTATTTAACTGAAACACATGAGAGACGAGATAAGAAACACGATTGCTACTAAGGCGTGGGCGCGTTGGACTGTGCTTGCTATTGTATCATTCACTATGATGGCAGGCTATGTTGTCGCCAAAGAAATGTCCCCACTGCAGTTTATGCTTGAGAAGGCCACTCAGGATGGCGGTGTGGGCTGGACCAGTGGCGAATTTGGCATTTTTGCCGGATCACGCGGCTTCTTTAACGTGTTCCTATTGATGCTCTTTGTGGGAGGCATCATCCTCGACAAGATGGGTGTGCGATTCACGGGCATTCTCTCGTGTGTACTGATGTTGACAGGAGCGGCTGCTGTCTATGGTGTTATCACTTACACTTCTCCGGAACCATTGTGGAGCGTTCCCTTGTTAGGAACGGTCAAGCGCCAAGTGGTCTTGGCAGCGTTGGGGTTTGCTTTCTTCGGTATTGGTTATGAGATGTGCGGTATTACAGTTTCAAAAGTCGTTGTGCGCTGGTTCTCTGGCAAGGAAATGGCGCTCGCAATGGGCCTGCAGGTCTCGATGGCTCGCCTTGGAACCGCATTGGCGCTCAACTTCAGCCTTCCTATCGCCTTGAATTGGGGGTTGCCGCGGCCATTGCTTATTGGTTTGTTCTGCGTTGGTGTGGGGCTCATCGCCTACCTTTATTACTGTACGATGGACCACCGCCTCGATGTCGAGACACAAAAACTAGCCTCTCAGAAACCCGAAGGCGACGTTGTGGAGACGCAAAATCTTGCGCCTCAGGATGACGAGAAATTCCATTTCTCGGACATGAAAATCACCATCAAGAATCCCGGTTTCTGGCTCATCACGCTGCTGTGCCTGTTCTATTACTCGGCACTATATCCTTTCCTGGATTTCGCCACCAAACTCATGATTTCCAAGTATGGCGTCGAGGCGAGCCTTGCCGGCGCCATCCCCTCAATTCTCCCCTACACCAGCATTGTGTTGACACCGTTGTTCGGTGCCTGGTTTGACAACAAGGGCCGTGGCGCCACGATGATGGTCATCGGCAGTGTGCTGTTGACCATCACCCTGTTTGTGTTCGCCATGCCGCTCAACTCGAGTTGGATTGCCGTGACGCTGATGTGCGTGCTGGGCATTGCCTTCTCGCTACTGCCCGCTGCCTTGTGGCCTGCAGTACCCAAGATTGTACCGATGAAACAATTAGGCACTTCCTACTCCATCATTTATTACATCCAGAACATTGGCCTGATGCTCATCCCCGTGCTCATTGGCATGGTGTTGGAGCGCAACACGATAGGCGAGCAGGTAGATTACACCCACTCGCTCATTATCTTTGGCATCATTGGTCTTGGAGCAATTGCAACATCATCATTGCTCTTGTGGATGGACCGCAAGCGCCACTATGGCCTCGAAAGCCCAAATATCTCTGAATGACAAGTAAAATGCTCACGCATTAATGATTCAAGATAAATTAATTATTGAATATTTTCTTTGATTTTTATCAGCTAATGAATCCTTCTAATTGTTTTTCAGCATTGTTATGAAAAAGCATTAGTTGATTCAGCTTCAGAAACTGTATGCTATTCAATTCATTAGAATTCCTTGTATTTCTACCGATAGTTTTCTTGCTCTATTGGTTTGTCTTCCGCGGACGACACTGGCAAAACTTATTGATTGTTATTGCCAGCTACGTGTTCTACGGATGCTGGGATTGGCGTTTTCTCTTGCTCATTGCTTTTACAACATTGTGCAGTTTTGGAAGTGGCATCCTTATTGAGAACTATGCAGACCATAGAAAGAAGCAGAAGATCATTAGTGCATGCAATATCATTATAAATCTAGGTATTCTGTGCGTTTTTAAATACTTCAATTTCTTTGTTGAGAATTTGGAGGCCTTATTGCTATCAACACTGGGATACCATCTAGATAGATTAACCCTGGATATCATCCTTCCTGTTGGTATCAGTTTCTACACATTCCAGGCATTAAGCTATAGTATTGATGTGTATCGGGGAAACATCAAAGCCACACATGACATTGTGGAGTTTTCAGCTTATATAAGCTTCTTCCCTCAACTTGTTGCAGGACCTATTGAACGAGCCACTAATCTGTTACCTCAATTTCAAAAGAAACGCCAATTTGACTATGCAAAGGCGGTTGACGGTTTAAGGCAGATGCTTTGGGGATTTCTGAAAAAATTAGTTGTTGCAGATAACTGTGCTTATGTCGTAAACGAGTATTGGGGACAGTACCATGAATTACCCGGGTTTACGCTATTGCTTCTTGGCGTGCTATTCTCCTTTCAAATCTATTGTGATTTCTCCGGATATAGTGATATCGCTATAGGTTGCGCCCGTCTGTTTGGAATCAATTTAATGCGCAACTTCAATTATCCTTATTTTTCGAGAAGTATATCAGAGTTTTGGCGACGTTGGCACATATCATTAATGACATGGTTCCGCGACTATGTGTATTTTCCTCTTGGCGGTAGTCGATGCGCTAAGTGGAAAATCATACGTAATATCTTCATTGTTTGGGCTATAAGTGGTCTTTGGCATGGGGCAAACTGGACATTTATTTGTTGGGGACTCTTCCATGCCACGCTCCTTTCAGGATATGTCATTCTGGGGCTAACGACAAAGTATGAACATATCGTTGCTCATAATCGTTATTTACCAAATTTGAAGGAACTGTTTCAGATGTCATTAACCTTTCTACTTGCGGTGATTGGGTGGATAATCTTCAGAGCCGAATCCATTACCCAAGCAATCGACTATTTCACATCAATGGTTAATAACAAGTTTTTTGATATATCTGGTTTAGCTGGTGGGCAATGTCTCTTGTTTGGAGTCTTGTTACTACTGGTTGAATGGATGCAAAGGAACAAGCAACATGCACTACAGTTTCCTTCAAGCAAACCATTCTGTTATAAATCAGTACGTTGGGGCATCTACTATCTCATCATATTATTAATAGATCTATTTGCTGGCACAACTCAAACATTTATTTATTTTCAATTCTAGGAGTATTTTATGAGGAGTTTTATAAAAAATACCTTAGTCTTCATGATCCCTTTTGTGGTATTATTTTGTCTATACTTCATTATGGATCCTTTCAGAGTTGTATGGAATTATGATAACTATTACTGTAACGGAGAAATAGCTCTAAACAAGAATTTTGTATCAACGATGAATTATTTGAATAAGAAAGACACTTATCATTATGATTCATTCATCATTGGCAACTCGCGAAGCTTTTACTACAGAATTGATGATTGGAAAAAGTATATACCAGCCGAGAGTAATTGTTACCATTTCTCAGAATATGGTGGATCTGTTCATGGTTTACGATATAAATTAAGGTTGATTGATTCTTTGAATCAAAAAATCAATAATGCTCTTATCATTTTGGACTGTGAAATTTTAGATAGAATTGAGCTACATGCTATAGAGTCTATGATGCCCCCAGCACTGATAAATAATAAAAACTGGTTGAAGTTTCAGCAACGGTATTTATTTGAATGGTACAATCCTCAATATATATACTTTTGGATAAAGCTTAAGTATAAGTGGCCACATGATGTATCTATGAGATCATACGAAGTAATCATCGATAATCTTAAGTATTATAACCCAATTACAAATGAAGAATACAATCATCATGATGATAGTTTAATAGTTCGCGGTATCTTTTATAATCAAAAGAAATTGAAGGGTTTTGAAGGTGTTCAACATCCTAGTATATCTGAAGAACTATTGAATGACGAAGAAAAGATTCGTAGTTTTATTGAGATAAAAGACATTCTTGCCAAACATAGAACGAATTATAAGATAGTTATTAGTCCTCTTTATAACCAGATTAAAATTAATCCAAAAGACTTGGAGTTTCTACAGACATTGTTTGGCAGCAAAAACGTGTATGATTTTTCGGGTGTTAATAAATACACATCTGATTACCACAACTACTACGAAAGTTCACATTATAGGCCAGAAGTAGCCTCTGAAATAATGAATTATATATATAACCATTAAGTGCCCTTGTCATTATGGACTGCAAGGATGACAAGAAAGCTCCTAATTCGAATAACCATAAATACCAAACTGGACCTATGTTAGACAAAACACAGGTCCAGTTTGTTAGAATAATGTGATATTGGGCTTACTCTACTGGCGGTGGATGACGCTGCCGCTGGCCTGATGGGTTGCCAGGACAAGCATTTCGGCGACTTGGACATGCTCAGGAGCAGACACGGCAAAAGCGACACACTCAGCGATATCCTCACCAGTAAGTGGTTGAATACCTTTATAGACGTTGTCGGCTCTTTCCTTATCACCGTGGAAACGGATGACTGCGAAATTGGTTTCGACCAAGCCGGGCTTGATGTTTGTAACACGCACCCTGGTGTGTGCCACGTCAATACGCAGACCATCACTCAAGGCCTTGACGGCAGCCTTTGTAGCGCAATACACGTTACCATTGGCATAAGCGGCATCACCCGCGACGCTACCAATATTAACCACATGACCATGGTCACGCTCCACCATACCCGGAACAATGAGGCGCGTCATCGTCAGCAGACCCTTGACATTGGCGTCAATCATCGTGTCCCAATCCTCAAAGTTGCCTTCATACTCAGGCTCAAGGCCCAACGCGCCGCCAGCATTATTTACCAGCACATCGATTTCCTGCCACTCGGGGGGCAGGCTGCTGATTGCCGTTGTGGCAGCCTCGCGGTCCCTGACATCAAATTCGAGTGTTATTACACCCGCGCCTATAGCTGATAACTCCCGTGCTAGTGCATCCAGACGGTCAGCCTTGCGTCCGGTGATAATCATGTTGTAGCCAATCATGGCCAATTTGCGCGCACAGGCCTCTCCGATGCCACTTGTCGCGCCAGTCACTAAAGCGATTCTTTTCATTGTTATTATCTTAGGTTAAATAGATTTGTGCAAAGGTACAACATTATCTTCATTTAGACAACATGATGCTTTCATCATGAAAGCTTGTCGCTTTCAGTAAACTCTATCGTTATGTCGGGCATAATAATAGCCTTGTTCAGTACTGGGCTCAATGGTGACTTGTTGGTATTCTTATGGTCAGTTGGCTTGTTTGAGATGTACACTTGCGGTTTCGCGGAGCGATATTTGGGCATACATCTGCCAATAGGCGCTCCAACGTAGGAAGGATCACAGATGAGATAGAAATCGCTCCCATAATAATAACCATTGCCATATGTTAGGCAATCGGTGAAGTGAACTGCGGTACACTCATGCCCAGGGTATTCCACAATCTGAACATCAAGTCCCAACAATGACCTAACGAGGAAGGCGTACAGGATGGAGCGGTCTTCACAGTCATTATTGTCGTAATAGAAATTTTCCTCGATGAAATAAGCCTTTTCGTGCCCATGAGACTCGCAGTCATTTTTGTAACCAAATACATATTGCACAAAATGAAGTAAAGCGTTGGCTGCCTCACATTGTGTCATATCCTCAATTTGGGGCTTCAACTGCTCAATTAACGATTGTTGGAACTGTGGTAACACGACTTGGGTGGTGTAACACTGTAAATCCATCATCGGATAATTGCTCAACATTTCCTTCACCCCGTCATTGATGGAACAAACGACGTGAATGCGGCCGTCGTCCAATTCAAATGAACGGTTCTCTCCTGAACTCATTTTCAGGGGTTTGCCCTCAAACGAGAGATTTAGAATCTGTCCCTTGCCAAGATTCTTCTTGGATGGGTCACATGGATAAATGACAGACAACTCCTCTTCAAAGGAATCTAAATCGTCATAAAACAGGTAATAATCCTTGCCATCGGCCCTAACGAAGTCATGTTCATAGACCACTTGCTCAAAAGGTACCAACAGCAGCAATTGCTTTTGGGTGCGGGCCAAACGAACGTCATATCCCATTTCTACCAGCAGATAATGTTGCAAAACCACCCTGTCAATGGGACTCCCTGAGCGCAACAACTCATTGGTATAATACCTGACCAGCTCAAACACGAACCAGTCATTTAAGCCTAATTCATCTGACAGTGAACGTAATGAAGTCACTACCTGATCGATACCACTTGTCTTCTTATACTTATTCCACGCCTGGACAACTTCATACTCGCCTGCAGACTCCACATGGATTGTCTTCATCCTGGCGGCACGCAATGAATTGCCAAAGAATGAAAAATCCAATTCTTTATCATTGGTATTTTGAATATGGATGTTGGTATTAAGTGATGAGCGACTCTCTTGGGCTAATACCACAGAAAGAGGCATCATCCAAAGGATGAAAGCATAAAACAGGAACCGATATGTGTGTACAGATTTCATAATATAATTAATAATGTAGATATGATACTTTAAATATTCGTTGCAAATTTAATGAATCATTGTCGAAATACAAACAAAAATGGATTTTTTTAGTAATTTTGCACCCAAATTCAATTAGGCAATATGCAAAACATCCGTAACGTAGCCATTATCGCACATGTCGATCATGGCAAAACAACATTGGTAGATAAGATGTTAGCGGCAGGTAATCTGTTCCGCGACAACCAAAATATGGGTACTCAGATTCTGGACAGCAATGACCTGGAACGTGAGCGCGGCATCACTATTCTGTCCAAAAACGTATCTATTTCTTACAACGGTTACAAAATCAACATCATCGATACCCCGGGGCATAGCGACTTCGGTGGCGAGGTAGAGCGCGTGCTTAATATGGCCGATGGATGTCTGTTGCTGGTGGATGCCTTTGAAGGCCCGATGCCCCAGACCCGTTTTGTGTTACAGAAAGCGCTGCAACTAGGTCTCAAGCCTATCGTGGTTATCAATAAGGTGGATAAGCCCAACTGCCGTCCTGATGAGGTTCAGGAAATGGTTTTTGACTTAATGTGCAACTTGGACGCTAGCGAAGACCAGCTGGACTTCCCCACCATCTTCGGCTCTGCTAAGGAAGGATGGATGAGCGAGGATTGGCAACAACCTACCGACAATATCACTGCTGTGCTTGATGCCATCATCAAATATATCCCTGAGCCCAAGATGATTGAAGGTGATGCACAGATGCTTATCACTTCGCTGGACTACAGCAGCTATGTGGGACGTATCGCCGTGGGCCGCGTCCACCGTGGCACCTTGAAAGATGGCATGGAGGTCGCCCTGTGCAAACGCGATGGCGAAGTTGTGAAACAGAAAATCAAGGAATTGCGCACCTTTGAAGGCATGGGACAGAAACATGTCGAGAGTGTGAGCAGTGGTGATATTTGCGCTATCATTGGTCTCGAGGGCTTTGAAATCGGTGATACCGTAACACTGCCTACTAACCCCGAGGCCCTGCCCCGCATTGCTATTGACGAGCCCACAATGTCGATGCGCTTCTGCATCAATGACTCGCCGTTCTTCGGCAAGGACGGTAAATATGTGACATCGCGTCACATTTGGGACCGCCTGCAGCGAGAATTGGATAAGAACCTGGCTCTGCGCGTCGAGCGTACTGAGAATGAGGACGCCTGGAACGTGTTTGGCCGTGGTGTGCTGCACTTGTCAGTGCTCATCGAGGAGATGCGCCGTGAGGGTTACGAGCTCCAGGTGGGTCAGCCCCAGGTCATCATCAAGAATATCGATGGTGTTAAATGTGAACCTATCGAGGAACTCAGTATCAATGTCCCAGAGGAATACTCCAGTAAGATGATTGACATGGTGACGCGTCGCAAAGGCGAGATGACCATGATGGAAACCCAAAATGACCGCATCCATCTCGAGTTCAAGATACCTTCGCGTGGCATTATTGGTCTGCGCACCAACGTGCTCACCGCAAGTGCAGGAGAGGCAATCATGTCACACCGATTCCTTGATTATGAGCCATGGAAGGGTGAGATTGCCCGTCGCACCAACGGATCTCTAGTTGCCATGGAAGGTGGCACGGCATACGCTTATGCCATCGACAAATTGCAGGATCGTGGACGCTTCTTCATCTTCCCGCAAGAGGATGTCTATGGTGGTCAGGTCGTTGGTGAGCATACCAAAGAAAAAGACCTGGTCATCAACGTCACCAAGTCCAAGAAACTCACCAACATGCGTGCCAGTGGTGCCGATGATAAGGTGAAGATTGTTCCTCCCATCGTATTCAGCCTGGAAGAGGCACTTGAATACATCAAAGCGGATGAGTATGTGGAAATCACGCCCAATCACATCCGCATGCGCAAAATTGTCCTTGACGAGCTTGAACGCAAGCGCATTGCCAAGCAGAACGGTCAAGACGAAGACTAAGCATAATAATGGAAATATATAAAGCAGAAAGAGCCAGTTTCATTGACTGGCTCTTTCTGTATAAATTGAAAAATCTTGTTGGTTAGTCCTTGAGAGAGTAAGTGACAGTGGTCACGACACGCACTTTCTTGATCCAAGGGGTGTACTCATCGCGATTCTCGATGGAGAACTGGCCCTGGTCGGCACTTACAATCTTGTTGAGTTTGCTGTGGGAGTTCTTGGCAAACTGCTCGGCAGTGACTTGGGCGTTCTCGATGGCCTCCTGCATCATTTTGGGCTTCATCTCCTTAAAGGCGACAAATTCATACTGTATCTGGTTGTCATAACTGTCGCCGGTGATGGCCACGCCTTCACGCAGCAGGTCGCCTTGTTTGGCAATGAGTTGGCGCACTTGGTCCACATTCTTGGATGTCACAGTAACGACCGATGTCACGATGTAGCGATAGGCCTTGTTGACCTCATACTCGCGGGCTGTCAAATCGACTACTTGAGGAGCGTTGAGGCTAATTTCATCTTCTTTGACACCACCCTTAATCAAAAATGCCTTGATTTTGGCTTGCGTGGCACCGATGCGGTCATAGAGGCCCGGCAGATCATTACCCACTTCCTTTGAAACGATGGGCCACGTCACCTTGTCGGCCTTCACTTCCTGCTCAGCGAGACCCTTGACGCTGACCTTGCGGTCCTTGCTCGCAAAGTCATCAATACCAGCCTTAATAAACCAGCCCAATGAAAAAACGCTCAATGCGAGGAGGGCTGCCGAAATGATCATTTTCTCTTTCATAATAGTCTTAAATGTTTAGATAAAAACCATAATCGCATCAATAACTGCAAATCATGCGCCATATTGTGTAAAACTAGCAAAAAAAATTGTTTTTGTTGTTTTTTTATGTCATTATTGGTTATGAAGTGGCTGTGGCAAGGGCTTCGGCGCAGCGTTCACCGTCGATGGCACTTGAAACGATGCCACCGGCGTAACCAGCCCCTTCACCGCAGGGATAAAGGCCTTGAAAGGCTACATGATGCATTAATATATTGTCGCGAGGGATGCGCAGCGGGGATGATGTGCGCGTTTCGACACCGATAACAATGGCATCATTGGTGAGGAAGCCACGGGCATTCTTACCAAAGACTTTAAAGCCCTTGCGCAGGCGGTTGGCAACAGAGGGTGGCATCCATATGTCAAGTCTTGAGGGTTGAACTCCAGGCAGATAGGATGAAGGTGGAATGTTGCGCGACGGCTTGCCGTCAACAAAATCCTTCATGCGCTGTGCTCCGGCAATGAGTGTATTACCTGCCTCGGCAAAGGCTCGTCGCTCCATCTCCTGTTGGAACATCATCATCGCCAACTCACCGTGTTTTTTATATTGCTCTGGCAAGTCCTCGGGATGGAGTTCCACCACCATGCCCGAGTTGGCCCAATGCGAGCCACGATTGCTAGGCGACATACCGTTGACTACAAGTCCGTCAGGTTCGCTCACTGCTGGCACAACAAAGCCACCAGGGCACATACAGAATGAATATACACCGCGATGGTCCACTTGGGTGACAAAGTTGTATTCGGCGGCAGGCAGGTAGTCTCCCCTTCCTAGCACGCTGTGGTACTGGATTTGGTCAATGATGCGTTGCGGATGCTCCAAGCGCACGCCCACAGCTATACCCTTGGCTTCAACGGTGATGTTGCTGTCATACAGCATCTGATATACATCACGAGCCGAGTGACCGGTTGCCAGAATGACTGGACCGTCAAAATGCTCTCCTCCAGAAGTTTCCACACCAGTAACCTTGCCATCTTCCACAACCAGTCGCGTAACCCGGGTCTCGAAATGAACCTCGCCACCGCAGCGCAGGATGGTCTCGCGCATCGATTTGATTACACCAGGCAATTTGTCGCTACCGATGTGAGGATGGGCATCAATAAGGATGTCCTCGCGCGCGCCATGTTGGACAAAAATGCCCAATATGCGTTCTACCGAACCGCGCTTCTTGCTGCGGGTGTAGAGTTTGCCGTCACTGTAGGCTCCTGCCCCACCCTCGCCATAGCAATAGTTGCTCTCAGGGTCGACGATGCCCTCGCGTTGAATGCGCGAAGCGTCGATGCGGCGTTTCATGACGTCCTTGCCACGCTCAAGCACTATGGGTTTGATACCTAGTTCGATAAGGCGTAATGCCGCAAACAAACCACCAGGACCCATGCCCACGACCACAGCCTGACGTTTGCCGTCAACTGGTTTGTAATCGATGGGTGGAATCAGATAGTCCTGCGTCATGGGTTCGTCGATATAGACGCGCACCTTGAGGTTGACCACCACCTGCCGCTGGCGTGCATCAATAGAGCGCTTCAGTATCCTGATGCCCTGGATGCTTTGGGAGGGAATGTCGTGATGTCGGGTAAGGTGCTGGGCAATATCACCCATGCTAGACGCGGTGCGCGGACTCACGCGCAATTGCAATTCCTGAATCATAAAAGATTAATTGTATTTTGTCGCACAAAATTACATCATTTTTCATGAGTTTTCGCTACATTTGCAACTTAATTTATCAAGATACCAACCAATCATGAGCGAAAAAACAAAGAAACCCTGCGGCGTGCTATTTGACCTCGACGGCGTGCTGCTTGATAGCGAAGGACAGTACACCATCTTTTGGGCAGCAATGGAAGAGGAATATAAGACCGGTATTCCTGACTTTGCCCACTACATCAAGGGTATGCATCTGGCGCGCATTCTGGGCTATTTCAAGAGCGATGAGGTGCGTCAAAATATAGTGTGCAAACTGGTGGATTTTGAGCGCAACATGAAATACGAGTTTTTCCCTGGCGCATTCGATTTTATCCAACAGCTGCGGGAGGCTGGGATTCCCATGGCTATCGTCACGTCGAGCGACCGCAAGAAGATGCAGTCCCTCTACAGCCAGTATCCAGAATTCCCCACCCTTTTTGACAAGATTATTACTGGCGACATGGTTACCCGTGCTAAGCCAGACCCGGAGTGCTTTGTTCTAGGAGCTCAGCAGATTGGCGTAGACATCAAGGACTGCATTGTGTTTGAGGACTCGCGCAATGGCCTGATTGCTGCCCGTAAGTCTGGAGCAAGGGTTATTGGCATTGCTACCACGCTGAGTGCAAGCGAAGTTGCCTCACTGAGCGACCTCACCGTTAATGCCATCAATGAGTTGACACTGGAAAAAGTTATTCACTGACAACGATAAAGCATGTGTTTTTATTTGTTTTATTAACACAAAACTTTGTTTGATTCCAAAATTGGTTGTACTTTTGTCACATCGATGAAAACCGATCCAAATATTGAAGATTTTGCAGCCAGCAACAATCCCGTAGTACGACAATTCAGTGATTACCTGGATGCTCATGGTATGCGCAAGACAACCGAGCGCTATGCCATCTTGAGCCATATCCTGAACATCAGTGGTCACTTCACAATCGAGGAGTTGCAGCAGATCATCAATGCCGACGGTTTCCGCGTCAGTCGCTCTACTGTTTACAATACCGTTGAGTTGCTGATGGATGCCAAGATGCTGCGTCGCCATGTCTTTGAGGGCATGCAGGCCCAGTATGAACGTATCAGCCTACCCCACACCCACCTGATTTGCACCTCATGCGGTAAGGTCAAGGAGGTGAGGGATCCCAGTTTTGCTGCATCAATGAATGCACGTCGCTTCAACGCTTTTAACATAGACCATTACAGCCTGTACGTCTATGGCACATGCAGCACATGTGCCCGCAAGTTGAAGCGCACCAAGAATGATAACGGCAACAAACGCAAGAAATAACTTTATATATTTTAAAAACCTATTTAACACTTTTAAAACCGTTAATTTATCATGGCTAAAGTTAAACCGTTCCGTGGCGTAAGACCACCCAAACAGTATGTTGAAAAAGTAGCTTCCAAGCCTTACGATGTCCTCTCCAGCGAGGAGGCGCGTGCCGAGGCTGGCGACAATGAAATGTGTCTGTATCACATCATTAAGCCCGAAATCGATTTTGAACCCGGCACTGGCGAACACGAGCCCAAGGTCTATGACAAGGCCGTTGAGAACTTCAAGAAGTTCCAGGATAAGGGCTGGCTGGTACAGGACGATCAGGACTGCTACTACATCTACGCTCAGACCATGGATGGCCGCACCCAGTACGGATTTGTAGTTGGCGCTAGTGTAGAGGATTACCTCACCGGCCGCATCAAGAAGCACGAGCTTACCCGTCGCGAGAAAGAGGCTGACCGCATGCACCACATCGAAATCAATAACGCTAACATTGAGCCGGTGTTCCTGGCATTCCCCGATAACAAAATCCTGGAGGATATCATCGTCCGCACAGCACAGACCGCTCCCGAATATGACTTCGTGAGTGAGGATGGCATCGGTCACACCTTGTGGGTTATCAAGGACAAGGAGACCATCGATACCATCACCCGCGAATTCGGTGAAATTCCTTATCTCTACATTGCCGACGGTCACCACCGTACCGCAGCTGCTGCCCATGTTGGCGAGGAAAAAGCCAAGGCTGACCCCAATCACAACGGTAGCGAGGAGTACAACTATCTGCTGGCTGTATGCTTCCCCCAGTCACACCTCAAGGTGATGGACTACAACCGCGTGGTTGTTGACCTGAATGGCAATACCGAGGAGCAGTTCCTGGAGAAGCTGCGTGAGAAATTCATCGTCGAGGAGAAGGGTACCGAGATTTACAAACCCAATAAGCTTCACAACTTCTCGCTCTATCTGGCTGGCAAGTGGTACTCACTGACGGCCAAGGAAGGCACCTATGATGACAACGATCCCATCGGCGTGCTTGACGTTACCATCAGCAGTGACTACATCCTGCGTGACATTCTGGGCATCACCGACCTGCGTACCGACAAGCGCATCGACTTCGTTGGTGGCATCCGTGGCTTGGGCGAGTTGAAGCAGCGTGTTGACAGCGGTGAGATGAAGATGGCGCTGGCCCTCTATCCCGTGACCATGAAGCAGATTATTGACATCGCCGACAGCGGCAAGATTATGCCTCCCAAGGCCACTTGGTTTGAGCCCAAACTGCGCTCGGGTCTCATCATCCACAAGCTCGACTAATATTCAGTTGACAGTCGCCTGTTTTACTGAAACTGAAGACTGAAAATTCTTAAAAAGCGTTATCGAGGCAATCGATAGCGCTTTTTTTCGTTTTTTTATTAACAACTGCACCCTATAAGCAAAAAAATCACTATATTTGTAGGTTAAAAGATAAAACAAAAAATTAATCACACTATAAAGAGACATAACTGTATGAAATTCAACGTCCAAAGTAAATTATTGCTCACCAGGTTGAACGCCGTGAGCAGAGTGGTTAACAGCAGCAAGAACGCATACGCCATTCTTGACAACTTCTTGTTTGAACTGCGTGGTGACCGTCTTGTTATTACGGGCAGCGACATGGAAACCCGTCTGACGACCAACCTTGAAGTGCAAAACGCTGAAGGCAACGGCAAATTTGCCCTCGACGTGAAGCGTACTATCAATTCGCTCAAGGAGTTGCCCGACACTGCATTGTCGTTTGAAATCAACGATGAGACCTATGCTGTCAAGGTAACCTATCTGAACGGTTATTATGATGCTGTGGCTCTCAATGGCGATGAGTATCCCGAGAAGGCCACTAACGCCAGCGATGTGAAGACTTTCTCACTTCCTGCCAAGCACATTGCATCTGGTATCAACCACACGCTGTTTGCAGTGGGCAACGACCCCTTGCATCCTCAGTTCATGGGTATCTACTGGGACATCAAGCCCGACATGATTGTGTTTGTTGCCAGTGATTCCTATAAACTGGTGCGTTATCGCCAGAGCAATGTTGCGCCGAACTTTGAGCGCTCATTCATTCTTCCTGCCAAGCCCGCTGGCATTCTTGCAAGCATCATCAGCCATACTAGCGATGAGAATATCAACATCACTCTTGACGAGAGCAGCGCTACCTTTGAGAACGCCGATTACCAGCTCTCTTGCCGATTCATCAATGGCCGTTATCCCAACTACAACTCAGTTATTCCCGAGGATAACCCCTACACTATGGCCGTTGACCGCATGACCCTGCTGAACGCCGTGCGTCGTGTTGCCGTATTCGCCAACGTGGGTGGTCTGGTTCGCCTTGACCTTAAGGCAACCGAGGTTGTTCTTACCGCACAAGACGTTGACCATTCAACCGCTGCCGAGGAGACTATCGCCTGTGAATACAATGGCGAGCCCATGAACATCGGCTTCAAGAGCGCTGATGTCATCGATGTCATCAATAACATCAACAGCGACGGTGTTTACCTCAAGCTGCTCGACCCCGCACGTGCAGGTGTCTTTGTTCCTAGTGAGCAAGAGGCTGGCGAGGACCTTGTCGTTCTGCAGATGCCCATGATGATTTGAAACTGAGTTTTTAGCAGTTATCCTATTTCCCCACTGAAAACTGCTAAAGGCGAATCAGCAAATAGTCATGAAACTGAATTTAAAACGTCCGCTCGTGGTCTTTGATTTGGAGTCCACGGGATTGAACATCACCGAGGACCGCATCATCGAGCTGTCCTATGTCAAGGTGTACCCTGATGGCCGTGAGGAATCCAAGACTTTCCGTTTTAATCCCGAGAAAGTCATTCCCCAGCAAGCTATTGACGTCCATCACATCACCAATGATGATTTGGTCAATGAGCCGACCTTCAAAGAACGTGCCCATGATATAGCACGAATCTTTGAAGGCAGTGACATCGCCGGCTTCAACAGCAACCACTTTGACATTCCCTTGCTGGCCCAGGAGATGAGTAAGGCAGGTGTCAACTTCGACCCCAGCCAACACAAGTTCATTGATGTACAGACCATTTTTCACAAGCGTGAGAAACGTGACCTGGAGGCGGCTTGTCAATTCTATTGTGGTCACCCGATGGAGAATCATCACTCGGCTGCCGATGACGCCAAGACCACGCTTGAAGTGCTCAAGGCTCAGCTTGACTACTATGCCAACGATGCGGAACCGTTGCAGAATGACGTTGATTACCTGTCGCAATACTCGACCCATAACCGTAACGTCGATTTGGCAGGGCGAATCATCTACAATGAAAACCGTGAACCTGTGTTCAACTTCGGCAAGCATAAGGGTAAACTGGTCAAGGACGTGTTCACCAGGCTTGACTTGGGGTACTATGACTGGATGATGAAGAGCGACTTTGCTGAGAACACCAAGCAAGTCATCACCAAGCTGTACATCGAGTACAGGAAGAAATAAAACATTTTAACAACGCATCATGTTGAAAGGCAAACATATTATCCTTGGCATTACTGGCGGCATTGCTGCCTATAAATGCGCCACCCTCACCCGCTTGCTCGTTAAGGCAGGCGCCGAGGTTCAGGTCATCATGACTCCTAACGCCAAACAGTTCATCCAACCGTTGACGCTGTCGACATTGAGCGGAAAACCCGTAATCAGTGAGTTTTTCACTGCTAACACCGGTCAATGGAACAGTCATGTGGACTTGGGACTTTGGGCCGATGCGCTCATTATTGCCCCTGCCACCGCTTCGACAATCGGAAAGATGGCCAATGGCGTTGCCGACAATATGCTTGTGACAACATACCTTTCGGCTAAAGCACCCGTATTTGTCGCACCGGCAATGGACTTGGACATGATGCGTCACCCCAGCACCGTTCGCAATCTCGAGTTGTTGCGCAGCTACGGCAACCACATTATCGAGCCCACTGCTGGTGAGTTGGCAAGCCATCTTATCGGCAAGGGGCGTATGGAAGAGCCTGGGAATATTGTCAAGGTGCTTGATGATTATTTCAATGCTGGTGAAGACTTGCAAGGCAAGCGTGTGCTTATCACTGCTGGCCCCACCGTTGAGAGAATTGATCCCGTGCGTTTTATCAGCAACTTCTCGTCAGGGAAAATGGGATTTGCCCTTGCCGAAGAATGCGCTAGCCGTGGCGCACAGGTGACCTTGGTAGCTGGACCAGTATCTTTAAAAACTGCGAGCCCCCTGATTACCCGCATCGATGTCACCACTGCCGTGGAAATGCATGATGCCGTGATGCAGTCATTACCCCAAAGTGATGCCATCATCCTGTGTGCCGCTGTCGCCGACTACAGGGTTGCTGACATTGCCGAGAAGAAAATAAAGCGAGAGAAAGATGCAGCACCCGTGCTCCATCTCATACCCAATCCTGATATTGCCCGTGCCGTTGGAGAGAATAAGCGTACCAACCAGGTGAGTGTGGGCTTTGCGCTGGAAACCGACAACGAGAATGTCAACGCACAAGGAAAATTGGAGCGTAAAAAGTTGAATTTCATAGTGATGAACTCCTTGCGTGACAAGAATTCCGGTTTCCAGGTCGATACCAATAAAGTGACAATTTTCACTGATAAAGGCGAAGTCATTGAGGGCGAATGCAAATCCAAGCGAGATGTTGCCCGTGACATAGTTGACGTTTTACACAAGTATTTAGCTGAACAATGAAAAAAACACTGTTGACATTGCTGTTGGCGCTAATTTGTGCCTCTAGCGCACTTGCTGATGAGGAGGGTACAGAACTTAACTGTGATGTTGATGTCAATTTCGAAAAAATCACCAATGGCAGCAAGGAAATATTCGCCGAATTAAAGCAAGCCGTGAGGGATTATATGAACAATACGAAATGGACTAATGCAACATTTGCTTTCAACGAAAAGATTAATTGTAAACTGTTGTTCGTATTAAGCTCTTGGGACAATTCAACTGGTTTAATGGAGGGTGAATTGCAAATCACATCTTCGCGCCCAGTATATAACAGTACATATACAACTGCTCTTATCAACTTCAAGGATACTAAGGTGGTATTCAACTATGAAACTGGTATGTCTCTAGTGTTCTCGGAGCAGGAAATGATAGACAATCTGACGGCTATCCTCAACTTCTGGGCGTATATGATTATTGGGATGGATTTTGACACGTTTGAACTCAATGGTGGAGATCCTTACTATGAACGTGCTGCTCAGATCGTCCGTTGGGCACAAAGTAGCGGTGAGGCTGGCTGGAAAGCATTCGAAAGCACCACCAATCGCAGTGCGGTCTTGAGTGCTTATACTGACAATATAACTGCTCCTATTCGACAACTGCTCTATGATTACCACCGTCAAGGCCTTGACCAGATGGTTGTTACAGTGGACAAGGGACGCTCCACGGTTACCCATGCACTGGAGAACCTTGGTAAAATCTATGAGGTGAATCCTTTGTCGGTGTGCTTGAGCATGTTTAAGGATGCAAAACTTGATGAAATCATCAACATATACAGTAAAGCCAATATGACTGAGAAAGAGTCGGTGTATGAGATGCTTTATCAGGTATATCCCAGCGAAATCACGCGTTTGGAAAAAATCAAAGAAGTACCCTCTAATTTCTAACAGGTGTGTTCTAATTGAGTAATGATCAAACAACTGCACATCTCAAACTATGCCCTGATTGACAAGCTTGACATCGATTTTGATGAAGGGTTGACAATCATCACAGGCGAGACGGGCGCCGGCAAATCCATCATTTTGGGCGCTTTGTCACTCATCCTGGGTGAACGTGCTGACTCCAAAGCGATTCGTGACACCTCGACTAAAACAGTGGTCGAGGTGACATTTGATATTGGCGGATACAATTTACAGCCATTTTTTGATAACAATGATATCGACTGGAACGAGCATGAGTGTCTCGTCAGGCGTGAATTGTCGCCCAACGGCCGTTCTCGCGCTTTCATCAACGACACTCCCGTTCAACTCAACCAGTTACGGGAATTAAGCACGCAACTGCTCGACATCCACTCGCAGCACTCCAACATGCTGCTGTCGCAACCGGCATTTCAATTGTCTATACTTGACAGCATCTCGGACAACGGGAAGCTACTGGAGAAATATCAAAAGCATTACCAAGCATACCGTGAAGCCATTAACGAGCTGGAAACGACACAGAAAGCCATCGATCAGATGCGGCAGAACGAGGACTATATCAGGTTCCAGCTCGATCAGTTGCAGACCATGCAGTTGCAGCCCGATGAAGATCAGCAACTGGAAGCGTTGCAAAGCAAACTGAGCAATGTCACTGAACTGAAAGAGGCCCTATGGAATGTTGAAAATGAGTTAAATGGTGATGAGAACTCCATTCTTGAGCGCCTCAAGACCATCTCGCAACGATTAGTGGATGCTGAGCGTAACCTCAATGATGTTGAAGGTATGGCGGATAGAATTAACACTGCCCTCATTGACCTGAAAGACATCGCGCAAAGCGTTGGCTCTATCATGGACACACTCAACGATGACCCAGCCGAACTCGCCCGTGTTGATGAGCGCCTGAATGCCATCTATGCGCTCGAACGAAAACATAATGCCAGCGATGTCAATCAACTGATTGATATTCAACGTGATTATGAACGCCAGTTGAGCGAAATTGAGCATAATGATGACATTATCGAGGAACTCAAATTACGCGTCAATTCGTCTCGTAGTGCTGCAACTGAATTGGCATCACAGCTGTCGGCTAATCGTCATAAGGCTGCTGTGCGTTTCGTAAAAGAACTGCTCGCACTTGCCTCTCCACTAGGCATGAAGAATATCGCCTTTGATGTGGATTTCAGCCAAGTGGAACTAACGCCAAGTGGGACTGACAATGTGGAGTTCAAGATGGCCTTTAACAAGAATCAGCAGCTCATGCCTATTAAAGACACAGCATCAGGCGGTGAAATCTCACGTGTCATGCTTTGTGTGAAGACCATCATTGCTCGCCACATGAAACTGCCCAGCATCATCTTTGACGAGGTGGACACGGGAGTGAGCGGAGATGTCGCTAACATGGTCGGCGAGATGATGGCAGATATCGCTCGGTCAATCCAGGTCATCACTATCACCCACCTGCCACAGGTGGCCGCCCATGGCGCACATCACCTGCGTGTATTCAAGACCGACACCACCACCGAGACACTCACTCGTGTGGAACAACTTAATGAACAGGACCACATCCTGGAAATCGCGCGTATGCTCAGCGGCAAGGATTTGAACCAGGCTGCTATAGAGAATGCCAAATCACTTATTCGACACAATAATCCTAACATAGCATCATGATAGACAAGAACCAATACATCTACGGCATCCATGCGGTGCTCGAGGCGCTCGAAGCAGGCAAAGACATCGACAAGGTCTTTCTGAGCAAGACACTTAACAATGAAACCGCCCAAGAAATCACAAATCGTGCCCGCGTATTGCGTGTTCCAGTGCAACGGGTACCTGTACAAAAAATTGACCGCATCACCCGCCGCAACCATCAGGGTGTGCTGGCAATGATGGCAGCAGTTACGTACTATCGACTTGAGGACATGGTTCCACAGATGTTTGACAACGGTGAGAATCCGTTCATCGTGGTACTTGACGGTGTTACTGACGTACGCAACTTCGGCGCTGTCGCCCGTACCTGTGAGTGCGCTGGTGTGAGTGCCATTGTCATCCCCGACCGTGAGAGCGTGAGTGTCAATGCCGATGCAGTGAAGACCTCGGCAGGTGCCTTGAACTATCTGCCTGTCTGTCGCGAGCATAATTTGGTGAATGCCGTTAAACTGCTGCGTGATAGCGGGTTCAAAATCGTGGGTACGAGCGATAAGAGCCAAATGCCTTACACGGGTGCTGACTATACAGGGCCGGTTGCTATTGTATTGGGCGCCGAGGACAAAGGCATTTCGCCTGAAATCATGAAATTATGTGATACCCAAGTTCTCATACCTGAGTTTGGCCACATCAATTCATTGAATGTATCGGTAGCCGGAGGTATCATGATATATGAAGTGGTTCGCCAGCGGCTCAACGACAACCAGGAAATCGAATAAGTTCAGCTATTAGTTGCTCGAGCCACCATTTTTCGCTAATTTTGCAACTTCAAACATTAAGATTATGATAAATCGAGTTTTAATCCGAACAAAAGTAGTACAGAATCTGTACTCGTATATGCTGACGCGTCCTGAACGCACACTGGACAATGCACTCAAGGACCTGGATAAATGTCTTGATAAGACCTATGAGCTGTATCACTATCTGTTGCGCTTGCCAGTGGAATTGACTCACATTCAGGAGATGCGCATCGATGAGGCACGCAACAAGTACCTGCCCACCGAGGAAGAACGCAACCCCAATATGAAGTTCATCGACAACCGTCTGGTTGCCGCCATAGCCTCCAATGAGCAATTGCAGCAGTTTGCTGACGACCACACTATTACGTGGAACGATGATCCTATATTTGAGCGTCTGATGCTTGAAAAGGTCATCAACAGTGACCTGTATAAAGACTATATGTCCGATCGTGAGAACGACATGACAGCCGACAGCATGCTGTGGCAGCAGTTGATGAAACAGGTGATTCTGCCCGACGAGAATATGGCAGACTCTATTGAACAGCGTTCCCTGTTCTGGACCGAGGACGATATGGACCTGATGGGACAGTTCGTGTGCAAGACCTTCAGACGCTTAGCTGAGGGTGACGATGAGGCCATCCTGCCGATGTTCAAGGATGAAGAAGACAGTAGCTTCGGTAAAGAACTGTTCAGTGCTACTGTGATGCAGATGCCCCAAAATAACGAGCTCATCGACGAACTGGTGCTTGATAGCCGTTGGGACAAGGACCGCATTGTGCTCATGGACCGCATTATCATGTGTACAGCATTGGCTGAATTGTGTACGTTTGACAAAATTCCTACCGCTGTAACACTTAACGAATATATCGAACTTGCCAAGAATTTCAGTACAGCGGGCAGTGGCCAGTTTGTTAACGGCATCCTCAACAATGCCGTGAAGCTGTTGCGCAAGCAAGGCAAGATTTTTAAGTCATAACAAGAAGAATTCAATACATATTATTAATATTTAACGACTACGATTATGCTTAACACGATTTTATTGCAAGGTGCCGGTGCAGCTGGAGGTAACGGCTGGATGACCACCCTGATCTTTTTCGGTTTGTTTTTTGCCATCATTTATTTCACGATGATTGCACCGCAGCAGAAGAAACAGAAGAAGCTGAACGCTTTCCGCGATGGACTCAGGAACGGTGACAAGGTGATGACCGCTGGTGGCATCTATGGCCGCATCCGTGAGGTGAAGGACAGCACCGTTATCCTTGAGATTGCCGATGGTGTCCGCATCAAGATTGACAAGAACTCTATCTACCAGTCAATGCAGGATGTTGTTGAGACTGGTGGTGATGTGAAGCAATAAGCACGGCATCTGAGAGCCAAAACAGAATGAAATTCTGGGACAAAATACAGGAACGGCTGCAGGAGTCGCCTCGCACGAGGTCAATTCTCCTGTATCTCGTGTTCGTTTTTATCTCAGCGATTTTTTGGGGATTCCTGACGTTTAACAATGACGTGAAGATGGATATCGAAATGCCCTTGAAGGTGACGATGCCCAATAATGTGCATCTTCTCTCCAAGTTGCCCGATACCCTCTCGGTAACCGTTACCGATCGTGGCTACCGCTTCTTCTCTTATCTGTTCCACAAGTCTCCAACACTCACGCTGCGTTTCAGTGATTACAGTGATGGCATCAACACCTTCAAGGTCGATCAGGATCACTTGAAGAAAGAGATTGCCTCGGTACTGAATAAGCACACTACAATCGTGAGCGTACTACCCCAGGCTCTCAATATCCAATATACCGATCTTCCGGGCAAGAAGGTGCCTCTCAAAACCGATATCATTGTCGAATCTCGTGAGAATTATGCACAGTATGGTGCCTTGATTCAGAGTCAAGATTCGGTATTGGTATTCAGTGATGCCAAGACCTTGAGCCAAATCAATGAGGTTTTCACTTCTCATGTCGAAGTATCTGATCTGACCGACACGTTGAGGCGCAAAGTGACGATAGCCCCCATCAGTGGTGCCGTCATTGAGCCACGCACGGTAGAAATCATGGTGCCTATCGAGAAACTGAAAACGCAGAACCGAACCATCAAGATTTCGGTGCGTAATGCCCCTCACGGTGTTAGAATGCTGCTTTTCCCCAGTGATGTGGAAGTTTCCTATCGCTCGCCTGTGAGCCGCATTACCGACAACGATGCCGGCATCACGGCTGTAGTCGATTATAATGCAGTGGATTTCAGTTCACCGAGCAACAAAGTTAAAGTGTCAATTGGTGAGATTCCGGCTGTCTATCAGGATGTGAAACTGTCCCATGACAGCGTGGAATACATCATCGAGAAATCAAAATGACAAGGTGATGAAGTTGGTTGCGCTTACCGGGGGTATCGGCAGTGGCAAGAGTGTTGTTGCGCGCATGCTGCAAGTCATGGGCTATAAGGTCTATGACTGTGACTCTTGCGCCAAGCGGCTCATGACTGATGACGAAACCGTGCGCGGGCAGTTGATAGCGGAATTCGGAGCAGATACCTATTTGGCAGATGGTACGCTGAACCGCCAGCATTTGAGCGCGGTAGCGTTTGGCAACGATGAAGCAAGGGCTCGCCTCAATGCCATCGTACATCCCGCCACAGCCAATGACATCCGTCGTTGGGCAGATAGCTTGGCTACTCATGGGGCAAGTGTTGCCTTTGTCGAGACAGCCATCCTGCGCACATCGGGACTAGACCGCATGGTGGATGACGTGTGGCATGTGACTGCTCCTGCCGATGTTCGCATCCAGCGTGTTATGGTCCGTAGCGGCCTCAGCAAGCAGCAGGTGTGTGACCGCATGGAGGCTCAACAAGCCGAGGAGGCAGTCGCTCCTGGCGAACAAGTAATCGTCAATGACAATGTCACAGCGCTGTTGCCCCAAGTATCGCGACTGCTCGGTCAAATGTGTAATTAACAATCATTATTAAATAACTAAATCAACATTTTCAATTTAAACTATGCTGAAGAAAATTCTATCCATCTCGGGACGTCCCGGACTTTACAAACTCGTTTCATACGGTAAGAATATGCTGCTGGTCGAAGGTCTCACCGACGGCCACCGTTTCCCCGTTCATTCACGCGAGCGCGTGATGTCATTAGGCGACATTTCCATTTTCACCACTGGCGAGGACCTTCCTTTGTCCCAAGTGCTTGAGAATGTAGGCAAAAAATATGAAAACAAGGCTCTGGATGCCAAGGCTTATACCACTCCTGACCAGCTGCATGAGTTCATGAACGGTGTTTTGGAGAACTGGGATGATGAGCGCGTCCACAACAGCGATATCAAGAAGATTATCTCATGGTATAACATCCTCATCGGCGCAGGCATCACCGACTTCTCCATCCAGGAAGAAGAAACCGAAGAAGAAGCCCAGCCCGAAGAAAACAAGCAAGAGCCAGAAGCATAATGGCTGTTAAAGGCAAATCGGTACTTTATCTGGCAGCGGCGATATTCTTGTCGCTGCCAGTGGTATCGTGCCGTACTACTGACCATAATACACACACCTACCGCCCCTACCATGAGCGCCGTAACCGTGGTGGCAACGATGACAACACAACTACAGTCACGACCGAGAAAAAGAAACCCATTGCCCAGGAAGCACATGGGCTCGTCAGTGACGAATGGGCACGACTCGACATCAAGTTGGGCAGGAAAGACAACAAAAAACTCTACAAAGAATTAAAGCGGTGGTTGGGCACGCCCTATGCTTATGCCGAACACACCTGTGGCGAGGGCACCGATTGCTCGGGTATGGTCATGGAGGTCTATCAGGAGGTCTATGGCATCAAGTTGCACCGCAACAGCGCCAAGATGCTTGAGGTGAACTGCAGTATCATCGACCTGGATGACCTGCGCGAGGGCGACCTTGTCTTTTTCGTTACCAGCAGTGATGGTCATGTGTCCCACGTCGGCATCTATCTCAAGGACAACAAGTTTGTCCACGCTTCC
Source organism: uncultured Bacteroidales bacterium (assembly GCA_902800715.1). Lineage (GTDB taxonomy): Bacteria > Bacteroidota > Bacteroidia > Bacteroidales > Muribaculaceae > Sodaliphilus. The sequence goes on from CADCFN010000002.1 coordinate 219,028, forward strand.
TCATCACGAGGCGTCACCGTCGATGACCTCCGCCAGAACTACTATGCCACCCACTTCCATTCCGCTGCCCGCGTCACCACCCGCCCCAACTAATATTCCATCACAGTTCTCCACCTCACGCTAAGCCGCTAAGTCGCAAAGCATCTAGCATCCGCATTCTAATTGGCATGAATGCGGAGTTTCACTATACTCTAAACTGCGAGAACAACGAGATAGCGCTAATAATGCTTACTAATTAGAAGATGTGGCTAGAGTTTTAGGTGGCGCCAGAGGGGGCGTGGGAGGCGGCGCCAGAGGGCGGTCATGATGGTGTAGCGCCAGTCAATGACCTGAATGTGGCGTTTGTTGTTGATGGCTTTGACGATTTGACGGGCGACCTTTTCGGGTTTGAGCATCATGGGATAGCGGAAGTCACCGCTGAGCAGGTCGGTATCAACGAAGCCGGGGCGGATGTCGGTGAAACGGATTTTCAGTCCACGGGCATTGGCCTGCTGCTCCAGGGCTTGAAGATAGATGTTCTGAAATGCCTTAGTAGCAGAATAGGAAGGAGCAGGACCGAGCCCCTTTGTGCCTGCAATCGAGGTGATGGCGGCAATATGGCCCTCGCCTTGTTCGGCAAAGTAGCGGTAGGCCTCCCCTATCATGCGGGTGAAGCCCAGACCATTAGTGTTCACCGTATTGAGTTCGATGTCAGACGTCAGCGTGCGGTTCTGCTTACCGATGCCTGAGGAATAGAAGAACAGGTCCATGCCACCCAAGCGGTCTATCAGTTCCCGCAGGTGGTGTGTAGCGCTATCATCATTCACGTCAATCGTCATCACCTCTACCCTATCGGGCGCCAACTGCTTGATTGCCTGCAGACGGTCCTCACGGCGCGCAGCAATGCCTAAGCGACAGCCTTGCTCGAGAAACAGTTTTGACACTTCCATTCCCATGCCCGAAGAAGCACCGATGATTATCACTTTTTTCATCTTCCTGCTATTTCTAAATAGTAAAAAGTCATGACAGCTTTTGCCATCATGACTTGTCACTCGTGTTATTGTTTGATAAAAGGTCGAGTTGCTGACGTACGCTCTCCTCATGGATTGCTTGCACAATCTGCTGTGTAAAGCTCTCAGCAAGGCCCAACATGCTACCCTCGGCAAGTCGGGCTTTCATCACGTCTTGATAACGTGCAGGCTGTACTACACGCAGGTTGTGGACCTTCTTGAAAAGACCGATTTCGCGTGCCACGCTCATGCGACGAGCCAGTACGGCCAGCAGTTCGTGGTCACAGTCGTCAATCTGCTGCCGCAATAGCGTCAATTCATCCTCAATCGGTTTGCCCGAACGGATAACCAGGCGGCTCAGCATAGTGCCCAAATCACTTGGCGTTATCTGCTGGGCGCTGTCACTCAAGGCTTGGTCAGGATTACAATGGCTCTCAATCATCAGGCCGTCAAAACCAGTGTCAAGAGCAATCTGGGACAGTTTCTCCACAAACTCACGCTTTCCGCCGATGTGGGATGGGTCACACAGGATAGTCATTGAGGGTGCATGACGGCGCAGTTCGAACGGGATGTGCCACTGCGGGTCGTTGCGGTACATGTGGGCGCCAGCAGAACTGAATCCACGATGCACCGCCCCCAGTCGAGTAATACCGGCACCCAGAAGACGCTGTAGGGCGCCGAGCCATAAATCCAAGTCGGGGTTAACCGGATTTTTTACCAATACAGCTACCTCGTCATGACCTTTTAACACATCCGCGATATCTTGTATGGCAAACGGGTTGGCTGTAGTGCGTGCTCCCACCCACAGGATATCGATACCGGCATCGAGAGCAGCACGCACATGGTCAATGGTTGCCACCTCGGTAGCCACTGCCATGCCCGTCTCGCGTTTAACCTTTTGCAACCAGCTTAAGCCACAATCCCCCACGCCCTCAAAGCCACCGGGCATGGTGCGCGGTTTCCAGATGCCAGCCCTGAACAGCTTCACACCGATGGCGCTCAACGCACGGGCGGCGTCAAGCGTCTGCTGTTCGGTCTCGGCACTGCATGGTCCCGCAATGATGAAAGGTGCACCTGCATCAATGCCCGGAAACGAGAGTGGCTGGATCTGCTGTAATTCCATTATTAGTTTCTAGTCCTTAGTCCTTAGTCCCTAGTTTCTAGTCTCTAGTCTTTAACTTCTAACTTCTGACTTCTAACTCCTAACTCACATCAGCAGGCTTTGAAGCTCATGTCGAGCGACTTGATGGAATGCGTCAAGGCACCCACCGAGATGTAGTCCACGCCACACTCTCCGTATGCTCTGAGTGTGTCGATGGTGATGCCTCCGCTGGACTCGGTCTCTACCCTGCCATTGATGATTTCAACAGCCTTGCGGGTGTTCTCGACCGAGAAATTGTCGAGCATCACGCGGTCCACGCCACCATGGTCGAGCACCTGCTGCAACTCGTCGAAGTTGCGCACCTCAATCTCAATCTTGAGGTCCTTGCCGTTCTCCTTGCACCACTTGTGGGCATTTTCAATGGCAGGAACGATACCGCCGGCAAAATCGACATGGTTGTCCTTGAGCAGAATCATGTCGAACAGGCCGATACGGTGGTTGCAGCCGCCACCAATCTTGACCGCCTCTTTCTCAAGCATGCGCATGCCAGGCGTTGTCTTGCGGGTATCCAAGACGCGGGTCTTGAGTCCCTCCAGACACTTGGCATAGCGCGCTGTGGTCGTTGCCACGCCACTCATGCGCTGCATGATGTTGAGCATCAGACGCTCGGTCTGCAACAGGGAGCGCACCTTGCCAGTCACCACAAAAGCGATGTCACCGGGCTTGACATGGGCGCCATCCTCAATCATGACCTCCATCTGCAACTCAGGGTCAAATTTCTCAAACACACGGCGTGCAATCTCCACACCGGCCAAGATGCCCTCTTCCTTCACAATCAGGCGTTGACGACCCATCTCGTCGGCAGGAATGCAGCACAAGGTAGTAGCGTCACCATCACCAATATCCTCGGCAAACGCCAAGTCGATTAACTCGTCAATCAGTTCTTCTCTTGTTTTCATATTATTTCAGTTGTTAGTGTAATTTCCCGACTACAAAATTACGGATATTTCGGCGGATTTGCTAATTTTGTGGCAATAAACGTCAAAACGAAGTGAAAAATGAAGATAACTCTCGCCGTTATTGGCAAAACCGAGGTGGGTTTCGTTAGGCAAGGCATAGAGGAATATGTGAAACGCCTGCAGCACTATGTGCAGTTCAATATCCAGTATATCGGTGATGTGAAGGGCACCCGCAACATGAGCGAAGCCCAACAGAAGGTTGCTGAGGGCAAACAACTGCTTGCCGCGCTCGAGAGCAGTGACCATGTGGTGCTGCTTGACGAACACGGCACCGAGCGCACCTCGATGGACTTCAGCGGGTGGCTGCAGCGACGCATGGCCAGTGGCAGCAAACGCGTCGTTTTTGTCGTTGGTGGCCCCTACGGATTCTCGCCCGAGGTATATGACCGTGCCAACGAGAAGATTTCCTTGAGCAAGATGACATTCCCTCATGAACTGGTGCGTCTGGTCTTCGTTGAACAACTTTACAGGGCTTTCACCATCTTGCGGCATGAGCCCTATCATCATGAGTAGACGTTTTTAGTTAATAGTTTACAGTTAATAGTTAATAGTTGGTTATTGCTGACAAATACATTATAGAGCGTTATTGATTATGAAACGTGGCTTATTATACCTGATGATATTATTGCTGATTGCGTCTTCGCTGGATGTCATGGGCAAGTCCTATTACAACTCCGTCAGCAATGGTTTTGGTGGGCTTTTTCCTCATCCTGGAATGAGAATGCAGGGCCGTTACAAGGCCATAGAGGAAGACTGTCTGGTTGATGAGAACGCCACCCTGGCGACCGCAGTAGGTATAGACACCATGATAATCCACAGCACAGCCTACCGCTACCAGCTACGCCTAGCTAACCGCAATAACAAGCAGGGAAAGACCCGCTCCATTAAGAATCCGATGACGGGCGAAAAGACTACCGTCACCCGCACTGAGTGGGGACTGGTATTTAACTATGACGAGCAGGGCAATTACTGTGCAGTGGTGCTGAGCTGCGATAATAACACCCTATTTGATGATATTACAGACCAGCGCACGATGCTTGTTACCCTAATTAAGCGTCAAAACGGTGAAAGTGTCGAGTTGACAAGAACCACTTTGACTAAAGGCGTTTCACTTGAAGATGATATGAACACCTTGAGTGTGGATGTTGATGAGCGCAACGTCATTGTCTCGATTGGAAAAAACGAGTTGAATCAGGTAATCGAGACCAGTTTAGCCCGTCCGGTTGGTGCCGTCCAAGTGGGTTATCTCGTTGGACCCGGAGCTAGTGTGTCGCTTGAACGAGCAGTACTCACCATCGACAATGAAAAACAGATAGCCACGACTACCCAATGGACCCGTGAAGCTCTAGACGAGTACTTTGCCAACAGTCATGACCCTGTGGAGGGTTACTGGAAATATCTGGACCGTGACATGAAGGACGAGTGGCTGCGTCTTGGAGGGCGTTACACCCTAGCAGTGGTCCGTGCCGATGACGGTTATGACCTCATCTATATTGATGGCGCCCAGGTAAAGAAATCCCAATGGCAAACGGGCATGCTCAAGGGTCACATTACCAAAACCATGTTCACGGGCAATTATGACGCCACCTGGATTGATGCTACACAGGAACCCATCGACAAGGATGTCCAAGCCACGATTGAAAACGGAGTCATCCTGACCATGAGTTTTCCCGTTTTCGGGAGCCAGGTGCGTTTTGCCAAAGTCATCAATATTGATGATTAATATTTTATTTTTGTCCATTTAAGGAAAAATAACTACTTTTGCGCCCGATATTTTTGTGCGATAGTAATTTTTATGTCTAAATAACTTATAACCAATGAAGAAGATTACATTATTTTTTGTTGCCATGCTCGCTATGGCACAAATGAATGCGGCAACCCCCGAAACCGCCGCTAACGCCGTAGCCGATAACGCAGAAGCTGCCGCTGCACCCGCGGCAGGTGATGATGACACCGAGCCTGCTTATCAGCACCCCTTCAAGAACAATGACGAGAGCACCAAGCATTGGACCATTGTGACCAACGGTTTTTATGTTGGTTTGGGCGTAAAGCACAGCTGGGACGCCATCAACAACAGCTTTGAAGTCGGTTTGCTCAATGCCGTCGGTGTGAACTACAACAGCCTGCACGGCCAGAACATCTCGCTGGGTGCCGGTATCCACCACCGCTCCTATAGCATGAAGCGCCCTGGCATGCTCGTGCGTGACGATGTCGCTAATGCAGTCGTCTTGAGCACCTATCCCAGCATTGATGCCGACAAGATTAAGAACCGCTCTTCTAACTTGAACATGTGGAGCGTTCAATTCCCCTTGATGTTCTCCCAGAGAATTGTCAAAAAATTGGACATCACTGTTGCCGGTATCCTCGACTGGAACTTCTTGGCTCGCGTGGACAACCACTATGAGATGAATAAGGTGGTGCATGACACCAAGTTCAAGGGCCTCAAGCAGAACCAGGTGAACTTCGACTTCATGGGCGCGCTCTCATACGGTTCGTTCGGTGTCTACTGCCGCTACAGCCCCAGCAAGTTCTTCAAGGATGGTTATGGTCCCGAAATCAAGAACACCTGGAGCCTTGGCATCACCCTCGGCTTGTAATTGACTGAGACAACTGATAAAACAGATTTAACCGAGGTCGGAGAACCCATTTTAGGGCTCTCCGATTTTTTTTCTTCTTTTTTTGTTACAAATGACTGCTTTCTGCGTTTATTGAATAGAACAGGCAATCATAATGAAGCAAACTGACCGCATAACAACAGCATTCACCGCCTTGAGAGAGCAGATGCTCTCGCTGGCCGAACGCATTACCGGCAATCGTGACGACGCTGCCGATGCGGTACAGGACGCCTTTGTGAAATTGTGGCAGCAGCGTGGACGCTACGAGAGCGCCAGCCATGCCCGAGGCGCCGGAATGACAGCCGTGCGCACCACTAGCATCGACATGGCACGCCGCAACAGCCACCGTACTGACGTCAGCATCGACCAGGTCACCGACCCCATTGAGGACGTGAGCGACAACGACCGCGGCCTTGCTTATAGGCAAGTGCGCTACATTATAGATAATGACTTGTCAAACAACCAACGAATGATTATCGACCTTAGGGAGATTGAAGGATTGGAGTTTGAGGACATTGCAAACCGAATGAACATGACCGCCGCCAACGTGCGTGTGGAACTGAGCCGGGCACGCCGACGTGTGCGTGAGATTTACCAATCAAGAAACATGGAGAAGACATTATGAACAAGAATTATCACATATCTAACCAAGCCGAGCTGGAGCAACACATCGAGCGCTATTTTGACGGTGAGACCAGCATTCAAGAGGAGCAGATGCTGCGTGAAACCCTCGCAGACTGCCCCTGGAGCAGTGAGGTGATTGACGAGGCACGTTTCACTATGGGATACTTTGCCGCCCACTGCCAGGAGACCGAGCGCGTTGCGAAAAAGAACAACCGCCGCAAGCTCATCGGCATCGCAGCCTCGATTGCCATCATCCTTGCGGCTGGTGGATATGCCCTATGGCATCAGCAACAATCGGTTGGCGTGTGCATTGCCTATGTTAACGGACAGATTGTGCAGGACGATGATAAGGTCATGGCACTTGTCGCCGATGACTTGAGCAAGATGGACAATGCCTCTAAAGCCATGACAAATCAACTCTCCAGCCTGGGCGAAGCCTTAGAACTTGACAACGAATAAAAATGACAACAGATATGAAACGAATCACTATTATCACCCTGACATGCCTGTTGACCGCTATGGCAGCCATGGCCCAAACTGGCTTGAACATCAACCGCCTGTTTGACGGACGATACAAAAAAGCGGCTGGCGCCACCGAGATTATCGTCACCGGAGTTCAAGCCCGCGAAATCGGATTGACTGTCTATCACAGCTTGAGCGTGACAGACAAGAACCAGGCCGAACTTGTCGAGGGTCTGGTTGTGAAAGACGGTGTGCAGGCTGTCGACAAAGAAGTGGAATACCGCAATGGGCAACTCTATTACGGCTTCTACACGATGAAAAAGGGTAAACGCGACAACCGTTACATCTTCTACTTGAATCAGAACCTGGCTCGCAAATCTCCCAAAAACATCGTCACGCTCATCTATATGGAAGGTGAAGCTAGTGCCGACAAAATCAAGAAACTCATTCGTAAATAATCACTAAACTAAAGAATAAAGAAATGAAAAAGATTGCACTTTTATTCGCTACAATGCTTGCCGTAGCACAATCACAAGCCACTGCCCCCGATACAGTGACCGTTATCGAACAGCCCAGCCAGGTCATTATCACCGAGACACCAACAGGCTCACTGGTAAAGGTGATTGGGTCAAAGGAAAAAGAGGATTATAGTTACACCTATACGATGCAACACTCGGGAAATGACACAGTTCACACTTCGCAGTCCACTGACTGGGAGCTGAATCTGCCGTTCATGAAAAGCAGTAATAAAGAGTACCACTGGAGTGTCGTTTGTTCGGGATTATATTTCGGAGCAGGACTAGGCACTTCCTATGACCTGGTCAATAACAGTTTCAACTGGGGTATCCTCAACATCGCCAGCCTCAATTACAACACCCTGCATGGGCAGCAATTCTCGATTGGCGTGGGCTATGACAACAAGCGTTTCTCGCTCAAGCGCCCCAACTGTTTTGCTATGGACGAAATGACCAATATTGTGGGCATCGATTCTTATCCCGAGGGCACCGTTGACCGTTCATCAGTCCTCTCGGTCAGGGCTATCCAATTCCCGCTCCAATTCCAACAGTTCATTGGGAAAGATTTCCATATCACACTGGGCGGAACCATGAACTGGAATGTGTATGCCAAGTGCAACACACATTACAAGGTCAACAAGACCCACCATGACGTTTCCTATCGCGGCATCAAGCAGAACAAGCTGACCTTTGATGTCTATGGCGCTTTGTCCTATAATCGCTTTGGCATTTACTGCCGCTATAGCCCCTGTAACTTGTTTAAGAAAGGCTTCGGTCCCGAGATTAAAAACACTTGGATGCTGGGCGTTGCCATTGCCTTGTAATAGACTGAGGAGACTGGGAATACGGAAAAAAACGGAGAATCCTACTTAGTGGGATTCCCCGTTTTTGTGTATTTCAGTTCTTTCGGTTACAGGAAGGGATTGTAGCGTTTCTCGTCGGCGACGGTGGTTGTGGGACCGTGGCCCGAGGCGATGACAGTCTCGTCGGGGAGCGGGAAGATTTTCTCACGGATGCTGTTGAGCAACTGCGCCATGTCGCCGCCCCACAAGTCGGTGCGCCCAACGCTGCCATTGAAGATGGTGTCACCGCTGATGAGCAGCGCACTCTCGGGCAGATAAAATGCCAGTCCACCTGGACTGTGACCTGGAACGTGCAATACCTGAATGATTTCCTCTCCCAACTGAATGGTATCACCGTCAATTAAGTCACGGTCAACAGTCAAGGGATCTATTTCGGCATTAATGTGGAAATGCTCTACCTCTTTGGGTAAATCAAGTCCTAATTGGGCATCTTTGGCGCTACCGCACACGTCGGCCCCAGTCTTGTCAGCCAGCCATCGGGCACTGATGACGTGGTCGATGTGCAGGTGAGTCAACAGGATGTGTTTCACGTTCAAATTATGCTCATCGATGAATTTGGTCACCATATCGCGCTCCACATCACGCATCATGCCAGGGTCTACAACCACGGCATCGTGCGTCGATTCGTCCCACAGTATATACAGGTTTTCGCCAAACGGGTTGACGGTCATCATTGTCGCATTCATGATGTATAAAGGTTTATAGTTTATAGTATACTGGTTACAGGGGGAGATAGAGGATTTTCTTGGTTTTGAAGAATTCTTCCTTGAAGTAGCTGGAGAGCTCGTCGATGAGGACTTGGTTTTTGAATTTCTGCACCTCACCGGTCAGGTCACCGCCCTTCAGGCAGATAAGTCCATTGGGGACAGCATTGCGATCCTCGCTGTCGATGAAACGACGCACCAGCGGCACCATGTCACCCAGGTCCATCACGGCGCGGCTCACCACGAAGTCAAACTTGCCTTTTACCTCCTTGACGTCACCATGCTGAAAAGTCACATTGGTCAGGCCGATGCGCTCAGCAATATCTTGCGCCACTTTCAGCTTCTTGCCGATACGGTCCACCAGATGGAAGGTCACTTCGGGGTAATAAATAGCCAGGGGAATACCAGGCAGTCCCCCACCCGTCCCCAGGTCCATTACCCGTGTGCTAGGCGTAAACTTGACAAACTTGATGATGCCCAAGGAATGAAGAATGTGATTCACCTCCAAGTTATCAATGTCCTTGCGGGAAATGACGTTAATCTTGGCGTTCCACTCGGGATATAGAGTTTCCAGAGCAGCCATCTGATTGCGCTGTGTCTCGGTCAGTTCGGGGAAATACTTGAGGATATGTTCCATTTAGTTTCTGGTTTCTGGTCCCTGGTTTCTCTGGTTGTTGCCTAAAAGTTTAAAACCGTTGAATGATGCTATCGTCACACAGATAGTCCTTTAAGTCACTGTAAGGTATTGTAATTTTAGGCTCACCCACTGCCTCTACCGCCAGTTCATTGGGCAGGTAACTCCAAGTCACGCCCTTGTCGTCAAAGTAGAAATTGCGCGAGACTGTAATGTTTTCAACATTGAAGTAACCCAAATCGTTTAATTGCTCGTTGCCGGTGGCATTGTTTTGCTTGAGCAACTGCTGTTTCAGTAATTGGCAAACGTCGGCAACGGCATCTTCACGGAACAGACGGTTCACATCGATATATGTTTGCGTCTCAACGTCAAAACTGTAGTAGCGGTGGGTTACCGAAGTCACTTTGTCATTCTTTTTTACAACATCGACACGCTCAAAGGTCACCACGCCATTCTTGTTATAGACGGGTGTGATGCGTGTGCTGGTAGCATACTTGAGCGTGGTTTGTTCAGCATTTGGCGCCTCGTCAGCTTCATCGGCACTCACGGGTTCTGCCATGAAATCATATTGGTGCATGCTGTTGGTAACAACTTGGCGCATGGCATCCTTCAATGCCAATGAATCGCCCGACTCAAGCACATAAGCGGAAAACAAGCGTTGCAGACTATCCAAAGCGACACCATTGCCATCGCTGACAGGATACTCAATTGTTGCGTCGGCAGTAATGGTGCAACGCACACCATTTGCCATAGTGAATGCCGATGTGTCATTTAGGCGCTGCGATTTTACCGTTACAGCTGATCTGCTATTACCACCCTGACCTTTATCCGCTTTATTGCAAGATGAAAGCAAAGCAGTGATTAACAGCACAATAAACAGAGAAATATTCTTCGTTTTCATTATATAAAGGCTAAGTCTGACGTTTTAAATCTCGCTAAGGTACAATAAAAATGCTAAAAAGCAACTTGATAAATGGATTTTTTTGACGAACTTTGCAAAAAAGTTGCCAGTTGTAAGTCGTCTGAAGCACCTTCTGCCAACTAAAAACAACAAACAAGAATTATGAAGATAGGAGAATATAATAACCTGCGCATCAACCGCATGGTGGATTTTGGCGCATATCTCATTGATGAGGACACCCATGAGGTGTTATTGCCAAAGCGTTATCTCACGCCCGAGATGAAAGTAGGTGATGACATCAAGGTCTTTGTCTATAACGACAGCGAGAACCGTCCTGTTGCGACTACCGAGGCCCCTCATGCCGTGGTCGGTGACTTCGCTCTGATGCGCGTCAAGGCCGTGAACAAGGTGGGCGCTTTCCTGGACTGGGGACTGGCTGCCAAGGACCTATTGGTGCCATTCAGCGAGCAACGGGTTGATATGCAGGCTGGTCGCAGCTATATCGTGCGTGTTTATCTAGACCCAGCCAGTCAGCGCATCGTCGCCAGCGCCAAGCTTGCCAAGTTCCTTAACCAGAGCGAGCCTGAATACTACCACCGCGAGAAGGTGGAAGTTCTCGTGGTGCAGCGTAGCGACCTGGGATACCGTGTCATCATCAACAATGCCCATTGGGGACAGATTTACCAGAACGAGACCTATCAGGACGTCAATATCGGTGACCGTTTCACGGCTTTTGTCAAGCAGGTGCGTCCCGATGGCAAAATTGATGTCACCCTTGCCAAAATCGAGAAAATGCGTGTCGATGACCTCGCTGACCGCATCCTCGACTACCTTGGCGCCCACAATGGCGAGATGGCGTTCACCGACAAGAGCGATCCCGAGGATATCAACAAAACCTTTAATTGCAGCAAGAAAGACTTCAAGAAAGCCCTCGGCCTTCTTTACAAGCAACAGAAAGTCACCCTCGGCGACACCGTCAAACTGGTATAACCCGTCATTCAAAATCATAATAAACCGCCCTCTGCTTTTAATATCATGAGCAGAGGGCGGTTTAAACATGCAGTTTTAGTCTAACTGTTTGTAATTAGAGAGCAAGACGCAAGCCACTAGATTCATGTGCATAATCTTGCGGGCCTCCGCCTCGCATACTCAAGCAGTAATTTCTGGTATCTATGTCGCCCCAGTAGCCACCACGAACCACACGACTATCGCCTGAAGTAGCTCCGATTGGGTCTATTTGAGCCTCGCTACTGTAGGGGCCATATATGTCTTGACAATATTCATACACGTTTCCGCACATGTCATAGACGCCCAACTCATTCGGAGCCAAGGTAGCAACGACATGCGTCGGAACCTCATCATTAGAATTATATATGCACCACGCTACATCTTCCAAAGTATCGCTGCCTGCATATTTATAACCAAGGCTTTTGTTCCCGCCACGGGCAGCAAATTCCCATTCGGCTTCAGTTGGCAGGCGGAATTGTTTGCCTGTCAATTCATTTAATTTGGCAATGAACTCTTGGCAGTCATCCCATGAAACAGTTTCTACAGGACGCCTCAAATCGAACCTGTAAGTACTAGGGTTACTACCCATGACTGCCACCCACAAAGCTTGGGTTACCTCAGTCTCAGCAATATAATATGAAGACAGGGTCACTTGGTGTGCAGGCTTTTCAACATCATATGCTTCAGGGTCATCATCTGCGGCACCCATCATGAATGTGCCCCCCTCGACAGCAACCATTTTAAAGGACACGCCGTTGACCGTAATTGTCTCATCTTGCAGTTCAGGGTTAACGGGATCATCGTTCCATGTTCCATACAATAGATAATCTATTAAACTAGATACATCTGCTACGCTCACGTTACCATCGTGGTTTACATCACCACGTTGATACTCGACATCGGCAGTGAACGATAACAAGCACACTGCTGTCAAACACATTAAAAATGATAAAAGGATTCTTCTTTTCATAATTGATAATATTTATAAGTAAATGTTTCAGGTTATTTCAATTTTGCAAATGTACAAAAAAAACATCAATAAAGGAAATTATGTATTGTTACTTCAGTTTGTGAAACTGAATTCAAACGCATCACGCACAGTACCATGATGGGTGTGTGTGGCGCCGATGCGCAACAATGTCACTTGACGACTCGTGAAATTTATAACAACCTTATTGATTCGGTAATCCGGGTCATTCTCGTCGGCTTTCAAATAACCGTTTTTTTCATATCGGCTTGCATCTTCATATTCTATCAGCAGGTCATCGTCCTTGCTTGACGGTACAGTCCAGTCGGCAGCAGCAATATGCAACATCATCTGTTGGTCAAAGCCTGTTGCATGCCCGTAATTGTCTACAAGCGGCAGCTCGTGAACGATATCGCAATGTCGGTGTCCGCCGATGTAGAAAAGGAAATGGCAGGGAGTATTGCCATGGAAATCAGCATTGACCGTAATCGTTGTGGTATCCATGTCCAGATTGATGTGTTGCCAGCATTCAGATTGACTGTTCAAGTAGTTACGCATTATATTCGGCAAGAGATTGCGGCATTCTTCTGCCCCACGGTAATTAAACTTGGAAAAATCTGCGCTGCACCACAAGTTATCATCTGCCATAGCGACTGCTTCCATGGTATTCACCCCACCACTGGTATCATTGTATGCCGGTTCATGCAAGGCAATAATCAGATAATCATCGGCAGACAACTCTTTCAAGCGTGCAATCAACCAGTCAATCTGAGCTTGTGAGTAAATAGGCTGATAGTTCCAGTCACCTATAGGCTTTCCGACATTGGTCGTTTCATACTGATCCAGTGCAATGATTCTCAACTTGCGTGTTGACGTCAAACTATAGTCCTTGTACCAATATGATGCCATGCCGCTATCGTCACCCCAATTCACATCACTGTTAGCCATCCAGCCCTTGATTGCAGCTGTCGCACCAGATTGTGTTTGCCCAACAGTTTTATTGTCGTAAACATCATGGTTGCCCGCCAGCATGAGGAAACGGTTCCCATACTTGGATTTAATCTCATTAAAAGCTGTTGCTGTCGCGGTTGTAGTGATTGCGGTCCGGCCTTCGATGGCGTGCCTTGTCCAGTCCCCAGTAAACAACAAAGCATCGATGCTATTATCTTCAAGTTCCCTTATCGCTTGATTGAGCCCCTCGGCATATCCATGTGAGTCGCTCAGATGCAGCAGAGTGAACGACACCTGTTCAGGCTCAAGAGGCTGAACGGGAACATCATGGAGTACATAATCTATCAAGATAGTTAAGTCTACAATATCTATGATTCTGTCCTTGGAAACATCGGCAGACACAATGAACTCATGTGATGAGTCTTTGAACAATAGGTAATCAACTAGGGCTGTAATGTCAGGAATGCCTACTTTCCCATCACCATTCAAATCGCCCATGATTGTGTGTGCACCGGCATCTAAGGGTGAAATGGCCAAAACCATTAAAAAGCAATATTTCAGAAATCTCGTCATAGTATAGAAAAACGGTGATGAGCGCCTTTGCAGCACATGGTTCAAGGTACGGGAATTGTTGCAAAAATACAAAAAAAAGACAAATGTCCTGCTTATTGTCAGAAAAACTGCGTAAATTTGCAAAAACAACATAATCAATACAATCATCAAAATGAAACGATTAATAATCACAATGGGAATGACCCTGCTGCTCAATACGGGCATCGTTAAGGCCGATAACAGTTTGGCTCCAGAACCTTGTTATCCTGTGCCAACGGCGCAGCAGGTGGCATGGCAACAGTTGGAAACGTATGCGTTTATCCACTTCGGACCTAATACTTTTACTGACAAGGAATGGGGATACGGGGACACACCTGCCGAAGCCTTCAACCCTACCCGACTCGATTGCGAACAGTGGGTGCAGACCCTTGCAAAGGCGGGAATGAATGGCGTGATTCTCACCTGCAAGCACCACGACGGTTTCTGCCTGTGGCCCTCACGATATACCGACTATAGTGTGGCCAGCTCTCCCTTTAAGCGTGACGTAGTGCGGGAACTGTCTAATGCCTGCAAGAAGTACGGAATTCGCTTCGGTGTGTATCTATCGCCATGGGACAGGCATCAAGCCAGCTACGGCACTGCAGAGTATGTGACCTATTACTATAACCAGCTGGAAGAACTGATGACGCAGTATGGCGACATCTTTGAAGTGTGGTTTGACGGCGCAAACGGTGGTGACGGATGGTATGGCGGTGCCAGTGAGAAACGTGAGATTGACCGCAGTACCTATTACAACTACCCCAAGGCTTGGGGCATTGTCAACCGTCTGCAGCCTGGTGCCGTCATCTTCTCGGATGGAGGTCCCGGATGCCGTTGGGTGGGCAACGAAAAAGGGTTTGCCAATCCCACGAATTGGGCTTTTTTACGCATCAATGAGGTGTATCCTGGCTATCCGCAATACGAGGAGCTGCAATCTGGTCATGCCGATGGTGACGCGTGGTGCGCCAGCGAATGTGACACTTCAATTCGCCCGGGATGGTTCTACCACGAGAATGAAGATAACCTGGTGAAAAGTGTTGACCAGCTGATGGACCTGTACTATCGCAGCGTGGGCCACAATAGCACATTCCTGCTGAACTTCCCCGTTAATCGCGAGGGCCTTATCCACCCCATTGACTCGGCAACTGCCGTTCAATGGCATGAACGGATTACCCGTGAATTAGGCACAAACCTGTTGGCGGGCGCCAAATTCACTGCCAGTGATACGCGCAATAAATCTTTTAGCGCCAGCAAGATTGGTGACAATAATTGGGAAACTTACTGGGCATCCAAGGACGGTGTCCTTACTGCCGATATTGTAATCAAGACCAAAAAGGACGTCACCCTCAATCGGATTATGCTACAAGAGTATATCCCCCTTGGCCAGCGCGTTAAGTCGTTTGTCATCGAATATAAGACTTGCTGTGGTAAATGGGTACCTGTTCTCGTCGATGAGGAAACGACAACCATCGGTTATAAGCGTATCGTGCGTTTCCACGAGAAAACGGCCAAAGAGTGGCGTATCCGCATCCTCGACAGTCGCGCCTGCCCCTGCATCAACAACATCGAGGGCTATTATGCGAGTTAGAAGTTAGAAGTGAGGAGTTAGGAGTTAGCTCTTTTGAGAATCAATAAGGGATGATATGAAACAAGCAAGTGAGATGGCAATAAGGATTGCCGATGAAATCAAGAAAAGGAGTGAGCGTGACCACTACCGTCTGATTCTCAACGAGGAACGCGTGCCCGAAGCGCTTGGGAGCAAAATCGGCGGCAAACCCTATTGGCCCGTCGGCAAAGATTATCCTGTCGATGAACAGGGCAAGCCCATGCTCATGCTCATGCAAATTAATTGTGCACAAGCGGGGCTGCAAGCGCCTCTGCCCGAATATGGGATGCTGCAGTGGTTCATCAGCCTCAACCCTGAACTGATGTATGGCTGCCGCGGCAACTATGTTGATGATGGCAAGGGATTCAAGATTGTTTATCATGAGACCATCGGTGAAAATGCCGATCCCGCTGCTGTACCCACGCATGACAATGTCGATGACATGCTCACACCCGTCAAACGCGAAGTTGCCATCGACGTGGTGTGTGAAACTACAACCACGAGCGTGAGTGACGGCCATTTCAACCGCATGTTCTTTGACATTGTCGAGGAAATCTCCGGTGTGAAGCACGGCGACAAGATGTGGTATGAATACCTGGGCAATGACGATTGCTTGTTTTTTGAGAAGAGCCTGGGGATGAAACGCCCCAGCCACCAGATGCTGGGCTATCCCGTCTATAGCCAAGAAGAAGCGCGCCGTGACATTCAACGCCACGACACGCTCTTGTTCCAATTGGATTCTCAGTATTCCCTCGCCAGCAATCAAGCACTAGTCATGTGGGGAGACATGGGCAGCGGTTTCGTCTTCATCAATAGTGATGACCTCGCCGCGCGCGACTTTTCCCTCACTTACTACTGCTGGGACTGCGGGTAATAACAATCATTATTCATCAGACAGCAGCTTGTCGATAAGTGCTGTCAGGTCATCGATGTTGACGAGTCCATCTTCATTGACATCGGCAGCATCGTTTCCATTGTCGCCACTCAAGAGCAAGTCAACAAGGGCAGTCAGGTCGTCGATATTGACCTCACCGTCACCATTGACGTCACCCGTAAGGTGGGCGCGGTTGGGATAGAGCCCGACGTACATTGCCTGCCAGTCGTCATAGGTGTACTGCAGCACGTTGAGCAGTGCAATATCAAAATAGCCGTTTTCGATGCCATACCAGCCCCAATTCACATGAACCAGGCCATTCTCGTCATATCCGTCGATGATGAAATTGTGGCCCGCAAGGATGCCAGCTTCAAGGTTAATGTCCTTGGCTGAATAAAGAATCGGGTTACCTGATGACAAAATGCTGTAAACCATTTCCATCCATGTGGGTCCATCATAACGTGAACGCGGAATGTAGTGGGCTGTGTCATTGTAGTTGAAGTGCTTGATGAATGCGTTAAGTATTCGCTCATCGTTTGTGCCACCACCAAAACTATTCCAGGTCGTCTGAGCCGCAACACCACAATGATAACACAACTGGGCAACCGCCTTGCCCTGTTGCTCTGTGTATTCGCCCTCATAATCGTCAATCATGTTGTCCCAATCGTAGGTGGCAGATTCAAAATCCACATGCAGCGTGACATTGCCCTGGTCGTATTTCACTTCGACCGATTCTTCGCCAACACCATGCTTGGGAAACTTGTAGAAATTCATATACTGAGCCATTGCCAGTGGACCACATCCCACAGAGAAATGCCCGGATTCGGGTGTGTAAGTCCCATACAAGCTTTGGTCAGACACATAGCTATCAAACGGGCACATGAACTTGAATGGCTCACGTTGTCCCCACGCGGTAGTCAAGAGTGGCTGCACCGAGGTCGGAAAACGGTTAGGGTCAGGCTTGGTGGTCTCGCGCAAGGGGACTGACCGAATCATCACCTTTCTAGTGGCATTCAACCACCAGTTGAAGCCAGGATTGTTCTGTGAGAGATCCAAGTCACCGGATTGGGAATAAGCCAGAACAGTTGGCGTTACCCCGTTGTTGGAGATAATGGCAAATCCCCCACCCGCCTGGCGATAGACAGCCATGCCCGGATAATAAGCCACCTGCTCAATGGGGCGGCTGGATTTGAGAACACGCTTTGCCGTTGCCAGCATCTGCACATCGGAACTGTTGACGGCACAAAGCGACATCGAAAACGATGCGACAATGAACAAAAATAAAAATCTGAATCGTGTCATAATGGTAGTTAAAATGTTGAATTTGGTTAATATAAAGACAAGGTGCACCCTATCATCGCTTAGATAGGGCACACCACATGACAACGTATTTTGCCTAACTTAATATCGTCTGATTAACCGCAGCGAGAGGTGCCGCAGTTGGTGCAGATAAGACAACCCTCCTGATAAACTAGGGTGTCTTGGCCACAATTGGGACAGCGCTCAGCAGCAGCCTCACCATTGTGGATGTAACGCTTAAGGGCACGCTCGACACCCATTTTCCAGGTGTTGATGGACTGGCTGTCAAGTTCCAGACTGCTCACCAGTTTGAGCACCTGGGGAATAGGCATACCGTAGCGCAGCACGCCGCTGATGAGTTTGGCATAATTCCAGAACTCGGGGTTGAACTTCTCGCTCAGGCCCTCGATGGTGGTCTTGAAACCGCGTTTGTTGATAAACTGGAAGTCATAGCGCTTCACGCCATCCTCGCCTACCGCCTTGATGATTTTACCCTTGGTGACCGACTTGGGGCAGAAGATACCCTCGTCGTCATCGGCGATACCGGTGAAGATTTCATAGGGGCGACCGTCTATCAAGCCGATAAAGGCAATCCACTTCTCCTTCTTGTTCTGGAAACGCACAACGTCGGCCTCCAGCTCCACGGGGCGCTTCAGGATGTGTTCCTCCTGTGCGATGTAGCGGGCTGCCTGTTCCTCGTTGGCAGCAGCCTCTTTCTCTTTTTCCTTCTTTTTGTCGTTGTCGCTCAATGCCACGAGAACGCCCGTGCGCGAGCCGTCGCGATAGACCGTGCAGCCCTTGCAGCCGCTGCGCCAAGCCTCGACATAGAGTTTATTGACCATTTCCTCGCTGATGTCATTGGGCAGGTTGATGGTCACGCTGATGCTGTGGTCCACCCACTTCTGCACCTCGCCCTGCATCCTCACCTTGTTGACCCAGTCCACGTCATTGGCTGTAGCCTTGTAGTAAGGCGATTTCTCAACGATGGCATTCAGCTCTTCTTGTGTATAGTCACGGCGCACGGGAATGTTGTTAGTGTTCATCCAGGTGACCAGCTTGTGGTGATAGACGATAAATTCCTCGAACGAATCGCCGTTCTCGTCCACCAGGTCAACATGGACGTCCTTGTCGCTGGGATTGACCTTGCGGCGGCGCTTATACACCGGCATGAACACGGGTTCGATGCCCGAAGTCGTCTGCGTCAGCAGGCTGGTCGTTCCAGTCGGTGCGATGGTCAGGCAAGCGATGTTGCGGCGGCCATACTTCACCATTTCATCATAGAGTTTCGGATCTGCTTCGCGGATACGGTTAATATAGGGATTGTTTTCCTCACGCTTGGCGTCATAAATCTCAAATGCGCCACGCTCCTTAGCCATCTGCACCGATGAGCCATAGGCAGCCAGTGCCAGTGCGCGATGAACGCTTACCGAGAATTCGGTGGCTTCGGGAGTGCCGTAGCGCAGTCCCATGGCGGCAATCATGTCGCCTTCGCCTGTGGTGCCCACGCCTGTGCGGCGCCCCTTGAGCGTCTTGTTACGAATTTTGTTCCACAAGTTCATCTCAGTGGTTTTCACCTCACTGGTCTCGGGGTCGGATTTCACCTTGTCAAGGATTTTCTCAATCTTTTCCATTTCCAGGTCAATGATGTCATCCATCATGCGCTGGGCACAAGCCACATGCTCAGCAAAGAGGTCAAAGTCAAAATAAGCCTCAGGCGTGAAGGGATTCTTTACATAGCTGTAAAGGTTGATGGCGATGAGGCGGCAGCTGTCGTAGGGGCACAGCGGAATTTCTCCGCACGGGTTGGTCGAGATGGTCTTGAAGCCCAGGTCGGCATAGCAGTCGGGCACCGATTCGCGGGTGATGGTGTCCCAGAAGAGGATGCCAGGCTCTGCGCTCTTCCATGCGTTGTGGACAATTTTAGCCCACAGGCGTGCAGCGTCTGTTTCTTGCTCATAAATAGGCTTGTCGCTCTCGACAGGATATTGCTGGTGATAGGGCTTGCCCTCGACTGCGGCCCGCATGAAGTCATCGTCGATGCGTACCGATACGTTGGCACCAGTCACTTTGCCCTCTTCCATCTTGGCATCGATAAACGATTCGGCATCGGGGTGCTTGATGCTTACCGTGAGCATTAGGGCACCACGGCGGCCGTCCTGCGCCACCTCACGGGTACTGTTGCTGTAACGCACCATGAAGGGCACAAGTCCTGTAGAGGTCAAAGCGCTGTTCTTGACCGGAGAGCCCTTGGGACGGATGTGCGACAGGTCATGACCCACGCCACCACGGCGCTTCATCAGCTGCACCTGCTCCTCGTCAATCTTGAGAATTCCGCCGTAGCTGTCGGGTTCGCCGTCAAGTCCCACAACGAAGCAGTTGCTCAGCGAGCCCACCTGGAAGTTGTTGCCGATACCCGCCATGGGGCTACCCTGCGGCACGATATAACGGAAGTGGCTCATCAGGTCAAACAAGCGGTTCTCGCTCATCGGGTTGGGATACTTGTTCTCGATGCGGGCTATCTCACGCGCGATGCGACGATGCATGTCATCGGGTGTTAATTCATATAGATGCCCAAATGAGTCTTTCAAGGCATACTTCGTTGCCCATACCCTGGCGGCAAGTTCATCGCCGTCAAAGTACTTCAACGAGGCTTCGTATGCCTGTTGATAAGTGTAAGTGTTTGGTTCCATTGCTATCTTGTTGTAATTAAGTAATTTCCTAAGTAATAATGTTAAGGTTATTTATAGGGTAATCGCAACAGTGGCGAAAAACCACGCAAAGGTAATATGATATTTTTGAATAACAAAATTTCCGGCTGATTTTCTAAAGTATTTATTTAATTTTCATAATCTTCTGTTTTTCAATGGTTTGAAAATTTGACAACACAAAAAAGTTTTCCAAAACTCAAATCGGCGCTCAACGGAAGTGACTATTAATAAACAACTTGACACAAAAGACGAGCGCCCATCACTAGGATGAGCGCCCGCAATGAATCTTACGGAAAATAGTAAATTACTCGAGCGTGCCGTCCTGGGCAGCCTTCACCATCTCCTCGTTAGCCGTGATGTAGATTTCAACACGACGGTTCTGGGCGCGGCCCGCCTCGGTGTCGTTGCTGGCAACGGGATAGTCGTATGCCAGGCCACGGCTCGTCAGGCGCGACTTGGCAACG
Organism: uncultured Bacteroidales bacterium; assembly: GCA_902800715.1. Lineage (GTDB taxonomy): Bacteria > Bacteroidota > Bacteroidia > Bacteroidales > Muribaculaceae > Sodaliphilus. The sequence continues at coordinate 239,924 of CADCFN010000002.1, forward strand.
CCGGCGTTGGTCAGGTAGTTCATCACCTCGGTAGCGCGGGCGGCTGACACCTTCTCGTTGGCGGCACGTGTGCCCACGTTGTCGGTGTGACCGTAAATCTGCACATCGGTCTGCGGATTGTTGAGCAGCGAGTTGGCAAACTTGTTGAGGGAAGCCTTGGCGTCATTGCCCAGCTTAGAGCTGTTGAAGCCAAACAGGATACCATTGTCAAAGGTCACCTTGATGCCCTCAAAACCGTTCACGTCGGTTACGGTGTCAACCTGTGCACCAGCGATTTCACGCAATTCACGAGCCTGCTTGTCCATCTTCTTGCCGATGAGCGTGCCGGCAACACCGCCAGCTACAGCACCAATAGCACCACCGATGGCAGCACCCTTGCCCTTGCCAATGAGAGCGCCGATACCTGCGCCGAGGGCGCCACCGCCACCAGCACCGATCAAACCACCCTTAGTGGCATTGTTCATTGAATCACAACCCGTGATGCCAAACATCAACATTGCACTCAGTAATAAACACAAAGTCTTTTTCATCTTTTAAAGTATATTAAATAAATAATGTGAATAATCTTCTCTTTACAACCTGCAAATATAGCAATTTTTTTTAAAACACATCATTATCACATAAAAAAGATAACCATATCCTTACCTAAACAAGGCAATTATCGCGGTCATTCGATGTTTAAATAAGCAAAAAACGGTCTGTGATGGGCACAAACCGTTTTAATGCTTTTGAATATCTATACTATCGGTACTCTAGCGTTTGTTGGTAATGGGGCGGATGTTGCGTTCCTTGATGTCGCCGGAGCGGTAGGCGTCGAGAAGTTCCTTGAGGTCCTCGATTTGGGACTTGAGTTCGGTACCGATGTCGGTATCGTTTACAAGAATGCGTTGATGGGTGTGCTCGACGATGTTGCGCGTGGACTTGATGTCCTGGCCGAGGCGTACGGCTTCGTCAATCGATGAGAACGGTTCATGCTGAACCAGCTCAAAACCCTGGGAGTGGTATACCAACGTATAACCGGCAATACCTGTCTCGGGCTGATAGGCCTTGGAGAAGCCGCCGTCAATCACCATGAGTTTGCCACCAGCCTTGATGGGATTCTCGCCCTTAATGGTCTTGACGGGCACATGGCCGTTGATAATGTGACGATGCTCACCTTCAACACCGAACTCGTCAAGAATCATATCGACAACCTGGGGATTATCACGCATTGCGTAATAGGCACCCTTGATTTCCTTGTGGGTTTCCTTGTCGGCAATGAAATAGCGCTCAAATGTTGCCATCTTGCTCTTGTCGAATGCAGGAGAATCGGGGCCACACCACAGATACCAAACATAGTCAAGCGCAAAGGCACGTTCTTCGGGGTCCTCACAGCCGAAGTATGCCGAGCGAATGAGGTTGCCAGCCCGTTTTAACAGTGCCTTGCCGTGGAATTTCTCGCCACGTATATCCACATCCTTCAAAGTGCCATCCTCGTTCAGGGGTATGGAGGCATGATAGAGCAGGTTACCGTTGGTAATGGTGTACAGGCACCCGTTGCCGAAGAGGCACTTCATGTGCTTGCGCAACTTGTCGCTCTCGGTGAATGACTGGTGGAGCTTGGTCACGATAGACTCCTCCTCGGGCGTGAGTTTGAAAGGATGCTTGGGGTCCACCGTCGGGAAATTGGTGTCGAGCAGCTCGTATTCCTTGCCCTTGATTTTGATGACACCCTTCTTGAGGTCCATCTTGTCGAGCAACAGGCGGTCCTTCATGTTAAAGTCGGGACGACGTTTGATGGCAGCAGCTTCGAGTTTGAACTGGATAATGCTGATGGCCTTGTGCATCTGTGCCACGAGTTGTGCCGTGCGGGCACGCTCGGGATCCTTGGCGCTGCCGTCCTTGGGCAGGAAGCGCTCGCAGGGGTCGTTGGCATAGGTGTCCATGGCAAAGGTCGCCAGCGGCAACAGGTTGATGCCGTAGCCGTCCTCGAGCACACCGTGGTTGCCATAGCGCAGGGCGATACGCAGCACGTTGGCAATGCTGCAATCGTTACCGGCAGCGGCACCCATCCACAGGATGTCATGGTTGCCCCACTGAATATCAAAATTGTGGTAGTTGCACAGGATATCCATGATTTTATCAGGGCTAGGACCACGATCATAGACGTCGCCCAAGAGGTGCAACATATCAATGGTCAACTGCTGAATCAGGTTACACATAGCGATGATGAATTCATCTACACGATGTGTAGAAATGATGGTCTTGATAATCACATCGACATAAGCCTGCTTGTTGGGGTCACTGCTGCGCTCGTGCAACAGCTCCTGGATGATATAAGAGAAATCCCGGGGCAATGCCTTGTGAACCTTGGAACGGCTGTATTTTGACGAAACGTGGCGGCATACCCTCACCAATCGGTTGATGGTGATAAAGTACCAGTCGTCCAAATCTTCCTTTTCTTTAATCTCATCCTTTACCAGCTCCAACTTCTCGGCTGGATAGTAAATGAGGGTACACAGGTCCTTCTGCTCACGGGCGCTAAGAGAGTCATTGAAGATTGTGCTCACCTTACGCTTAATCCTACCACTGGCATTGCGTAGCACATGCTGGAAAGCCAGGTACTCACCGTGCAGGTCGGCAAGGAAGTGCTCCGTTCCCTTTGGGAGGTTGAGGATAGCCTCGAGATTGATAATCTCGGTGCTGGCGGTTGCTACATTCGGGAAACTGCGTGACAGCAGTTTCAGGAAATAGATGTCGCGTTTTCTTTCTTCAGGTTTCATAGTTGTTGCTATAGCTTGATTTAAGTTTAAGGTATATAATGTTAAACGATTGATGACGTAATTTATTATCCGATTGTTGGAAAATCAGGAATCCTGACGGCCTGCACTCCATTCAGTGGCTAAGGCGTAGCCGATTTAATTGATATCCTGACTTTCTTGCCCTTGATTTTAGCCGCCTGCAAGCGTTTCAGGACCTCTGAGCCCCGAGAGCGCGGCACAGCGGCAATCGCATAGTGGTCACGGACGTCGATGCGGCCAATGTCGCCGGCTGGAATGCCGCCATTGTTGGCGATAAACCCCATAATGTCGCCACGGGAGAGCTTTTCTTTCTTGCCAGCCTGGAAATAGAGCGTTGTCATAGCAGGTTTTGCCATTCTGGCTGCAGGATGCATCACAAAAGGCTCATCGATGGAAACCCAGTTAGGCAGGGCTTCGTCGGGAGCGGTGATGACGTAAGCCTGCCCGGTGGCATCGACGCGTGCCGTCCGGCCGTTGCGGTGGATGTATGCCTGCTGACTCACCGGCAGGTGGTAATGCACAATGTGGGCAACGGTATCGATGTCCAGGCCTCGCGAAGCCAAATCGGTCGATACCAACACGTTAATACTGCCGTTGTTGAGCATGGCAACGGCACATTCGCGCTCCTGCTGGTCCATAGCGCCATGATAAATGCCAGCCTCAATTCTGCACTTGTTAAGTGCCTGGTGGATGCGTTCAACACTCTCACGGAAGTTGGCAAAAACGATGGTCTTTTCACCATCAAGGCTCAGCAGCAACTCGCGCAGGGTGTTGAGCTTGTCCTTGTCCAGTGATTTGACTTGCCACACTTTAATGCGGTTGGCAGGCTGCTCATCTTTTTCCAAGACATTGAGGACGAATGGATTGTTAAGGCGCACATACTCGGGAACTACATCAAGGACAGTGGCTGATGCCAGGATGCGGCGGTTGATGTGTGGCATCTGCTTCAACAGCTGCCGCATCTCCTCCTCGAATCCCAGTTCGAGCGCCTTGTCCATCTCATCGAGCACCAGGAGGCGTGTGCCGTGCAAGTCAATATGACCGCGCTTGTGGTGGTCCAGCAGGCGGCCTGGCGTGGCAACGATTACGTCGGGCGTGACCGTGAGCGACGCTTTCTCGTCGGCGACATCATGACCGCCATAACACGGCGTGACCTTGTACCCCTCGGCGAGTGAGCGAAGAATCTCAGCAGTCTGAATGACCAGTTCTCTCGAGGGCGACATCACCACGGCCTGCAGCTGCTGCATGGGAGGCTTGAGTGCCTGAAGCACACACAGAACAAAAGCGAGGGTTTTGCCTGTGCCTGTCGGAGAGTACAGCACCAGGTCTCCTCTACCCGACTTCCACCCTTCCAATGCCTGCCGTTGCATGTCATTGAGCGCCTCGATGCCCATGCGTGCCTTGACGGTCTGCAGTAGTTCTTTTTCCTTCATTGTTGCCTATTGAAGTATTAAAAATGCAAAAATAGTGATTTATACTGAAATGCCATCCATGTATCGTCCCATTTTTTTGTAATTTTGCGCTCCAAACACCAATTCTTGTATTATCTGATGATAAAGTTCATGTTAGTTGCCCTGGGCGTGATGCTCTTGATGCAGAGTTATGTATCATGGCACGTTTGGCGTGTGCTACCTTTTTCCACGCCAGTCAAGATTACAATTCTACTGATTATGTTAGCCGCTTTGGCGTGCATGGTATTGCAGTTCAAGAGCGACGGTTTGCCGTTAAACATGGCAACTGCAATGTATGAGATTGGCAACTCGTGGCTAATCATCATGTTCTACTTGCTTATGGCGTTTTTGCTTCTCGACGTTGGCAGGATGGTACATCTGATACCCGCCGCATGGCTCAAGGGCAACGCTATCACCTCAATCGTACTGACGGGCGTGATGCTGGTCACCTTTATCGCTGGTAATATCCACTACCACAATAAACAGCGCCAGGAAATCAACCTCACAACCGAGAAACCACTGGAACGGCCGCTTAAAATCGTCATGGTGAGCGACCTGCATGCGGGATTCCATAATCGATGTGCCGAGGTCGGACGTTGGGTTGACATGATTAATAACGAACATCCCGACATGATTCTTATCGCTGGAGACCTGATTGACGGCAATGTGCGCCCGTTGAAGGAGCAAGGCACTACCGAAGAATTGCGGCGCTTCAAAGCCCCCGTCATAGCATGTCTGGGTAACCACGAGTACATCACGGGAATCAACAAGGCGATAGACCTCATCCAGCAAAGCGGAATTAATCTGCTGCGAGACAGCATCACAACCATCAGCAACGTGACCATCGTGGGGCGCGATGACCGCAGCAACCAGCACCGCAAGAGCGTAGAACAGCTCATGAAAGAAGTCCCCCGTGACAACTATGTCATCCTGCTCGACCATCAGCCTTATCATCTCGAAGAAGCTGAACACAATGGTGTGGACCTGCAACTGAGCGGTCACACGCATCGTGGACAGGTATGGCCCCTGAATTGGGTAACCAAAAAGATGTATGAGTGTGATTACGGCTCATGGAAACGCGGCAAGACTGATTACTATGTCAGTTCAGGCATCGGCATCTGGGGCGGTAAATTCCGCATTGGCACCAGTTCGGAATATGCTGTCATCACCATTACTTCACAACAATAGGCCATATCGCATAAAAAAAACTGGCAACGCACGATCACCGTGCATTGCCAGCGTTTCAACGAATTTCTATAAACGTAATTTCCGGGTTGAAAATCTTGATTAGAATCTAACACCTAAGGTGAAAGATACACGATTGTTGTGGTCAATCACATCGGCGCTTACATTAGGCTCATACCCATACTCATCGTTGATGGGCGAAAAAGCATTGTAAACACTATTGCGAATCTTGTGTACATAAGCCAAATCGGTGTAGAATGATTTGTAATGGTAACCCACACCGCAGGTGATGTGATGTACACTGTTGTCATACTGGTAGGTAGGATTGGTGCCCACAGTTGCGATGTTGTAATCATATTTGTCCACACCTTCCTTGACCTGAGTGCTCTGATAGCTGTAGCCGGCACGCAAGCTCCAGTTAGGATTGACGCGATACTCGCCACCTACGCGGATGATGTGTGTAGGCTTAAAGTAGTCCTTGACATTGTAGGTCACATCGGGATAGTTGTTCCTGCGGTCATCACCGATACGCATCGTCTGGTTGGCAACGTACTCATAATCCAAGCTGATGATGCCACTTCGGCCAATTACACCCGCAATGCTACCCAGGAAGTGCCAAGGAGTCGAGAGCGTGTAAGTGAAGTAACCGTCATCGCTGCGCTTATCGGCACGATAGAGCAAATCGGAACCATGATAGGCTTTCAACCTCGCTGACACAGAGTAGGTGTCACGCATGTCATAGAAGGTGGGCGTGTGGAACGCAGCACCGATGCGCAATTGCTGAATGGGACGCCAGATAAGACCGAACTTGAAGTTCACACCAGTACCCTTGCTGTGCAGATAATTATGCAGGTACCAGTTGGCTTCGGTATTCACATTCGTGATATCACTCTCATAGAGGTCCTCATCGTCAGCCATGATGTACGGATCAATCAGATTCTCCTCATATCTCTGCCTACTCGTGTAATCCAGGTCAAGGATACCGAAGTCAAGACCCCAATACACCTTGTTGGCAAAGTTGCCGCCAAAAGCGATATTGTACTCATCGGCATGGCCACTCTCAATAACCTCGTAGTAGGCATCGCCTCTAGTGCCTTCACCGTAAAGGCCCTGCATGAATCCGTTATTGGCGTTAATGATACCTACATATCCGCCATTGTCAGTTTCCATGTCGAAGGTGGTGACTGCAGCCCAAGGAGCATAGCCATCATAGGGGTTGAAGTCGTTAGTCCAATAGAGGTCTTCATCGGTGAATGGGCCCTTAGGATTATTGTTCACAAACTGGTCGGCAATAAAATTGCTCATCGATGTGGAAATGTTGCCCACGCCACCCACATAACGACGATTAAAGGACTTCAATCGATTGTAGGTGAAACCGAAGTTCAAGTTGGGCACAGCCTCGCTATCCAAACGGATGGCTCCGATGTATCCCACGTTGTTCACATTAAACTTTGTATCGTTTGTCTTTTCAGTGCCCGCCTTGGTGCTATTGATATCAACACCCATTGAGATACCCACGTCAGATGTGCGATAGACACCGATACCACCAGGATTCTGGGTGAGAACCGAGAGATCGCCTCCGAGGGCTCCGAAGGCCCCCGCCATCGACTGGAAGCGCGAGGTGCCTCGGAGTTCGGTTTGTGACATCTGCAGGACATCAAAGGCGTCCTGTGCGTTTATCATTAGAGGAAGTCCGCACAACAGTATGGCAAAAACTTTCTTCTTCATTGCTGATATAAATTTATAGTTCAGTTAGATTAAATAATAATGTGTGTGTGAGAAAGGGCTGCGCAATCAGCGACGATGACCACCACCACCGCCTGACGAACCGCCACGACTGCCGCCGCCAGAGCTGCGACTGCTGCTGCCACTGCTGTAGCCGCCGGAACTGCGACTGCTGCTGCCACCGCTATAGCCGCCAGAACTACGACTGCTGCTGCCACCGCTATAGCCGCCAGAGCTGCGACTGCTGCTGCCTCCGCTGTAGCCGCCAGAACTGCTGCTGCGATAGGTGCTGCCTGAAGTGCGGCTGCCACCGTAGGAGCGGCTGGTGCCTTCACTGTAGGAGCGTGAACTTGTTGCCGAAGGACGCGAAGTCGACTGGCTGCTGCGGGATGTTGCAACAGATTTGCGATTTCCGATGTTACCAGAATTACGAGAGGTGGCTACTCCAGGACGGCCATTTCCTACGTTGGACGGACGGTTGCCATCTTTAGATGCAATCTGGTTGCGGTTAGTGCCTGCTCCATAGCTTACTCGGTCGCGACCATTACGGTTAGAGGCCAGTCCAATACGACTGCCACTCAGGCTTTGACTTCTTCCACCAATACCATAATTGTGGTTGTAATTGGCATAATGATATGAGTCTACCCATGAATAACCCGGGTACCAATAATGGCCATAGTGGTAGCCGTAATATGGTCCACCCCATCCATAAAAGGGAGAATACCAGGTGTAGTAACCATAACCCCAATTGTAGAGAGGATACCACGTACGATGATAGTACCAAGGCGTGTACCAGGGAGAGTACCAACCGGTATACCAGGGATAATAGGAGCTATAGAACGGAGAATCCCACCCGTAATACGAGAAGCTGTCTGAACCAATAATCAGATTGACTGAGGGTGACTCGTCATAATAAAGCTCAATCAGATCATTATCATCACTCAGGATAACAATATCGGGGTTGTAGAAGCGCTCGATGCGGCGAGTATTGGCGAATGCCTCCTCGTAGATTGTGTCACCATTGATATCCACCTCATAGTTGATATTGCTTGGGTCATACGCTCCACGACGGTTGTATTCGTCCTCGTCACGCTCAATCCGGTAGTTGTCTTCTGCAACCACCTTATACTTCTCGGGAACATCGCCATAGATCACAGTGGTCTTGGCGGGAGTAGAGGTCTTAATCTCTACCGTCTTAGACTTTGAGGCATCATAATAGATGTCATCGTAGTCCTGGGCTGAAAGCGAACCTGCGGTTAACGCCATGATGCCCACCATTGATAAAACACGATACTTCTTCATGACAAATTACGTTTTAAAATTCATTGTTAATATTAGTTTTTGTTTGTTGTTTAGACACGCAAATCTTAAAAAAGTTTAAGTAGATGTTTAAAAAAGTGTTGCAAGTTATAATGTAAAATGTAACGCGCATCACTTTTTTTGGTGAAAAAATGCTAAATGCGTGATTTTTCACTCCGTTAGCGCGCTTTTCACTTAGCAAAAACCGTGCCATGCCTGGTTTTAGGCTTAGGACGCCTGATGAATAATGGCTTTCAATTAACTAAAAAAGTATATCTTTGCAGACGATTATGGGACGAGAGAAAACATTCCGCTTCAAGCAATTTGAGGTCTTGAACGACCGCACGGCAATGAAGGTGGGCACCGACGGCGTTTTGTTGGGTGCTTGGTGTCCGGTAGAGGACGCACATTATGTACTTGATGTGGGCACGGGCTGCGGTGTCATCGCCCTCATGGTGGCACAACGTAATCCCCAAGCGGTTATCAAAGGCATAGACATCGACCACGAAGCCATCATGGAATCTGTCCTGAATTTTAAAAATTCCCCCTGGAGTAATCGCCTAAGCGCAATTGAAACTGATTTTAACTCAATGATTGATCATCATCGTTATGATCTTATCATTTCAAACCCTCCTTTCTTCACTAATGGTGTGTTACCCACTGGCGAAGCACGTACAACAGCTCGCCACACATCTTCCCTATCCTACCGCCAGCTCATTGATGGTGCAATTAGACTGTTGAACGAGGGAGGAAAGTTGGCGATGATTTCTCCCACCGATGCCGAAAGCGAGATTATACAGGCAGCGACATTTGCCTCATTGCCGGTACGTCACCTTACTCGAGTAATCCCCGTTGAAGGCTCTATTCCCAAGCGCACGCTGTGGCTTTTCTCTCGTCAAGACATTCCCTACCACGAAGACACACTGACCATAGCCCACAGTGACGGCAGCTTCACCGACGAATACGTCGCTATGACAGGCGCATTCTACCTGAAAATGTAAGAGAAACAACCATTATCCGTATTGCAACCAAAAGAAAAAAACAAAAGTCCCGTGACCGTAGCAAGTCAATCGGGACCTATATGTTCTGCGTCTAGTGATGCTTCGTCAGCAGTTCGACACAAGGTTGAAGTGTTTTATTATTAAGAAAAAGTCAGTTTTATTCGTTTGAAGCATTAATTCTTCATTGAATTCATTATAAAGACTAATTACAACTGAAAAAGTTTAATCTAACTATCAATTTTAACATTCATTAATATTTAACGCCATTTTGGTAACTATTCAGCAAATCACCGTGATGCTCAACCCCACGCTAAGCCGCAAAGGCGCTAAGATATTGATTTAAAAAACAATAAAGTATTGTTCCGCTGAGGATGACTATCAGCAATGCAATGTGTTAAAGCCATGAGATGATTTTCTTAGATAAACTTATGACATTGATTATAAAAAACTTAGCGTCTTTGCGCCTTTGCGTGGGGACATATTGGGTGAATAGTAACCCATTTTGACTCGATTTTTCAATGGATATATCCCCATTTATGGGGATATGGTTTTTGGTAAAATCATTAAGAATTGGGATTGTTTATGATAATATAGAGAATTATTTTTGCAGCGTGAAAAACTCTATAGAAACGACATGATTAAAAACGAGCATAATAAAAACAATATCACACGATTGCTGGATAACGAGCCGGTGGGCATGACCGTGCAGGTGGTGCGCGTCATGGGAGACGGCGCTTTTCGCCAGCGCTTGTTGGAAATGGGATTTGTGCGTGGTGCCAAGGTAACCGTGCTTAAGAACGCCCCATTGCAGGATCCCGTGGAATACATGATAATGGGATCACACATCTCGCTGCGGCACAGCGAAGCCGCACAAGTCGAGGTGACCGACAAAGATGCTGAATTCTGTGACATGGAAGACGCCTTTCGTGGCATTGTCGAAACCGAGGTGGCGGGCGTTGACCCTATGGCAGACAATGTGCTGCGCGTTGCCCTTATCGGTAATCCTAATTGCGGCAAGACATCGTTCTTTAACAGCGTGACCGGTGCCAAAGAGAAAGTGGGCAACTACGGCGGTGTGACCGTTGACAGCAAGGAAGGCTGGTTCACCATCGGCGGTCGCAAAGTGCAACTGGTTGACCTGCCAGGCACCTATTCGCTAACAGAATATTCTCCCGAGGAGATGTATGTGCGCACTTACATCCGCGACAACCATCCTGACGCCATTCTCAACATCGTTGATGCCGGCAATCTGGAGCGCAACCTTTATCTGACCACCCAGATTATGGATATGAACATTCCCATGGTGATAGCTCTGAACATGTGGGATGAACTGGAAAAAAGCGGTGATATTCTTGACATTGAGATGATGAGCCGCCTGCTGGGTGCCCGCATGGTCCCGCTGACCGCCTATAACGGTCATGGTGTCAAAGAAGTGCTTCAAGCAACGATGGCTGCCATTGACGAGAGCGAACAGGAAACGCTGCACCACAATGTTAATTACGGCCAGCTAATCGAAAACAGCCTTAAGGAATTGGGTGATATGTGCCCTGAGTTGGACCGCTATACCGTGCTCAAAATCATTGAGAATGACCAACATGCCATCGAGTTGCTCAACAATAAGGACGATGCCGAAAACGTGAAATCCAGAGCCACTGAACTGCGCCAACTCATCGAGCGAGATTTCAACAGCGACATTGTGAGCATCATAACCGACTTGAAATACGGTTTCGTGCGAGGTGCGCTCGCCGAAGCGCTCACGCCCAATCCCAACCGAGCTACAGGAGATACCAAACCCGGCTACTCAATGGACCGTCTATTGACAAACCGCTGGCTGGCATTACCCATTCTGCTGGTGCTGATGTGGTTGATGTTTGAGGCAACCTTCACTCTGGGCGCCTATCCTCAAGAGTGGATTGAATCAGGCATCGAGTGGATTGGCAATTGGATAAGCCAAGTGATGCCGGATGGCATCTTGAAGGACCTGGTTGTTGACGGCATCATCGGTGGCGTGGGTGGTGTGCTGGTGTTCCTGCCACAGATTTTAATCCTGTTCTTCTGCATCTCACTGCTGGAAGACAGTGGCTATATGGCACGTGCAGCCTTCATCGTGGACCGCATCATGCACCGCGTGGGACTTCACGGCAAGTCATTTATCCCCTACCTCATCGGTTTCGGGTGTGGTGTGCCCGCCATCATGGCCACCCGCACGTTAGAGAACCGACGTGACCGTATCGTGACTATCCTCACCATACCGTTCATGTCATGCTCGGCTCGTCTGCCGGCTTATCTATTGCTTGTCGCAGCCTTCTTTACCGCCAATCAAGGACTGATACTGATGAGCATCTATCTGATTGGTATCCTGATAGCTGCACTCACTGCCATCCTGCTGAGTAAAACCATCCTCAAGCATGACAAGACACAGTTTGTCATGGAGCTGCCTCCCTATCGCAAGCCCACGGCACGCAACGCCACCATCCACATGTGGAGCAAGGGCAAACAGTACCTGCAGAAGATGGCAACCATTATTCTTGCTGCATCAATCATCGTCTGGGCACTGGGCTATTTCCCCCGCCATGAGGGACAGACGCCTCAGGAACAGATTGAGAACTCCTTCATGGGACAAATGGGCAAGGCTATCGAGCCTCTGGTCGAGCCGCTGGGCTTCAACTGGCAAATGGGTGTGAGCGTTCTCACGGGTGCCGCTGCCAAGGAGATTGTCGTTTCGACAATGGGCGTTCTTTACACTGGCGAAAGCGATGCCACCGAGGAATCGACGTCGTTGAAAGAGAAACTGCAGTCGGCTACCAAGCCCAATGGTGAACATGTGTTTGACCCGATTGTAGCCTACTCGTTCATGCTGTTCATCCTCTTGTATTTCCCCTGCATTGCAGCGCTGGCCGCCATCAAGCGTGAAGCGGGTTGGAAATGGGTGGCATTTGAAGTGGTTTATACTACTGGCGTGGCATGGCTAGTATCATTCATCTTTTATCAGATTGCCAGAATGGTTTAAGTAACAAACAGCTGAAAATGACAGACTCATCTATCATACAGACGATTGTGGTGCTCGGCATTGTTGCCGTTGCGTTGGTCTATGTGCTGCGACGCGTCATCAAGACAACCCGCGGTCGTGGCGACTGCGGGTGTGGATGCGGTAAGGACTGCAAATGCAAAAACAAGCACTTCGACTAGTCCCTACCGAATTTTTCAAATCTAGCCGAAAAGGAAGCGGAAGGCGTCCTCGACACGGGCGACCTCCACGACCTTAATGGTCCACGAGTCGCGTTTGACACCTTTCAGGTTGTTTTTCGGGATAATAATGGTTTCAAAACCAAGTTTCTGTGCTTCGGTCACTCGTTGTTCGCATCGGGTGACTTGACGTATTTCGCCCGATAGGCCTACTTCTCCTGCAAAGCACACATTATTATTAATTGCCATGTCCACATTGGATGACAAAATGGCACTTATCACCGCAAGGTCAAGTGCAGGGTCATTAACCTTAATACCACCAACGATATTGAGGAAAACGTCTTTCTGGGCCAGTTTGAAACCAAGTCTTTTTTCTAGAACGGCAAGCAACATGTTCATGCGGCGCTGGTCGAACCCGGTGACAGAGCGTTGTGCCGTGCCATAGGCTGCAGTGCTGGCAAGGGCTTGAACCTCGATGAGGAACGGACGCATACCATCAATTGTCACACCGATTGCAGTTCCCGACAACTCGCCATCACGGTCACTAAGCAGTAATTCACTGGGATTAGTCACTTCACGCAGGCCGTCCTCTTTCATCTCATAGATGCCAATCTCACTTGTGTTACCGAAACGGTTTTTGATGGGTCGCAGGATGCGGTACAGATAATTGCGGTCACCTTCGAACTGTATGACTGCATCGACGATGTGCTCGAGCACCTTAGGTCCTGCAATGCTTCCTTCCTTGTTGATGTGACCAATGAGGATGACGGGGGTATAAGTCTCCTTGGCATAGCGCTGGAAGGCGGCAGCACATTCGCGCACCTGGGTTACACTGCCAGGGGCACTCTCCAACTGCTCACGGGCAATGGTCTGGATAGAATCAACAATGATAAGGCCAGGCTGGAAGCTGCGGATGCTGTTGAAAATGTTATCCAGCGAGGTTTCGCACAGCAGATAGCACTCACAGTCCATGCGCCCGCCTGCGATGCGGTCGGCACGCATGCGCAACTGCTGCGGACTCTCCTCGCCCGAGATATAGAGGACACGACGAGAGCGGATGCGTAGCACATTCTGCAAGACCAAGGTCGATTTGCCGATGCCCGGCTCTCCTCCCAACAGCACGATACTGCCAGGCACCAGTCCTCCACCTAGCACACGGTTGAGTTCGTTGCTCGGCAGGTTGATGCGTGGTTGGTCTTCGGCACGGATTTCCGAAATCTTGACAGGTTCTAGAGTCTTATGCCCCGTATCGCCCACAGGGTTATAACGCATCGATGAAGACTTGGGCGCTTTCGGTTCCTCAATATAGGTATTCCACTCGCCGCATGCAGGGCACTTGCCGAGCCACTTAGGGGACTCGTTGCCACAATTCTTGCAGAAGTAGGTGGTCTTGTTGACTTGCTTGGCCATGACGGGGATAACGGATGATACGGATTAAACAGAGATGACGGAATTAACGGCGGAAGAATTCGCTGATGGTAATCGCTGCAGCGACACCCACATTGAGCGATTCACTGCCAGCCGTTTTGGCTTTAGGGATAAGCAGCCGCTGGTCCACATGCTTTGCAACCTTGGCGCCAATACCCTGTCCCTCATTGCCAAAGACGACAAATCCAGTCTTGCCCAACTCGTTGCGGTAGATATCATTACCGTCAAGGAAAGTGCCATATACATTAAGGTCAGGATATTCCTCGAACAGAGCCTCCAAGTCTTGATAGTGCACCTTAACACGAGCGATGGCTCCCATCGTTGCCTGCACAACCTTGTGGTTATAAACATCGACTGACGTGCGACTGGCAAAAATGTCCTGAATGCCGAACCAATCAGCCAAACGAATAATGGTGCCCAGATTGCCCGGGTCCTGAATGTTGTCCAGGACAATGTTCAGGCTCTTGGACACACGGGCGGCATCGATAGAATCAACGGGTTTCTCATAGACTGCAATGACATCACTCGGCGTGTCAAATTGGGAGATGCGCGCCATCTGTTGTCCATTGGCAAACACAATTTTGTCATAGTGTTCGGCAGTTCCACACTGTTCATACCATGAGCGTTTGGCAATCAGCCAACGGCAATTGAAATGCGGCCATGTGTCACGCACACACTTAGTGCCTTCGGCAACAAACAGTCCTTCGTCATCGCGGTATTTCTTGGCAGCCAGGCTCTTGACGACCTTGAGGATGCCGTTATTCATGTCCATCATAGGGTTTCATGTTCTCTTTTTGCTACAAGTTCGTTGAACCGCAGCAGGGTTGTACAAAAATCCTCACTTAATCGAGCAATGACTGGCTGCGAAATCTCGTTTGGCACCTCATTGACAGCCGAAGAAATTGAGCCGGCGATAGCAGCAATCGTATCGGCATCGCCGGCAAGTGCTACAGCAAGTCTAACCACATCCTCATAGTCCTTGCCTTCCATAAAACAGGTAATGGCCTCGGGTACAGTGTGCTGGCATGTTTCGTCAAACTTGAACGTGGGACGAATCTCATCAAGTGAACGGGAAAGATCATACCCGAAAGTCTTCTCCACATAATCGCGGATTTCCTGTTTGGACTTACCCTGGCGTGCCAGGAAGATGGCAGCTGCTGTCGCTTGGGCGCCCTTGATGCCCTCGGGATGATTGTGGGTTACCTCAGCCGAAATCTGTGCCAGTGTCAATGCCTCGTCTAGCGTCTTGGCGTAATAACCGACAGGGCTAACACGCATTGCAGAACCATTACCGAATGAATCATAAGGCTTCGGATTTTTATCATGTATCCAGCGAGCGAAGCGCCCGCCATAGCCTCTTGATGGGTATTTCCAGCATAAATCCAGCATAATATTGACCAGTTTCTCATGGGAGTGGTCCTTATCCTCAAGCAGCCACAAGGCATTGGCCATTGTGAGCACCGTATCATCGGTGAAGGTGCTCTCGGGTGTGAACAATTCAAAATTGTAGTCACGCGTCGGGTTGAACTCGTATGCCGACCCAATCACATCACCTGCTATTGCTCCAATAATTCCTTTCATAATATTTAATGATGTTTTGAGATTACAAATTTACAACTATTTCTCCATTCCTGCCCATGATGAGGGCTAATAAATTTTCACGATGCCCATGGGATAAGGTATTGTGCGCCGTTACGGGGCGATAATGCGACCATTGCAGTTTGGGGTGTAAATACGGGACGTCGCATAGTAGCCAGTGCAGTAACGTCACGCCACCCTTGAGTGCAGTTGCGTACAGTGAGCACAGCCATGCCGACATAATGGCCTGCCAAGTCAAGCAATGCGCGCTTGACAGCATCAATACCGGTAAACCCCATGCCATTAACCCTGGCAAGGCAGCGACCGTTGCATTCAAGCGTGGCACAAATCTTGTCGCCACAATTCACGATGTTGTTCAAATTCCTGTTCATTGTTTTTCCTCCTATTTTTGTTTTACACTGCAAAGGAACAGCGAGCCTGTGCCAAATTTTGACACTGTAATTCTAAAGAAACATAAACTCACTCACATTCTTTAATTAGATAGCGACAAGCATAATGAAGAAACCATCTATTTGTATAGATAATGTAGAAAATCAAACATTTTTTGTAATTTTGCCACTGTAACAAGATTAAGTGAATATCAAATGAAAAGAACATTATTATCAATATGGATGATGATGGTAGCCGTAGCATCAGGCTTTGGTGCCACTATCGATGAGTTAAGAACGCCTGATGTGAGCGGGCTCACAGTCAACGAGCAGGAAATGGAGGCATTAAGGTTCCTGTATGCCTACATGCCGCTTGCCGATGTGACCGACCACCCAACCGAATTCTATCTGGAGAATGTACGTGCCACTTTTGAAGCCCGTGCGCAGATGCCATGGGGTAAAAGTGTGCCTGAATTGCTCTTTAACCATTTCGTGCTGCCGTTGCGTGTCAACAACGAGGCACTGGATATGTCTCGCCCTGTCTTTTTCAAGGAATTGAAGGAACGGGTACAAGGAATGAGTATGGAAGAGGCAATACTTGAGGTCAATCACTGGTGCCACGAACACGTAACCTATCAGCCTAGCGACTCACGCACGCTGTCACCGCTGGCATGCATGAGTACCGCTATCGGGCGTTGTGGCGAGGAATCGACATTTACCGTTGCTGCATTACGTTCCATCGGTATTCCTGCCCGACAGGTTTATACCCCGCGTTGGGCACACACCGACGATAACCACGCCTGGGTAGAAGCTTGGGCCGATGGCAAATGGCACTTTATGGGCGCTTGTGAGCCCGAAGCGGTGCTTGACTTGGGCTGGTTCAATGCCCCTGCATCGCGTGCCCTGCTGATGCACACCCGCGCCTTTGGCGACTATAAGGGTCCTGAGGAAGTGATGTCACGCACCCGCAACTTTACTGAAATCAACCTTATCGGCAACTACGCTGCTACAGCATCCATCCAGGTTCAAGTGCTTGACAAAGGCGGCGCTCCTGTTAGAGGAGCAAGAGTAGAATTCCGTATTTATAACTATGGAGAATTCTATCCTGCTGCCACCAAATATACTGACAACAAGGGAAATGCCTCGCTCACAGCTGGCAAGGGCGATATGCTCGTATGGGCGAGCAAGGACGGCTGGTACGGCTATCGCAAAGTGTCTTTCGGCAAAGAGGGGAAAGTGGATATCACGCTCACTCGAAGCAACAGTACAAAGAGTGGACCCATCTATGAAACCTTTGACATCACACCGCCTGTTGAGAAAGCCGTTATGCCACGAGTCAGCCCCGAAATGGCTGCTGCCAATAAAATGCGTTTCTCACGTGAGGACTCCATCCGCAAAGCCTACATGGCTGCGGCATTTATTACGCCTGAAGAAGCCCAGAAACTTTGTCCCGACATTGCCGAGTATCTCGTTAAAGCCCGCAGCAACTGGAAAACCATTCACCAGTTTGTAACCAGCCATGCCGATCATCAAGAGAGGGCCATCGGTATTCTCAAGGGCCTGAATGACAAGGATATGCGCGACGTTACTATGGCCATTCTTGAAGATGCCTTCAATGCACGCAGCAATCAATTGGGTCAACGTGTAGAATATGAGATGATTACATCGCCATTCAAAATGTCATTGCAAGATGCATTTGATTCTGAAACCACTGCACAATTCAAGGCCGATGTGAACAAACTGGTGGCATGGGTACATGACAATATAGCCCTACATCCCGAAGAGAATGCCCTCCATATAGCCCAAACGCCTATGGGTGTGTGGCGCTCACGCGTTGCTGATAAGCGTGGACGAGATATATTCTTTGTCGATTTGGCACGTTCTATCGATATCGATGCACGCATGGATCCCGTCACAGGCAAAGTGCAATACCGCACCGACAGCCTTTGGCAAGATGTTGATTTTGAAGCCGTCGAGCAGCAGAATGCCGAGTCCGGTACACTCAAACTGCGCTATACCCCCACCCCAGCCCTTGATGACCCCAAGTATTACAACCACTTCTCGATTTCCCGCATCTTGGATGACGGAACAACACAACTGCTGAATTATGACGAAGGTGATTCAGGATTGGAAGACGGCTCATCGTGGAGTAATACATTCAAGAATGGTACTTCCCTCGACGCCGGTACTTATATGCTGACCAGTGGCACCCGTGCAGCAAGCGGCAAGGTGCTGGTTGCCAACCGCATTTTCACTGTTAAGCCGGGCGAAACGACTACAATCAACTTGACCATGCGCCAGAGCGATGATATTGTTGCCGTTATCGGTAATTTTGATTCAGAATCCAAATTCCAATTACTTGATAATGAATTAAAACCTGTTAATGCTGACCCTGTTAGCATTCTGTCGCAAACGGGACGCGGATACTTTATCGTGGGTGTGTTGGGTGTTGGCCAAGAGCCCACTAACCATGCCATGCGTGACATTGCCAAGATGAGCACTGAACTCGACAAGTGGGGACGACCGATGGTAATGCTGTTTGAAGACGAGACCGAGGCCCAGAAATATCGTCATGAGAACTATGGCAAACTGCCACAGAACATCATCTACGGCATCGACCGCGATGGTAGCATCCGACGTCAGATTGCACAACAGATGAAGCTGCAAAACGAGACACAGTTGCCAATCTTCATCCTTGCTGATACTTTCAACCGTGTGCTGTTCTGCTCCCAGGGTTATACCATTGGACTTGGCGAACAATTCACCAAGGTTATTAATAATTTGGATAAGTGATGAAACGACTGATAGACCAGCTGAGGGACAATCATCAATTGAGCCCCGATGGGTATTGGACATTGCTCACCATGCATCATCCTGATGATGTGGAGTATCTCATGCTGCAGGCACGTGAGGTAGCCCAACGGCAGTTCGGCAAAAGCATCTACCTGCGTGGTCTGATTGAACTCACCAATGTGTGCCGCAACGATTGCCTCTATTGTGGCATCAGGCGTGGCAACACTCATGTCACTCGATACACACTCACCCGTGAACAAGTGATTGAGAGCTGTGCACAGGGTTATAGAATCGGTTTCCGTACCTTTGTACTGCAAGGTGGAGAATGGGGTGAGGAGCGCTCAGCATGGATTGCTGAAATCATAACCGAAATCAGGCAGCGTTGGCCCGACTGTGCCATCACGCTGTCTCTCGGAGAACATCCACGAGATACTTATGCCCTGTGGCGCAATGCCGGAGCTGACCGCTACCTGTTGCGACACGAGACACACAACGAACGTCATTACAGCCTTTTGCATCCCCAAGGCATGACCATCAGACATCGACTCCAATGCCTGGATTGGCTCAAGGAACTGGATTATCAGGTGGGGACCGGCATCATGGTTGGGTCTCCATTCCAAAGCTTGAAAAGCCTTGTTGAGGACATCCAATACCTCATTGAGTTCAAACCCCACATGATTGGAATCGGACCTTTTATTCCGCAGCATGACACTCCTTTTGCCCGATTCCCGGCTGGCTCTGTCGAAATGACAGCAAGACTATATGCCATCCTGCGGCTGGCCTTGCCACATGCTTTGATACCCAGCACCACAGCAATGGCAACATTATCGCCTACGGGAAGATTGCATGGCATCCTTGCCGGCGCCAACGTAGTGATGCCCAACCTGTCACCTGTCGACAATCGAGAGAAATATGCACTCTATGACAACAAGGCTGCGCTTGGTGCCGAGTCGGCCCAAGGCGTACAGTTGTTGTCCGATGAATTAGCGACAATTGGCTACAAGATTGACTGGTCTCGTGGTGACCACCCTGATAAAAACTGAGGCTGAACAATCTGATATTTCTGAGGGAACTCAGATTATTCAGACTGTTCAGCCGTTTTTGTGTTTCGTTGTTATTTTTACAACAGGGCGTCGATTTTTGATGTGAGGAGATCGTTGGTAATGGTGCCAACATGCTTGTCCACCATATTGCCAGACTTGTCGAAGAACAATAGTGTGGGAATATTGCGGATTCCATATTCTACACTGAGTTCATCACCCTCATCCACATTGTACTTGCCGATGACGGCACGATCCTCATAGGTGGCAGCCAGTTCCTCGATAATGGGAGCGATGCTGCGGCAGGGACCACACCAGGGAGCCCAGAAGTCAATCACCACGGGCTTACCCGATTCCAATAATTCCTTGTAATTAGTGTCGTTAATTTCTCTTGCCATTGCTTAAGATGATTTTGGTTAATAATTTGAATATTCTTAATTGATTGTTAGCAAATTTAGTGCCAAACCGCATTCTGTCATACGCGGGCATTGACCTTGTATTGAATTCCTGCCTCGCGCAAGGAATCCATAAGCCGCTTGTTCAGTGAAATCAGCCGCTTGGACCTCAACATGACACGGTTACCGTTAATCTGGTCTTTCATGTTGAAGTAGAGTTCACATCGGTTGTCACCCTCGACATCCAAGTACTGCTTCAAGAAGTCAACATTGTTCAAATCGCTATCGCTGAGGGCGATAACCAGATTATGTACCATCTTGCCCTTAAGGTTTTCCAGCAAGTCGATGGAATGTACATTGAAGCGCACCACGTCGCCATATCCTTTCTCGTAGGCACCACGCACAACAATCGCCAAGCCGGCAACACCATAGTTGCGGTAGTCCACGAATTTGTTGCCAAACAACATGAATTCAAACGAGCCAGTGTAGTCTTCAATCTTGAGTATACCGAATTGGTTGCCTTTCTTGCCCGTCCTTTCCTGGAAATCCACGACCAGGCCTGCCATGGTGAGTTCCCGGTCAATTTGTCCGACATGTTTTTTCACATCGGCAAGCGGCGTGTCACAACCATAGGTAACCTCCATGTAATACGGGTCGAGCGGATGCGCTGACAGGTACATACCCACCAGTTCACGTTCACGGTTCAGGCGTTCGAGTTGTGACCACGGCTCAGCCTTGGGAATGTCAGGTGTCGCCACTTCGATAGCGCCGAAAGCGCCAAAGAGTGAATTTTGCATTTCCTGTTGGCTAATCTGATAGCGCTGTCCGAACTTCATGAGAATATCACTGAAAACTTCTCCTCGCGGGTTGGTTTCAAAGAAATCTTCACGCTTGATTTCCTTGAAATCATCGAATGCTCCCGCCAGAGCCATCGATTCCAGTGCCTTGCGGTTGCAGGCTCCTTGATTAATGCGTTGTACAAAGTCGAAGATGTCCTTGTAGGTGCCATTCTTATTCCTCTCCTCGACAATGGCATCCACGCAGCTGACGCCCACGCCCTTGATGCCGGCAAGGCCGAAACGGATACGGCCGTCCTTGGTGGCGCTGAAGTTCTTGTAACTCTCGTTGATGTTGGGTCCCAGCACTTCAATACCCATCGAGCGGCATTCATCCATGTACTTGGACAAGGTGGTGATGTCGTTGAGGTTGCTGCTCAACACGGCAGCCATGTACTCACTGGGATAGTTCGCCTTGAGATAGGCGGTCTGGTAAGCCACCCAGCTGTAGCAAGTGGCGTGTGATTTGTTAAAAGCATAGGAGGCAAACTTTTTCCAGTCTTCCCATATCTTATTGAGCACCTTCTTGTCATGTCCGTTCTTCTCGCCACCCTCATAGAACAGGGCTTCCAGCTGGTTCATTTTGTCAATCTGCTTCTTACCCATGGCCTTACGCAAGGTGTCGCTTTGGCCTCGGGTAAAGCCTGCCAGTTGGCGCGAGAGCAGCATGACCTGCTCCTGATAGACAGTAATTCCGTAAGTCTCCTTGAGGTACTGTTCCATGCAGGGGATGTCATATTCGATGGGTTCCCTGCCGTGCTTGCGGTTGATGAACTGCGGGATATATTCCATGGGACCCGGACGATACAGGGCATTCATCGCAATCAGGTCCTCAAAGCAGGTGGGATGCAGTTCAATGAGGTACTTCTGCATTCCAGCCGACTCAAACTGGAATGTAGCCGATGTTTGGCCCTTGCAGTACAGCTCGTAGGTCTTGGGGTCGTCAATCGGGATTTTCTCGATATCGATGTCAATACCGTGGTTGAGCTTGATATTGGCAAGCGCCTCCTTGATAATGGAGAGGTTTTTCAGTCCCAGGAAGTCCATCTTGATAAGGCCCGTGTCCTCGATGACACCGCCTTCATATTGGGTGACGATGATTCTTTCGCCATCGCTGTCGGTAGCCGTGCTCACCGGAACCCAGTCGGTGATGTCGTCACGGCCGATAATCACGCCACAAGCGTGGACGCCTGTGCTGCGCACACTACCCTCGAGCTTCTCAGCAAAGCGGATAGTCTCTCCCACTCGGGGGTCCTCGTTGTCCAGCTCGGCGCGGAAACTGTCGAAACATGCCAGGCAGTTCTTGACAGTGATTTTGGGCTTCTTGCCGTTCTTGTCCTCGGGCATCTCGTTGGGCGTGGACGGGATGAACTTGGCGAGGCGGTTGCTCTCATCGAGTGGCAGGTCCTCGACGCGTGCCACGTCTTTGATGGCGCTCTTCGCGGCCATCGTGCCGTAGGTGACGATATGAGCCACCTTCTCGGCACCGTATTTCTCTGTTACATAGTTGAGCACTGCAGCGCGCCCATCGTCGTCAAAGTCGGTATCGATATCGGGCAGCGAGATGCGGTCGGGATTCAGGAAGCGCTCAAAAAGCAAATCATACTTCATGGGGTCTATCTTGGTGATGCCCAAACAATAAGCCACTGCCGAGCCTGCTGCCGAGCCGCGACCCGGCCCCACGGTGCAGCCCAGTTTGGGCGCCATCCTGATGTAATCCTGCACAATTAGGAAGTATCCCGGGAATCCCATGTTCTTGATGGTTTCCAGCTCGAAGTCGATGCGCTCGCGGTGCTCCTCATCCAGGTCGGGCCAGCGCTCCTTGGCGCCCTCATAGACCAGATGACGCAGATAGTCATCCTCGTTATCAAAGCCTTCGGGCAAGGGGAAATCGGGCAGGATGGGCGGATGATTAATGCTATAGATTTCAATCTTGTCAAGAATCTCGTTGGTGTTCTGCAGCGCCTCGGGCACGTCGGCAAACACCTCGTTCATCTCCGCCTGAGTTTTGAACCATTCCTGCTTGCTGTAGAGCATCACGTTCTCGTCGGTGAGTTTCTTGCCCGTTGAGAGGCAAATCAGACGCTCATGGGCATCGGCATCCTCCTCGTTGACAAAGTGGGAGTCGTTGGTGCAGATGAGCTTGACGTCCAGTTCTCGGGCAAACTGAATCAGCGCATCGTTGACAAGGCATTGTTTCTCGTAAGTCTCATGATTGGCACGGGCAACGGTGGCTTTGTGGCGCTGCAGCTCCAGGTAATAGTCGTCACCGAATACGCTCTTGAACCACTTGATGGTTTCACGGGCCTGATTCATTTGGCCGCTCATGATGAGCTGGGGCACCTCGCCACCCAAGCAGGCCGAGCAGCAGATGATGCCCTCATGGTACTTCTCCAGCTCGCTGTGGTCGGTGCGCGGGTGGCTGTAGAAGCCCTCGGTCCAGGCGTGTGACACGATTTTAATCAGGTTCTTGTAACCCTGCAGGTTTTTCGCCAGCAGGATGAGGTGGCGACCGATGTCGTACTTGTCGAGGTGCTCGTGGCGGTCCTGTCTGGCGACATACACCTCGCAGCCAAAGATGGGCTTGAATTTCTCCTCATCTGCGCCGCGCTGCTTGTTGAGCTTGCCGACGTAGTCATGAAACTCCTTGATGCCGAACATGTTGCCATGATCAGTGATGGCCATGCCTCGCATGCCATCGGCAACGGCCTTGTCGACCAGCGCTTTGATGGGCGCCTGACCGTCAAGAATGGAATATTGTGAATGTACGTGCAGATGTACAAATGGTATCATTGATGTCAGTTTAAAGTAAAAAGTTTAGAATTTAGAGTGGCGCATTTTTGCGGGATTGTAAAATTACACCAAATTTCCCATCCACAAAAAAAAAGTTATTAACAATTTGTGGCTTCTTCTCGCGTAAACATCAGATATGGCACGTGATATGGCGATGCACGGTGATTAGAAGTTAAAGTGGAGCTGGATGCGGATGCCCCGGCGGTCGGTCCCGGCATGGTCGCGGTAGGTAAGACGCCAGACATAATCCACACGGAGAATTGTCAGAATGTTGTCAAGTCCGACACCTGCTTCCATATAAGGCTTGCCGCCCATGGGTTGGCACAAGGCATCGGTGGGAAAGAGAAAAATACCAGGCTGCCCGTCACTGATTTGAGATGATGGGTTGTTCTTGTCGCTGAGGCTGCCCCACACACCACGCAGGGAGATAACCTCGCGCAGCCGCAATTTTTTAATCAGTGGCAGTCTGTTCATTAGAATGCCGTTGCCCCAGTAGGTCAAATCCCACGACAAGGCCTGGTCGTTGATGAACTCCATGGGTTTCATCAATGCATAGCTCTCGGGCTGGATGGTGTAACTCAGGTTGACATTGGGCATCAACAGGTCGGGATAAGCGACCTGGCTCCATACCTTCTCCCCCTTGATGATGACGTCGGCATAGCCAAAAGCCGAGAACCAGAAACGCTTCTGCAGGCCGAGTTCGGTCTTATTAACCTCATGGAGGCTTCCCATGAAACCCTTAGGCATATAAGTCTGGTTAAGGGTGATAATCGGTGCATCCATGTTGATGGGAATACGATAGGACCGCGATTGATAGAAAGTCTCGCCTGGGGCAAAACGCAATTGGGCAGTGAAACCCGCCTGAGTGTAACGCAAGCGTGAACGGCCATCGGCATAGACGAACGGAACATATTGTGTCGCTTCGTGGATATTGTGCTCAACACCTAACGTAATAGAGAAGTGGTTATACCACTCATGGCGGTACTGGAGACGTGTCGTGCGGAGGTATTGCATTCTCACGTCCTTGTGACGCTTGAGGGTAAGGAAGACGTTATCTTGGTTAGTATAAAGATAGTGCTGTGCCAACTTGTCCACATCATAACGATGGGTCAAGCGCAGGCTATGGATGGGGAATTCCTGGTCCAGGGCTTTCTTGGGCAAGAAGGAATATTCCAGTGAGCCCATATATTTGAACTTCTTGTCACGGAAGCCGTATGCCAGATAGCCACGCGCAAACCAATGGCGGCTCAGGTTGACGTTAGTCATTGCGCCTAATCGTAATCTCAGTCCTTCTACCGAGTTTCCACTGATTGTCGTATTGAGAGGACCAATGTCAACTTTGCTGACCTTTGCCGTGGGAACATAGCCATTAACCAAGACAAGTATCACCTGCTCAGCCCAATAGAACCACTTCGAGCCACGCAAGCGTTTCATCAGATTCTGCATTGTTGTCGTGGTTGTGCGGACGCCAACTGGGCGATATTCCTGCCAGAACTCGTCAGGCATGAATGCGGCGCTGCCCTCTACGGTCTGTTCAGCTTTATTGGTAAATACCCCGACCTCGGGACGAGAGAAATAATGGTCACGATAGCTGGTCTCACGGCGGGCAAACACCTCAGGCAGGCCTGAAATCAATTTCATACTCACCTCTACATTATCACGAACCTTGAGTCGGGAACCATTGGACGCCCGTTCAAAATCCTGGACAATGCTCATGCGTTGGACATAATTGAGGTTGATGTCATGGGGTACACCCATCGTCACCCGTTTGACGAACATGGTGGTATCCTCGAGTGAGACATACAGGCGGCCCAAGAAGCCGAACGTCTGAGGCGTGAATGGTACGAAACTCAACACGGCACAGCGCTCACCGTCGAGCATAACCGTGTCGTTGAGATAAAACTTATAGAAATCCACTGCGATGCGCGATAGCGGACTGACAAAGCGATTGGTGAGCAAGGGGACATCATTCTGGAAAATGTTGACTTCGCCCATGAAATCATCTAGTACCTTTTTGATGCTGGTTTGGTCAATCTGTTCGTCGATGCCGGCATTCTTGGTGCCGATGATGACCTGTTTGTGCACATCGGGGTTGCTGCTGAAATAATCTCGTGCCACAGTCTCCTTGATGGAAAACGGCAACACCTGTTTTCCCGTGAGCAACGAAGTGTCGGCATACTCGTCAATCCACTTCTTGTCCTCAGGCTTCTTAACGACTTCGTCCAAGTCGCCGAATCCCACCATCATCCGCTCATACTGGGAGTAACCATAATGAGGGAAACGGCGCGGGTCATTATCGTCACGTCTTGCCCTCAACTTCTTGACCATTTCGACAGCTGGATTGTTTTTCTTGCTGTATTTCTCTTTGCCCTTATGGACAACGACCTCGTCGAGTTCAACACCCGTGGGAACCAGGTCGATGAGCATGACACTCCCCTGTCCCGTCTTGACTTCCACTTCTTTGGGAGCATAGCCCATCGCTGTTACTCGCAGCTTGTTGAAATCGGCACGCGTGTTGATTGTAAATCCGCCCTGACCAGTGGCCAAAGTGCCCTCACTTGTTCCCACAAGCGAAATAGAGGCATAGGCAATGCCCTGGCGGGACAAAGAGTCACGCACCAGGCCGGTGATTTGAGTCACCGCCGCCTGTTGCCCCGTCGCTGTCAGCGCCATTGCTAGCATGAGCAAGCCGACAATATGTCGCAACAATCTCCTCATTTGAGGATGCAAAATTAGGCATTTTTCGGTTGCATGGCACAAGATGGCCGAGAAAAAGTCTTTAGTCCCTAGTTTCTAGTCCCTAGTTGGCTGATGCTATCTAAACTCTAAACCCTAAACTCTAAACTGCGAGCACAGCGAGCATTATAATAAAACAAGGCGTCTCTCGTTGTTAAAAGTATGGGAATGGAGATTGAACATAAGTATCTGGTCGTTAATGACTCTTTTAAACAGATGGCTAACGCCGAGAGTGAGATTCATCAAGGGTTCCTGTCAAGGATTCCCGAACGCACTGTGCGCGTGAGGATTAAGGACAATAGAGGATTCATCACCGTCAAGGGAAAAGGCGCTGGTGCATCCCATCCTGAGTTTGAATACGAAGTACCATTTGATGACGCTGTGCAGATGCTATCGCTGTGTGAACCGCCTATCATCAAAAAAACACGCTATATCGTCATGCATGATGGCAACCGCTGGGAGGTGGATGTCTTTCACGGTGATTTGCAGGGACTTATCATTGCCGAACTTGAAGTTCCCAGTGAGGACTATCAGTTCGCATTGCCCCCGTTTGTCGGTCTTGAAGTCACTGGTGACAAGCGCTATTACAATTCGCAACTAGGCGTTAGTTTCTAGTCCCTAGTTGGGCGGATTTCCTCTAGACTCTAAACCCTAAACCCTAAACTGCGAGCGCAACGAGCATTTTAAACTGCGAGGACAGCGAGCATCAAAGTTTTTTTGTACCTTTGCAGCCGTTATATGAGAAAAAACGCCCGCAATGAAGATTAAGAGGCTATATACTTTCATGTTGTCAAGATTCCTGCCGAGATTCTTGATGACATTCTGCATCTGCCTATTCATTGTCATCATGCAGTTCCTGTGGCGTTATATTGACGAACTGGTGGGCAAGGGCCTGAGCATCGACTTGATCGCCGAGTTGTTCTTCCATGCCGCTTTGTCACTGCTGCCATTAGCGTTGCCATTGAGTATTCTGCTGGCAGCCTTGATGACTTTTGGCGACCTGGGTGAACACATAGAACTGACAGCCCTGAAATCATCAGGTATATCCCTAACGACCATCATGAAACCGATAGCCATCCTGATGGTGTTTGTCGCCATCGGCGCTTTCTTTTTCATGAACAACGCCTTGCCCAAGTCCCAAGTGAAGATGTGGACGCTGCTGTTCTCGATGAGACAGACGTCCCCAACCCTTGACATTCCCGAAGGCACTGTCTATAGCCAGATTCCAGGCTACAACATCTATGTTAAGCGCAAGGACAAGGAGCGTGACATGCTCTACAACATGCTTATCTATGATGTTTCACAGCCCTCGATGTACCCCCGCATCGTAGCCGCCGACTCCGGTCGCCTGAGCATGACCGAAGACAAGCAACACCTGTTGCTCACGCTGTACAAGGGCGCATGGTACGAGGAGATGAAGTCTGGTGGTGGCGTGAACGGCTTGAGTGGTGACCTGTATCGCCGCGAGACATTCCATGACAAGGTCATCATGATTCCCTATGATGCCAATTTCACCCGTATGGATGACGATGCCATGAAGTCTCAGTATGTGGGCAAGGATATCTCAGAATTGCGTCAAACCATAGATTCTGTTAGGCTTAGGGTGGATTCGGCTGCTACATATCTTGTTAACCGTATGCGGTTGGAACCCGTGTGCGGCGTGCCGTCACAACGCAACAAATTCAGTAATGGCAAATCGACCATCGAAAAAGTCAAAGACGTCAAGCTTGACAAGCCCCTTGACCTCAATGATATGGTCAATTCGTTATCTGTGATGGAGCAGGAAGAGATAATCAACCAGGCACTGATTCGCACGACCTCAGCCATGCAGGACGCTCAGTTCCAGGGATATCCCATCAGTGATGACAACTTTGTCATCCGCCGTCACCAGATTGAGCTGATGAAAAAGTTTACCCTATCGCTAGCGTGTCTCATCTTTTTCTTCATCGGAGCCCCATTGGGTGCCATTATCCGTAAGGGAGGCTTGGGAATGCCCATTGTCGTCTCGGTAATCCTGTTCATTGTCTATTATATCATTGACAACATGGGCTATAAACTGGCTCGTGACGGTCGCTGGGAGGTGTGGCAAGGCATGTGGCTGAGTTCGGCTGTCCTTTTGCCGTTAGGCATCTTCCTGACCAAAAAGGCGGTTAACGATTCTGCGGTATTCAATCCTGATGCATGGCTCAACTTCCTGCGCCGTTTCACTGGTCTGCACCAGACCCGCAAACTCGAAGCCAAGGAAGTCATTATCAACGAAGTCGTTACCGACGAAGCCTTGTCAAAAATCGAAGCGCTCAAGACTTCGTGTCAGCAATTCCTGGACAAATATCCTGGTCGTCAACGCTATATCGACTATTGGCAGCAGGGTTATGACAAAACGGCAGTCAAGTTGCTCGCCGAGCAAGTGGACAACGTGGTTGACTACCTGTCGAACACCCGTGACCAGATGGTGTTGAACAAGACAATGGATTATCCCATCATCAGACAACTGCTCACTTATCGTCCAACCGGCAACAAGGCCATCGGTACAGCCTTAGCGGCATTGTTCCCGATTGGTGTACCTGCTTGGCTGGTTGGACTCAGGCATCAAAAGAACCTGAAACGTGATATTCGCGCCACCATAAAGACTTGTGATCAACTGATAGCCATCTTTAACGGTGAGTATAATCGCGAGGCAGAGTACAATTAATCGCTAGTCGCTAGTTACTAGTTGTTTTAATTCTAAATTCTAAGCAAAAAATGAACGAATTCAAACTGAATACCATTGATGAAGCCGTCGAACAACTGAAACGCGGCGAATTTGTCATCGTTGTCGATGACGAGGACCGCGAAAATGAAGGCGATTTCATTATAGCAGCCGAGAAAATTACTGAGGAGAAAGTCAATTTCATGCTGCGTGAGGGACGTGGTGTGCTGTGTGCCCCTATCACCAACGAGCGTTGCCATGAGTTAGAACTCAATATGCAGGTAGATGACAACACATCAATGTTGGGTACACCGTTCACCGTGACAGTAGACCTGCTTGACGGTTGCACCACTGGCGTGTCAATGCATGACCGCTCCATGACTATCCGCGCCCTTGCCAATCCCCACAGCAAGCCTAAGGACTTTGGCCGTCCAGGCCATATTAACCCCCTGCGTGCCGTGGACAAAGGCGTACTGAAACGTGCCGGTCACACCGAAGCCTCGATTGACCTGATGCGTATTGCCGGTCTCTACCCTGCTGCAGCTCTCATCGAGATTATTAATCCTGACGGAACGATGGCGCGACTGCCACAACTGGTAAAAGTGGCTGAAAAATTCAATATGCCCATCATTACCATCAAGGACCTGATTGCCTATCGCTTGCGCACCGAGAAAGTGGTCGAGGTTGGTGACGAAGTAGATCTGCCCACTCAGTATGGCCATTTCAAACTCATTCCCTTCCGTCAAATCAACAACGGCCGCGAGCATATCGCTCTCATCAAGGGGGAATGGGGACCCAACGAACCGCTGCTGGTGCGTGTTCACTCATCATGCGCCACTGGCGATATCTTCGGCTCAATGCGTTGCGAGTGCGGCGAACAACTGCACCTTGCCATGCAGATGATAGAGAAAGAAGGTAAAGGCGTCCTCGTGTATATGAATCAAGAAGGTCGGGGCATCGGCCTGATGAACAAAATCAAAGCCTATAAGCTGCAGGAGAACGGCTATGACACCGTTGATGCCAACGTCCACCTGGGTTTCAAACCCGATGAACGTGACTATGGTGTGGGTGCTAACATCCTACGCATACTGGGAGTGACCAAGATGCGCCTGATGACCAACAACCCGGTAAAGCGTGTGGGACTTGAGAGCTATGGCCTTGAAGTGGTTGAAAACGTGCCCCTTGAGGTGACACCCAACCGCTACAACGAGTTCTACATGCACACCAAGAAGACCCGCATGGGTCATGATTTGCACAAAGTGGATTGATGCGATGCGGGCTTAGCCCGCAGTTTAGAGTTTAGAGTTTAGGGTTTAGAGAGCATCCGCCAACTAGAGACTAGAAACTAGGGACTAAAAACTAGAAATAATGCGCGAATTAGAGGAAATACGGGATTTCATTGAGCGGGAAATAGTCCCTCGTTATGATGCATTTGACGCCGGGCATAATAGGGACCATGTCCATACAGTCATGTCCCAAGCATTGAGCCTTGCCAGGTATTATCCTGATGTGGATTCCTGTATTCTCCTGACAGCTGCTGCCTATCATGATTTGGGATTGGCTTGCGGGCGTGAGCACCACCATACCGATAGTGCCCGCATTGTGCGTGAAGATGAACGGTTGCGACGATGGTTCAGCGATGATGAAATTAACACAATCGCCGATGCCGCCGAGGACCACCGAGCTTCGAGCAACCACGAGCCCCGCACCATCTATGGCCGCATTGTTGCTGAGGCCGATCGCATTATCGACAGTGAGACCATCGTTCGCCGCGCCCTGCAATACGGATTGAAACACAACCCTGAACTGGACCGTGAGGGACAATACGAAAGGCTGCTGGACCACATGCATGAAAAATATGACTATGGCGGCTATCTCCAGTTATGGATTCCTCAAGGCGACAATGCCAAGCGCCTAGAAGAGTTTCGACAGATTCTTGCCGACAAGAATGCCTTTCGTCGGTTATTCAACAGCATCTATGAATCATTAACCAAATAAATAACAGATAAGCGATGAAAAAGTTGACCACATTATTTATTACTATGCTCATGGGATTGACGGCATGGAGTGACATCCCCAATGGCTATTATGTCAATGCCATCGGCAAGCAGGACGAGGAACTGATGTCAGCACTCGAGGGCATCATTTACACTCACAGTTTGCTCGATTACAACTACATGTGGATTGCTTATGACGTGACCGACGTGGGCAGTGACGGCTACTATATCGACATGTACTCCGACTGCAAGTACAACAACCAGTCGGCTCATGTGGCTGGTGCGTCATTTGTGGGCGAAGGCATCAACCGTGAGCATTCGTTCCCAAAAAGCTGGTTTGGCGGTGAAGTGGCCCCCATGTTCACCGATTTGACCATGCTGATTCCCACCGATGCCTACGTCAACCAGCGACGCGGCAATAACCCTTACGGTGTATGCGCCGGTGGCATTACCTATACCAACGAGGAATTGGGCGTTACCATGAAGGGTAAACTGGGAACCAGCACCTACGAAGGATGCACATCAAAGGTGTTTGAGCCCGACGATGAGTACAAGGGAGACTTTGCACGCATCTACTTCTATATGGTGACCTGCTACAAGAGCGACCTGGGCAACTGGCCCGGCTGTGACCAGCTGGATTACCAGAAGAACAAATACAAGGCTTTCTCAGATTGGTCAATGCAACTGCTCATGGAATGGCACCGAGCTGATCCCGTGAGTCAGAAGGAACTCAACCGCAATGAGGCCGTCTATACCGAGCAGGGCAACCGCAACCCGTTTGTTGACCACCCCGAACTTGCCGAATACATCTGGGGTACCAAACAGCATGAGGAATGGACAGGTGAGGGCACTCCTGTTGACCCGTTCGACAAGCAGGTGCCTGTCATGCGACCAGTTGACGAAACAGCAGTGAAAGGCACCTCTTTCCGTGCCGACTGGACTGCTGTCGATCATGTTTCCAGCTATACGCTCAAAGTGAGCCGCGTGGAATACACAGGTGCTACCCTGCTGATGGCTGAGACTTTCTCGAAAGTGAACGCCTATTCCGACGGTTACACTGATGTCGGCGAGTCATTGGATGATTATACCGACAATCCCGGTTGGACAGGTTCCAAGCTTTATCCCGCTGCGGGCCATAGCCTGAAATTCGGCACCAGCAGTGTTGCTGGTTCCCTGACAAGCCCCGAGTTGGCACTGACAAGCACTATAACCGTTCAGTTCAATGCCAAGAATTGGGTGAACAAGAATGGTGTGAACGACAATAGCTCGGTTGTTGTATCGTGCGGCAATGTGAGTCAAACCATCGCTTTGACTAACGATCCTACCGATTACACTGTTGTGCTTACAGGCTGTAGTGAGAACAACATCACGCTATCGGGTACAGGTGGAAATAAGCGATTCTATGTCTATGGCATAAACATTTATAATGGTGACCTTACCACGACTCCGCCCCGACGTCAGGTGGTTGAGGAAGGAGACTCCACCTGGAGGATGGTGAGTGGTATCAACGACTCCTGCTACACTGTCAACGCTTTGGCTGAGGGTTATTATGAATACATGGTCAAGGCCATCTATACTGATGGAACCGAGAGCATCTGGTCCAACATCGAGCATGTTACGCTGACTGGCGAAGGTGATGAACTGCTGATTGGCGACGTGAACGGCGACGGTGAGGTAAGCGTTGCCGATGTGACCAGACTCATTGACTACATTTTGGGCCATGAAGAAGCTGTTATCAGCCAGGAGGCTGCCGACGTCAATGACGACGGAGAGGTAAGCGTTGCCGACGTAACCCGCATTATCGACATAATTACAAAAGGAGTTGATTAAAACAACATAGTCACATTATCACGTCACGCCATCCGCAAACAATTTAGCGGGTGGCGTGATGTGATAAGTGACAAAAGGATACTGGCACGGTGTTTGCTATTCGATGAGGTGTAACTACATTCATTAAGAATCAACAGAAATCAAATATAAGATATGATACATAACCAACACACACTCCAGCAAAGCCACTGGAGAAAGGACATTACGCTACCTAAAGCAGGTGCCGACTTCCCTGACGAAGAGGATGAGGAGGACGAAAATCTGCCAGGCGGTGGCGGTTTTAGTGGCGATGGAGACCAGGAGAATCCTTCCTATCGCGAGACCCGTCAGCGACGAAATGTCAGTCGAGGTGACAATTCTGCCACTCCCGTCATTGACAAATATGGCAAAGATATCACCCGTGAGGCTGCCGAAGGGCGCCTAGACCCTGTCGTGGGACGCGAAACCGAAATCGAACGGTTGGCACAGATTCTGAGCCGCCGCAAGAAAAACAACCCCGTGATGATTGGAGAACCGGGCGTGGGCAAGAGTGCCATCATTGAGGGCCTTGCCAAGCGCATTGTTGAACGCAAAGTGGCACGAACCCTGCTCGACAAGCGCATCATCTCGCTTGATATGGCAGCCATTGTTGCAGGCACCAAGTACCGTGGCCAGTTTGAGGAGCGCCTCAAAGCCGTCATCGACGAGGTGAGCAACAACAAGAACGTCATCATGTTCATCGACGAAATCCACAACATCGTGGGTGCCGGCAATGCCAGCGGGTCGATGGATGCCGCCAACCTGTTGAAGCCCGCCTTGGCCCGTGGTGAGTTCCAGTGCATCGGTGCTACCACACTCGACGAGTACCGTAAGAGCATAGAGAAAGACGGTGCCCTGGAGCGCCGTTTCCAGAAGGTACTCATTGAGCCCACCACTCCCGAGCAAACGCTTGAGATTCTGCACAATATCAAGGAGATGTATGAGAAACACCACGGTGTGAACTATACCGATGAAGCGTTGAAGGCATGTGTCACCCTGACCGAGCGCTACATCAGCGACCGTTTCTTCCCCGACAAGGCCATCGATGCTATGGATGAAGCCGGTTCGCGCGTTCACATCACCAAAGTGGACACTCCTAAGGAAATCGAAGACCTGGAACAGCGCATCGCCGAAGCCCAGGAGAACAAATTCAAGGCCGTTCAAGCCCAGAACTTTGAGAGTGCAGCAGGATATCGCGACCAGCAGGAGAAACTCAAGGAAGAACTGCAAGTTGCCAAGCAGCATTGGGAAAAGGAACTGGACAGCCGTCGCGTAACCGTAAACGAGGGACATATTGCCGAGGTCGTTGCCATGATGACCGGCGTGCCCACTCAGCGCATTGCCCAGAGCGAAGGCATCCGACTGCTGGGCATGACCGATGAGCTGAAGAAACAGGTAATCGGCCAGGACGAGGCCATCGACAAGATTGCACGCAGCATCCGCCGCAACCGTGCCGGCTTGCGTGATCCCAAGCGCCCCATCGGCTCGTTCATGTTCCTGGGACCGACTGGTGTCGGCAAGACTTTGTTAGCCAAGAAACTGGCACAATTCCTGTTCAACAGCGACGAGGCTCTCATCCGTGTTGATATGAGCGAATATATGGAGAAGTTCAATGTTTCCAGGCTTGTTGGTGCGCCTCCGGGTTATGTGGGCTATGAAGAGGGCGGACAGTTGACCGAGAAAGTGCGCCGTCA
This sequence comes from uncultured Bacteroidales bacterium, assembly GCA_902800715.1. Classification (GTDB taxonomy): domain Bacteria; phylum Bacteroidota; class Bacteroidia; order Bacteroidales; family Muribaculaceae; genus Sodaliphilus. The sequence continues at coordinate 274,767 of CADCFN010000002.1, forward strand.
TCCCTACAGCGTAGTGCTGCTCGACGAGATTGAGAAAGCACACCCCGATGTATTCAACATGCTGCTGCAGGTACTTGATGAGGGTAACCTGACCGATGGTCTGGGACGTAAAGTGGATTTCAAAAACACCATCATCATTATGACCAGCAACATCGGTACAAGGGAGCTGAAGGACTTTGGCGCCGGTGTGGGCTTCAACACCACTGAGTTGACCAAGGAGCGCAGCGATTCGGTCATCCGTAAGGCGCTGAACCGCCAGTTCTCACCCGAATTCCTCAACCGTGTGGATGACATTGTCACCTTCGGCTCACTGAACCATGACTGCATCCTCAAGATTGTCGATATCGAGCTCGCCTCGTTCTACAAGCGCGTTGAGGAGAACGGTCTGAAGCTCGAAATCACTGATGCAGCCAAGAACCTGGTTGCCGACCACGGATTTGACATCCAGTATGGTGCCCGTCCGTTGAAGCGAGCCATCCAAAGCGAGATTGAAGACCCGCTGAGTGAGATGTTGCTGCGCGAAGAGGCCAGCAATGGTGATACCATCGTTATCGATGTCCAGGATGGCAATATAGTCACCAGCATCAAGAAGTCCACTGTCGAAACGACAACTGCCGAATAACGAATCAGCAAATCGGACATTCATAAGACAATACAGGCAAGTGAAGAAAATCATCCGGCACTAGCGGCTGGATGATTTTTTTCGAAAATAATTGGACGTAATAGATAATATGCCATAGAAAATAACTAACTTTGCAGAAACAAATTCTTCATTGTTAATCGTTATGGCTGAAATGAAAGTGTTCTCGGGAACAAACTCCCGTTATGTGGCTCAAAAAATCGCAAAACAACTGGGTATAGAACTGGGTAAAATCCATATCTCGCATTTTGCTGACGGCGAGTTTGAGGTGTGCTATGAGGAGCCTGTGCGCGGTGCCGAGGTCTATCTCGTGCAATCCACGTTCAAGGCAAGTGAGAACCTGATGGAACTGCTGCTGATGATTGATGCCGCCAAGCGCGCATCAGCTCAAACGGTCATCGCAGTAATCCCCTACTTCGGGTGGGCACGTCAAGACCGCAAGGATAAGCCTCGTGTGTCGATTGCTGCCAAACTGGTTACTAATCTGCTGATTGCAGCAGGCATCGACCGCTTGATCACGATGGATCTGCATGCTGACCAAATCCAGGGTTTCTTTGACATTCCCGTTGACCACTTGTATGCCTCCACGATGTTTGTTCCTGATATTGCCGACCTGAAACTTGAAAATCTCGTTATCGCCTCGCCCGATGTGGGTGGCGCCAAACGAGCCAATTCCTACGCCAAGTACTTCAATGCCCCGCTCGTATTGTGCCACAAGCACCGCCAGCAAGCCAACGTAGTCGAGTCGATGACCATTATCGGCGATGTGCAGGACAAGGATGTCATTCTCATCGACGATATGGTGGACACCGCAGGAACCATCTGCAAGGCTGCCTCGCTGATGAAGGAAAATGGTGCCCGCAGCGTGCGCGCTTACATCTCCCATGCTGTGATGAGCGACCCCGCTAGCGAGAGGGTCATGGCAAGCGGTCTGGACGAACTGGTCATCAGCGACAGCATCCCGTTTGATACTGACCGCTGCCCCAAAGTGAGGGTGCTGAGCATTGACAAGATGTTTGCCCACGCCATCAGGCATGTCAATATCAAGAAGTCAATCAACGAACTCTTCCTTTTCAAGTAATTTACTCTACTTAGTGGCCACGCGCCACTATCAAGAACATAATAAGCCTTATGCTTGACTTATAGCAGTCAGCATAAGGCTTTGTTTTCTGGATTAGTCAAGCTAAATGTATCTTTTAGCTGGTCTCAAAGCATGTGGCACTTCATATTCAACCATGATTTTACATTTTTGCGACCAAATTTCAAAGGAACAATACCAAGTTATTAACTGTTTATAATTTTTAAACAGATTTTATTTGTTTTTTACATTATTTTATTATAATTTTGCCATAATCTTTATCAACTGGTAATAATCATTACATTCACTGAGCATATATCTTTACTACGTTTTTATAACCAATTTGTTTAACTTCAACCATTTAACAATCATGATGAGAAAACTGCTTTTCGTACTAGCGTTAGGTTTCTCGATGAGCGCAATGGGTCAGGTATTGAATGTGACCTCGATCAACAAGGCCAATCTACCTGAAAAGGCTGCTGTAGCTGCAATCAGCCCACAAGGCGATTATCTGCTGCTGACCAGCTCTACCAACCAAGGCCTCACCAAGCTAGACCTGGCAAATGGTCAGACACAAGTGCTGAGCACCGCTCCCAGCGCTGGCCATAACGTGAAGATTTCGCCTGACGGCCAGACGGTCGTTTATCACGAAAGCTCATTCAATGACAAGCACCTGCGTTTTTCGACACTCAAGAGTGTCAATCTGGGTACTGGTGACAGCCAAGTGCTGGTAAAACCCACCCGTAACCTGCAGGGCTATGCTGTTGATGCCACCAGTGTGGGCGTTGTCAACAAGGGCAAATTCAGCAACAAGGCCATCGGCACTGCCAAGGCACAAAAGCTGCCCGTGCTCTCAATCAACAAGGGCCAACTGATGATTACCGTTAATGGCAAGACCAAAAAGTTGTCTCCCAACGGTGACCAATTCAGCTACATGTGGGCATCGCTCTCGCCCGACGGCACTAAGGTATTGTACTATCAGGCCGCTCATGGTACCTACGTCTGCAACCTTGATGGCAGTAATGCCCACAAGGTGGGCAAGATGCGTGCTCCGGTATGGTATGATGACAACACCATTGTCGGCATGATGGATATGGATGACGGTGAGTTTATCTACGCCTCAACCATCGTGGCAGCCACCCTCGACGGCACCACCCAGACGCTGACAGGTGATGACACCATCGCCATGTATCCCCATGCCATTTCGGGCAAAATCGTGTTCAGCACTCCCGCTGGCGAAGCTTATATTATTAATGTAACCAAATGATGACAGCTATGAAAAAGATTCTTTTACTTGCCGTAGCCGCCATCATGGCAGCCGGCACCATGCAGGCTAAGACAGCCGATGAAATACGCATCTACCTGAATCCCGGTCACGGCAGTTGGGGTCCCAATGACCGCCCGATGGCAACCATCCCCTACCCTGCACTGCCCGAGACAGGACGTCCTGACACCAACGGTTTCTACGAGAGTAATACCAACCTGTGGAAATCCATCCAGACCCGTGCATCGCTTATCAAGATGGGCATTAAACCCGAGAACGTCACCATGTCAAGATGGTTCAACGGTCCCTACCCTTATGTGCAGGGTGCTCCCGATGCTGAGATTTACAACCGTCCTTTGTCAGAAATCTGTGAGGAAGTGGAAGTGGGCAACTATGACATGTTCCTGTCCCACCACTCCAATGCTTTAACCGATGGTACAACCACCAATTATCCGCTCATGCTATATCGTGGTAATGACGGCGCTGGTGGCGACCTTGCCCCTGGCAGCCGCGACATGGCATCAACATGCTGGCCGTTGTTCTATACAAACGAGATTGACCCGATGACCAGCTATAGTCCCACATCCCCCAATATCCGTGGTGACATCAATTTCTATGGAAGTTCCTCGACCCGTGTTGACCCCAACACCGGAATCGCCTATACCGGCTATCTTGGCGTGCTCAAACATGGTGTTCCTGGCTTCCTGGTTGAAGGTTATTTCCACACCTATCAGCCCGCGCGTCACCGTGCCTTGAATATGGACTATTGCCATCAGGAGGGTATCCGCATCGCCCGTGGTATTGGTGAGTACTTCGGTCTCACTCCCTATAACAAGGGCTATATCATGGGTACTGTCAAGAATGTGCATGAGCACCTGGTTAACACCCTGTACAACTACAACGCCTCATCGATGGACCAGTGGTATCCCATCAATGGCGCCGTTGTTATCCTGTACAAGAACGGTCAGGAAGTGGCACGTTACACTACCGATGATAACTATAACGGTGTGTTCGTGTTCGAGGACTTGGATCCTGGCACCTATACTATAGCCGTTGAGGCCGAGGGCTTCAAGCCTCTGGGTGACTTTACCGCCGAAACCGTTGACAGCCAATGGAAAGAGCTCATCAACAAGGCAGCCGGCGACATCGTTGTCGAGGCCAACAAGACGACCTATGCCGTTGCTCTGCTCGAAGGTGCCGACTATGAGGCTCCCACCGACTTGTACCAGAACTATCCCGAGCCTGAGTTGCCCGGTTATGTGACCGCACCCACCAAGCTCGATCTTACCCGTGACCTGGGCACCGACTTTGAATTTGACGGAACCATGAAGCGCATGATCGTGCGTGGCGACAGCACCCTTGTGCTGACCAATGCCGAAGACGGTACACCTCACATCTATCTGATTAACAATATCGACAAGGTGATTGTGAAGGAACTGAGTATCAACGGTATCGCTCCTGCCGAGCCTAACAATGCCGGCTTCTACAGCCGCCTGAATGACATTGCCTTTACCGCCGACGGTCAGCTCGTGGGTACCAACTGCGTTCAGACCCAATTTGGTGACGGACAAGTCAATGCAGGCTTTGAGCGTGGCACCCTGCGCTTGTTCAAGTGGGAGAACTTCGACAGTGATCCCGTACAGTGGCTGACCACTCAATATTCAGCTAACTTCTACTACTACCGCGCACAGTCACTCGCTATCGACGGTGATTCCAAGAACTGCACGATTACCTATGTTGGTACCAACGATGCAGCCAGCAGTGCAGGTGGTATGAGGTTCATGAAGATTAATGTTGTCAACGGACAGATTGCCAGCACAATCTACACCGAGAAGACCATCAGCGCTCAGAGTAACTTCACCAAGTCCAAAATCGGTGAGCCTCAGCTCGTTCTGTCGCCTCGCAACGATGACCAGGTGATGCTCGATGGTGAGAACACCATGCTCATGGAGGTTGCTCCTGCCAACACCAACGGTACCGACAGTGAGGTTGTTGGCCGCTTCGTCAGCGAAGACACCAACATTCCTGTAATCGGTAGCTCATTCTTCAAGTATGCTCAGCACCAGTTCATGGTTACTCCTTATGTTGCTGTAGACAGGGCTGCAGATGTCAACGTGGGTGGTATCAAGGTTTATGACATCACCGCTGGCGTGGACCAGGCTGCGCTCGTAGCCACCACCAACACTGACATTGACCCGCTGGGATGCCAGTTCATGTCAACCGGTGCCAACGTCAAGGGCCAGGACATCTACTTGTACCTGATGCAGAACAGCAAGATGACGGAATGGAAGACTGACGTGGCTGCTGGTACTGGCGTGAAGGGTATTTACGCTTATGGCCTGAAGAACGAGGGTAACCAGTTCACCTTCAGTTGCAATGACGCCGCAAACAACGCCTATATCACGTTCTATGACGGCGAAGGCACGGCTGTAGCAACTGTCGAAGTACCCAACGTCCAAGAGGGCGAGAACACCGTTACTATCAATGTAAGCACGTTGGCAGGTGTACAACCCGGCAGCACCTTGACCTGGGCTGTAACTGTTGAGGGTGATCCTATCACCACCATCCAGCGCATCAACCCGATGGGCCAGAGCTACAGCGGTCAGCTGTTTGTTGCTGTCGACAATTCGCCCGAGAGCCCCAAGATGGGTACCATCTATGCCGGTAACCGCGTTGCCAACAACAACGCCGGCAATGGTGTATATGTATATGATGCCAGTGGTGTTCGCGTGAGCGATCAGGTTTACAATGGTAACCGCACATGGCGCAGCAACTACCGCATGGGTATTGACGCCCAGGGTAAGCTTTACGTTCCCGATTGGGGTGATCCCACCTCTGGTGTATTCATTGCCGATCCTGAAAACCTGGCAGGCACTTGGACCGAGTTCTTCGTCGGTACTCGTGACAGCAATGGTCTTATTTCCAACAACGGCGTGAATGTCGGCTCTTCGACTCCTGGCGTAGGCATTGGTGGCAAGGGTGCAGACACTAAGCTGTACGTTTATCTTGAGGACTTCGGTAACGGTGTCGGTGTTTACAATATCGGCCAGCCCGACGGCAGCGTTGTTGATACTTGGGATACCGCTCCCAGCCAGTATTATGATGTAGGTTACCTGCAGCTCAATACCAACGGTAACGTGGTTGCTGATGCCGGTGGCCGTGGTGTTTGGGTATCACAGTACCGCAGTGCAGGCAACAATGCCGCAGGCGTTCCGTCGCTCATCTTTGTCGACAATAACGGCAATATCACCTTCAACTCAGGTCAAGCACCGTACATTTCAATGCTCAATGGTAGCGAACGTGCAGGTTTTGCTGTAAACGATGCATCAGACATGCTTGTTATCAATGACGGTAGCGGTGTACTCCAGTTCTTCGATTTGACCTGGGACGGCTCGACTCCTGCCATCTCGCCGAAGTATTCTTATGCAGCTGACGCTCGCAGCAGCGCTGGCTCCATCTTCCAGATGGCATTTGACTATGCAGGCAACCTGGTTTGCGCTGGTGCCAATATCGGCATGTACTCACTGCCCACCGACGAGAACATCCATACCACTCCGGCAATGGGTGAAATCGTTATCCCCGCTCCTGGTGATATTAACGGCGACGGCGCGACGAGCATTGGTGACGTGACCACTCTCGTTGACTACCTGCTGGGCACTAACCCGCAGCCTTGCAACCTGGATGCTGCTGACGTAAACGGTGATAACGCCATTGACATCGAAGACGTTTCATCACTGATTGACCTCATGCTTATCTACAAATAATTAGCTGAAGTCAATCCATCTATCAATTCACGCAAGCGGTCCGTGTTGAGCGGACCGCTTGTTGTGTTATTTTTCTATAATCAAGAGCAGAAAGTGATGCATTTTCGGTTGAAAGTTTGTAATTTTGCGGGCTGATTCTGCAAATAAGCGTGCAGAATACAAATTTAGACGATAATATGTTTGATTTTTTAGACAATATAGATACTGAAATGAGTGATGGCGGTGCCCACGTGGTCCCCATCATTACCGAGATTCATGAGGTGGGTGATGGTATTGACATCCAGGACAATAAGGCCGATGATATACCCATTCTGCCACTGCGCAACATGGTGTTGTTTCCATCGATGACCATGCCCGTATCGGTGGGCAGGGAGAAATCGATGCGCCTTATTAAGGAGGCCGAGGAAAGACACAACTCAATCGCCGTAATCTGCCAGTATGACAGCCACATCGAAGACCCTGTTGAGAAAGACCTTCACCGTTTTGGCACCATAGCTACCATTGTCAAGGTGCTAGAGTTGCCCGACGGCTCGACCAATGTGATTCTGCAAGGCCGTTCGGCTTGCCAGCTGGACCATGTGTCACAGGTATCGCCTTACCTGCGCGGGTCGGTGACACTAGTTGAAGACAAATTGCCTCTAGCAGGTGACAAAGAGTTTGAGATGCTGATGCAGTCTATTGCCGAGGTTACATTGCGCATGTTGCGCAACATGGGCAACAACGGCCGTGAATTGGCTTTTGCGATGAAAAACATCGACAACCCCGTGTACCTGATGAATTTCCTCGCCACCAATATCGCCTTTGACTCGGACCAGAAACAGCACATGCTTGAGGAACGTGACGTCAAGAAACGCGGATACCTGCTCTATGCCTTGCTCATGCGTGAGGAGCAACTAGTGGAAATCAAAGCCAACATCCAGTCCCGCACACGCGAGGAATTGTCCCAACAGCAACGCGACCACTTCCTTCAGCAACAGATACGCACTATCCAGGAGGAACTTGGTACCGATGTGGATGACATCGAGGAGCTGCACGAGCGCGGCACCAAAATGAAGTGGAACGAGAACGTGCAGAAACATTTCGATAAAGAACTGCGCAAACTCGAACGCCTCAACCCTCAAACACCCGATTACTCGGTTCAGTATGCCTATCTCGACAACATGCTCAACCTGCCCTGGGACACTTACACCGAAGACAACTTCGACTTGAAGATGGTGGAAGGCAAACTCAACGCTGACCACTACGGGCTGGAGAAAGTCAAAGACCGTATCCTGGAGCATCTGTCAGTGCTCAAGCTGCGTGGCGACTTGAAGGCTCCAATCCTGTGCCTGTATGGTCCTCCGGGCGTCGGCAAGACGTCATTGGGCAAATCTATCGCCGATGCCCTGCACCGCGAGTATGCCCGCATCTCGCTGGGCGGTCTGCACGACGAGGCCGAAATTCGTGGTCACCGCCGCACATATATCGGTGCCATGCCAGGCCGCATCATAGCTGCCCTCGCCAAGTGCGGCAGCAACAATCCAGTCATTGTGCTTGACGAGATTGACAAGGTGGGCCAGGATTTCAAGGGTGACCCGTCGTCGGCATTGCTCGAGGTACTTGACCCTGAGCAAAACGGCCATTTCCACGACAATTATCTGGACGTGGACTATGACCTGTCTAAGATTCTGTTTATTGCCACTGCCAACAGCCTGGCTACCGTGAGCCGTCCCCTGCTCGATCGCATGGAGGTCATTGAAATCAACGGCTACATCCCTGAGGAAAAGTTGGAGATTGCCAAGCGTCATCTGGTGCCCAAAGAGTTGGAGAACAACGGCTTTAAAAAGAACGAAATCAAGTTCGGCAAGCAAGTATTGCTCAAGATCATTGAGGACTATACCCGCGAGAGCGGTGTACGCCAGCTGGAGAAGAAGATTGCCACCGTGCTGCGCCGTGTCGCTCGTCACAAGGCAAGCGGAGACCCCTATCCTACCAGCATCAAGACGGATGACCTGAAAACGTATCTCGGCGCTCCCGATTACAGCCGCGATAAGTATGAGGGCAATGAGTTTGCCGGCGTGGTGACGGGCTTGGCATGGACTGCTGTTGGAGGCGAAATCCTGTTTGTGGAGTCATCACTGGCTCATGGTAAGGGCGAAAAACTGACTTTGACAGGCAATTTGGGCGATGTGATGAAGGAATCGGCAGTGATTGCGCTGCAATACCTGCGTTCACACTGCTCGCTGCTCAATATCGCCCCAGATCTTTTTGACAAGTACAATGTCCACATTCATGTACCTGAGGGTGCTATTCCCAAAGACGGTCCGTCGGCAGGTGTTACCATGGTCACCTCATTGGCATCGTCATTCACCCAACGCAAGGTGAAAGACCATCTGGCAATGACGGGTGAGATTACCCTGCGCGGTAAGGTGCTGCCAGTCGGTGGCATCAAGGAGAAAATCCTCGCTGCCAAGCGTGCCGGCATCAAGGACATCATCCTGTGCAAGGACAACCGCAAGGACATCGAGGAAATCAACGAGATGTATCTCAAGGGGCTGACGTTCCATTACGTCAATACAATCAAGGACGTTCTAGACCTTGCATTGCTTCCCGAGAAAGTCAAGGACGCCATCGAACTCTGATTCATAGTCAACAAGTGCATATTACAAGAGGAGACCACATTCTTTAGGAAATGGTCTCCTCTCGTTTATTTTAGTGAAAACTTCTTTTAACCTTCAGGATAGACGAGGTTTTCGGGCTGGATGTCTATAAGGATTTCGAAGTAGAATTTGCGGGCTTCCCATTTAGCCATGGGCAGGTTGTTGAGCATATAGTTGCCGCAGTCATGGGCATTGGCTCCTGGAATATCACTGTCAAATTCAGCTATCCACTTGAAGAGTTCCTGCATCAGGGGTACGATGTCACGGCTCTCGAGGTCACCCTTAAGCAGAAGGGAATTGCCTGTGCAACAGCCCATGGGACCCCAATAAATGACCTTGTCACCCCAGGTTTTGTGATTGCGCAGATAGGTGACAGCAAGGTGTTCGATAGTGTGCAGAGCGCTCTGGCTGACAGCAGGCTCTCGGTTAGGCTCCTTCATGCGGATATCAAACGTGGTGATAACGTCACCACCCTCAAGGTAATCCTTGTGAGACACATAGATGCCACGCAACAACCTCGTGTGGTCTATCTTGAAACTTGCAATCTTTTCCATTTCAGTTTTCAGTTAGTTACAGGCTATTGATGATGTCTTGTACCAGCTTGAAAGTCTCACGGGGCGCATCGGTCCAGAAGTCAAGGTATTGACGGGTGTTGTCGTGACTGGCTCCAGGAGAGTCACTGATGACACGCAGGGCAAGGAACGGCACCTTGCACAGGTAGCATACCTGAGATATGGCTCCCGACTCCATATCAACCGCCAGGGCATCAGCAAAGTTACCCTTGATGCGAGCCACGTCCTCCTTCTTGTCAACAAACCAGTCACCCGAGCAGATGAGACCCTTGTGAATGCCCTCACGCTCAGGGATAAGGTCGAGCAGCCGTGAAGAGCCCTCGAAATACAGTGGAAGGCCCTGTACTCGGCCTAAGTCACTCTCAGGACCACACCACACATCGTGATAGGCAACACGTGCACCTGCCACGACGTCCATGACATTCACCGACAAGTCGGCACCGCCAGCAACACCGCTGTTGATGACGTAATGAGGCGCGAAGTGGTTGACAAGCATCAATGCACCCATTGCGGCATTGACCTTGCCGATTCCGCATTGCATTACCATCACATCGTGGACGCCGATTGTGCCACGATGGAATTCCAAGCCGCCCATGCGACTCTCTTCACTGTCATGGAGCAAAGGCAGGAGCAGGTCAAGTTCCTTGCGCATCGCTACTATGATTCCAATCTTCATAATTCGTTTGTTTTGTTAATAAACCAAAAGGCTTTAAAGCTGTTTCGAGTTAAATCAAGACAAAGGTAATGCTTTATTTGAGACGATTCACGAAAAATTTCCGTAATTTTTCAAAAAAAAGAATCATTATCATTGATTCATTAAAAATTCTCAGTAATTTTGGCAACGATTATCAATTAACATCCATCATTATTAACCCATTTATAATTAAAACCAATGAAAATCAAGAAATTCATTAGTTCTTGTTTACTGGGCGCACTAGCGATGGTATCGCTACAAGCCAGCGCCAACAACATTGACGCCAACAGTGCTCGTGAAGTAGCTAACAGCTTCCTCAAACTTCAATCCGCCTCAACCCACTCATTCAAGGCTGCATCTCTTGCCGACCTGAGATTGGTTCACGCTGAGCCTTCCAAAACCGTTACCGAAGCCAAAACCTATTACGCCTTCAATGTCAAAGGTGGTGGCTTTGTCATCGTTGCAGGTGAAGACCGTGCCAACCAGATACTTGGTTATAGTGACCATGGCCATCTGGACTTCAACAATCTGCCCGACAATTTCAAAGCTCTGTTGGGTAGCTATCAAGAAGAAATTGAGTACCTGCAAGCCCATCCCGGACTGGATGTCTCTCCCGCAATTCGCACCTATCGTGGCAATGGCGTTCAACCCCTCATCAAGGCCATTTGGGGTCAAGAGCTGCCCTATTATCTGCAATGTCCTGTCTATCAGAACGAATACTGCGCAGTGGGATGTATCGCCACCGCAATGAGCCAAGTCATGTACTACTGGAAATACCCGACCACAAGTCCCTCGCTGAATTCCTACTACTGCTATGAAATCAGCCAGACCGTTCCGTCGTTGCCTGAGACCACATTTGAATACAGCAAGATGCTCACCAGTTACTGCCACTGGGATTTTGACCTGAAAACCCTGGTTCAGGACACTTATACCGATGAACAGGCACAAGCCGTCGCCAAGCTTGCCCGCTATTGTGGTCAGGCCGTGAGAATGGAGTATCACCCTGATGGCAGTGGCGCCTATACTAGCCAGCAGCTATCAGGCATGAAGAAATTCGGTTACAGCAACAATGCCAAGGATGTCACCCGCAGCAGTTGGTGGTACGAGAACTACACAACAGCAGAATGGGAAGCCTTGATTAAGGCCGAACTCGACGCACGTCGCCCCATCCTGTACTCTGCCAATGACATCAACGCCGGCGGCCATGCCTTTGTGTGCGACGGATATGACAACACCGGCATGTTCCATTTCAACTTCGGTTGGTATGGTACATGCGATGGTTGGTACACGTCATCGGCATTGAATATGACTCATCGCGACGGTGAGGAGTTGCATTTCAACTACGACCATGAGATGCTCACCGGTGTCGAGCCTTCCAGTTATTGCGTCATCATGGCCGACGGGCTTGCTTCACCCGATAACCTGCTCGTTTTGGGCGAGGACATGACTGTTGAGGCCTATCAAGTAAATATCCACACGACTAGTGCCACAGTCAAGATGGTCTTTGATATCACTGATGCCAGCGGTAAGGTTTTGGCTAACTGCCAGCCTTTCACTATCAATGTAGCCGATTATGAGCAAGACAGCAATCTTGATGCAGTGTTCACCCTGCCCACTACACTGGGACAGGGTGCATACAAAGTCTGCTTTGGCTATTATCCCAATGGAGGCCGTCAGCCGTTACAGATTGACTGCGGCAGCTTGACGCTTAACGTCATTGGGCACCTGGCCAAACTCAATGCTCCGTTTACCATCGACGACGCAACCCTGTCAATTGATTATCTGCTTGATGGCACACATCCCAATCTGAGCATCGAAGACGTGGTTCTGTTTCTCGACACGATGCTTGCCGGGGAATAATTAATAACTCCCTATATCACCTTAAGGCAGATCTGTTTATGATGGCAGATCTGCCGTTTTTATGTTATCGTTTCACAAAAAAACTGCATAAAAGGTTGTAAAACCGAAAAAAGATGTTAATTTTGCGTGGTGGTTACCCGTATACGCCCCAACGATTATGCTGGCCGACGGGGTCTACACCTATCATTATTCACTAATTTAAACCAAAAACTATGAACTTTAAAACTTCCTTAACCCTGCTGGCAGCCATGGGCTTGATGGCGTTTAACGCTACCAGCGGCAATGTTGACGCTGAAGCTGCCCGCGCTGCAGCTGCCAAGTTTCTTGTGAAGAACAAGACTGCTACTTTCAACAGCAGTGCTGCTCCTAACCTCAAACTGACCCACACCGAGGCATCGAGTGTGGAAGGCAACGCCTTCTACGTGTTTAACATCGACGGCGGCGGCTGGATTGTCATGGCTGGCTATGACGGCGCCAAGCAGGTACTTGCCTACGGCGACAAGGGCAGCCTCGACGCCAACGACCTGCCCGGTAACATGAAGGGTTACCTGAATATGCTCAAGGGCCAGATTGAAACCGCACAGGCCTACAAGGGCGAAACCGTTCCGGCGAAGCTCACCAAGCGTGCTACCGCTGTCGGGCCGCTGCTCAAGACCGACTGGTCACAAGGCGAACCCATGAACCGCCTGTGTCCGAAGAACGGTGCCGGACAAACCACCTCGGTGGGTTGCGGACCGCTCGCCATGGCACAAATCATGTACTATTGGAAATATCCCAACGAGGTATCGGCAGTCCCCGGCTACTCGATTTCCTGGAGCCAGTACATGAGTGAATTGCCCGCTACCACATTTGACTACAGCCTGATGCTTGACAACTACTACACCCATAACCCCGAAACCGGCAACCCCACGGGTTATGTAGCGTTTACCGAGGAGCAGGCCAATGAAGTAGCCAAGCTGTGCCGCTATTGCGGACAAGCCTGCAAGGCACGCTACGGCAATGCCAATGAAACATCAACCGGCTCTTACACCTACGACCAGCGCGACGCCTTTAAAATGTTCGGCTACAACGAGGACATGCAGCTGATTGGCAAAGACCCCTCCTACTACTGCTCGAACAACAACAAGTATTCCATTGAGGAATGGATTGAACTTATCAATATCGAGTTGGCAGCCGGTCGTCCCATCCCCTACCACGACCTGTATGAAGGTCATGCTTGGGTGCTTGACGGCATTGATGCCGATGGCAGAGTACACATGAACTGGGGCTTTAATGGCAGGTTCAACGGCTGGTTTGAAATCGACGCTCTTGTCTTCCATCCTTACGGTGATGATGAGGTGTGGGACTTCAGCCAGGGCAGCAACGGCGGCAACGAGATGATTATCGGCATGTACCCCTATGAGGGTTACGTAATCCCCGGCGATGATGAAGTGCTGATTGGCGACGTTGACAATGACGGCGAGGTGACCATCGGTGACGTGAGCGCCCTGACAGACTACCTTCTCACCGGTGATGCAAGCGGCATCAACCTTGATGCTGCCGACATTGATAGTGACAACAATGTTTCTATCGGTGACGTAAGCGCTTTGATTGACAAGCTGCTTAGCTGATAATCGATTTACATTAGACTGATTTTATTGTAGGAACGCTACTTTTTCAGCGTCCCTACTTTTTTATTGCCCATCGGTTAAAAGTTTCAGAAATATTGTTTACCTTTGCAGATTAGACAATTCTTAAAGAGGACATGAGTACCGGCAATATCATACGCTTCGCTTGCATCCTGCTCCTGTGGCTGGGACTGTGCTGGCTGCTGCTCACTCGGGCAGCGAGAATAGACTTCATGGTGATTTTCACCATTGTGGCCTCGGGAATCATTGTGTTTGTACCCCTCTATAAGAAGTATATAAGAAAGAAATAATCTGACCTATCACCATGACAACAAAACCATATATACAAGAACACTGCCCGCTGCTGGCACAAATCGACAGTCCTGCCGACCTGCGCAAGTTGGATATCGACCAACTGCCGCAGGTGTGCCATGAACTGCGGCAATATATGATACACGAGCTGTCAAGCAATCCCGGCCATTTTGCATCCAGCATGGGTGCTGTCGAGATTGTGGTGGCGTTGCATTATGTGTTTAACACGCCGGACGACCGCCTGGTGTGGGACGTGGGCCATCAGGCCTATGCCCACAAGATTCTGACGGGACGGCGCGACCAGTTTGACGACAACCGCAAGTTGGATGGTCTTAGCGGTTTTCCCAATCCCGCCGAGAGCGAGTATGATACCTTTACAGCCGGTCACGCGTCCAACTCCATCTCGGCTGCGCTAGGTATGGCGATAGCTGCCGAGTTGCAGCACAACCGTCAGCGCAAGGTCGTGGCAGTCATCGGCGACGCGAGCATCAGCGGCGGTTTGGCATTTGAAGGCATCAACAATGCTGCGACCAATCCCAATAACCTGATTATCGTCTTGAATGACAACGATATGGCGATTGATGCCAACGTCGGCGCCCTGAGTGGCTACATGAGCGACCTGCACACGTCACGCCGCTATAACAAGTTGCGCTATAAGACCTACCAGTTCCTGCGTCGCCACAATGTCATCAATGACAACCGCAAGGGACTGATTATGCGTTTCAGCAACGCGCTCAAATCGTTGTTCTCAGGCCAACAGAATATCTTTGAAGGCTTGAATATCCGCTACTTCGGGCTCTATGACGGTCATGACGTGAAGCGTCTGGTAAAAGTCTTCGGCGAGATTAAGGACATGACCGGTCCCAAACTGATACATGTGCGCACCATCAAGGGCAAAGGCTTTGCCGCTGCCGAAGCCGATCCCGCCACATGGCATGCCCCCGGCAAATTTGACGAGGAAACCGGTGAACGCGCCAAGGGCAGCAAGGGCGGCCCCCTCAAGTATCAGGACGTATTCGGCAAAACACTGGTTGAACTTGCCGAACAGAACGATAAGATTGTAGGCATCACTGCAGCTATGCCCAGTGGCACATCAATGTCGCTGATGTTGGAGAAGATGCCCACCCGCGCCTTTGACGTGGGCATTAGCGAGGGCCATGCCGTGACTTTTGCCGGAGGACTTGCCAAAGACGGCATGCATCCCTATTGTGCCATTTACAGTACCTTCCTGCAACGAGGTTACGACTCCATCATCCACGATGTTGCCATCCAAGGCTTGCCAGTGACTTTCTGCATCGACCGTGGCGGTATTGTTGGCGAGGACGGTGTGACGCACCATGGTCTGTTTGACCTGGCCTATCTGCGCTGCATCCCCGGTATGACCATAACGTCGCCGATTAATGAGCATGACCTGCGCAACCTCATGTTCACGGCACAGCAGGACGGCGTGGGTCCGTTTGCCATCCGTTATCCGCGTGGCAAGGGTGTTCTCGCCGAGTGGAAAAACGAGATGCAGGTGCTGCCTATCGGTCGCGGACGTTGTATGAGCGAGGGCGAAGGCGTGGCGGTGCTCAGCATCGGTCACATCGGCAATGAGGTCATCGAGGTGGTCAAGCGTCTTGCCGAGCGTGGCATCAAGGTGGGCCATTACGACATGATTTTTGTCAAGCCCATTGACGGTGAAATCCTTGAAGAAGCCACCAACCGTTATCACAGCATCATCACCATCGAGGACGGAACCGTTGTCGGCGGCATGGGGTCGGCTGTTGCCGAGTGGATGGCCGACCACAAGAAGACCAACCGCTTGAAGATGCTGGGTGTACAAGACGAATTTGTACATCAGGGAACCGTTGCAGAACTGTATGAACGGTGTGGCATGGATGGCGCTTCACTGGAGAAAGCCATTCTTGAACTGTTGGAAGCAAAGAATACATGAGATGCCAGTAGTTGTGTCTCAAAACTGAAATTTAAGTTATAGACAATGAGAATCGTTATTGCCGGCGCAGGAGAAGTCGGAACCCATTTGGCTAAGATGCTCAGCAACGAGGAGCAGGATATCATCGTCATGGACGTTGAGAACCGTAAACTCGAACCCCTCGAGAATTACAATCTGCTGACTCATCAGGGCAGTGCCATCTCGTTCAGTGATTTGAACGCCATTAAAACTGGTTTATGCGACCTGTTTATCGCTGTGACCAAGAGCGAGGCACGAAATATCCTGGCTTGCTCGATGGCCAAGCGTTTGGGTGCCAAGAAAACTGTAGCGCGCCTAGACAATGACGAGTTTTTCAATCCAAAATGGCGCGAGCACATCAACAACCTGGGTATCGACCACCTCATTTATCCCGAGATGCTTGCTGCCAAAGAAATCAGCAGTGCCTTGAAACGAACATGGGCCCGCAACTGGTTTGAACTATTTGACGGTGAGCTGATTGTGGTGGGCGTAAAAATCCGTTCCAACGCCCGCATCGTCAACCAAATGCTCAAGGACGTTTCCAACATCAGCCACTTCCTGCATGTGTCGGCCATCAAGCGCAACCGCGAGATTATCATCCCCCGTGGTGATGACCGAGTGCTGGAAAACGACATCATCTACATTGCCACGACGCGCGACCACATCGACGAGGTGCGCGACGTGTGCGGCAAAGTACAGACTACCGTTGACAATGTGCTGATTGTGGGCGGTAACGACATTGCCGAGCAGCTCATCAAGCGCTTGGGCAAGACTGTGGACATCAAAATCATCGAACAGGATATGCAGCGTTGCGACGAACTCGCCCAGCGTTATCCCAACTGCAAACTGGTGCAGGGTAACTTCAGCGACACTGAACTGAGCGAGGAAGAGAGCGTGAGCAACTATGACGCTTTCATTGCACTGGGTGAAAACAGTGCCGTGAATATGATGGCCTGTATGATAGCCAAGACCAACGGCGTGCCCAAAACCATCGCCCAAGTCGAAGATATCCAGTTCATCAACGAGGCCGAGGCCCTCAATATCGGCACCATCGTCAACAAGAAGCTGCTGGCATCGAGCCGCATCTACCAAATTATGATTGACGCAGATGAGGACAATGCCCGCTGTCTCGCCCTTGCCGATGCCGAGGTTGCCGAAGTCATTGTACAAGAGGGTGACCGCGTCACCCGTGCCCCGGTTAAAAACCTGAAACTCAGCCGTGACTTCACTATTGCCGGACTCGTGCGCGATGGCAAAGGCCAACTCGTTGACGGTAACACGGTTATCCAGGCTGGAGACCATGTGGTGGTATTCTGCCTGCAAGGCGCCATTCATAAACTTGACAAATACTTCTCGTGATACGATATGCCCAGGCTCAAGAACCATAGTATCAACATTCCCATCGTCCTGCGTTTCCAGGGCTGGCTTCTGCTTATTGAGGCGGCGTTCATGCTACTGCCGTTGGCTGTTTCATGGTGGTTTGAAGAAGCGACATCGTTGCGTGCTTTCATCTACAGCACCCTGATTACCGCAACAACGGGAGCCATCATGGCGTTCGGTATCAAACCGCACAACAAGTCGATGCACAAGCGTGAGGGACTGATGCTAACGGCTATCGTTTGGGTATTCTTTTCGGTGTTCGGGATGTTGCCCTATTTGTTCTCTGATACATTCAATAATGTGACTGACGCCTTCTTTGAGACAATGGCGGGCTTCACGACTACCGGTTCAACCGTTATCCGCTATGTGGAGGAGATACCTCATGGAGTGCTCTTCTGGCGCGCCATGACGCAATGGATCGGGGGTATGGGAATCATCCTGTTCACCCTTGCCGTCATCCCCATGCTAAATCAGAAAGGCGGAATTGCCCTGTTCAATTCCGAGGTAACCGGCATCACTCACGAGCGCCTTCGCCCTCGCATCAGTCAGACCGCTAAGGACTTGTGGCTTATCTATATCGCTCTGACCGGTCTGCTCACAGTGTTGCTGTTTTTGGGCCCCATGGACTGGTTCGACGCCATTTGCCATGCGATGACGACCACCTCGACTGGCGGCTATTCCACCAAGAATATCGGCCTGGATTACTGGCAGTCGGATTATGTGTTTATCGTGGTCATCATTTTCATGTTTATCGGCGGTATCAGCTTCTCGATTATCGCTGCCACCATTCACGGCAATTTCAAGCGCATTAGGCACAACAATACCCTGCGCTGGTACTGCATGACGACGTTGATTACTACGGTAGGCATCTTCATCTATATGATTTATATGGGATTCCTGGAAGAGCATGGTGACCGGTTGATTTACAGCGCTTTCGACACATTATCGGCCATCACCTCGACGGGATTCTCCACCTTTGACTACGAGAACAGCGGTGAATTTGTCACCGTGGTGCTGATGGTAATGATGTTCTTTGGTGGCATGGCGGGCTCCACCTCAGGTGGCGCCAAGATGGACCGCCTGATTGTGCTGCTGAAGCACACTGCCAACGAATTCTACCGCGTGCTGCACACCAACTCGGTGCGTGCCGTCCACATCGATGGCAAGCCCGTTCCCAACCATGTGGTAAGCAAGGTCAATACATTTTTCACGGTCTATATCAGCATCATTATGATTGTTGCCCTGTACCTCACTTTTTATGGTGTGCCAGTTTTCGATGCCATGTACACGTCGATGTCCGCTATCAGTAACGTGGGCATCGGTTATGGTGTGACGGGCTCTGGCGGCTCATGGGTGTCCCTGCATCCAGGCGCCAAGTGGGTGCTCGCCTTCGAGATGATGGTGGGCCGTCTCGAACTCTTCACTGTGCTGGTCATTTTCACCCGCTCCTTCTGGAAGAAAGACTAAGACTCAACTAATTCCAATTATAATTTCAGCCGCAATACTCTGATGGGTCGGTCCTTGCCTTGATACTGGTTTTCGTCAATGCAGGTTTCACCGGTTGGAACAAAACCGCATTTCTCCATCACGCGGCCTGAAGCGGGATTGTCCACGAAGTGTCCGCTGATGAGCGACAGAATTACAGTCGCTTTGCGGATGTGGTCAAGCATCAGCCCCAAAGCCTCGGTGCAAATGCCCTGGTTCCAATAGGGTTTTGCCACCCAATAGCCCACGATGGGCTCCCCATCGCGGGATGGCAGGTTGCAATCGCACGAGGGCCCATAGCCTATCGCCCCAATTGCTTCGCCTGTATCTTTCCACACAATCGCCCAAGTAGTATCGTTATTGAACACCGTGCGGATAATCTCCAGGCTCTCATCCACGCTTTTGTGCGGTGGCCAGCCAGCACGAGGTCCCACATCAGGGTCTGAAGCATACTTATAGAGTGCTTGGGCATCGCTCTCACGCCACGGGCGCAACACTATTCTCTCATTATCCATCATTGTCACAATTCATTGATGTTTGTACATTCTCGAAAGGTAGGGTTCACCATTGCCTTGAGCCATACAGAGGAATTCCCAACCGTATCGCTCATAAAAGCCGGTATGGTTTGTCAACAGGTAAACCGGAGAGATTCCTTTGCTCCTCAAATCCTCGACAGCCATATTAAGCAGCCTCCCCGCAATCCCTTGACAACGGTAATCCTCATCGGTATAGACCGCGCACACATTGGGGGTCAAGTCTTTCCTGTCGTGGAAATCATTTTCAATCACCCCTAAACCGCCGATGATCCGGTCCTCGTCAAGGCATAAATACCACCCATATTCAGTATCGTTGCTGAGGTAAGCCATCATGCATTCAAGATAGGCCTCACGGGGCACGTGCCACTTGGAATGGAACCAAGTTGCTGCTGCTTCCATTATCTCGGGCTTCTCTCGCAGTGTTATATACTTGTAGTCACACATCTGTCGTTTTCTGTATGGCTTTTCTATTGTCTGCCCCAAATGCTGAGGGGCAAACAACAACTGATAATTATTCTATCGGGATTTGGATAATTGAGAGCCATTTTTCAGGGTCTTCCTGATTCCATGCACCATCAACGTAGCATGTGCGAGGAAGACCGGCAATTTTGTAGCCCTGCTCCTCCAAATAACAGAAGGCTTCGGTGTAGGACTCATAGAAACGCTCATAGGGACCGATATGCTTTATGCAGAGTGCCTTGGGTATGGCTGGCAGGCGTTTAAACTGGATGATGTCGCTGCTGATGCCCATTTCCTCGACCTGTTCGCAATACTCGATGTCAATGTCTGTCGGTTTGAATTCCTTGTTATGCTCGATGGTGAAACAGTAGCCAGGAGGCGGGCACTTGTAGCCCAGACGTTGCATCTCGGGAGCTATCTTATTGACACACAAAGGTCCCAGGGCAGCGTAATCAGGGATTTCTTCACGATGACTAGCCACAATGATTTCTGGCAATGACTGAATGCTGAATTTTTCCATTGTCTTCATTTCTTTGCGAGAGTTCCTCCAGTCGAGCAGTCGTTCACGACGGGCTATCAGTTGCTGCAACTGCGCTTCCGTGTCCTTGATTTTCGTGTCAAGTTGGCAGATGCTGGGGGTATGCGAATCGTCTTTGTACAGTTCCTTAATCTCGTCCAGCGTGAATCCGAGCCGTTGCAAATCGCGGATGGCTTGCAGTTGCTGCATCTGGTCGATGCTGTAGTAGCGATATCCCGTCCACTCGTCCACCTCGTCAGGCAGGAGTAATCCCTTCTGCTCATAGTGACGCAAAGTCTTTACAGTAACCTGCATCAGCCTTGAGAACTCTCCAATTTTTAATTTTGTTTTCTTACTCATCATCGTACGACATTTTGCTAAGCGAACACAAAATTATGGTATGTCCTAAGGGACGAGTCAAGCTCCAACAATGGATTTAACACAAATTTAACAGTTGTCTAATTCTTCATTCGCTGCTGCACTTCCTTGCCTGCTCCTGTGCCTTTATACTTACTGCGGGTGGCATTCAGGCGGTAGATGACGGTGAACTGCAACTTGTGGGTCGAGTAACGGTTGTTCTGCTGAATCTTGTAGTAGCCCATGTCGCCATACTCATTCATGTGGTTGCGCTGCAAGACGTCAAGCACTGCCGCACGCAGAGTGAGTGCCTTGTCCTTCAAGAAAGTCTTCTGCACCACAAGATTCAGACGCATGTTGTCGTAGTCATCGTAGAAGTTCAATTGATGACCATGCGAACGGAACATGAAGTTGATGTCGAAACGCCAATCGTGCTTCAGACTGAACGTGTTGAAGGCATTCAACGTATAGACCGGTTTGTCGAAGTATGCCCTGCGCTTACCACCTGTCGCATGAGGATCCTCTAGGTCGAGATAGAGATCCTGCTTCTCCACACCTGCTGTGGCGTTCAGCGACCAGATTCCCGCACGAGGAGTTACTGAGATATAGGCTCCAACGGTGTTGACAGGACGGTCGAGATTGATATGCTTGATGAGCGCGGCATCATCGTCACTGACAAACGACCACTGGGTGATAACATGTTTACAGCGGCCGTAAGAGGCCGACAGCATGAGCCAACGCCACGACACATTGAGCGTGAGGTCATGCAAACGCTCGTTGAGCAACTGCGAATTGCCTGCCTGCATCGAATAACGGCTGATGTAAGTAACGGCATCGTTCATCGCAAAAAAACTGGGGCGGTTGGTCTTGAGGCTATAGGACAGAGCCGTCTGAACATTGCCCAGACGTACGAAATAGGATGCTGTGGGGAAAAACTCGTCCATGCTGCGATGCAGATAGTCACTGTTTTTGTCATCGGCATAGTCATACAGCGTGTGCTCATAACGCAGGCCCACACTTGCCTTACCCCATCGCTTGAAATCGGCACCATACTCAACAAAAGTGGCTATATTGTCCTCAGTTATGTCGGCATCAGTGTCGGCAATCGAGGGCTTGTCGATCCAATAGGTATTGTGGCGCCGTGCAAAGGTCATCTCGGTGCCAGCCTCCAACACTCCTTTCCACACAGGATATGAAAACACCAGTTTGGTGGCATACAGGCGGCTTTTTGTACCCGAAGCGCTGAGGACGAAATCATCATTCACCAGACTGTTCTCCACATTCTCGCGGTCGGTATTGATTTCGGTGGATAGGAAATCAAAGTTGAAGTCGATACCTAGTTTTCCGACTGAGCCGTTGTAATAGGCGTTAGTGAGAATACCAAGAGGCTTTGTCTCCTTGCTCGTCTGCTCGGAGTAGAGATGGTCAATCCTCACATCATTCTCAAACACATCCTCGTCATAGATGACCTTATTCGTGCCACCCAGGTAATGTGTCAGATCGGCGCGTACGCCCACCGAGTGGTTGTCGCTGATTTGCCAGTTGACGCCCGCAGTATAAGTCAGTTGATTATTTCTCCACGTCATCGTGTAAGGCCCGACCTGATGGAACAGCTTTGTCGTGTTGGTCGTCTCTTCCAGCCAGCTGTATTGGCGATAGTCCTGATGATAATACCACACACTGCCAAAGATATCCACATCCTTCATACGGTAGTTCAGGCCTAACTTCGCATTGGGTTTGTTGAAATCGTATCGCAGGTCCTGCTCATCAGTTACCGTCAAATCAAGACTAAGGCCCTCGCCCTGCTGACGTTTGGTGCGGATGCGCACCACAGCCTTTACAGTGGCATCATATTGCGCTCCTGGGTTGTTGATGACCTCCACGTCGCGGATATCCTCGCTTCGCAGACGTTTCAATTCACTTTCATCGCGCACCAGGCGTCCGTTAAGATAGATGAGTGGAATGCCCTTGCCCAGCACCTCGGGGTTGTCTTCAGAACCCGTCATACCAGGCACTTTGACAAGCATTTCGCCCAGCGTGCCTGACGATGCCAACGGAGTTCCCTCAACGCGTGTAATCATCGCATTGCCCTTCAGCCGGGTATTGGGAAGACCGCCCTTGACGACCAGTTCCCTCAACTCGACCATCATATCAGCGGTCGGGATTGTATCCTGTTCCTGTGCCCATGCTGTCAAGCAGGTCACACATGCCACAATGCCTATGAACAAACAACGTCTCATTATCTCCAACGTTTCAGCATGGGAAAGAAGCCTCGCATCATCTGGACGTATTCATCCCTAGTCATTGGCTTGGGTATCTGCTTATTGACCTCGTTAATAAACTGTGCACAGTGCTCTATCATCTCGTCCATCGTGTAGTCCTGCAGGAACTTGCCGTCCTTGAAGCAGTACTGGCAGTAGTCGAAGTTTGTGCTCCCGTCGGCATTTGTGCCGCAATCCTCATTCTTAGTGAGAGGCATGCCACAACTTTGGCAGAACTGAGGAAGCTGACCTGGCAACAAGGCTTTCACCTTCTCGTGGAACGTCGCTTCATAAGCCTCGAAAGCCTCGGGGTTCTCATCGGCGACGAAATACCCCTTGGGCGGACTATAGGTCGCCTCGGTGATGCCCTTGCTTTTCAGCCAGCCGGGGATGAGTTCTTGGGCAAGGAAATAAGGCACTTCGGCATCACGAGGTTCGGCGTGATAATGAATCTTCAACTTGCTTGCCAAATCGAAGCCCGCATGGCGGTAGAAATCGATTTTGCCTTCCATGCAAAGGAAGCCTATTCCAAGTTCACGCGCCTTGTCCAACGCATAGTTCAGCAGCTTAAGGCCATAGCCCTTGCGTTTATATTCAGGGTGGATGCTGATGGGACCAAAGGTCCATGAGGGCACCTTCGTGCCGTCGTCAAGGACAAGTTCTGCCCTCGAGAACATGATATGGCCTATAATCCTACCGTCCTCTTCCATGACGAGGTCGAGCTCTGGAATGAAGTCGGGGTTGCTACGGTACTGGTTCAATACATAATGCTCGGTGCAACCTGGACGATATACGTTCCAGAAGGACTCACGGGTGAGATTCTCAACCTCGCGGTAATCCTCGGGTTGTTCTAATCTGATATTCATAATGAAACCCTTAAACCATTTTAATATTTCTATATTCTATTTTAGTTTGTTGCAGCAAAGATACTGACAGTTGCAGAAACATCCAAACAGCTTGTGTGGTATCTACTATATGCTTTTAATAACCTTTTGCAGTTCTTCCAGGAAACGTGCGGCGTGGCCACCGTCCATCTGTACGTGATGGAACTGGAACGAAATGGGAAGGGTGACTTTTAGCCACTTCTTGTGATAACGGCCCCACATCACCATCGGGTTGCAGAACTGGTCGGTGTACTGGTTGACAATGCTGTCCAGTTCGGTTGCCGTCATCGCCGATGTCCCTATTACCATCATGTCTTCCTGAAAACTGCTTGCACAGTTCTTTTTCGCTGTCTGGGTCAAGTTGATGTAATCGGTGCTGAACTCATCCAAATCATCGGTAAATGGAATGTCGCATGAGCTGATACCGCCATCAATATTGTTCACAATCACATTGATGGCGAGACGGTCATAGTTGAACAGTTGACCTTGCTCGGGCAAAGTATAGAATTCTTTAATCTGACTGGCCGCCTTCCCAATGCACCAGCACAGGAGCATGTTGAAACTCAGCCCTTTTCGCTTGGCAATCCTGTAGAGACGTGTGACGTCAAAGGTCTTGGTGAGCGTCACCATCGGCATGGGTGATGACATCCACAGTTCAAACGCCTTGGCCCGGCTGGTGTCCATAGTAGTCGCTGTAGAAACGGCCATCGGTTGCCGTGAATTTCAGCACGCAATAGTTGGGGTCGGTAACACCTCCAGGATAGTATTCGGTATCACCTTCACGCCAAATCATCTCTTTGCTGGCAGCATCAGTCAACACCTCCATGGTGCCGCGCAACATCATGCCCTTAAACCCTTCTGCATCACAAAAATAGATGGACGCTTTGGGATTGGCCTTGTAATGGGCCACACGCAGGGAGAACGTGTTGGTCGTAAAGCAGAACACCTTGATGCCCTCACGCACTCGAGGCGACAGCATGGCCTTGGTGCAAGGGAAACCGTCCTCATCTACCGACGAGATAAAGGTGATGGGCAATGTGTCCGCCATCTTGGCAATCAGGTCTTTAACACCCATCAAGGCTGGATTCTCAGGTGCCTCTCCTTTGATGGTCAACTCCTTGCGCCAGCGCTTCAGATGAGGGAAATACATCTTCATTTGACCGATGTATTCCTCCCTAGTGATGGGCTGTGGTAAGCCCTTGTTGGCCTCATCGACAAACTGGGCGCAGTGTTCAATCATCTCATCCATCGTGCAGTCCTGCAAGAACTTGCCGTCCTTGTAGCAATAGATGCAATACTCCTCGTTCTTGGTGCCGTCAGCATTGGTACCGAGCAGTTCCTCGGTGAGCGGCATTCCGCAGCTTTGACAAAATTTCTGTTCCATTGTTTCTAAATTATATTATCCTACCGACAAAGATATAGAGAATTATCGTTCATGTCAATTCATTCACTCTAAAAAGCCGTCAAGGGTGACGATGCGACGGAAATTCCTTGACTGAGTTATAGGCAACCACCTTGCCGTCGTTGTCAAAGGTGACAAGAAACAGCATCTCCTCAGAATCCAAGATTTCCCCGACCACCTTGCGGTAGCCCCACTGCTCTCCAGTCTCGTCGGCGTTCTTGAACAGGGGTGTGCCTAGCAGGTGTTGGATGTCACTCTTGTCCATTCCCATTTCCACTTTGCTGATCTTGGTTGAGTCGCGGGTGGCAATGCAACTGTCTAAACCCAGGTTTAACACGAGGACAAGCGCCACGGCGATGATTACCTCTTTCAATTTGATTATCGTTTTCATTTTTAGTTCATTCAATTAGTTGCTATAATTCTTGATAATATACTGCCATGCCTGTTCCTTGTCATCCAAATTGATGACACAATCCGGCTCCATACAGGTGTCATCGACGGTGGCGGCATCGGGACGTGCAAAGAACTTGCAGGAAATGCTACCCAATACCCCGGTGTTCGGGAGTCGGTACGGTAACACTTCGCCATAATGGGATGGCGAGAAAGTGGATGTCGTGCCGACAATGGTACCGATGTGGTTGTCACGGGCTACGGTCAAGAGAATGCCTGCACTGCTGTAGGACTTTGGACCCATGACGAAGATGACATTCCCCTCATAAACAGCCGGTTGCTGGTAATCGGCAGGAATCTTGGGCGAAGGCATCTCATAGAGTTCGTCCTTGTGGCCGTCATTTTCCCATCTGGCCTTGACAGCGGCGATTTTGGGATTATAGGTCGCCATGAGATTTGAAAAACGCATAAAATTGGTGTAGTGCTCCAAATTCTCAACAGGATACAAGTGCTGGAGTAACTCGTCGCAGAGGCGACTACTGCCGCCGCCATTGTATTGAACGTCCACAACCAGCGTCTTGATCTTCTTTGCTTCCATCTCGGTGAACATATCATCCAAGAATGCCTCGAAGGGGGATTCGGGGATATCGAAACACTGATTGAACTGCAGATAGCAGATGCTCATGTCAGGAAAGATGGTATAATCATAGAGGGCATCGTGTTGGCACATGATACAGTCAATGCCTGCTGCACTCGATTCTGCGGCCTCGGGCTCCTGTTTGCCTGTGTTTTTCCGCTCCTGCAAGCGCTGTTCAGTGGTTAGCTCGGTGTGCTTGTCGTGGAGCGGGCCCAAGACTGCGATGAGGGTATCGACAAAGTCCTCGTCCAACTGGATGCTTGCACATTGCTTGAGGAGTGAATCCATCTTGGCAAACCATTCGGATCGACGCTCGGCCTTAATATAATAAGGGTGCGTGCCAGCCACCATATCCATAAACAGGATGGCGTCTTTCTGATACTTATTGCCCGACAGGTATTCATTACTGGACTGGTAAGCTGAATCATTCAGAATCTTGAACTTACTTACGTCCTGGGCCGTGGACCATTGCCAACCGGCAATGAGGATGATAAATATATAAATAAACCGTTTCATCATATCTAGTTTCCTACTATTATCGATTATCCTCTACTTATCAAATAGTTACATACGTGCTTTCTGCTTCTCGCCGGCACCGGTACCACGGTACTTGCTGCCTGCACTGTTGAACTTCCAGGTAAGGTCAAGTAAGAACGTGCGGCGGGCAGGGTTGCTCGTGGTCAGCTCGCGGGGGCCGAAAATTGTAGCCCCGGCCTTACTAGTGTTGAAAATGTCCATGCAGCGTGCGTCAACAGTCAGTGAGCCAAGGTGCTGCAGGCTGATATCCTTCTGCACTCCGATGCCGCTATAGAACCTGCTCTTGGTGATGCGGAAGTTGTCATAGTCACCTCGTGATGTCACTTGCATCATGACATTCAGGCGCCAGGCGTGCGGCAGTTCGATGTCGTTGTTCCACGTCAAGCCCAGATACGGGTGGTTCAGCGTGAGGATGGAACCGTCGGCGGTCGGCGTCTTGTAGTTCTGGAAGATGGCAATCGCCGTCCATGTGGGATGCCAGCAACCAAACACGGGCCTCAACGACGGCATGATGGTCAGTCGGTTATAGCTCTCCTTGCTGTTGATGGGATGCACGAGGCTGATGAGCGGATCCTCGGAGCCGGGATAAGGCTCGGTGGACATCGTCTCGGAGTCCTTGATGCGTGCGTAGTTCAGCGTCAGGTTCATCCACTGGTAGGCGGCATTGAAGACCAGACTGTGGGTGTAGGTGGGCTTCAGGTAGGGATTGCCGCTCTGATAGCTGTAACGGTTGATATAGACGGTCGAACTGGTGAGGCTGCTGTAGGCGGGGCGCTGGATGTCGCGGCGGTAGGACAGCGACAGCTGCACCTTGCCCACCGGAGCCGACACCATAAACGTGGGGAACCAGTCGCCATAGTCGCGGCACATCTCATCCTCGCGCTCATTGAAGTTGTAGTAGTCATTCTTCAGATGCTCGTAGCGCAGGCCCACCTGGGTATAGACCAGACCAAAGCGTCTGCCGAACTCCACAAAGGCTGCCGTTGACGACTCGTTGATCTCGGTGTCGGTGGCCTTGACGGGAACACTTGCCGTTGCCGAGAACGAGTAGGCATCGGTGCGGTGGTTGTAGGAGTATTCACCGCCCGCCGAAAGGTTGCCCTGCCAAACGGGGTAACTCAGGATGAGCTTCGAGGCCCAGAAGTTGTTGCGGCTGCTGGTGTTGCTCTCGATGCTGCGGCTGACGGTGACACCGTCCAGGACGGTTGCCTCGCTGGTGCTGCCCGGCGTCTCGGTGCGGTCAAACAGGCCGTCCACGTTGAGGTCAATGCCCAGGGAACCTACCTTGCCGTTGTAATAGGCATTGAAAATGTGCTTCCTGAAACGGTCGTGCTGCTCGACGTCGCTCACCGAGCGCTCAGTGAAAACGCCATTCACATAGCTATCGGTGGTGAACTGGTCACGGAAGTCGGCGCTAGGGTGGCGGTCATACTTGTAAAAAGCACCCATGCTGTGCTTGTCGTTGAACATATAGTTTATCTGCAGTTGGGGCGACAAGCCCTTCCAGATGTTCCTGCCCTCCTGCGTGACAAGGCCCTCGACCCGGTCAGGGCCCACAAAATAAGACAACTGGTTTTCCTGCAACATCTTTGAGTGGCCGTAGCGGCCTGCCCAGAACGAGGCGGTGATGTCTAATCCACCCGTTCGGTAGTTCAGGTCCAGATTGTTGGTAATCGTGTGGCCATACTGGTACATGCCCGTCAGGTTGTCTTGGAAACTGAAGCCTTCGCCCTGCGCCTTCTTCAGCGTGATGCGTACGACGGCCTTGGTCGAGGCGGCATAGCGTGCACCGGGGTTCTGGATGACGTCAACGTGCTGGATCTGGTCAGAGCGCAGGCGGGACAATTCGCTCACATCCTGCACCTTGCGGCCGTTGATATATACCTCGGCCTCGCCGCGTCCCAGCACCGTCACGGCGCCATCGCGCTTGGCCTCCAGCGACGGCACGCGGGCCAGCGCATCGGCCACGGTACCAGCCTTCTCAAGGATGGTGCCCTCGACAGTGGTGCGCATGGCCTCGCCCTTGACGCGCGTCTTGGGCAACTGGCTCTTGACCACCACTTCACCAAGCATCAGCGATGCCTCATTCATCTTGACAATCAGGCCGTCTACCGGGTTCAAGAATTGTGTCTCATAGCCGATACTAGACACCTTCAACAGACCGTCATTCTTAAGGGTCTGGATATGGAAATGGCCCTGCTCATCGGTCATTGCACCCTGAACAAATGCAGAGTCGGGTAATGACAGCAGCACTACGTTCACAAAGGGCATTGGCTCGCCTTTCTCGTCAAGCACTGTACCAATCACATCAGGCGTATTGGCAAAAGCCATTGTCGCCATCATCAAGGCAACCATCACGGTTGTTAATCTTAAATTCACAGTTTTCATAATAGACATTTAATTATATAAAATACATGATACAAATAACTCATTTACTGTTTGACGCTCACTCCGCCAAAAAAGTTGCTAGCAGTGATATGAATACAATGAGCATCCTTGTCGGGGCAAGCCACAGTCTCGTTGCCAACGCCACCGATGAAGCTATGACTGTTGACGACGACGTTAACCTTGTCGGGGACCATAAGCTCTACCCCGCCGAGGAACGTGTGGATGTCAATTTCCTCGTCCTCGGTAATGACGGCATCGCTCAAGTCCAGACGCAGCCCGCCACAAAAGGCGTCAAGTCGTGCCCCATGGAATGTTTCACCCTTATAGATGTACTCGTCGGCGCCAAACCTCGCATAACAGCAGATGCGTTTGCCGTCTTCACCTAAAGGCAAAGGTCGTTGAAGCCACTGCGACGGATTCTTCTTGAAACTGTAGATAACGAGTTCACATCCGATATAGAGCAAAAGGATAGGTCCAAAATACATTGTCCATGGTTGCTCCATGTTCAGGTGAACGATACCCCACATGTCAGCCAACTTCAACAGGGCTGCCACGATAAAAATAATTCCGATGATTGTTCTTCTAGTCATAACAGTTGATTGTTTCATGCAGCAATTATGGGCTGCGTGTTCATATTTTTCGACAGCAAAGTTGCAGCCAAATGCCCGTTCCCACAAGTTTTTGGGATATTCTGCATGGTTATGTGACGAATGGAAAACAATTTGGGATGAACGGCAAAAATGTGATGAATGTTTTACAGAAATTATCGATTACTGACATCTATACCTATTATAAATAGAAGGACATTACAAATAAAAAATGAATGATTTCTTTTTGCACTGTGCCCAACTTGCAGTACCTTTGCATTCCGATATGAGCAAAGGACAAAAAGACACCATCACTACCCGCATCATCAGCTGCATTTTCATAGTTATTGCATTGGCAATATTCAAGCCTTTCGGCTTGGAGAAATGGCAATGGATGGCTTGTGTCCATCTGCTTGCTATAGGATTACTGGGGATTGCCTGCTGCATGGTGACCGAAGGCATCCTGAAATACATTGTCAAGAAGCCCAGGTCCTACAATCAAGGTGTCGATTATATCATCAAACGAAACCTGTGGTTCCAGTTCATCAACACCCCACTGGTCGCTCTTTCCATCTGCCTTTACCGCCACTTTGTGATGAGTGACAAAGTAGCAGCCAACGTGCTCAGTTGGAGTAATTTCATTGAAACATTGCTTATTATTGCCTTCTGCTCCTTCGCTATAGGGCTCTACTGGCGTTTCAAGTTCCGCAGCCGTTATCTATCGGCAGAACTGGAGGAAACACGTTTACTGAACGAGCAACTGCGCACGCTTCAGGAGAAAGCGGAACAACGTGCCAAGGATGCAGAAACTGCCTTAGCCAAAGACGTGAATGCGGCATCGCAGCCCTCAACGACAGTTACCCGCCCCCCAATGGCAGTTACCCTCACCGGCACGACTAGCGAAACAGTCACGGTGCAGATTCCCGACCTATTATATATAGAAGCGGTAGGCAACTATGTAAAAGTCTATAGTTACAGCGATGGTCAGGTGAAGTGCAATATGCTACGTGCCACATCCAAGCAGATTGAGGAAGAGTTGGGTGACTATCCCATGATAGTGCGCTGTCACCGCGCTTTCCTGGTCAATCTCGAGCAAGTGAAACAGTTTATTTCAAAATCCGGTACCATGCAATTGCTCATCAAGCATTGCCAGGAATCGTTGCCCGTATCACGCAGCAATATATCACAGGTTAAGGCATATTTAGTTTCAAATTCTTAATTCCACAGTCACGAGCCGGGGAGAAGTCATCATGTGATAATCCATCTATTTTCCACTGGTTTTTAGTGATAAAAAATTTTTTTTGAAAAAAATGTTTGGTTTGCGTTTGTAAACCAATTTTATTTTGTAATTTTACAACCCCAAATTATATCGATAGCAAATCATGAGCAAAAATAGAGGAAACCAAAGTAAGAAAAGCACTGATAATCAGGGCTATTTCGGCCCTGACATCACGGGCGTTAAAGTGTCAAACGACTATATCAGGTCACAGGAGGTCGAACAAGCCATCGGCAATGAGCAGACCAGCAAGTGGCAACGCTTCAAAGCATTCTTCCAGAACGGGAGGTTGCGCTTCGCCACAGGCATCATTATGCTCATGACGGGCATTTACCTGCTGATATCGTTCCTGTCCTACTTCATGTCGGCAGGAATGAGTGACCAGAACCGTATCACCAACTACTCAATGATTGAGAACGCTCAAGTTCCCGACCAAATCCGCAATGCCGGAGCCGCTGCGGGAGCTTCGTTGAGCGATTTCTTCATCTCCAGTGGTGTGGGCGTTGCTGCCTTCATCATTGTGGTGTGGTTCATCACGTTAGGCTTGAGACTGGTTCGCAAGGGCAAGAAAGCACATTTCTTCCAGTACACTTTCGTATGCCTGTTCAGCATCCTCACTTTCTCGATGGTGGTGGGCGCCGCCACCTATTTCATGAAGCCCATTACATTCTTCCCGCTTGGCGGCTACATGGGTTTCTACATCAACAAGTGGTTACTTGGATTGCTGGGACTCTACGGCATGATTGCCGTGAACCTGATTATGCTCATGGCTTGGTTTTTCCTCACCTACCAGACCATTCATGCCCTCTACGAACAGCTGCAACGGGAGATTGAGAAAAAACGCAGCCGCAGCAAGGAGGAAGCCGAGCAGGTGGTGAGCCAACCTGGAGAATCCACTTTTCTGGGTGGTGAGCAGCGTGTGACCGATATTCCCAGTAACGACACCGATGAGCGAAACAGACCGTTTCCCTCTATGAGGCCCCGCAAATCTGGTGGTAACAAGTCGAACAACAAACAGACAGAAAACGGTGGTGAGACGGCTCACCTGAAACCCATCGCTGCTGCCCGCGGTGAAGCTACCAACCCTCATGACCCCACTGGCGAATACCGCCATTACCGCTTCCCCACCCTAGACCTGTTGCAGGACATCCGCATGAACCCCAACAGCGTCGATAAGCAGGAACAAGACGAAAACAAGGAGCGCATCCGCGACACCTTGAACAAATATGGCATCGAGATTAAGGAAATCATGGTGCATGTGGGCCCCACTGTAACACTGTTTGAGATTGTACCTCAAGACGGTGTGCGTGTCAATAAGATTCGCAATCTTGAGGATGATATCGCCTTGAGCCTTGCAGCCCTCGGCATCCGCATCATCGCTCCAATGCCCGGTCGCGGTACAATCGGTATCGAGGTGCCCAACCGTGACCCGCAGGTGGTGCCCATGCGCGAAGTGCTCGGTTCCAGAGCATTCCAGGAAACACGCGCCAAGCTGCCCATGTGCTTGGGCTGCACCGTGAGCAACGAGGTCTTTATTGCCGACTTGACCAAGATGCCGCACTTGCTGGTGGCTGGTGCCACTGGTAAAGGTAAATCGGTGGGACTTAATGCCATCATTACATCTCTGCTCTACAAGAAGGGACCATCAGAGTTGAAGTTTGTCCTTGTTGACCCCAAACGTGTGGAGTTCAGCGTATATGCCGACTTGGAGAAGTACTACTTTGCCAAAGCTCCCGGCGAGGAGAAAGCCATCATCACCGATACCGACCGCGTTATCAAGACGCTGAACTGCCTCGTGCAGGAAATGGAAGACCGCTACCGTGTGTTTGAGGAAGTGAAGGTGCGCACAGTTGCCGACTATAATGACATGTGGCGCCGTGAGCTGCGCGAGGTGCGTGATGAGCATGGCGAGAAGAAATACCAGTACATGCCCTACATCGTGGGTATCATTGACGAGTTCAGCGACATGATTATGACCGCGGGAAAAGAGGTTGAGACGCCTCTGGTGCGTATTGCACAGAAAGCACGCGCCGTCGGCATCCACATGATTATTGCTACCCAACGCCCGTCGTCCAAGGTCATTACCGGTCTGATTAAGGGTAACTTCCCTGGCCGTATCGCCTTTGCTGTAGCACAGCGCATCGACAGCCAAATCATCATCGACCGCACTGGAGCCCAGCAGCTCATCGGTCGTGGTGACATGCTGTTCCAGATTGACGGCGAGCTGACACGTCTGCAGTGCCCGTTTGTCGATACACCCGATATTGTGCGCATCTGTGACTATATCAAAGAACAGGAAGACAACGACCGCGACATCAACCACGAGGAGCCTTACATGCTGCCCGAGTATGTAGGCAACGACGAGGGCGGCAACAGCGATGCCAACGTGGGCAACGTCAAGGACCGCGACCCGCTGTTTGAGGAGGCAGTGAGGTTCGTTGTTTCGAGCAACACGGCCAGCACATCTTCCCTGCAGCGTCGTTACGAGATTGGCTATAACCGTGCGGGCCGCCTGATGGATCAGATGGAGCACGCCGGTATCGTGGGACCTGCCCAAGGCAGCAAACCCCGCCAAGTTCTTGTCAGCCCGATGGACATTGAACACCTGTTCTCGTAATTTAACTCCTTTTAAAATATCAAGAGTGCCCAGGTTGGCACTCTTTTTGCAATCTATCGTAACTAGAGTTTCAGAAAACCAGATTATTTACAAATGACAATGAAAAGAATCCATATCGCAATTCTCATGGCCCTGGCCACTATGGTAGCCGTGGCACAGTCGCCAAGCGCCATACTCGACAAGTGTGTAGCCGCCCTCAATGCGGGCGGTGGTGTCACTGCATCTTACAGCATCACCTCGACTCAAGGCGACAGCAAGGGTACAATTGCTATGCAAGGCAACAAATTCCGTCTTTCGTCACCCGATGTCAAGTGCTGGTACGACGGCAAAACCCAATGGTCATGGTCCCCAATGACCAACGAGGTAAACATTACCACGCCCAATCCCAGCGACCTGCAGATGACTAACCCCCTTGCCACGGTTCAGCACTTCAAGGCCAACTTCAATATGAAGAACGCCAAGGCAAAAACCGCCAATACACCAGTCATTAAACTCACCCCGAAGAAGAAAAAAGATGCCGTCAAGACCATTTGGCTCTACTTCGACGGCTCGACCTCGCTGTTGCGTACAGCACGCTTTGAAATGAGCGATAAGTCGGTATATACCATTAAAATTACCGGCTATAAGCACAAATCATTACCCGCATCGACATTTACATTCGATAAATCACAGGTCCCTGCAGGAACCGAGGTTGTAGACTTGAGATAGTCAAGCGTTAGAAGCTTTGCAGACAAACCATAACAGAAAATAGATATGCTTCATTATCTGATTGGGCCGGCTGTGGGTGCAGTAATCGGCTACTTTACCAATGATGTCGCCATCAGGATGCTCTTCAAGCCTCACCAGGCCAAATACTTCATGGGCATCCATATCCCGTTTACTCCTGGCATTATCCCTAAGGAAAAAGTACGCATTGCTTCTTCTATCGGAAAAGCTGTCAGCGAGAATCTCATGAACCGTGAGGTGCTGGAGAAAAGTCTGCTCAGCGATGAGATGCTGGAGAAAATGAACGATGCCATCGACGAGTTTGTCGCTACCCAACGCAACAACAACGAGACCATTGAGCAATTTGCCAGCCATTATCTGTCGGCCGAGGATATCGCTGCCATGCGCGAGAACACCAGCACAAGCATCGTTAAAATGATTGCCGATAAACTGCAGGACAGCCAATTGGGTGAGAATATTGCCCACATGGCTACCGAGCATGTGATGGAGAAAACGCGCAAGAGCGTTGCAGGACGATTTGGCGCCGACATGCTGCTGCAGCCCATTGCCCAACTTGTCGAAGGCATTCTAGCTAAGCACATCAACGAAATCCTGTCGAACAACTCTCAGCAAATGGTTGAGAATCTGGTTGCCAACGAATCCCAAGAACTGATGAACATGACTATGAGTAAGCTCATCAACGGGCATGACGAGCAGGTGGCACAAATCAAGAAAGGCATCTTCAATGCCTATCGCGTCATTATCACTGAACATCTGCCACGCATCCTTCAGGACATCGACATCAGCGCCATTATCGAACAACGTATCAATGAAATGGACATGGATGAGGCCGAAGCCATCATCTTCGATGTCATGAAAAAAGAACTCCGCGCCATCGTGTGGCTCGGAGCTCTGTTGGGAAGCATCATGGGCACTATCAATGCCCTGATTTAAAAATCATCGGCTATTATTCAACTTGCCATGTGTCGCCTGACCTGATAACATCGTCCAGGCACGTGAAACCGTGCATAGCCTTAGCTTGCTCAACCTGCTCGGCTAAAGCCGTCTCGTAGGTGGGAGCTTCTACCGCACGGATGACACCCAATGCCACGGGCAGGTCGGTGCCGTCCATCATAGCCAGCATCTGGTGCAAGAAGAAGCTCTGGCAGTGGGCGTCATGGATCAGCACGTCGTCGATGGTGTAGCCATCTTCACCGATAGTCACGGCTTTGAGGCCGAAACCGTCCTGTACAAGACCACGGTTCATGTCCTTACCGAAAATCATCTTCTCGCCATGTACGAGATGTATGGTGCGGTCAGCACGGTTCTCACGGTCGGTGATGTAATTGTGGATGCCGTTGTTGAAAATCATGCAGTTCTGCAAAATCTCAACAACTGCACAGCCCTTGTGCTGTGCGGCAGCCATCATCACCTCCTGGCTGATATCAAGAGCCACGTCAAGGCTGCGTGCAAAGAAAGTGCCGCGTGCGCCAAAGGTCAATTCAGCGGGGATGAAGGGATCCTCGGTCGTACCGTAGGGCGAAGACTTGGACTTGAAGCCACGAGCGCTTGTGGGTGAGAACTGGCCCTTGGTCAGGCCATAGATACGGTTATTCAATAGCAACAGGTTGACGTCGATATTGCGACGTACCTCATGGATGAAGTGATTACCACCGATGGCAAGGCAGTCACCATCGCCCGATACCTGCCAAACAGTCATGTCGGGGTTAGCGGCCTTGAAACCAGTTGCTACGGCACCGCCACGGCCATGAATGGTGTGGAATGCATAGGTGCGGGTGTAGTAAGGCAGACGCGAACTGCAACCGATACCTGAAATCACGGCAGTCTTCTCAGGGGCAATATTCAATTGTGCCATTGCCTTGAGCAGGACATTGAGCACGGCATGGTCACCGCAACCGGGGCACCAGCGCACGGGCTGGTTGTTCTTGTAATCGAGAGGCTTGTGAGCCACGGGCTGATTATTCTCATTCTTTTCCATTAGAATTCCTCCTCCATCATGATGTTTTTAACTCCGTCAACAATTTCCTGAACTAGGAACGGCTGTCCCTGTACCTTATTAATATGGCAGATGTTCAGGTTGGGCACCTTGCTCTGCAGGAAGCTGGCAAGTTGTCCGGTGTTCAACTCGGCTACAATCACCGTCTTGAAGCGGCTAAGCAACTCGGCGGTGTTCTTGGGCAACGGGTTGATGTAGCGGATGTGCGTCATTGCAATCCTGATACCCTCCTCATTCAAGCGGTTCACGGCATCCAGGATGTGACCATAAGTGCTGCCCCATCCCAAGATGATGGTGTCGGCACCGGTGTCGCCCTTGAGTTTGAGTTCGGGAATGTCGTTGGCTACATTGGCAATCTTCATGCGACGCGTCTCGACCATGTGTGCATGGTTGATGGGGTCGTTGCTGAGTACGCCCAGGTTGTAGTCTTTCTCCAAACCACCGACAACATGTTCCAGTCCCTTAGTACCAGGGATAGCCCAGTAGCGGATGCCCAGTGCGTTGCGCATGAAGGGGGTCCAGGTTTCCTTCAAGGCCTCGGGTACATAGTTGGGCTTGATGACGGGATACTCACCCTCCTCAGGGATGCGCCATGCCGACGAGCCGTTGGCGATAAAGGCATCGGTCAGCAGGATGACGGGAGTCATGTGCTCGATGGCGATGCGAGCAGCCTGGAAGGCCATCTTGAAGCAATCGGTGGGTGAAGCGGCAGCCAGTACAACCAGGGGGCTCTCGCCGCTGCGGCCGTAAAGTGCCTGCTGCAGGTCGGTCTGCTCGGTCTTGGTAGGAAGGCCTGTTGAGGGACCGCCACGCTGCACGTCAACGAGCACGAGGGGCAACTCGGCCATCACTGCCAAGCCTAAAGCCTCGCTCTTCAATGCCAGACCAGGTCCTGAAGTAGTTGTCACTGCCAAGTGTCCAGCAAAGGCTGCGCCAATGGCTGAGCAGATACCACCAATCTCATCCTCCATCTGAATAGCTTTCACACCAAGGTCGCGGCGCTTGGCAAGCTCATGAAGGATATCGGTGGCGGGGGTGATGGGATAGGAACCGAGGAACAAGGGACGTCCGCTCATCTCCGAGGCCTTAATCAGACCCCAAGCAGTCGCCTTGTTGCCGCTGACGTCGGTATAGGTACCGGGACGCACCTCATCGCTTTGGATACGGTAAGTTGATACGGTAGCGTGGATATTGTGTCCATAATTGTAACCACCCTTGACAACGAGTTCGTTGGCGGCATACACATCGGGCTTCTCGGCAAACTTGGCCTTGAGGAACTTCAATGGTGCCTCCATGGGACGGTTGAAGAGCCAGCAGACCAGACCCAGGGCAAACATGTTGCGGCACTTGAGCTGTGCCTTCAGGTCCATGCCTGTGTCCTTAAGTGCTTCCTTGACCATGGTGGTGATAGGAGCCTCGATGACCTGTGCCCTGAGGTTCAATTCCTCATAGGGCTCATTGGTCGTGTAGAGCGCCTTGTCAAGTCCGGCTTGGGTAAAGGTGTCGATGTCTACGATGGCGGCACCGCCCTTGCGCAGGAACTGCGCGTTCATCTTGAGGGCTGCAGGATTCATAGCCACCAGCACGTCGCACTCGTCACCGGGAGTGTGAACACCGTGACCAATGTGAACCTGGAAACCGGAAACACCGCCCAGCGAGCCCTGCGGGGCGCGCACTTCGGCGGGATAATCAGGGAAAGTGGAGATGCGGTCACCTAATCCCGCACTCACGTTAGAGAAAATGTTGCCAGCCAACTGCATGCCATCGCCGCTGTCGCCCGAAAAGCGCACAACGATACTCTGCCTGAACTGGACTTTTGCTTTTTCAGTTCTTTCTGCCATTGATACCAAAAAAATTATAAAACAGTTCTGTTTTTATAAGCTTCTAAAAAACGCCGCAAAATTACAACTATTTTCCCGACCAAATCATTTTTCATGAATAATTCTGCACCATTTAATTTATACATGGGTTCAAAAAGACCAAAAAACTCATCAGCAATCACTTGATTGAATAATATTTTAAAAAAATGCCCATTGAGATTTGTTTGGGAACAATTTCATCATTATCTTTGCAGATTGATAACTCAAGATGTGTTTTCTTGAGCGCAATGGTTCTAGTATTTACATCTGAGATTTGTTTAATTTTATATAAGTTTCATTTATTAATTCAATTCATGTCTATGAAAAAAATCTTTACGCTTTCAGCAATGATGGTGATGCTCGCCTTCTCATCTCAGGCAGCTTACTATCTGGTGGGAGAAGCCCCATTCGGTAACGGATGGGATCCCAGCAATGGACTTGAGATGACTCTGGGCAGCGATGGCCTTTACAGTGTTAAAGGCACCGTTAACGGAACCATCTATTTTGTGCTTGCCGACAACTTGTCAGCACCTGGTGACTGGGCCACGTTCAACAATGAGTATCGCATTGGCCCTCTCGGCGCCAACGAGGAAGTGACTGTCGGTTCATGGATTACTACCCAAAAGGCTGCCGGTAACGGTAACGGCTCTTATAAGTTCACTGGCACTGGCAGTGAGTACACTATTACCTACAACCCGTACATCTCCAAATTCAAGATTGAGGGAGAGGTAATTCCCATTACCATCGACACCTATACTGTTGCAGGTACTCCCGAATCAGTCTTTGGCACGCTTTGGGATCCCAACAACGAAAACAACAACATGGTGAAGCAGGATGATGGAACCTTCAAGCTGAACAAGTATGGTTGCCAGCTGTCAGGTGACGAGTTGCAGTTCAAGGTTGTGGGTAACCACGACTGGGGATTCGCATGGCCTGATATTGACTATATTTATACGGTTGATGAGCCTGGTTTGTATGATGTAACCTTTACCTTCGATCCTGTGACTAAGGACGTCGGCGTCGATGCCGTTAAGTCCGGCAGCATTGATGTCCTCACGGGTGATCTGTTCATCCTGGGTGAGGTTAACGGCAACGGCTGGGATCCCAGCGTCGGCGTGAAACTGGATACCGAGGACGGTAAAATCTTCACTGGTCAAGTTACTGCCACCGGCACCAACCCCGACGAGAACGACGGCAACGTTTACAGTTACTTCTCGTTCACTACCAAGCTGAGTGAGGATAGCGAAGACTGGAACAGCATCGGTGCTTATCGCATCGGCGCTCTGGAGAACGACTATCTCTTGAGCGATGACATGTTCGGTATTGATATCAATATGGGTAACTTCGGTCAGGCTAACAGCTTCAAGATTCCCTCTGGTGAGTATGAACTGACTGTTGATATTGAGAACAAGGTTATGAATATCAACAAGGCTGATACTCCTGAGCCTCCCGTAGGCCCTGAGCTCAAATTGGTTTGGGAAATCGATGACCTGTCATTCATGCCTCTTGCTGATGTTCGTCAGGGCTTCGGTATGAACGGCAAGTTCTACATCAACAACAAGGCTGACCAGAAGGTTCTCGTTGTCGATGAGAATGGTCTTACCAACACTGAGTATCCTGGTGGTGCCAACTGCGGTATCACCCGCGACGAGGCCGGAAACCTCGTTATCAGCAACGCTCACTTCCCCGATGCTTGGAGCGAGGTAACCATCAAGGTTGTGAACCCCGAGACCAACGAAGAGAAGGAATATGCAGTACCTGAGGAGTGTGGTATCGATGGTCGCTGCGATATGATTGGCTTTGCCAAGGGTAACCTCATGGAGAATGGTGTTCTCTATCTCGCTGGCGCAACTACTAGTGGTGTAGGCGTTATGGCTATTGTCGATGGCGAGGTTAGCGCTGACGATTCCTACATGGCAACCTGCGACGGCTTGGTTCCGAGTTCATCTACCGTTATCAACTACTACAAGGACCTGGCCGGTGAAGACGCATTGCTCTATGTAACCCGCAATGCTGCTCCCGCTAAGCTTGCTGCTGACGGCGACAACTTTGTAGCTACCACATTCACCCTGCCCAACAAGGGCGCTTGCAACGGTGCATTCCCGTTCATCTGGGATGAAAAGGAATACTTCGTATATCCCACCCTGCCCAACTACCAGAACGGTTTTGCTGTAGCTGAGGCTAACGCTGAAGAGCCCCTCGTGGAAGTTGCTTCGACTTATACAGTTAATGCTAACGGCTATACCTCCAACTGGCTGAATGCCGAGGTTGACAAGGATGGTGTGAACATCTACCAGTACTATCCTGGTGGTCACCTCACCGTATATCGTCTGACCAACAGCACCGGTGGCGTTGAGGAAATCATCAACAACGTTGAGAAGGTTGTGGCTGGCGTACGCTACTACAACATCATGGGCCAGGAGATGAAGGAGGCCAACGGTATCACGATCGTTGTTACCACCTACACCGACGGTAGCCATAGCGCTGTTAAGGTGATCAAGTAATTGGAGTATTAAACTGCAATTAGCAAATGAAAAAGGGCGGTTCCTTAACGGAGCCGCTCTTTTTTGCTATTTTAAGACTTGGATTATGGGCGTTTGCTGTATGTGTCGTCGTCAAGGTGGTCGATGAATCCCTCATCAACGAGGAAAGATAGCATCGACAGGATTTCGTCCTTAGGGAAAGACAGGGTGTTGATGAACTCTTCCAAACGTCGAGGACGCAGACCTGCCATATAGAGGATGCCCTGTTGGACTTCTTCAGGTGAATGGTCACCACTCTTACGCCGGTCGATGCACAGGTCGCAATGACCACATTCATCATCCTTTTTCTCACCGAAATAGCCCAAGAGCATGCGTTCGCGGCAACCCGTATCGCTGTAGGCATAGTTGATAGTAGCCTCGATGCGGTCGGTCATTCGCTGCCGCAGGTCTTCATACACCGCCCTTGGTATCAGCACATACTTGGGCTCTTCGCGCGAGGTGGTATAAATGATATAAGGTGTACGTTTGCGGGGAACATAGTGCAAGATGTGCATGCGGGTAAGCTCGAGCAGTGACTTGTAGATAGTCTCCTGGTCCAATCCTGTACGGAAGGCTATGACATCCTCGTTGATAAAAACATAATCGGCAAACAGTCCTGTGTATAGCCTGAGGATGGCCTGCAGCACCTGGTCGGCACCAGGCGTGACCGTGTCCAGGTCATAGAGTTCTTCTTTGCGCGCAAGTATCATCACACGGGACTGCGTCTCAATCTCCTCAACAAACTCAATATAGCCGGCTTGGGTGAGAATCTTCAGCGCGTTGTGGGTGGGCAATACCGGCAAGTCATAGGTGCGGCAGAACAGATTGAAGTTGAAATCAAACATCTGCTGGAACCCTTCGCCAATGCTCACGCCCAGAAAATCCCCTACACGCTCATACACAGTGCGGATGAAATCCTTCTCGGGAAACGCCTCGATAATGTGGCGCCTGAGGATGCGCTGGTCGGTGTGCTTGACCAGCAAGACAGCATAGGAGCGCTTGCCGTCACGGCCTGCCCTACCCGCCTCCTGATAATACTCCTCCAGGGAATTGGGAATATCCACATGGACCACCAGGCGAACGTCAGGCTTGTCGATACCCATACCGAAAGCATTGGTTGCCACCATCACGCGGCACTCGTTGCCGGTCCACTTGGTCTGCTTATCTTCCTTGTCCTCGACATAGAGCCCCGCATGGTAATAGTCGGCATGAATGCCTGCATGGTTGAGTTCGTCGCAAATCTGCTTTGTGCGCTTGCGGGAACGCACATACACAATTGCAGTACCGGGTACTGAGCGCAGGATGTGGATGAGTTCAGCTACTTTTTCCTCGGTAGGACGGACTACATAGGACAAGTTACTGCGGGCAAAACTCATCGACAGGACATTTGTTGCCTTGAATTCGAGACAACGCTGGATATCCTCGACGACAATGGGTGTTGCGGTAGCGGTGAGCGCCAGCACTGGAGCATTGGGGAACAGTTTGCGCACCTTGGCAATATGCAAAAACGACGGTCTGAAATCATATCCCCATTGGGAGATGCAATGCGCCTCGTCCACAACAATCAGTCTGAC
Source organism: uncultured Bacteroidales bacterium (assembly GCA_902800715.1). Taxonomy (GTDB): domain Bacteria; phylum Bacteroidota; class Bacteroidia; order Bacteroidales; family Muribaculaceae; genus Sodaliphilus. Next base: position 317,541 of record CADCFN010000002.1, read on the forward strand.
AGGCATCTGTCGCAGATGCTCCATAAACGAACGTGACTGCAAGCGTTCGGGCGAAACATAGAGGAACTTATAATTGCCGTAGAGACACTTATCGTAGGTGCGGTTCACTTCGGCTCTCGTCAATCCGGCATAGAGGTAGGTCGCCTTGATGTTCAGTGAACGAAGGCGGTCCACCTGGTCCTTCATCAACGAGATAATGGGCGTGACGACAAGCGCCATGCCATCCATAGCCATTGTGGGAACCTGAAATGTAATGGACTTGCCTCCACCGGTGGGCATGAGGCCTAAAGTGTCACGACCATCTAGAACAGACTCGATAATGTCTTGCTGCAGAGGCCGGAATGCGTCATATCCCCAATACTTCTTGAGGACATCAAGAACCGGCTTGGGCTGACTCGGCATCGTCGTGCAGTTTTATAGCCTTGACCATGAGCTGTATTGATGTGGTCATGCGATGACGGGTCTCCTCAATCGTGTAGCAGATGTCAACGGGCTTGCCGGCCTTGAGCGCATCATTGAAAGCCGCCTGGCCAAACGCAATCGCGTTGGTCACCTTATTGCCTTCCTCATCAACGAGGTCAAGCTTGATGTGTTCCGACTTCTTGCCCACTACCTTGCTGGTACCGGCATCATAAACCTTGCGGGTGATAAATACCGGCTTGCTGTTGCCCGGACCATAAGGATTGAGCATACGCAAATAGCGCAACAAGGCACCGCTGATGTCACTGAACTTGATTTCACAGTCGATATCGATAGCCGGAGTCACCTGCTCATCGTGAATGTGCTCCTCGACGTACTGGGTGAGGCGTTTGCGGAACTCGGGTATATTCTCCTCCTTGATGGAGAGACCTACTGCGTTAGTGTGGCCGCCGAAGGTTTCCAGCAGGTCACGACATGACTTAATTGCCGTGTAAACGTCAAAACCACGCACTGAACGCGATGATCCCGTTGCAATGCCATCGGCATAATAGGTCAGCACCACCGACGGGCGGAAATACAACTCGGCCAAGCGTGCAGCAACGATACCGATGACACCCTTGTGCCAATTGCGGTCATAAATGACAATTGGCTTCTTGCCATCGAGCACCTGGGCATGACGGTCGATAATCTCGTTAGCCTCGACAGTTACCTGGCTGTCAAGCTCCTTGCGGTTGCTGTTATACTGGTCGATGCGCTTGGAGATTTCCATCGCCGACTGCATGTTGCGTGTTACCAGCAGTGCTACAGACTCCTGGCCAGACTCCATGCGGCCCGATGCATTTATGCGCGGACCAATTTTGAAAATGATGTCGTTGATGGTCAACTCATGGCGATTCAGGCCACAAGTGCGGATGATGCTGCGCAGACCCACGTTGGGGTTGTTGTTCAAACGGCGCAGTCCATAGAACATCATCACCCTGTTCTCGCCTGTGATGGGCACGATATCGGCTGCAATGCTCACGGCCACAAGGTCGAGCATAGCCTCCAGATTGTACATCTGCACGAGGCCATTGCTCTTAGAGAAAGCCTGCATGAACTTGAAGCCCACGCCACATCCCGACAAGCCCTTGAACGGATAGGTGTCATCAACAAGCTTCGGATTCAGAATTGCCGCTGCATCGGGCAACTCATCGTCCGGCACGTGGTGGTCACACACGATGAAGTCTATGCCTTTCTCCTTGGCATAGGCGATTTCGTCGATTGCCTTGATACCGCAATCGAGCACAATTATCAATTTCACTCCAATCGATTCTGCATAGTCAATGCTCTGCAGTGATATACCATAACCGTCATCGTCGCGAGTCGGAATATAGTAAACCAGATTGGAATAAAGGTTTTGAAGATACTTATAGACAAGCGCTACGGCTGTGGTACCATCCACGTCGTAATCGCCATACACCATGATCTTCTCTTTGGCCCCTAACGCCTGATTCAGCCTTGCCACTGCCTTGTCCATGTTCTTCATCAAGAACGGATCGTGCAGTTGCTGGAGCGACGGGTAAAGAAAATCGTGGACCTGGTCCGCGGTCTTCAAGCCCCTGAGCACCAACAACCGAGCGATCGCGGGGCAGTTGGGGAACTGAGCCGCCAGCTGCTCCTCGGCAATGCGTTCGTCGGATGTTAGAGGTAAGTAATTCCATTTACTTATCATTATGTTAGTTTTTTAATATACAAAAGCAGGGGCTCACTACCGCGAAATAATGAGCTAGTGGAGATGAGATATTTATCTATTTGGGGATCAGTCAATTGAAACACCGATTTTCAAGAAGCCTCCGTCGATCGGAATGCCACCGGTTGTTTCCAACCCCCTTTTGTTGCCACAAAAGTAGTGCATTTGATACGTTTTTCAAAGAAAAAATGCCAATATTTTTAGTGTGCTTTAATCATTTTAGCGAATTTTAACAGGTTTTTCTGGCTTTTTCAGTGCTAAGAAATACCATTACAATGGACTTAAATTTAAATAATTACTTTATGTTTTATACTATATTTTCCTTAGTATTATCAAATTATATAAAGAATCTTCAACAAACCAGCATTATCGGGAAGAATGGTAACGAAAAAAGAAAATCGCCAACCAGGAGTACCAGTCGGCGATTTCTCGTTGAGGTCGCTAGCGGACTCGAACCGCTGTGCCCGGTTTTGCAGACCGGTGACTAAACCACTCATCCAAGCGACCTTTCGTAAATAGCGGTGCAAAATTACTGCGTATTTTTGACCTGTGCAACTTTATCGGCACATTTTTTCGCAGAATTTTTCTCTGGCTTCTGGCAAACATCCTTTAATTTGCATGAGGCACAGGCAGTTAGCGCCGTTTTCTTACCCTTAGCGGCACCCACTGCTGAACGCACTGCAGCTACCACCGCAATAGCGACAATGACTCCCACCAGCAAATAATGCAACCAATTATTCATTAAACTAGCTTATTTGGTTTTAAAATTCTTCTTTATCAAGCGCGACAGCTTAGCCGGGGTCAGATCAGCAGGATATTCGGTGAACGGCATCACCGTGTGGCAACCGTTTTTATACTCGCTGCACCCGAATGCGGTATTACCTTTAACCAAATGCCCCTTGCCACATACAGGACACGGGATTTCCTCAATACTCTTCAAACGGGGAGCACGAGGCTTCACTGGCTTGCCATCTCCTCCTGATGCCTTCGGCGACTTGGGTTTATCGGGCTTGCCCTGCTCGACGGCAATGCTGCCGCTGCTGTTGTCACGCAACACATTGAGCACAATCTCGCCAATCATTTTCTTGAGTTCATCAATGAACTGAGCTGCACTATACTCACCTCGCTCAATTTCACGCAACTTTTTCTCCCACAAGCCAGTGAGTGATGCACTCTTAAGCAATGGTTCATGGATTGTGTCTATCAGTTGTATGCCTGCCAGAGTGGGCGTGATTGCTTTTCGCTCCTTGCGGATGTAGCGTCGCTTGAACAAGGTCTCGATGATTGCAGCACGGGTGGAAGGGCGTCCGATGCCGTTCTCTTTCATAGCATCGCGCAGTTCCTCATCGTTTACGGTTTTGCCTGCAGTTTCCATAGCACGCAGAAGCGTACCCTCAGTATATGGTTTGGGCGGCTGCGTGGTACGTTTCAGTATCGAGGGCTCGTGCGGTCCACTCTCCCCTTTCTCGAAGTGCGGCATTGTTCCATTGTCCTCGTCCTCAGCCTTTTCCTTTCCATCTTCATCGACGTTTTTGTCGCCAGGCTTGTTGAAGAGGTCACGCCAGCCCGCCTTGAGGATTTCTTTGCCAGTCGCTTTGAATCCATATTCTCCCACTTGCGCCATCACTGTCGTTGTGTTGAACTCGCAATCAGGATAAAAAGCGGCAATAAAACGCATAGCGATGAGGTGATATACCCGCTTTTCGTCAGGTGTCATCGCTACTGTAGCAGGATTGACGTTAGTGGGGATAATTGCATGGTGATCAGTCACTTTGCTATTATCAAAGACCTTCTTGGTCTTGGGCAATTTGGGCAACGACAACAATGGAGCTGTTAGGTTGGCATAAGGAGCCATTGCCTGTAGAATGCCCGGCACCTGCGGGTAGATGTCATCGCTCAAGTAGGTCGTATCGACACGAGGATAGGTTGTCGCCTTTTTCTCGTAGAGCGACTGGATGGTCTTCAGCGCCTCATCGGCCGACATGCCAAACTTCTTGTTGCATTCAACCTGCAGGCTAGTCAAATCGAAAAGACGTGGAGGTGCTTCACGTCCCTTTTTGGTCTCGACCGAAGTCACTTCAAGCGGCAACTGCTTGATATTCTCTACAATAGCGCTTGCCTCGCCTTCAGTCTTAAAGCGTCCACGTGTGCTATTGAAAGTGACTCCACGATACTTGGTCTTTAATTCCCAATAGTCTTCAGGCACAAAGTTCTCAATTTCACGGTGACGTGCGACAATCATGGCGAGCGTGGGCGTCTGCACCCTGCCCACCGACAGCACATCCCGCGATTGAGAGTACTTTAATGTATATAGACGCGTGGCATTCATGCCCAAGACCCAGTCGCCGATAGCGCGAGATAGTCCCGCAAAATACAGATTATCAAAGTCTTTGGCGTCTTTTAACTGTTCAAAGCCTTTGCATATGCTTTCATCGGTCAGTGATGAAATCCATAAGCGTTTTACAGGCTTGTCGCAACCAGCCTTCTGATACACCCAACGCTGAATCAGTTCGCCTTCCTGGCCGGCATCACCGCAGTTGATGACCTCGTCGGCGCTTGCAATCAGACTCTTGATAACATTAAACTGTTTCTTTATACCTTCATCGTCTTTCAGCTTAATACCAAAGCGTTGCGGTATCATTGGCAGTTGACCAAGACTCCACCGTTTCCATTGATCGGTATAGTCGTTGGGCTCCTTGAGTTCACACAGGTGTCCAAAAGTCCATGTCACCTGATAGCCATTGCCCTCGTAGTAGCCATCGTGCCTGTCATTGGCACCAAGCAATCGGGCAATGTCACGTGCCACACTGGGTTTCTCGGTAACGCAGACTCTCATTTAGTTAATAGTTAATAATTAATAGTTTTATATTTAAAGTGATTCTTTAAGTGTTATTCGCCTAGTTTTTGTGCCTTGGCTTCATTCCAGAGTTCGTCCATCTCGGCTAAGGTCAACTCGTTGACGTGGCGTCCTTGCTCATTGGCCTTCTGCTCGATGTAGTTGAAGCGGGCGATGAATTTGCGGTTTGTACGCTCCAGGGCATTATCGGGACGCACGTCATAGAGGCGCGCAGCGTTGATAAGTGAGAAGAACAGGTCGCCAAATTCCTTTTCCCTGTCCACTTTGTCATTATCCCGCAATTCGGCCTCTACCTCATTCATTTCCTCCTTGACCTTGTCCCAGACGTCCTCGCGCTGCTGCCAGTCAAAGCCTACGTTGGCAGCCTTTTCCTGGATACGTTCAGCCTTGATGAGCGACGGTAAGCTGCGAGGCACGCCACTGAGTACCATCTTGTTACCATCCTTTTCACTCATCTTGAGCACTTCCCAATTCTGGAGCACCTGGGCGGCAGTATCGGCTTTCTCCTCGCCAAAGACGTGGGGATGACGATAAACCAGCTTCTCACACAAGGCGTCACAGACGTCGGCGATGTCAAATTTGCCCTTCTCGTCACCGATTTTGGCATAAAAGACGATATGCAGCAACACATCACCCAATTCCTTGCGGATTTTATCGTCATCCTCGCCCATGATGGCATCGGCGAGTTCCATGGTTTCCTCGATGGTATTTGGACGCAGGCTCTCATTGGTCTGCTTGCGGTCCCACGGGCACTTCACGCGCAACTCGTCCAAGATGTCGAGCAAACGACCGAAGGCCTCCAATTTCTTTTCTCTGCTGTTGTTAGGCATGATTTATTGTCATTTATTAAACTAATCTGCAAAATTACTAATTTTTAAATTCACTGCAAACGCATATATCTGAGGTTATCGATGACTGATGCGCCAGATGGTGCCCTCAATGAGTGAACAGTAGATATCACCACGCTCATCGACCTCAAAACCGTTCACCTCGCTGGTTCCCAACCGATAAGTGAACTCAAGCATGTGTGTTGCGGCATTAACGACTGCCAGCATTCCGCGACGTGAACCACAGTAAATGAAGCCGTTATGTTCCAGCACGATACTTGGTGCATGTTCATATCCGAACCCTAAATCCACTTTCCACAACAGTTCGTATCGGTCTCCAGTGCTCATGGCGACCAGTTCACCGTCCATCGTCTTGGCATAAGCCACCTTGCCGTCAGCACTGTGTCCCAAACTCTCGCGCACCTTATTGTCGTTCTTCTCGCGCCAGAGCTGTTCGCCCGTTCGACGGTCAAGACCCGTTGAAAAACGGTCGGGAGCGACAATAACGACATGCTCAGGAGTTACGACAGGCACCACATTGCCCGGACTATAGAGATTCACGTTCTTGCCGTTGTTCCATTGCCAACGCATGGCGCCCGTGCGGCGGTCAAGGCAACGCAGATAAGTATCCCAAGCGCCAAAGACCACATCCTTGCCGTCGATTACAGGCTCAGCCTGGCAATAGTTGTTGATGTCGTTATATTGCCACAGCAAACGGTGACGCTTCACGTCCCAAGCCTGGAACGCCTTGAAACCACCCTGATATAAGATACCGTCACTCACGATGCCGTCGGCAACGTAGGGGCCAGCGGCATCATACTGCCACTTGACCTTACCGGATTTCTTGTCAAGCCAAACGAGGCGCTTGTCACTGGTTGGCAGGACAATGTACTTGTCGCCCACAGCAGGACGCGAAAAGAGCATGGCGTCGGTCTTGTATTGCCAACGCAGAGCGCCAGACGTCTTGTCCACCGCCTTGCAGTAACCCAGCGAGTTGCCAAAGTAAATGTTCTTATTGTCAAGTCCAACCCTGGTAAATATCGAGGCATTATCGGCAACCAAACGCTGAACGTCAAATCCAGCCGGTATCTCGTAGCGCTCTTGTGCCGTGATAGAAGAATAATAGTCCAAGTTGATGCGATAGGCGTACATCTGCTCAGGCTCCTTGCCTATCACCTTATTATATACATATATCCAGTTGCGGTCCAGATCGATAGTCATCAACGTGTAGCCATAGTTGTTACCGCCCATATCCAGAGCCCTGACCATCAACCCGTTGATGCCATCAGTCTCATACAGCCGCCAATGGTGGTAATGTCCGCACTGGTGGGTGATTACAGGATATTTCTTGAGAATATCGACATAGGCACGGTAGTTGTCCAAATCATCGAGGATGGGATAATGGTTGACACTCAAGACCTTCATGCCAGGCTTGACCATCGCCGTGAGCGTGCTGTCGAGCCACAACAGGTCTTCCTGCTTGATGTGGCCATCACCCATCTTCATGAACGGACCGCAGTTCATGCCCACTACCACCAGATTGTCCACTGTAAAGACAAAACGATCTGCCCCCCAAATGTCATTGAAAGTCTTGCAAGCGCTCTGGCTCCAGTTGTTCTCGTGGTTGCCGGGGATGACATACAAGGGATGGGTAATACCGTCGAGAATTCCCTTGATATTATACAGTTGTTCGTCACTGCCCTCGTTGGTCAAGTCACCCGTCAACAAGACAGCATCGACGCCGGTGCCGTTGATTTCGGCTATCGCCTCGCGTAACTTGCCTTCATTGGCATTGCCAGGTGTGACATGCACATCACTCAGGATAGCCAGTCGGACTACCCCACCCTGCACGGCAAACGATAGCAACACCATTGCCAGCAGTAACACAAAATATCGTCTCATTGCACTTGAATATTAATCGTTATCAACCTGTCAGCACTCATTTTGAAATGAGGAACCCCAGTTTCTTAATAAGCTTGAGCGTACCCAGAGCCGTATCTCGGTCATACTGTTTCTCTACCTCAGGCAGTTCCTCATAAGGCACTAGACACGGGTGCGTCTTGAGTTCATCACTGCGTTTGGGGCCATAGACCCAGCCCTGTTCAAATCTAGACTTTGCCCACACCTCATGCACATTCTTAGCCAGCAGTTCCACCAGTTGATTCATTTCTTCAGGCAAACTGATTTCGCTGGTATCAACCGGTTGCGGGACATATTTATTTTCTTGTTCCATTGTCACTTACATTTTTTCTACCACGTCATTCTCTCCGCAAGGCATAGAAAGCATATCATTATAGAGGGGGAATGGCGCCTTCACTTTATACGTTTTGCGCTGAGCCTCAAGCGGGATAAACAGCACGACCTTGCCATTGGCATCGGAAACAGCCGGGTGCCCTTCTACCTCTACTTTAGTATTAGGGATAAAGGTCTCGGTCTCAGGGTTCCATAAACTGAAGTGGACGTCACCGTAAACCGCCGGATTGCGGTATATGTTCAATGCCACATCACGAGTTAGCGTGAGCGTCGTATCAACAGGCATGAAATCTGGAGCTGTGAACGACATTTTCACCTGCTTTTCAAGAAAACGATGAGGAATATTGGCAAACAAGCCCTTATCGTTCATCGATACCAAGGTGTCAGCTTTGGTCTCGTTATCCAATGTCAGGGTGATGATAGCATCATGCAAGGGTGGCAACTGCTCGTTGGGTACTGACGCCTCGTTGAGGTTCACCGTGGCATCGAAGGGCTGGTTGTAAACCCACACTGCCACCAACGTGCCTATCATCAGCAGAGCGCCGAGCACCCATGCAATAATCCTGCGGATAAGGAGCCGTTTATGGCGTTTCCAAATAGCATCAAACTCAACGCCCAGCAACTTGGAAACCAGCTGCACATAGGCCCTCTCCTTGTTGAGCCACGGCCATGCGTATACCTTCTCATGGATGTTGGCTCCCAGAATTTCAGGCAGTTCCAGTTTATCAACGACAGGATTGAAACACTCCGTATCGGGATTACCGCTGTGAGGTGTGCCGTCAACGATAAAGAAATGGATGTTCTGGGTGCGTCCCAAACCATGGAAAAACTCAATCTCTTTGCCCACCCATTCAGAAGCTGCCGAATTAGGGGAGCAAATCACAATCAGGTTTCTCGAAGCCTTCAAGCGTTCCTGCAGTTCCTCGCTGAGTCCTCCAGGCTGGATATCGGTTGGCGCAAAGAAAACCGGTCTGATCGGTTTGCGTTTCCAGCCTCGCTCGTTGCACATGGTAGCGGGCATACGGTAATGCTCCAGTTTGCGTTGAACGCGCTTTCCCCATTCCGTATCATTGGAATTGTAGCTGATGAACGCAAAATACTTGAACTGTTGCTCGTTCATCATTGATTCTGTTGACTCTTCCATGCTTGATATGCCTGATTAATTTGTTGTTTCATTTCTTTATCCACTGTTTTTACGCCAAATGTGATGCCCAGCTTGTTCTCGAAATGATAGCGTGAAACAACGCCGTCCTTCAAGACAACGATATCCTTGGGCTGCTGTCGCATTTCATCAGCCTTGTCGAACAACGAGAAGCCACAATCCTGGTTCCAGTCGGCAAACTCCAGTAGCACATACTCTCCCGTCATGCCCTGTTGCCTGGCAGAATTATCCCCATTATTGACCGTACCGATAAAGCAATGCTCTTTCAGGAAATCCTTTAGTTTTCCCTTTGAGAGAGCGAGCTGATACTGTGTTAAGAGAATACTCTTTTTGAGGTTGACGGCCTCCTTGTGTTCAGAACCTTTCAATGGCTCAACAATAGCCAAAGACTTGTTAAAATAGATTAAAGCCTTCTCGAACTCTCCCATCATTCGATAGGCAGTTGCGATGCTCAGATAGACACGGGCAGTTGCCTCGTGATTCTTGCCCTGCAAACGCTCACGGATTTCAAGCGAACGATTCATGAATTCGACAGCCTTGGCATAGTTTCCCATTCTGTGATGCGTGCCGCCAACATTGTCATAAGACATTGCCAGTCCCAACTGGTCTTCGTTGTGGGCTTTCTCCCTGGCATTCATTGCTCGCGTGTAATAGTCAAGGGCCTGATTGAAGCCCTTTAAAGCATAATACACATTACCCACGTTATCCATTGTGGTAATGGTAGATAAATGCTCAGGTCCTAGCGCAGTCTCCTTAACGGCGAGAGACTTGAGGTACCATTCCAGTGCCTTGCTGTAATCACGTTGTGTCTCATACGCCAAGCCGATGTTGTTACAAGCGATGGCGACATCAGGATGATTACCGCCCAGCACCTTTTCACTGATGGAAAGTGAACGGGTGAAGCAGTCCAACGCTTGAGACAGGTCAGCTTGTCGCAGGCACGCCAACCCCATATTGCTGAGGGTCACAGCAACGTCAGGATGCTCCTTGCCTAACACCTGCTCACGTATCGACAACGCGCGATTAAAGAATTCCATGGCCTTTGTATTATTCCCAAGCGCATTATAGACCAATCCGATGTTGTTACAGGTCATCGCAATATCAGGATGGTCGGCATCCAGCACCTTTTCCTGAATGGAAAGCGACTTGTTGAAATACTCTATAGCACGCTCATAATCGCTCTGGTTAAGATAAAGAGCGCCCACATTGTTGTAGGATGTAGTCGTGTAGGGATGCTCGGCTCCCAACACATGCTCCTCGATGGCCACAGCCTTAAGGTAATGCTGCAGCGCTTCGGCATTGTTGCCCTTTTTGTCCAGCAAAAGACCGATGTTGTTGTGAGTAGTGGCTGTCACCGCATTTTCATCGCCCAACGACTGTTCACAAATGGTGAGCGCCTTGCGGTAACAATTCATCGCTTGGTTGAAATCACCTAGCCTGCGATAGACGACACCCATGCCATTATACAAATTGGCAACAAACTCATTGTCCTCGCCCAGCTGGTTGACGGCATGGGACAACGCCCGATGGTAATAGTCAAGCGCCGAAGAATAGTCCGCCAGATAACTGATGGCAAAATCGCCAGCATCGTTCAGCCACGCTACATTGGTTGAATCAAGTAATACGCGCTGTTCAAGATAATAGGCAGCCGAGTCATTGTTGTGCTCCAGCTTGAATTTCTCGAAAAAGTGGTAACAATCCTGGGCAATATCGTCTTTGGATGCCTGAGTGCCAGCCTTGCTTTGTTCCAGTATCTGCTGGCGTTCAGCAATCTCGGCAGCTTCAGCGGCCTCGATGGCTTCAGCTTTGTGGACGGCTGCGATACGGTCCTTGATGTCACCTTTGGAACGAAGCAGCGAGTCAGCCTCGGCAAGGCGTCCCTCAAGGATGCAGTCACTGATGCGCGTGTTGAACTCATCCATCAGGTCATAGTCAATCTCGGAGTAGCGTTCAGCCATCTCACTGATAAGCTTCTCGTTGGTCTCCTGCTCGGCATAGAGCTGCTGCAGCGCGTTCTGGTATTGCTCACGGGTGAGTTTATTTTCCTCTTTCAGCGCCTCGATTTCGTCTTCACGTTTCTGCAATTGGCGTTGCAGGGTGCGGCGTATCTTACGCTCGGCAGCCAACTTGTCGTCGGTTTTCTGCTCTATGGTTTCCAGTACCAGAATCAACGGATTGGTCGAATAGGCGTATTGTTTGGTGAGCATCTCAGGGTCGGTAATCACATAGCCCTGTTTCTTCACGCTTTGGATGAAGAACCTGCTGGCAGGAATCGGGAACGAAAACACGCCATTAGCCTGAGTCACCACCGCATTGCGGCCCTTGACCTGAACTGTTGCCCCAACAATACGCTGTCCTGGAACAACCGCACCATCGCTACCTTTACGCCCCTTGGTCTTGACATAGCCTTGCTGGGTCTGCGCCGAAGCACAAAGTGTTAAAAGCAAGCATAATGATATCCACAATAAGCGTTTCATGCTGATATAGAATTGTTTGCCATTAATCAAATTATGCCTAAAGAAACGTCAACCACATTGTAGTCATAGCTCTGTAGGCGGGTTGACAGGCTCTCCCATGGCTTGAGGCAGCCATGCAACAGACGAGCCTCGTCCTTATCGTTTTCGGTGCCATGGTCGATATAGCCCAATACTTCATGAGATGCCACCCAACGCAGGTGCTCGGTTTTCGCAAGCACGTTAAGAACTTCAATGACATGGTCGTCACTCTCGCCCTTGGTCCAAGTGTAGGTGATATGGTTCTCTTCGCGTTTTAAGCAATTCATGCCAAAAACCTGATACTTATCTCCAAGAGCGACATGAGCCAGCTTCTGCTTTGTCAACAGATGGAAACAGTTCTCCATGTTCTGGTACTTGGTGCGTCGCAGCCTCATAATTCCAGAATAGGTGGGAGAATATCCCTTGTACTCTTGGGTAAGCTGCATGAGGTCCTTGTGCTCGGTTTCCCAATCAGGAATGGTTCCCGGCTGCTGGTTGGTGAAAGCCTCCATCGACTTGTCATACCGCTCCTTAAACATCATTGCCTGATTCTTCAGTTTGTCACTGACGATGTACTCATAGGTGAAAGTCTCGTCCAACTTGCCGAACAGCGTGATTGGTGTGTGTGGAACTGCATCGGTTGGGACCACTTTTTGATGAGTACGTTTAATCGGGTCCTCACAATTCTCTTCGGCAGACCACAATCGATTATAGTGCTCAGCGACACGCTGCAGATGGCCATCCTCGTCATGCTTCACCAGGACAAGTATGCGGAAGTGGTTCATGTCTTTTCTGTACCTTACCGCTAGCCTGAAAATGCGCACTGCCAGCGAGATGTTCTGCTCATCATCATTCTGAGCGACAACCACATAGTTAAGCTGCTTGATGTGAGTCTTGAGATAACGATAGAACTCGTCACAATAAGCGTCCGTCTCATGCAGGGAAATGAGCGAATCAGGAGCAGCTGAATCTTGAAATGAAGACAGGCGGGCTGCCACCGAAGGTGCGTTCGCCAAGAACATGCCAGCCAAACGAGACATATCAGGATCCACAACATCACAGTGGAAATCAGCACGTTCTACCTTACCATTGCCATTTCCGCTCTTGACAAATGAACCAAACTCATAAAGAAATTTTACTGCATCCTCACCAACCTCACCAAAACCCACTACCAGTGCGTTAAACGGAGAAGAAACTGTAGCATCATGCTCGATGTCCACATAGCTCACAGGATGATACTCCACATGCTGTTTCAGCACATCGACGCTGATGTGTGACGAGTCGATAACCCTAACCTCAATCCTGTCATGCAGCTGCTCGTCCTCAATGACACGGTGGACGCTGTTGTAACGGGCACGACAATAAAAAGTGACTGTGTTCTCATCGACGGCGACATAATTGTTGATTGTCTTATCCCATCGGAGATTAGCAACCGATTGGATGTTGTCGCTAGCGTCATCGGTGAGGAAAAACAGATGCGCCTTGCCCTTGGTCTTGTTCTTGATAATGCGTGATAACTGCCTCAGATTAAGGCGTTTTTTCAAAATATCGTCAAGCGTAAAACCAATATGCAAATGAGCAATGTCAGAATAGGTGTTCGTAGTGAAACAATCCAACTCTTGCAGATGTGCCAAATCATTGTTATGGAAAGAAAGGAAATTGAACAGGCGCTCCATGCCGTTCTTTATACTGGTTTTCTGGTCTTTGTTGGTCCTCACAATGACGATGCGGTAATCCTTGCTTTTGCCTTTTTGCTGCTTGATGCTCTTGGCAAGCAGATAAGTGGCATCATTCAGTCCCCAGAACACAAAGGATTCTTTTTTCTTGCCCCAATAGGCTTCGAACAACATTCTGAATCCGGCGATGATATTGAAGCCAAAGTGCTTAATGACAAAAATCAGTGTGATGGCAGCCGCCAGCAGATGAACGAGCGAGAAAGCCGCCATGAAAACCCAGTTGTCGTGGAACTGAAGATGGATGGCATTAACATCGCTCTCCAAAAGGAACATCTCGAAAGCATGGATTATCGCCATCGGTATATTGGTCAATAACGACAGACGGCTATGACCGATATACATACCCACATCATAGATTATAAATCCTGCAAACCATACCAGCACAAACGCCGTGGTCAAGAATTTGCTTGAGACATTATAACCGGTACCCTTGTGGCACCTGTTTACCCAGGATAACACGGCCAGCACCACGATAGCCAGCACAACGCCCATGAAGCCGCTCCATGCCGCCATCGTGACCAGATGATGGGTAACATCGAAGTCGTACCGGCTAAATTCAGGAATTTGGTTAAATAATTCCTTTATATCTAACAATAAGGAGTAATTCATCATTTTTAAATCAAGTTTCAGGACAATCCTAGATTTGTGTGCAAAAATACACAAAAAAACGACATTGCCACCATTTTATATAAAGAAAAGTCACGCCACTCCAGGCGCAATCGGAAAATAACTTAGGGCCAAAAGAGCGATACTTAAAACTTTTCAGTAACTTTGCACTCTAGAATGAATCATGAACTGTACATAGCTCGACGCATGACGTTGAACAATGAACGCCAGAAGGGGTCTCCCAGTCTGACGGTTGCTCTTGTTGGCATCGTGCTGGCTGTTGTTGTAATGATTCTGTCGATAGCCATTGTCATGGGCTTCAAAGGCGAAATCTCGGGAAAGATTTTGCGTCTCGACGCCCAACTCAGGGTGACTAATGCCGCGTTGGGTATCGATGACAACTACGCTACCGTCAACGGCCGAGAGGTGCTTGAGGCGATTGCTGAATTCGGTGCTGATTTTACTGGAAAAATCGAGAGCATGAGCCTTGTCGCCGACAAGAGCGCGATTCTCAAGACCGATCAGGATTTCATGGGCATCATCATGCGAGGCGTTGATGAGGGTTATGACTGGCGCTACCTCAAGTCCAAGATGGTAGAGGGCGTGGAGCCCAGCGTAAGCGATACCGCATCATCAAACCAAATCGCCATTTCCAAGACAGTTGCCGACCGGCTGCAACTGCATGCTGGCGACAAGGTGATGACCTATTTCATCGATGACAAGATTAAAGTGAGGAATCTGGAGATTGCCGGCGTGTTTGAGACCGACCTCGAGGCTTTTGATAATGCCTATATCGTGGGAGGCATCGGCATTGTGCAAGGCGTGAACGGGTGGAACGGCGATACAGGCACGCAGGTCGCCATTAACATGAAGAATCCCAACGACCTTGAGTCTGACGCCTATCAGCTGTACACCCTGCTAGCCACCAACACCGTACAACGTGAAAGCAAAAACTTGTTCTATGTCACTACCACCCACCAGAATAATATGCCGTTTTTCGCATGGTTGCAGATGTTGGACATGAACGTGGTCATTATCTTGACACTGATGATGATAGTGGCAGCCTTCACGCTGATTTCGGCTATGCTGATGATTGTACTGGAACGTATCCGCGTCATCGGCAATTTCAAGGCCCTGGGTGCTACTAACGGCTCCATTCGCCGCATCTTTATTTACCTGACCGGGAAACTCATCATCAAGGCGCTCATCATCGGGAACGTCATCGGTATTGGGCTGGCATTGCTGCAGAAGTACGGACACATTGTGCGTCTCGACCCCACTGCTTACTATATGCCTTATGTACCCATTCACCTGAGTATCCCCGCCCTACTGATGCTCAATGTGGGCATCATCATTGTCTCCTATCTCACCCTGCTTGGCGCCAGCCACATCATATCGACCATCAAGCCCACAGCAACGATGCGCTTCGAGTGATTCGGCAAGAAGTGCTCAAGTAATATCCATCCAAGTATATAATAATCCAAAAAACTGACCCGATATGAAGAAGAACCAAATGAACATGAAAGAGGAAGCAGCCCGTTGTCTGCTGTGTGAAAATGCCCCCTGTAGCCGCGCCTGCGGCAAGGGTGATGTAGCAAGGGCCATCCGTGCCGTGCGTTTTGGCAACGAGGGCATTGCCCGCCAGTGTCTGGAAGGCTGCGAAGATGCCGACCTGGAGAGAGCCGAGCAGGCTTGCATCCACTATGACCGCCCCATCCGCATCCGCGAGATGGTGAGCCAGTTGCCCAAGCCCATACAAGCCGACCTGCCGAGCCTGGCTATCGACTTTTGCGGAATACCCTGCGAGAATCCGTTCTTCCTGGCCTCCTCCTCAATATGCACCAACTACGAGATGGTGGCACGCGCCTTTGATGCCGGTTGGGCGGGCGTCTTCTACAAGACCATCTGCCTGGATGACATCAACGAGGTGTCACCGCGATTTGACGTCTTGCACCGCGAGGGCGACAAGGGCGACTTCAACGCCTTGCGCAACATGGAGCAACTGAGCGAGAACCCAGCCGAAGTCGATTTTGATATCCTGCACCGCCTCAAGCAGAATTACCCCAACAAGATTGTGGTGGCCTCTATCATGGGCTCTACCGAGGAGCAATGGATTGAACTGGCCAAAATGGCGGAAGCAGCCGGAGTGGACGCCGTGGAGCTGAATTTCTCATGTCCACAGATGCGACTAACCGGTATGGGCAGCGACGTGGGCCAGGACCCCGAGCTGGTAACCTTCTACACAGCCTATGTGAAGCATGCCGTCTCGATTCCCGTGATTCCCAAGATGACACCCAATATCACTCTGATGAGCAATCCCGCCATGGGTGCCTACTTCGCCGGCGCCGATGCCATCAGCGCCATCAACACCATCAAGAGCGTCACCATGGACGAACGTGCTGAGGTATCAGGCCAGTGGACCGTATCAGGACTGTCGGGACGCGCCGTCAAGCCCATCGCCCTGCGCTTCATCCTCGAGATGGCCAAGAACCCCGTGATGAACAACCTGAAATTGAGCGGTATCGGCGGCATCGAGACCTGGCGAGACGCGCTTGAGTTCATCCAGCTGGGCTGCAGCAACCTGCAGGTATGCACCGCCGTGATGCAATACGGCTATCGCATCATCGATGACCTCAAGTTGGGTCTGCAGCACTACATGGCGAGCCGAGGCATCACCAAGCTCTCTACCCTGGTGGGTGAGCGGCTTTCCAGCTTTGTTACGCCCAACGACCTGGACCGCGACACCGTCGTCTATCCCTTATTTAATAATGAGAAGTGCATCGGTTGCGGCAGATGCTACATCTCCTGTATGGATGGCGGCCACCAGGCCATCACCTTCGGCGAAGACCGCAAGCCCCACCTTGTGGGCACCAAGTGCGTGGGCTGTCACCTGTGCCGCCTCGTCTGCCCCACCGGCTCCATCGGCGTCTCCAAGCGCGTCCCCAAACGCAAAGGTAAATAACTGCCCATCAATTTTGAGGCTACTATAAAAAGAAGACAATAATAACAATCAATACAAAGCTATCCAGCTTGTAGCTGGTAATCAAAGACAACTTGAACAACGAAACAACTACAAGTCAAATTGCGAACAGTTGTTCAAGTTTAACGGAAAATAGAGGACGTTTGTCTGTTATTGAGGATATATTGATAATATATAATTGAAAATTGGTCACTTAGCGTCTTTTCGACTTAGTGTAGGGCTAGTCTTGTGCAGAGGAATTGTGTTTTTTTGAGAAAAAGTTGAGATTTTTCTTGGTGGTAACAAAAAAAGCAAAGGCTATGTGGCTGATGCCATGTGAAGTAATACTTCTGATTAGTTTTTTTTCAAATTTTGCTTTTTATTTTTCATATCGTCAAAATACAGCGATTTGTATAATATTTTATGAATCATAATTATTTGCTAGATTCAGTATTTGTCTGTATCTTTGTGGGGTGAGGCATATCCGCATTGATGAACGACTTAACAAGATACAATTATGAAGTATCAACTAGACGACCTATAAACTGGTTGAATCCAGCCTAATGGGCAGGCTTCATTATATACAATAAACGTCCTTTTTCCCTTCATTTTATTATAATCACTATTTTTAAAAAGCAGAATGGACAAACGTGATACTGCAATAGATATAGCAAAAGCCATAGGCATTCTTCTGATGATATTAGGACATTGTGGAGAAATCCCATACATGCCCTATAGACATTTCATCTTCACTTTCCATATGCCCCTATTCTTCATTATTAGTGGTTATTTTTTAAAAAAAATGCCCATCAAAGCATCATTAATAAAAGATATAAGGCATCTAATGTATCCATATGTCTATACATCTTTTGCTATTATAGCATTGAGTTTATTGTTCGCGTTTCACAGTGGTGACTATAAACAAGTGATATATTACATTGAAGCTACATTTATAGGGTCAGGTGGGCCTCATAGTTCATGCTTATTGCTTTCATCTGTACCAAGTATAGGAGCAATTTGGTTTTTCCCCGCTTTATATGTTTGCAAAAATGTATACAATTGTATTTCAGGATATAGCACAGAGAAAAGAATGATTTATTCATCTGTTATATTCATATGTGCAACATTGATTGGCAGATACCTTATTTTTATCCCATTTTCCATACTATCAGGTTTATCTGCTATAATATTTTACGCAATAGGTGATTTCTTCAAAACTCAATTTAAAATGAAGAATATATATTGGATTTTGGGGATTATTTGTTGGATTATTTCATTCAAATATTCACATCTTTACATTGTAAATCCACAAATTGACTTATATTTTATAGATGTTATTGGAGCTACAACTGCATCGCTTATTTGCTATCTTGTCTCCCAAAAAATCGAACACTTACGGTTTTCTTCTCATTTTTTATCATGGCTTGGGGAAAACACCTTGTATGTCCTTTGTTTTCATCTAATTGATCTGAATATCGGCATTTCAACAATTCTGACTAAAGGTAGTAGTCTGTTAACTATTTCCTGCAGACTTGTTTTTCCTATTATGGCAACGCTTATTTTCACAAAAGCAAAACAAATAATAAAGGAAAAGACCGTTCACTGTTCTTATTAGAAAGATTATGAGGAAGATTCTTTGATGGCACTCTCTTTGTTGGTTATGTAATCAATATGTAGTGCTTCATAGGAACCGGGCATTGACATACACACACTAAACTATACCGAACGAAATGGATGCGCCACCCGGCTGAAATCGCCCATACAGATCATCCGTCCGTATATAAATAATGTTACTGATGCCATTATCACGTGATTTGGGGGCATTTTGGAGGCACTAAGTGATTTTTTTGAAAAAAAGTTGGATTTTTTCTTGGTGGTAAGAAAAAAAGCAGTACCTTTGCAGTCGCAATTAGGAATTGTCCTGTGGTGTAATGGTAGCACATCGGATTCTGGTTCCGCTTGCGAGGGTTCGAATCCTTCGTCACTTTTTTTATGAGATTTTATTAGTTAATTCAAAAATTTAAACTGTTAGAATTATGGCAACAAAGATCAGATTGCAGCGCCACGGTCACAAGGACTATGCGTTCTATCCCATTGTTATTGCCGATAGCAGGGCACCACGAGATGGTAGATTTATTGAGAGGATTGGTTCTTATAACCCCAACACTAATCCTGCTACCATCAGTTTGAATTTCGAGCGTGCACTCTATTGGATCAACGTAGGTGCAATTCCCACCGACACTGTACGTAACATTCTCTCTCGCGAGGGTGTGATGCTGATGAAGCACCTCCAGGGCGGCGTCAAGAAGGGCGCTTTCACCCAGGAAGAGGCTCAGAAGCGTTTCGACGCCTGGAAGGCTGAGAAGCAGGCTAAGCTCGACGCTATCCGCAACAAGGAGCGCGACGACAAGAAGGCTGCCGACAAGAAGACCATCGCTGAGGAGGCCAAGAAGAACGAGGCAAAGGCTGAGGCCGTAGCCAAGAAGAAAGCCGAGATCGCTGCCGCTAAGGCTGCTGCCGAGGCTGAGGCTGCAAAGGCCGCTCAGGAGGCTGAGGCTCCCGCCGAGGAACCTGCCGCTGAGGCTCCCGCTGAAGAGGCTCCCGCCGCTGAGGCATAAGAAGAACCCCGTTCTTTTTAAAACCACACTGGCTCTCAACCATCACGGTTGGGAGCCAGTACTTTTTGTTATCGATTAGCGCTTCACATCTCGCAAGTCAATTATCATGATATCATTGCCTTTTTCAAAATATATACTTACCTTTGCGCTCATAAAATATTACTCTAACAAATTTATTATATGATGGGCAATACCGTTAAGATCATTCGCCACCAAGATGTTGTCAACGCCGGCATCTCTCCCAAACAATGCATTGAATGGGTAGAAGAATCCTTCAAGATGAAATATGAGGCAACCTTGCCGCCCAAAATCAGTATTCATCCCCAAGGAGACGACTTCTTCAACACTATGCCATGCCTCTTGCCAAAACGCTATGGCCGTTTCACGATGAAAGAGGTGCACCGCATTGCCGGCCAAAAGCCTGCCCTGGGCAGCGATATCCTGGTCTATGATTCCAAGCAGGGTAACCTGCTGGCCATCATGGACGGTGACTGGATCACTAACATGAGGACAGGCGCTGTCGCCGCGCTGTCGGCCAGAATGTTCAAGCCGTCAGGGTGCGATGAGTACTCGTTTATCGGACTGGGCAATACCGCCAGAGCCACTGCCTTGTGCCTTCTCGAGGACAACCACGACCGCAAAGTGGTCTTCAGATTATTGAAATACAAGGACCAAGCCGAGCTTTTTATAGAGCGCTTCAAGAACTATGACAATCTTGAAATAGAGATTGTTGACAACATCGAGCAGCTGGTCAAGCAGTCCAAAGTGCTCATTTCCTGTATCACCTCGGCCAATGGCATCCTGTGCCCGGATGACAGCTTATTCCAGCCCGGAATGTTGCTCATCCCCGTCCACACACGCGGTTTCCAGAATTGTGATTTGATCTTTGACAAAATCTTCGGTGATGATACTGGCCATGTGCAAGGTTTCAAATATTTCTCACGTTTCAAGAAATATGATGAATTGAGCCAAGTTCTGCTGGGCAACAACCCGGGAAGAGAGAGTGACTTCGAGAGGATAATCTGCTACAACATCGGCCTGGGCCTTCATGATGCCGTGTATTCCAGCCATCTGTATGACATACTCGCCGACAAGGCTGAAATTCCAAGTATCAATCAAGACAAAGAGACCTCAAAATTCTGGATTTGATCATCATCATTTCAACAAACAATCGTTCCTTCAATATTCTTTGAAGGAACGATTGTTATGTAATCTATGATATCAGTGTCAACAGTATGCCATCAACGCGTCGACGAGACGGTTGTTGTCCTTCTCGTCACGGATAGCGATTCTGACGAAATTTTTTCCTTCAAGACCAGTCTTAGTGTCACAGTCCTTGATGAGGATGTTGTGTTCATTCAGCAGCTTCTCGGTCAGTTGACGTGACGTGTATCGGTCTGTAACTTGGCAGAGGAAGTAGTTAGCCTGTGAGGGGATGACTCTGAGATATGGTATTGAGGACAGGCGCTCGGCAAATCGGTTACGCTCGGCAATGAACTTTTCACACGCCGACTTGTAGAAGGACTCATACTTGTTGAAAATCTGCATATAGAACTCAGCAAAGGAATTGATGTTCCAAATGGCGACATCTTTCTTCATCTTATCCAATAGCGCTGTGTCGGCACCAGCCAAAACGCCCAAACGGAGTCCAGGTACACCATAGGACTTGCTGATGCTCTTCATGAGCAGCAACTCTGGATGAGATTCCAGGATGTCATCATTGAGCAAAGAATTGTTCAATCCATTGTCGGCAAAGTCGACAAATGACTCATCGACAAGAAGCCTAATACCACGTTGTGCACACCAGTCGGCCAGTGACAACACATCATCACGGCCGATGTAATTACCAGAAGGATTATCTGGATTGATGAGCAACAAGGCATTAATTCCACTTGTTTCATAGAAAGCCTTCAGGTCATCGACGGTGTAACGCAGGTCCTCATTGTCGGGGAAGAACGGCACTATGGCATCCTTAGCCAAGCGATGAGGATACTCCTCAAACGTGGGATATACGACACCGATTCTCTGCTTTGAAGGCGCCATGCCTTCCATCAGAGCCTTAATCAGCTCGGAGGCTCCATTTCCCACCACCACATACTGGCTGCTGATGCCAAAGTACTTTCCAGCCAACAATGAGTTCACCGCCATGCCGCTGGGATACTGCGTCAAGAGCTCAATGAAATTAGCCTTGATTTCTTCACGCATGCGTTTGGGCGGGAAGAACGGATTGACGAGGTAACAGAAATCCAGCATCTGCGGGAAGCGCCAATAGCCGCCATAGCGAATGTGGTACTTGTGCAGCTTGTCCTGTTCAGGAGAAAAGATAGCTTCGGCGATGTCCTTGTCCTGGACGTCATCAATCTCATACCACGGCTTGTCCCCGATGGGCAAGGCTTTGAGGTTGGCTTGATCCAATAAGGTTATCACGCGCAATACCTGCTCGTAGTACTCATTGTTGCCCATCACCTTGCAATAGGCATCAAGGAAGGGCACATAGACCTTGGTTGAGAAATCCTTGCTGAACTTGTAGACGTTCACTGTTTTGTAGTAGAAATCAGCCTCGGCATAGTTAAAGGCCTTCTTGGGCACAAAATTGACGATGCTGTTCTCTTTATTGATGCGCACCATCGTGCCGTCCATCCATGACTCATATTTAGCCACGAGCGCCAAGTTGGGATACGGGTCATCGAGAATCATCTGGAAAAGGCTGTCATCCAGAATCAAATCACTCTCAATGAGCAGCGTGTCATCCTCCACCATCTTGTCCTTGACCAAAGCCAAAGAATAGATGTTATTGGTCTTGTCGTAGACCGGATTCTCGGCATACTCGATATGCAATCTGTCCTCATAACGGTCACCGATATAATCGATCAATTCCTTGCCCTTGTATCCAACGACCATGACAAGACGTGACAGGTTTAACTGGCACAGTTGTTCCAACATCCTATCAATCAGCCTTACGCCATTGACAGGTAACATACACTTGGTGTTATCTCGTGTATACTTTCCTAAACGCCGACCCATTCCGGCCGCTAAAATTATCGCTTGCATTTTATCAGTTTATGTAAATTTAATCATAGAATTCGAGGCGCTCGACGTGGTGATAGACGTGGTCGAGATCATCGGGGAGTCGCATGTAGTCACCAAACATGGTTTGAAGCATGTGGTGGCTGTTTCCAGGGACTGGGAGTTGTACACCCTCAAAATCATGAGTAGCCAGTGGGAATACATCCTGCAGGTCATAGATGTTGTGGAACGGGATTCCATAGTCACACATGAGCGCCTTGGTGCCACTCAAGCGGCTGATGCCTCGCAACAACGGGAACGAGACATGACGATTGAACCAAGTCAGTGCCCTGATTTTCCTCATCGACGATTCGTTGCCATTACCCTTGCGAAAGAAGTTGTAAGCCATACTTTGCAGGCGCAATCGCTGTGTCCATGGCAAGAGCCTGTCCAGCGGGAAGATGTCAATGAAGATGCCACGTTCCTTAAACACCTTGTCAAAGCCACCTTCATCAAGGAAAGAACGCTTATCCCTCAATTTGGCTATAAAGAGAAAATAATTCTTGTCGGTGTTGTTGGTCTGCAGGGCTATGTGCTCAGGCAACTCATCGGGCAAGACCGCCAACAGCCGCTTGAAATCCTTGCGCATCATGGCCACATCCAAGTCGTCGTCCCAAGGAATGAACCCGTTGTGACGGAAAGCCCCCAGAAGAGTGCCGCCATACAAGAAATACGGTATACCGTGCTTCTTGCAAATCCTGTCAAGCACGGTAACCATCTCGAGCATGACCATCTGTTGACGGCGCAGAGGAGAGCCTTCAGGGTTGAAACGTGCCCTTAACTCTTCTTGACTGAATGTTGCCTTGTCACTCATCGGATAAATACCAGCAGTTAGATGATGTCGATGGTGCTGATTAGCATTTTTTGCACCGCAACAGGTTTGCTTATTTCTTTACTTTAAGCCTTAACAGCAGAGCGAATCCTACAGCCAAAGCAAAAGACATGATTAACTGCAACTGCCAGTTTGCCAGCACGACACTTGCCTGAAGAGCGCCATTAGTGATTACCAGACATTTCAGCAATCGAAAAACGACTTTTGACACAAGGATACCCATAAACATCCCCACAAAAGCGCTTTTTGTCACCTTAGTCAACAGATGGAAGAGGTAAACATTGAGCATGAGCTCAATCACCATCAAAGCACAAATCGGTGGAACGGGCATTCCCGAAACAATCATCGACGAGACTGGAAGCAATGCCGCCAACAGATAGCCGTTTCTCCTGTCATTCACCATCAACAGTCCCAAGAAAAGGGCTACTCTCATGGGCTCAAAATAGTGATATGACACGCCTAAATAATGAGTAATGGCAGGAGTAAGAAATAATAATACCAACAGAACAGCATCGATAATGACTGTTCTCACAATAGGATTAACTGATGATAAAGTCTTCATAATACTATTACATTATGCCGCGTTCGCGGAGTTTTTTCTGCCAGTTCCATGCGCTGAGCATGGTATCGTCAAGAGAAATCTCGGCATGCCAGCCCAAGACCTCGTTAGCGCGTTTGGGATCTGCCCAGATTTGAACAATGTCGCCAGGACGGCGAGGAGCAATCTTGTGGGGCACCTTTACGCCGGTAGCACGCTCGAAAGAGTGCAGCAGTTCAAGCACCGATGCACCGTTGCCCGTACCGATATTGAAAATCTCCAATGCCTCGTCGCTCTTATCCTCGAGCATGCGCTCCAGGGCCTTGACATGTGCCTTGGCGAGGTCTACGACATTGATAAAGTCGCGGATGCACGAGCCATCACGAGTGGGATAATCGTCACCGAAGATGCTCAGTTCCTTGCGCACACCGATGGCAGTCTGCGTCAGATAGGGCACCAGGTTCTGAGGCACACCGTTGGGCAACTCGCCGATTTCGGCACTGGGATGTGCTCCGATAGGATTGAAGTAACGCAGAAGTATCGCCTTGATAGGGCTGCCGCTGCGGATGACATCGGTAATGATATCCTCACAAATCTGCTTGGTGGCACCATAGGGCGAAGTGGCCTTCTTGGTTGGTGCATCCTCGGTGATGGGGTTCTTGTCGGGCTCGCCATAGACCGTGCAGGACGATGAGAACACAAAGCCCTTGACGCCGAACTCGGGCATCAGCTCCAGCAAATTGAGCAGGATATTGATGTTGTTGCGGTAGTACATGATGGGCTTCTCAATACTCTCGCCCACCGCCTTGCTTGCAGCAAAGTTAATGATGCCACTGATGCCGGGATTGTCCTCGAACAGCTTGCGTACCACAGCGCGGTCGGTGCAGTCACCCTCGACAAACACTGGACGGATGCCCGTAATGCGCTCGATACCATCCAGCACCTCAATATTACTGTTGCTCAGGTTGTCAATGATGACCACCTCGTAGCCAGCTTGTTGCAGTTCTACTGTAGTATGGGAACCAATAAAGCCAGTTCCACCAGTCACTAAAATTTTGCCTTTCATTTCTACTTTTTGTTTTATGATTAAATGTTATTTTTTTCGGTTGCGAATAAATTCGATACACTCCTCAAATATCTTGGCATGCAGCAATTTCATCGTGATGGCATAAAGCGCCGCTGCAATGAGGATGCGAGAAGCCAACAGGAAATACGCATTATGGATGAAGAGCGTCACGAGATAAGTCAAAGCCATCACCACCACCGTGATGAGCAAGAACGGCAGCAAGTCGCGCAACATGCTGGTAAACTTGTAACCAATCAATCTTGAAGCAAACACCTGCCATGCCAACAGCCACAGGATGTTAATGCAGGCAAATGCTATCACCATTGCCGTGATGCCTAACTGATGACAAGCAAGCACCGCAATCAACATGATGACAATCTGAGATACACAGAGCCACATATAGATGTCGGACTTGCCCAAGCTCAGGAACAGGTTCTGATAAACCGTATAGAGCGGTATGAATGCGCCGCTGATGCACAGAATCTGCAACAGCGGAATGCTATTAATCCACTGTTCGCCAATTGCTTTAATGATGAACTGAGGGGCAATAAGTGCTAAGCCAAACATTGCCGGGAAAGCCATGAACGCCGTGAAACGCAGCATTTTGCCAAACACACGCCGCTGACGCTCATTATCATCGTTGATGCGAGTGAGTACAGGCTGTGCCACCTGGGCGACAGTATTGGATACCAGCTGGTTGGCCATCGTGTTCCATTTGTTTGCCTGAGTGAAATTACCCACCGATAGAGCAGGAAACAGTCGGCCGAAGACAACAGTCAACAAATTGTTGTTGATGGTTGTCAATACGGTGGTAATCAGCACCTTGTAACTAAAGGAGAACATCTGTTTGACAGGCGTGAAATCGACATGAAATGTAGGATGCCACCGTGAGAACAGATATCGTCCAGTGCAAATCATTACATTGTACAGAACTTGCTGTGCCGCCAGGCTCCAATAGGAAAAGCCATTCAACGCCATCACTACACCGACTGTACCAGAAACAATTAGAGCCGTTATCGTGATGATTGCTTTTTCCTTCACCCTGAGACTGCGGGTGAGTACTGCATTGGGCGTGATACCGATTGCGGCAAAGATAAATCCCAAGAAGATAAATCGGGACAAGGACGTGAGGCACGGCTGATGGAAAAACTTCGCAATAAGCGGAGCACAGAAAAACAGCACAACATAGAGCAACAGACTCACGCCGATGTTGAACCAAAAGACTGAATTATAATCGTTGTGCTTGATGTCCTTTATATTGATGAGCGCTACTCCAAATCCGCTATCCTGCAAGTTACCTGCAATCAACGTGAAGATAGCCAGCATTCCCACAATACCGTATTCCTCGGGAGAGAGCAGACGTGCAAGAAAGATACCGATAATCAGATTGAGTAGCTGCGTGCCGCCACTGCTGAGGAAGCCCCAAAACAGCCCTTGGGCGGTTTTTTGCTTCAGGCTCTGATTATCGTTATCGTAACTCATTGCTTGTCAAGAATCATATCAATCCACTCGCGCACGCAGGCATCACCACCCCGACGTTCCAGGACAAGGATACCGGGAATCTTTTTCACTTTGCTACAGGCATCGGAGGGGCAAGCCGCCCACCCTACTGCAGCGAGCAGATCATAGCAGTTCACGTCATCGCCAATATATGCCACCTGCTGCATTGTGATGCCCATCTCCTCACAGATTTCACGCGTCGCAGCCAGTTTGCCGCCATCACGGGCACCCTGCTTGAGAAAGTCCAAGCCAAGTTTCCGGGCACGATTCACGTTAATGGGAACATTCTCGCTGGTAACGATACCCACCTTGACCCCAGCACGTTGCAGCATCTGCAAACCCATTCCGTCGCGGGTATTGAATTTCTTGAATTCGGTGCCATCGGTGCCATAGTACATGCCGCCGTCAGTGAGCGTGCCATCAACATCCGTCAGGAAGAGACGAATATCACTTGGCGAAGGCACCTTATCAATTATTCTTTGTTTATCAATATTCACCTCAGCCATAATCGATGTTTATTTGAGGTATTTTTCAATATTGTAACGGGGACGGTGCTTACCCTCGGTATAAATGCGTCCAATATACGCTGCTATGATGCTCAGGCAGATGAGCAGACACCCGCCTACAAACCAGATTGACAGCATAATAGATGCCCAACCTTGAGCGCCATTGCCTTTGCAAAGCGACACAATCACATAAATGAGAATGGCGAAACTGATGAGCAAGAAAATGATGCCCAAATCAAAGATGAGTCTCAATGGCTTGACGCTGAACGAGGTCACCCCGTCGATGGCAAAGGACAGCATCTTGCTCAACGGATACTTGCTCTCGCCCGCTTGACGTTCCAGCCTGTCATAATAGACCGAGTCGGTTTTATAGCCCAACAGCGGCACCAAGCCACGCAGGAACAGGTTGCGCTCCTCGTATTGGCACAGGGCATTGACGGCACGCTGACTCATCAGCCTGAAATCGGCATGGTTGTACACCGATTTCACGCCCATACCGCTCATGAACTTGTAGAACATCTGCGCCGTTGTGCGCTTAAAGAAAGTATCGGTCGTGCGTTTGCGCCGCACACCATAGACGATGTCACAGCCATCGTTATACTTCTTGACCATTTCGGGTATCGCATGGATGTCATCCTGCAGGTCGGCATCAATAGATACCGTCACATCGGCATCCTCGCGGGCTGTTTCCAATCCAGCCATGAGGGCATTCTGGTGTCCCACGTTACCTGCCAGTTTCAAGCCTCGCACATGGACACTGGCATCGCTGTATTCATTGATGATTTGCCAGGTGCGGTCTCGTGAACCGTCGTCAACATAGAGAATGTAACTTCCCTCGCCCACCAGATGCTGAGTCATCATATCGGTCAGCAAGGCAACGAGTTGCCGATTGGTCTGCGGCAAAACCTCTTCCTCGTTAAAACAAGGCACTACAATTGCTAAAGTCGAGTTTTCCATACTTATGTCGTAGCCTTTTTTATCCAGACTAATCTGCAAAGATACATTTTATTCGTGGAATGTGCAAACCATAGCCATAATATTGACATTTTGACGGACTAGTTAGGTGATGAATTAATTTTTTTAGTAATTTTGCCCGAGTAAACCGAAAACAATCTGATTGACAATGATACTATCGATGACCGGATTTGGCAAAGCAGTGAAGGTGTATAACAACAAAAAAATCACTGCCGAAGTCAAGTCACTGAACAGCAAACAATTGGACTTTGGGGTACGCACGCCTCAAAACCACCGTGAAATTGAGATGGAACTGCGCAACAGCATCTCCCAAGCCTTATTGCGTGGTAAGATTGACCTGTTTGTCTATTGTGAACCCATCGAGGGGGCGCCTTCAGGCACCATCAACATCCCGATGCTGCAGCAATATAAGGCTCAAATCGAGGAAATGGCAAAACAACTGAACTTGCCACAACCCGAGGACTGGTACGCTACCCTACTGCGCATGCCCGATGCCATGAAGACCGATGCCAAATCGACAGAAGCCGACGAGGAAGAGTTAAAAGTAGTCAAAGAAGTTGTTGCCCAAGCGACCAAACAACTCGTGGAATTCCGCCGTCAAGAGGGCGCACGTCTTGCTGCTTTCTTCGAGGAGAAAATCGCAGCCATCCAAGCGTTGCTCAACGAGGTACCCCGCTATGAGGAACCCCGCATCAACAAGATTAAAGGTCGTATCCTTGACGCTCTTGCCAAAATCAAGGAGGTGGACTACGACAAGAACCGCTTTGAGCAGGAACTCATCTATTATATCGAGAAACTCGACATTACCGAGGAAAAAATACGTCTGCAAAACCACCTGAATTACTTCCTGGAAACGATGAACAGCGAGGAGCCAGGGCAGGGCAAGAAACTGGGATTCATCAGCCAAGAAATCGGACGCGAAATCAACACCATGGGTTCCAAGGCCAATCAAGCCGACTTGCAGAACCTGGTCGTGCGCATGAAGGACCATCTGGAGCAGATTAAGGAACAGGTGCTGAATGTGCTTTGATTCAATTTTGCAGAGCAAAATTGAGGTTTAGAGTGTAGAGTTTAGGGTTTAGAGATTTTTGACTAGAGATTAGGCAATTATATGAATCAGGGCAAATTGATTATCATTTCGGCGCCGTCAGGGTCGGGCAAATCGACCATCATCGGGCGCATCATGCAGGACGAGTCTCTGCGGCTTGCTTTCTCGGTATCGGCCACTACCCGCCCCCGTCGCGGGCAGGAAGTGCATGGCGTGGACTACTATTACCTGACAACCGAGGAATTCCAGCAGAAAATTGCCAACGATGAATTGGTGGAATACCAGGAGGTGTACGAGGGTCGCTATTACGGCACGCTAAAGAGCGAAGTGGAACGCATCACCGCCATGGGCAACAACGTCGTGCTTGACCTAGATGTGCTCGGTGGAGTCAATGTCAAGAAAATGTACGGTGACCGTGCCCTGTCCATCTTTATCCAACCGCCCAGCGTCGAAGTGCTGCGCCAACGCCTAATCAACCGCGGTACCGACAGCATGGAGGATATCAAAGCCCGTGTGGATAAAGCCGAGTTTGAGATTTCCATCGGACCGCAATTTGACTACACTGTCATCAACGATGACCTGGAAACCGCTGTCAATCAAGTGCATGACCTGATTACCGATTTCATCGACCCCCCCTTACAAAACGAACAAGAGAAATAAGCATCAATCAGTTGCACTGGTACATACCGTGCAAACGTATTTAGAGGTCACCATCGTATCAAACCGATAGCGGTGTGCCTCGTTGAGTACCGATAATAGATTTTCATCGGCAAGTCCTTGTCCTGTGAGTTTCAACAGGCTTTCTTTCATTGTCCACAAGCGGATAAATTCTGTGGCAGGTTGCTTTGATGCAGCAATCCTGCGGCATTCGTCGGCATTCATCATGTGATGCAGCAACGACTCGTCATATCGGTCGATGCTCTCCACGTCAATCCCCACAGGATGCGGGGCTAGCACACAAACAGCCGCATCACGACAATGGCTCAGGTTAAAGTGGATGTCGGGAAAGCCTTCAAGCCGTGGCTTTCCTTTTGGCTCAAAGACAAACCGCGGCACAGAATCCATGCCGTACTCCAACGACAATGCCCGTTTCAAGAGTAAATAAGAAGCCACCGACAGGCGACGGTCCAATTCTTGAACATATTGCATGGCATAGTCACGCCGTTGAGCACTTACGGCAGCCAAAGCCGCCGTCAGATCAAAATCCCAAATATGGTCGTCAACATATATCACGTCTTCAACTTGAACTGGATGTGTCGTCCCTTGTGCAGAACGAAAATGACGGCGACCTCAATCACATAGGCAATGAGGTAACTGTACCAGAGGTACTGCGGCATGAGCTTGCCCATGAACCAGAGCACGGGAATGACTGTGAGCGACAAGGCAAACGAGATAAACAGAGCCATTCTATGCTGATTATAGAGTTTATAGACTATCATCAGCACATAGATGTAACAGAATGGGATGAAACTCAGGGCAAAAATCCTCAATGCGGGCACACTCTGGTGCAGCATTTCGATTTCATCACAGCCGAACACGTGGGCGATGCTCTGTGGGAATATCCACACCAACAAGCATGTAACCAGCATCGACACTGTAATGAAACGGAAACCGCGTTTAATCACCGTGCGTAAACCTTCTTCATCTCCCTTACCCACCTGAATGGCGCCAAGAGACTGCAAAGTCTGACAAGTACCCGACAGGAACAAGTTATAGAGTTGAAGCAGGTTCATACATAGAGCGAACACAAAAATTCCCGTTCGTCCCAACGAGGACAACACAATCGTGTTTGCCGACAGTAACAATAACGTGAGGCAGATTGATGCCACTGCTAACGGGGCACCCTGAGAGATGATGCGCCGCAACGAGGACGACAGGCCATCGGTAGAGAAAACAGGCATCAGACGACGCTGCTCTGGCTTGCTCCAATGGCTCAACAGAATAGCAATGCCCACTAAATGACCTACTACCGTTGCTGTGGACGAACCCGTAATACCCCAACCAAACCATTGAATAAATACTATATCGAGCAACAGATTGACCAGAT
Source organism: uncultured Bacteroidales bacterium (assembly GCA_902800715.1). GTDB lineage: Bacteria > Bacteroidota > Bacteroidia > Bacteroidales > Muribaculaceae > Sodaliphilus. The sequence goes on from CADCFN010000002.1 coordinate 348,781, forward strand.
TGTCGATGATTACAGCTACCGACACCAGACGCGGACTGCCGTCAACACCCACCATGGTCGATAAGCCCCACATGAGAATGAACGCGGGATTACCGATGAGCAGCACCTGCATATAATCGTCAGCCAGCGGCAGAATCTGTTCATTGCTACAGAGCAAGCGCGCCGTCTCATGAGGGAACATCATGCCACCGATAATCGCCAGCAACACACCAAACCCAAGACTCAACGACAGAGCGCGTGTGAAGAAACGTCGTGCCTCGTCAATCTTGTGCTGTCCTAACGCATAAGCCACCAACATACCCGCACCTGCATTGATGAGCAGGTGCAGGGTAAAGATGAACTGGGTGATGGGCGTTGACAGGTTAATGGCACTCACGCCATCCTCGCTGATGAGGTTGCCCACGATAATGCCGTCAACCACGGTGCCCAAGCAACCTGAGAGCGCTACTAGAATATAAGCCCACAGGTAGCGGTAGAACTGGGCATTGATATTGTCACTTGAGGGTTTCACCATAGCAGCTGTTTATTCAAAGAAACCAAAGCCGCTAATGGCGTTCAACATGCGCTCCACATAGTCCCATGACGTGGGTGACCAAGCGAAGTCATAGCGATAGAGTACCTGGGTGGTATAGTTGTTATCGCGCTTCACATCGGCAGTCTTCTGTCCATGCGCCATATCCTGATATGCCAGCAATGACGACATTGACTTGGCCTTGACGGGATCGTTCTTGGCCTCTTCCATTCTTTGATCGAATTCCTCCTGCTCGACGAACTTCACGCCATCACCCACACTGCTCAATTCCATAAGCACATCACCCAGGAATTGGCCATGGATGTTGTAGGGATGGAATACCGTGCAGTCCTTTGGCGATGAACTCAGCAGCACAATGGCATGTGCCACCTCGTTGATGGGCGAGAATTCCACCTGCAGGTTGCGCATGGCGTGCGGACAGCAGCCCAGCATGTTATAGACCTTGATGCGGCCCATAAACGAGTTGGTAGCGAAGTTGGCCTGGAACTCACCGTCGGTGGAACGAGCAGCCAGGTTGCCCACACGCATAATCTTGGCATTCAATCCATGTATCGCCACAGCATTGAGAATCAAGCGCTCGGCCATAAACTTGGAATAGATGTACTTGTTACCCAAGAACTGTCCCATATAGAGGCGCTGCTCGGTGAAAATGTCATTTTTCACCTCACCGGCCCACAGGCCTCGGGTGCTGGCAGTGGAAACGTGAACGAGTTTTGCGCCGGTCTTGACGCAGTAGTCAACGCAGCGTTGAGCGCCACCGATGTTCACGTCTTCAATCTCAGTGCCCTCGCTGAAGTGTTTCACAATAGCAGCACAGTTGAATATCGTGTCCACCTTCAGACCTTCACTAAAGTCGCTGGTCACATCGCCCAAGACAACATGCAGGCGATTGCCGAACAATTCCTTGAACGAATCTGAGAAATAGTAGAACAGCAGTGTGCGCAGTCGGCTCTCGGCTTTTTCCAGCGTTTTGCCACGCACCAGGCAATAGATGTTCCGGGCGTCGGAATCGATGAGTTCGCGCAGGATGTGGATTCCCAGATAACCCGTGGCACCCGTCAGCAACACATCACCCAACTGCTGGCGCTCGCCCTTGCGGAAGTTGTCGAGCGTGTTGCGCAACAGCAGGTTGTTGATGGCAGTATAGTCAAATCCTGTAATCTCATCATTCGCTTCATCACCGCTTTCGCCTGTGATGAGTCGAGCAAGTTTGCGAGGTGTGGGATTGGCAAACACGTCACCATAAGCCACATGCAGGCCTGCCTTGTCAGCCTCGATGATGACACGCGTCACGACAAGCGAAGTACCGCCCAATTCAAAGAAATTGTCGGTAGCACCCACCTTGTCCATCTGCAGGATATCGGCAAAGATGTCGCAGAAGGCGCGCTCGGTATCATTAGCAGGCTCTACCTGTGCCGAACTGATTGCCAATTCGGGCTCAGGAAGCGCCTTGACATCGGTCTTGCCGTTAGGCGTCATAGGCATCTCCTTGAGTTGCAGATAAGCCGTCGGCACCATGTATTGTGTCAGGCTCTTGGAGATTTCAGCCTTGAGGGCATCGGGAGCAATCTCGCGGTCGGCAGTGTAATAGGCACACAGGTGCTCCTTGTCGTTAATCTTGCGGATAAGGATGACTACCTTCTTCATGCCCTCGACCTTAAGCATCACATTCTCAATCTCGCCCAACTCGATGCGCAGACCGCGCAACTTAATCTGGTGGTCGGTACGGCCCAGGATAACCACGTCACCATCGGGCAGCCACTTGGCATAGTCACCCGACTTGTAGATGCGTGTGCCGTGGTAATCCACAAAGCGCTCACGCGTCATCTCATCCAGATTGTTATAGCCATGAGCCACGCCACGTCCACCGATGTAGAGTTCACCGACGACTCCGACAGGCAACTCGTTGCCATCCTGGTCAACGATGTATTCAACCACATTCAGCTGTGGCTTGCCCACTGTCACCACATCGGCATGAGTCAATTCCTTATTGTTCGATGCCACGGTAATCTCGGTGGGACCATAGCAGTTAAAGATTCGGGCCTTGGTGACCTTGCGCAACTGTTCCAACAGCTGGTCGGAGAATTTCTCACCACCGGCACGCACAATGTCGATGCGACTGATGGCGTCGCAGAAGTCCTCGCTCGTCAACCATGTCATCCAGCGCGATGGCGTACCCGATACCATGTTGATGTGCTCATCGTTGATAAGGCGCGCCAAATCAAGCGGATTATTGGCCTGTTCCTCGGTTGCCACAATGAGTGTCTTGCCATTGAAGTATGCCGTACCGATATCCTGCAATGCGGCGTCAAACGAGATGGTTGTCACGCTCATGATGCGCTTGGCATCGGTCAAGACACCATTGGCAAACACATTGGCGGGATGACCGTACAGGTAGTTACAGATGCCCTTGTGGTGCAACATCACTCCCTTGGGACGACCTGTCGAACCACTGGTATAAATCAAGTAAGCCAGGTCATCGGGCGTGATATCGGTGACGATAGTACCGTCGTTATCATCGTTGATGAGTTCTTCCACATCGATTGCCTTACCCTCGGGAACGGAATCCATTCGGTCGGCTGTTGTAATGATGTAACGAGCTTCGCTGTCCTCGAGAATCAGTTTCACACGGTCAGCGGGATACTCGGGATCACAGGGGATGTATGCGGCACCTGATTTCAATACGCCGAACAAGGCAAGAATCAGTCGGCTGGTTCGGGGCAGCAACAAGGCTACACGGTCACGCTCTTGCACACCGCGTTTCCTCAAGGCGGCAGCAATGCGGTTGGTCACCTCGTTCATCTCCTGATAAGTGAAACGGCCATCAATGGCAACAAGTGCCTCATGTTCAGGCTGCTCCTGAGCAAAGTGGCCGATGCACTCATGGAAGAACTTGAACGGAGCATCACCCGTTGCGGTCTGCCGCAGGTGGCTCAATTCCTCTTCCTGGGCCTCGCTGACAATGGAGAGCTGGCGCAAGCGCCTCTGGGGATTCTCCATCATCAGGTTAGCGACAGCGACGATGCTCTCGGCAAGTCCGCGTCCCACGCGCTCGCTATAGATGGAGTCATCATACTCGACAACCACGCCACAAGATTCAATTTTGATATTGATTTTGAATTTGGGGACATTCAGTTCGAGCACTTCATGATCAATGGGCTTGCCATTTACGGTATATTGTGAGAGTATACCCACCTGATATGCGTAGGCTATCGCAGGACGGAAAGCGTAATCGGTGGCAATGCGTGCAAACGGATAGTCCTCATGACGCAGCGTCTGATCAAATGTGTCGCTGGTCTGTTTCAGGAAATCACCCACGGTCACGTCATCGATGCTCAATCCCAGGGCAAGTGTATTGACAAACATGCCCACAGTGTCGGCAACCTTCAGGTTGCTGCGGCCGCTGCTCACGGTGCACAAGTATACCTCGCGGTTGTTGGTGTAGCGCGAAATGACGTAGGAAGTGGCTGCCAGGAACAGATGGGCGGGCGTGATACCCTGCTCGCGGCAGAATGCAGTCGCCTTGTCCAGGTCGGCAGGACAAACCGCTTCGCCGATAAAGCCTTGTTCGTCACTCTTGGGCAGGTCGGCGGGTATTTCGCTGGCTCCCTCACAAGTCTGCAACTTCTCGGCAAAGAATCGTTGTGATTCCTTAAAGGCATCGGTTTCCTCAGCAGCCTGTTGGTCGTGGACAAATTCCAGGTAATTGTAGGCTTCCTTCTCCACCTCTTTGCCTTCGACGGCAGCATTGATTTGGCGGATTAACAGGTCGGCTGAACCACCGTCAAATACCAGATGGTGTAAATCCATCAGCAGATAAACGCCAGCAGGCGTCTTGACTACCTCGACGCGGTATAGCGGCGGCTTCTGTAAATTGAACGGTCGCACGAACTCATTCTTGTATTTCGCCAATTCCTCCTCACTCATCTCGGTGATGCCCACCTCGACGGGAACACTGTCATCAGTCGTCTGGATGATGGTATCGCCCTCGGTCGTGAAGTGGACGCTCAATTCGGGATGTGACTCGATGACGCGTTTCATAACATCGGCAAGGACGTTGGCATCAGTGCCCTCGGGATAAGAGAGCAGATAAGGGATGTTATAGATGGTGGAGGCTGGATTCTTCAGGCAGTCGAAATAGACACCCGTTTGGGCGTAGGACAATGGCGCGCTGGTAATCACCTTGGCTTCGGCCTTGGGCTTTTCGGCAGCAGGTTGAGCACCACCGGCGAGCATTGCCTTCAGAATTTCGTTCTCAATCGACTGGACAGTACCTGTCTTCACTAGACTGCGAGAGTCGAGGGTCACGCCGTAGCGCTTGTTGACCTGCACAGCCAGCTTGATGGCCGAGATTGAGGTCAGACCCGCATAGCCCAATGGCGTAGTGACGCCAAAGTCGGTGTTGTTGACAACGTCGGCAACAATCTGGTGCAGTTCCTCTTCCAACACGTTCATGGGCACATTGACGGCCTCGACTGCAGCAGCCTTTTTCTCGGGCTTGGGCAGGGCCCGCTTGTTCACCTTCTGATTTTGGTTCAAGGGGATGGCGTCAATCTGCATGGTAACGGCAGGCACCATGTAGGGCGGTTTCTCGTCCATGATGAAGTTGTTCAACGCCTCGATATCCACCTTCTCGTCGCTCACGATATAGGCCGCGATGAACTTGCCGCCACCTTCCTCGTCAAAGGCCTGTACCGTAGCATCCTTGATGCCCGGGAACTCTCGGATGATGCCCTCGACTTCCTTCAACTCGATGCGGAATCCGCGTATCTTGACCTGACCGTCACGGCGTCCCACAAACTGGATGTCACCCGTGGGCAGGAAACGCACGATGTCACCCGTGCGATAGATACGGGAATATTTTTCCTCGGTGGTGAAAGGATTGGAGATATAGACTTCGGCTGTCTTCTCGGGGCGATTCAAGTAGCCACGACTCACTTGAGGACCTGCAGCCAACAATTCACCCGCTGCTCCCACGGGAAGACGATGGCCCTGTGGGTCAACGATGTACAAGCGCACGTTTTTCGGTGCTCTGCCGATAGGAATATCCTTCATCTTCTTATCGACAAGATAGTTGGTAATGAATACCGTCGTCTCGGTGGGACCATAGATGTTGTAGAACTTGAAACCCTGGGGTGGCGTTAATGAAGCCAGTTTTTCACCGCCAGCCGAGAGATACTTCAACGAGTGGTTTTCTACACTGGTAGCGAACTGGTAAGCCACTTGCGTTGTCATGAACGAGTGGGTGATGCCATTCTGGTCAAAATACTCGTTGAGGGCAAGAAGGTCGAGACGCAATTCTTCGGGAATGATATATAGTGTAGCACCGCAAGTCAAAGCGGGGTACATATCCATCATGTTCGCATCAAAACCGTAGCTGGCATAGGCAGCCACTTTGCTTTCGGGCTTGAGGTCGTACATTTGATGGTAGCCGTGGCAGAAGGTCACAAGATTGCGGTGAATCAACTGGCAGCCCTTGGGTACGCCTGTCGAACCTGAGGTATAAAGCAGAATGAACAACTGGTCGGGGGTGATATCCACTTGGGGCGCTGCAGCGGCGGGAAGGCCCATGATGTCCTTGGTCAACAGCACTTCGCCCTGATACTCATCAACGATGGGACGCAATTCCTCATCGGCAATAAGCAGTTTGGCGCTAGCATCCTGCATCATGAAGTTGAGCCTCTCCTTGGGGTAACTCGGGTCGAGTGGCTGGTAGGCACAACCGGCCTTGAGCACGCCAATCGAGGCGATAGGCATCCACTCACATCGAGGAATGAGTACCGACACAACATCCTCAGTGGCTAAGCCTTTGCCGGCAATATAGGCGGCAATTCGGTCGCTGATTTCGTCAACTTGGGCATAGGTAAAGCGCTTGTCCTTAAAAACGACGGCTATAGCGTCGGGGGTGGCTTTGGCCTGCTGGCGTAACATCGACACGACGGTTTGACTGTCGTCATAATCCAGTTCACCTGAGTTGAAACTATCAAGGATGGCAACCTGGTCTGCATTGGCAATGTCGATGTCGCGCAGGTATTCCTGGGATAGGAAACCCTCGACCACAACCTCATAGCTCTCCAGAATCTGGTTAATGAGTTCGCGCGAATACTCGTTGGCATTGTATTCAGCTTCGGCATGTATCTTGTCGTCCTGGAGGAAGACCTTCATGTAAAGTGATTCATCAAGCGTATCGTAGCTAAGGCGAATCGATTGCAAGGGCTTGTCACCCATTGTCGCATTTTCAAACAATTTGCCGTGCCATGCGAACATCGAGTTGGTCTGCAGTTTCAAGTCTGCCATCAAGTCGGAGTAAGAGTACAACTCATGCTCACGACACCCGCTCATTTGGTCCTGTCCTTGTCGCACCAGCTCCAGGACTGTTGTCTCGTTGGTGAATTTGGCATAAACAGGCAGGGTTTTGACTGTCATGCCAATCGAACGGGCAAAGCGTTTGTCGGTACGACCATTATAAACGGTATTGAACAGACTTTCCTGCTCGTTATTGAACTTCGCCAGCAGGAAGGCATAGGCGGTCGTGAACAGCGTGCTCTTAAACACACCATTCTGTTTGCAGTAGTCATCCACACGCTTCAAGTCAATCGAGAGGGTGCGCAACATGCTATCCTTGCGGCGCTCAGGCTCTTCCAAGTCAGGCATGAATTGGGTGAAAGTGTCACCACAATCAAAGTTGGCTGCATACCATTTCTTTGCCTCTTCAAATGCTGGCGTTTCACGTCCATCGGCTTCGATTTGAGCCAGCTCCACCAGTGTCATCTCCTCAGGGGCAACTTCCTCACCGTGGTAGGCCCTGTCGATATCTTGTAATAAGACTAGCAACGAGGTGCCATCCGCGATAATATGATGAGTATCGATGTAGAGGTAATAGTGCTCGCAATCGCGCATCAGATTGATGTGAAACAGGCGTCCGCCATCGAGATCGAATGGATGCACAAGCCGCGTCTTTTCTTGCTCGATATCGGTAATATCCTCAATAGCAAGCGACCACGGCTCTTCTGCCATGTCAATCGTCTGAATAGGCTCGCCGTCCTCATTCACTTTGATGCGGGTAAACAGGGCGGGATGAGCCTTGAATGCCGTCTCGATGGCAGCCAACAGGCGTTCGCCATCAAGAGAACGGTCGATAATATGGATAAATGGTAGGTTATAGTAGAGTTCGCCTTTGTGGCCCATACATTCCACATAGATGCCAAACTGTGATTTTGATAAAGGTGCTGACTGTTTCATATATATCTAGAGTTTATGAGTTAATTCAAGAGATTATTTTACCATTTGGTCGTAAAAATGCGGGGATTGACACTCAATCCAATCCAACCCCAACGCAGGGAGCTATTGTTAGAACTACGCTTCAGGCGTTCCATTGTTTCACCCCCCGACATAAATGACGCACCAGCCATCAAGCCCACATCACGAGATATGGCATAGGAGGCTTGAAATTCAAACTCGTGTCCCAGGGACATGTCCAGTTTATCGAGTTTAGTCGCTGTGGCTAAGTAGTGATAGCTTGCATCAAATTTGAGGCCCTTTATGGGACTGAAGAATCCACCGACATAGATGTTCTGCAAACCAGGGGTAAAGCCATGCATGTAGGTGCTCACGTAGAAGAAGTCCATAGCACCATAAAACTTGTGGTGAGAACCATAAACGGTACTAAATCCCCTAATTACATCATGAAGTACCATGCCAATATGACCCTCCTCGGGAACAGCAAAGTACTTGTCACCGCTCAAATAGTCATATCCTAACACAAAACCGTAGGTGGGTTTTGGAGAGAACGCAACCTTGCCACTCGCCATCCACGCATCGATTTTCATACCTCTCTCATTCTTACCCATCTGGTGGTAATAGGAAGCCTCGACATTCCAGCGTTTAGGTCTGAACGACAGGTAGCCACCCAGCAGTTGCTGGAACCAGGTTTTATGTTTCAAATGATTTTCGTCCTCGTTTTGCATGCCGATGTTCATGAACAACACCGATATGCCCAAGGGAAACTTTGGAAGGTCATAATGATACCACACGTCCTGCATCGTCTTGTAGGGTTGTGCACCATTAAAAAAATTGGTGTTGCCATCAAGCACTTCGGCATTCTGGTTATAGGCAAAAACCACATGTGCCCTGTGTCCGTGGCCTTCATACCCCACTCGCAGTACATCGTGTGATTGTGATGCCATCGCCCAATCATCCGAGCCGATGATACGCTCGTCATCATAGGAAAGCGCTACCCTACCCACTTGGGCGAACAGGCCACAGCGGGCAGTCAACTTAACCCATGTCTCATATAGATTGAAGGCACCTTTTCCCGCTTGTCCCCAAATACCTGAATGCTGAGGCGTGACACGGGCTTCAAGCCAGTCGCGCTTGTAATTGATGGCCAAGCGAGTTCGGCTCAGCAAGAAACTTGATTTAGCCACTCCACTGCTTTCTTCCTCTTTTTGGTCGTCCGCTTCGGGCAACATGCCGCCGTAACGAGTTTCTCCACGGCCAAAGAACTGCAGATCCACCGTCAGTTCATTCTCTTTCTCGGGAATGCTGTCACTTGCAGGCTGTGCCACAAGCATCAACCCGGGTAGCACCAATGCTGCGAGTAGCCATCGTCTAATGCTCGTATTCATGTTAAAATATTATGGAGTAGTACAGCAATTATTCGACCTCGAAAAGACTAATCAGTCCTGTCATCTGAAAGACATTCTTGATGTCGTCATTCATATTGCGCAAGGTCACCTTGCTTCCTGCAGCTTTTGCACTCTTGAGAATGCCCAAGAGAATGCGCAAACCACTCGAAGCGATATACTCCAAATTCTCACATTCAATGACGATGTCACGGCCCTCACTCTTATAAAGAGGTTGCAGTTCCTTTTCAACTTCAATCGCTGCGGCGGTATCAAGTTCGCCTTCAAGAGTGGCAACAATCTTGCCCTCCAGTTCTTCAATGCTTGTTTTCATTTGTTTGTTTTTGATTATGATTTATATTTCTTTTTCAATGTTAATACATTCTTTCCGTTAATCCACTCATAGTTGATGGAATCCATGAGCTCCCTCACCAGGAAAATGCCCAAGCCACCGATAGGTCTATCCTCGGCGGACAATGTGGTATCGACTTTGCCAGCCTCGGTCGGGTCAAACGGATTTCCTGAATCACTAATGACAAAGGTAACAGTCGTTCCGTTGGACTTTGCTTCTACCAAGATATCACCCACTGTGTCTAAAGGATAGGCATAATCTATCACATTGACGACAGCTTCCTCGACGGCCAGCTTAATCTTGGATTTTAGCGAAGGTTCCATTTCCAGGCTGGAGGTAAACGATTCCACAAACTTGTTGAGTTCCGGCACATGTTTCAGGTCGTTCTTCAAAGCTAAAGAATCGTGCAACAAGCAATTCTCGATGCCAGGTGTATAACGAATTGCCATCAGGGTCAAGTCATCGCTCTGGGTGGCACCATTGACAAAATCTTCTACAGCGATACTTACTGACTGCAGCATTTCCTCAAGCACCACATTATCCATTCCACAGTAACGCTCTAACGTATCAAAAGCGCGCTGCAGTCCGAACTGGTTATGCTGCTTGTCCATCGCCTCGGTCAATCCATCGGTGTAAAGGAACAATGACGTGCCAGGTTCTATACAGGCTTCTTGGCCCTCATATTGATAATCATCGATGACGCCTAAAGGAAGATTGGCTTTAACAGGCAGCAGCTTCACATCCTCTTTTCCGATAACTATGGGGGCATCATGTCCTGCGTTACAATACCGCAGGCGTCCCGTCGGCAAATCCAGTACACCGATAAAGAAAGTCACAAACATGTTCCTGTCATTATTCCGGCAGGCTGTTTCGTTGATAATCCTCATGACGTAAGCGGGGTTACTCTCATGTGAGGAAGTGGAGAAGAAAAGGGCGTGGGCAACCGACATCACCAGAGCCGAGGGCACTCCCTTACCGCTCACATCACCGATACAGAAGAACAACTTCTCGTCACGGACAAAGAAGTCATAGAGGTCGCCGCCCACCTCCCTGGCAGGCTTCAGCAGACCCAGCACGTTGATATCGTCACGTTCGGGGAAGGAGCCACTGTTCAGCGGTAGCATCGACATCTGCAATTCTCGGGCAATGCGCAACTCGCTGCCAATTCGTTCCTGCTCGATGCTGGCAAGGTGCAGGTTGCGGGCGTTGCGGGCAAAGCGGTACACGATGAATCCTAACAGAGCCATTGCTGCCAGCATCGACAGCAGCAGCATATAACGCATGCGATTGAGTGGGCCATACACTTCCTTGTCATAGCACACGATAGCCAGTTGCCAGTGGGGTTTACCCTTCATGTTGGCATAGAAGATGTAACCCACATCACCATCAATATTCGAGCGGAACTCAATCACCTTTGTGAGCCCGCTGCTACTCTGTTGCCTCGCCACCGTACTGTCGTTGATGAGCCGCACCACCTGGTCCACATCATCGACATTTGCGTGTTGGGGGCTGGGTTTACAGATCAGACTTCCCGATTCGGTTAACAACAGGTCAAACGATGAGGGATAGGCTTGACGGGCATTCAGCGTGTCGCTGAGCCAGTCGAGCGAGACGTCGATGGCAAACACACCTGCCAGCCGACCCTGTCGGTCCTTCATCGGCATGGCGTGGGTGGTAATGAGCATCTCTCGGTTGCTGTAGTTGGTGCTGTCGATATAGGGGTCGGTCCAATTGGGCTCTCCCAACTCGACGGTGTTTGCATAGAACGCCATCCGCGTGTAGTCGTGGGTTGCGCTGGCAATCTGTTGCGACATCGACCTTCCCTGTTCCATCTTGGCGAACAACTCAAACAGGCTGTCCCTCGATGAATAATAGCCTGGCGTGAAGGCCATGCCCGCACTCAACACGTCGGGGTTGGCGTCAACCATGAATTGCAACTCGCTACCCACCAAGTCGGGGTTGGCAAGCGTGGATTGGATGTTCCAGCCGTAGTCATACAACAACTGCTCTGTCTTGTTAAGCATACCCTTAATCAAGATGGCTTTAAACCACATCTGTGCCTCGGCACGACGCTCCAACTCACGCTCCACCACACGGTGGGCATTGTAATACTGCAGCGCCGAAATCAATTCCAGCAGCACAGCAGCACAGATGATAACGCCCAGGCTGTTCCTGATTCTGGACGACCGCAGTATCTTTTTAAGCCAATTCATGCTCTAAATCATAATACATTGGGTTATTAACGGCAAAAGTACAAAAAATTATTTCTTTGAGTATCAATATTCCCTTTTTTTAAATTGTTACAATAGCAAATTGTAATCACCATTATAGCATTGCTCCATACGCAACCCACAAGAAAAAGAGTCGCGCCACACATCCCGTGGTGTCGGGAGCGTGGCGCGCAATAGGTTAAGCTAAGAATCTAAATCAGACTCTTACTGCTGGATTCTTACTTCACAACAATCTTCTGGCCGTTGTGGATGTAGATGCCGGCGGGCATGTTACCCTCGGTGAACTTCTGGCCCATCAGGTTGTAGTATGCACCGTCCTGGGCAGCAGCCTTTACCTCCTGGATAGCGGTCATGCCACCACTGTAGGTGTAATCAAACAGGGTTACAGGCAGTTCGGCGTTGGTGCCGCAGCCCAGCATAGCAGTTGCATCGGGGAACTCTTCATAGTTCAGGAAGCTGGTCCAGTTGTCGGTGTAAACCATGCACTTGCTCCTGATGCCAGAGGTATAGAAGGGAGCATCGTCAGAGCCACCGGTGCAGTTGTCATCATCCTCGGCATCAAACACGATGGTCACCAGCAGGGTCTTGCCAGCCTCGAGAGCGAAGGGCTCATCCAACTCAAACTTCATCTCCACATCCTCACCAAAGAAATCAAGCATGGCATAAACCTCGTTGGCCTCATACACCTGATTGTCAAAGTTGAAGAACTGCTTCACACCATTCTCATTTACAGCGAACTGGGTGTCATCAATAGCCTCGAGATAAATCTTCACGTCGCGAACAATGTCATCATACCAATAGTCATTGCGGAACTTGAATGAGATAGCGTTAATCTCCACATCGGTCTTGTCCTGCATGTCGGCCAGCTCGTCAACGGTGTAGAGCATCTGGGCGCCGGTGTGAGCCAGATAGAAGTTGGTGGGAGCGATGTCGAAATAAGAAGCGTTGTAGATTTCGGTAGGATTAACAAAATCACCTACTTCAACAGTACCTACGGACTGAGCCTGAGCACTCATCGTCATTGCAGCTACAGCTGCGAGAATCATGTAGAATTTCTTCATTTTTTAAAACTGATTTTTAATAGTTTATTAATATTGTTTATTATACAAAGCCCTGCAACGGGCGATACTATTTTTCAGTGCCACATCATCATTGGTTATGATGCTACAAAAGTAGAAAAAGTATAGAAAACAGCAATACAAATTCATTAGTTTTTTGGGCGCGCTATCAACAAATATCCCCTGCCGGCGAGAACGCCAACAGGGGATACCATTATTATAGCTATGAAAAAGTTGATTCGTGGGATTACATCATGCCGCCCATGCCGCCACCCATGCCGGGACCACCGGCGGGCATTGCGGGTTCGGGCTCCTTCTTCTCGGCGATGACACACTCGGTGGTGAGGAACATGCCGGCGATGCTGGCAGCGTTCTCCAGAGCAATGCGAGCCACCTTGGCGGGATCGATAACGCCCGTCTCAAACAGGTTCTCGAACTTCTCGGTGCGGGCATTGTAACCAAAGTCGCCCTGACCTTCCTTCACGCGGTTCACGACAACGGCACCTTCCAGGCCAGCGTTGGCGACAATCTGGCGCAGGGGCTCCTCGATGGCGCGCTGGATGATGTGGATACCAGTGGTCTCGTCATCGTTATCACCCTTCATGCCCTCGAGGGCCTTGAGGCAACGGATGTAGGCGGTACCACCACCAGGCACGATACCCTCGGCAACGGCTGCGCGGGTTGCGCTCAGCGCGTCGTCCACGCGGTCCTTCTTCTCCTTCATCTCGACCTCGCTGGGAGCACCGATGTAGAGGACGGCAACGCCACCCGACATCTTAGCGAGACGCTCCTGGAGTTTCTCCTTGTCATAGGTCGATTTGGTATTCTCAATCTGCACGCGAATCTGAGCGATGCGGTCAGCAATCATGTCCTTGTTGCCAGCGCCATTGACGATGGTGGTGTTCTCCTTGTCAACGGTAACCTTCTCGGCAGTACCCAGCATGTCGAGGGTAGCCTTCTCGAGGGTCAGACCGGTTTCCTCGCTGATGACGGTGCCACCGGTGAGGATAGCGATGTCCTGCAGCATCTCCTTGCGACGGTCGCCAAAGCCCGGAGCCTTCACAGCGCACACCTCGAGCGAGCCACGCAGGCGGTTCACTACCAGCGATGCCAGAGCCTCGCCGTCAACGTCCTCGGCGATGATGAGCATGGGACGATGAGCCTGTACGGCACCCTGCAACAGGGGCAGCAGGTCCTTCAAGCCCGAAATCTTCTTGTCAAAGATGAGGATGTAGGGGCGCTCCATCTCGCATGCCATTTTGTCGGCATTGGTGACAAAATAGGGCGAAATGTAGCCACGGTCAAACTGCATACCCTCGACCACATCAACGCGGGTCTCGGTGCCCTTGGCCTCCTCGACGGTGATGACACCGTCCTGTTTCACCTTCTTCATCGCCTCGGCAATGAGCTGGCCGATAGCGTCATCGTTGTTGGCGCTGATGCGTGCCACGTTCTCAATCTTGCCAAAGTCGTCACCCACTTCCTGGGCCTGTTCCTTGATGCCCTCGACAACGGTCTTAACAGCCTTGTCGATACCGCGCTTCACGTCCATGGGATTAGCGCCGGCAGCCACGTTCTTGAGACCCTCGGTGATGATGGCCTGTGCCAGAACGGTAGCGGTGGTGGTGCCGTCACCGGCATCGTCGTTAGTCTTGCTGGCGACCTCCTTAACGAGCTGTGCGCCAATATTCTGGAATTCGTCCTCCAATTCCACCTCACGGGCAACGGTCACACCGTCCTTGGTGATGTGGGGAGCACCATATTTCTTGTCGAGAATCACGTTACGGCCCTTGGGACCCAGGGTGACCTTAACGGCGTCGCTCAACTGGTCAACGCCCTTCTTGAGCTCTTCACGAGCCTTGATATCAAATTTTATTAACTTTGCCATAATTTCAATTGTCAGTTTTCAGTTGTCAGTTTCTCAGTTACTATTAACTCTAATGAATTATTCCTCAACGATTGCCAGGATGTCATTCTGACGCATCATGAGCAGCTTCTCGCCGTCGATTTCGATTTCGTTGCCGGCATACTTGCCATAGAGGACGGTGTCACCGGGCTTGACGATCATTTCCTCGTCCTTGGTGCCATTGCCTGCAGCACGCACTTTGCCCTTGAGAGGTTTTTCCTTAGCACTGTCGGGGATGATGATACCGCCGACAACTTCTTCTGCCTTTGCCGGTTCGATGAGAACGCGGTCGTTTAATGGTTTAATAGTCATGATTTCTTTTAATTGTTATTAATTATGTTTATAAGTTGTTTTCACGTCCTGCGAGTCTGCAACGAGTGTGCCAAAGACAAAAAACGCCACACAATGCGACAATTTGTCACCCATCTGCCAAAATGCTCACTCCACCCGCAATAGCAGACAACTTTCAAAAAAGGAAAACAATTAATAAAAACAGTAGATTTTTAGAGTGCTTGCCCTCTAAACTCTAAACCGCGAGGTTTGCTCGCATAAATGCCATTGTTTTGTCCGTTTCGTCCATTTTGTCCGTTTTGTCCACGCATGCACTCGTATTGTCTTCTCTAAACTCTAAACTCTAAACCCTAAACTGCGAGCTATGCTCGCATACGCTCGCATCCTTATTGACAAAAAAGCACAAAAAATGTTACACACTCCTATTATTTTGGCGGGATTGCGAAAAAATAACTAATTTCGCAACTTCAAATGACATTATTAAAAACAAAGAGATGAAGTTTTTATCAAGAATCGCGCTTGCCGCGTTTGTGGCACTGCTGTTAACCGCTTGTGGTGGCAATGAGTCATCCTACCAGTACAAGACACAATATCTGCCTGTTCAGCTCGTGGGCAGCGAGAAATGGAGTATCCTCGACGTGAACAGCGGCGAGGTGGTCGCCAAGGACGCCTTTGACAACGCTCCGTCGCCCATAGTGGCAGGGATGTTCTATGTGATGAACAACGAGGGCAGCTACGATTACTATGACGTGGCAGCCCCCACCCAGCCCGTAGCAGGACACTTTGGCAGCGTGACCTCGTTCAGTGACGAGGGTGTTGCCGTTTGCAGCAAGGTGGGAGGACCACTGATTGTCATCGACCGCAAGGGTGACATCGTGAAACAGTTGCCCAAGGAAGTGTCGCAGTGTTCGATGTTTGCCCGTGGCATGGCGACGTTCCAGAACGACGACGGCCTGTGGGGCTATATCAACGTCAGTGGTGACACCATCGTGCCCGCAACCTTCAGCAGCACCAATATGTTCCTCTATAACGACTATGCGCTGGTCATTCCCCAGGTTCAGACCAACGACAGTGTGCTCTCGTTCTCGGTCATCGATAAGAGCGGCAAGGTGATGTTCACCGCCAGTGGTGCCGATTACCAGCCCGTTCAGCCCTATTACATCAACGGTGTCCTGCCCGTAGTGAGAGGCGACTCCCTAGTGTGCCTCGACGAGAACGGCAAGGAGGTGGCAAACCCAATCGATGACAAGGACAAGGTCGAGAAAGGCGGCTATGCCGATTTCTCACGCACCCCGTCAGGCGATTATATCGTCATCAAGGACAACAAGGCAGGTATGGTGGACAAGGATAACAAGACGCTGATTCCCATCAAGCACGATAACCTCATCGACATCAACGGCGAGCGCCTGATTGCTGTGGACGGCGATACTTACTTTATTGTTGACCGCACAGGCCAGCCCGTGGGTAACGTGAAATTCCAGAATGCCCACGTGAGCGAGGACAACCCCTATGCTGCGCGCGGCTATATCGACACCGACCTGGCTGCAGCATCGCTGATGCTGCTGTTTGACGAGACCTCATGCTGTGGTGCCAATGCCAAGACCACGCTGATGGACATGAACGGTATGGTCAGCACCGATGCCCTCATGTATGCCGGTAGCAACACGCTGATTCTGCCGCAGGGACCTTACATCATCCAGTATGTGTTTGACCGCGAGGTGGCCAGCGCCAATGCCGACAGCACGGCAGCCACCTTCAACTATGATGCCCACGTGAAATGCGTCATCGCATCGCTCAATGTCAAGCATTGCCCCGCCAATACCGAACCCTCCATTGTCAACAAGGTGGAGAGCCATCTGGGCACCAAGGGCTTTGTGCTCGCCAGGGACGCCATCTTCTGCAGCGACTACCTGACCGCGCTCACCCTCGGCTATGACAAGGGCATCATCCAGATGAAGTACTACATGCACTTCAACGAATCTGTTCCTCAAGAGAAGAAGAAAAGGTAAATCATGGGGAGGGTGTGTCATAATTGCGACTCGGTAATATAACCGTGCTATCGCACGGGAAATTAAACAAATTATTAAATTATTATTGATACTATTATCATATTAAAAAAAATTTTATAATTAATTTGATTAATTTCCCGCCCGCAGGGCGGTTATAGTTCTAGTAGTTGAATTATAACACACCTTCATAGAATAACACTGAGAACTAAAAACTAAAAAATATGT
Source organism: uncultured Bacteroidales bacterium (assembly GCA_902800715.1). Classification (GTDB taxonomy): domain Bacteria; phylum Bacteroidota; class Bacteroidia; order Bacteroidales; family Muribaculaceae; genus Sodaliphilus. Next base: position 366,009 of record CADCFN010000002.1, read on the forward strand.
ATTACGTTAAAAAGACATTAGAGATTTCGTCGGCCCACATGCTGTACCTGGACCACAACAGCAAATGCGAGAATCTGCACGGCCACAACTGGATTGTTGACATCTATTGCAAAGCCAAGGAACTCGACGACAACGGCATGGTGACCGATTTCACCCTCATCAAGGAGATGGTACACGGCAAACTCGACCACAAGTACCTGAACGAGGTGCTCGACTTCAACCCCACCGCCGAAAACATCGCCCACTGGATTGTCGAGACCGTGCCCAACTGCTATCGTGCCGACGTGCGTGAGAGCGCCAACAACCTCGCCATCTATATTAAAGACGAATAAATAAGTTTTTCAGTTGACAGTTATCAGTTGAGTGCGGATGCCGCTGACAACTGATAACTGACAACTGAAAAACTGAAAACTGAAAACTAATGTGGAAAGTTAACGAAATCTTCTACTCGCTGCAGGGCGAGGGCTACAACACGGGTACCGCCAGCGTGTTCATCAGGCTGAGCGGCTGCAACCTGCATTGTGCCTTCTGCGACACTCGGCACGAGGAGGGCACCATGATGGCGTTGCCCGAAATCGTTGAGCAGGTGATGCAATACCCCAAGGCTCCGCTCATCGTGCTTACGGGCGGCGAACCGTCACTGTGGATAGACGATGATTTCGTGACGGGACTCAAGCAGATGACAGGCAAGCACATCGCGATTGAGACCAATGGCACCCATCCCCTGCCCCACGGCATCGACTGGGTAACGCTGTCGCCCAAGACTGGCCTCGGCAACAGCGGCGACCTGCCCGTCATTCTCAGCCGCTGCGACGAGTTGAAGGTGGTCTATCTGGGCCAAGACTTGGCCCAATACAACAACATCACGGCTGACCACCGCTACCTGCAGCCCTGTTGGGTGAGCGATTCCGACCAATGCAGCCGCAACATGCACGCCACAGTCCAGGCAGTGCTTGACAACCCTCAGTGGAGACTGTCCCTGCAGACCCACCGCGTCCTGGGCATCAGATAACGCTGTCCAGTTTGTCCACGCGTGCACGTGAATCCAGGTCGCTTTCACGATAACCAAACAACAAGCGTCCGCACTCCATTGGCTGGAATGCGGACGTTACTCTAAACTCTAAACTCTAAACCCTACACTCTAAACTGCGAGCAGAGCGAGCATATTACTGGCGACCTGACAGGACGACGTCGCGGCTGGTCTTGCCGATGAGGCCCTGGAGAACCTTGCCGGGACCCAGTTCCTCGGCCTCGGTCATGCCGTCGGCAACCATGTTGGCAACGATGTGGCTCCAACGGACGGGAGCGGTGAGCTGTTGCAGCAGGTTAGCCTTGATTTCGGCGGGATCGGTGTGGGGCTTAGCGTCCACGTCCTGGTAGATGGGGCAAACGGGAGCCGAGAAGTCGGCAGCCTCGATAGCCTCGGCCAACTCGGCACGGGCAGGCTCCATCAGGGGCGAGTGGAAAGCACCACCCACCTTGAGGGGCAATGCGCGGCGTGCGCCAGCCTCCTTGAATTTCTCACAGGCAGCCTCGATAGCGGCAATCTCACCCGAGATGACCACCTGACCGGGACAGTTATAGTTGGCGGGGACACAGATGCCGTCGATGGTGGCACAGATTTCCTCCACCTTAGCGTCGTCCAAGCCGATGATGGCAGCCATCGTCGAAGGAGCTGCCTCACATGCCTTCTGCATAGCCAGGGCACGAGCCTCGACCAGTTTCAAACCCTGCTCAAAGGGCAGTGCGCCAGCGGCAACGAGTGCCGAGAACTCGCCCAGCGAGTGACCGGCAACCATATCGGGCTTGAACTCGTCACCCATCGTGAGCGCGAGAATCACAGAGTGCAGGAATACGGCGGGCTGGGTGACCTTGGTCTGCTTCAGGTCATCCTCGGTGCCTTCAAACATGAGGTCGGTGATGCGGAATCCCAGCACCTCATTGGCTTTCTCAAACAATTCTTTGGCCTGGGGATTGTTGTCATACAGGTCTTTGCCCATACCCACAAACTGTGCGCCCTGACCGGGGAATACGAATGCTTTCATTGTCTTTTTATTATTATGTAGTTAATGATGTTTCTTTATTTCAAAACGGCTGCAAAGGTAATACTTTTTTAGTGAATAGTTTATAGTTAAAAGTGAATAGTTTTTAAAACAAAACACAATTAGCTGATTTTCAGCCAACTATCAACTATTAACTATTTCAGGTATTCGGTGGGGTCGTCGATGCCGGCTTCCTTAAGGGCCTGGCGGCGTTCGGTGCAGGTGCCACAGGTGCCGCAGTGCTTCTCGCCTCCCTTGTAGCAGGAGTAGGTCTCGCTGTAGTCCAGCCACAGGGCCGCACCGTGGCGGGCGATGTCGGCTTTGCTCAAGTCGGTATAGGGGGCATAAACCTTAACGCCCTCGTAGGTACCCGTCATCATCGCCGTGCTCATCGCCTCGATAAAGGGTGAACGGCAATCGGGATAGATGCTGTGGTCGCCAGCGTGGTTGGCAATCATCACACGCTTGAGGCCATTGCTCTCGGCAATGCCACAGGCAATGGCGAGCATGATGCCGTTGCGGAAAGGCACCACCGTCGATTTCATATTCTCGTCGTTGTAATTGCCGTCGGGGATGGCCTCGGCACTCTCGAGCAGGGCGCTCTTGAAGTACTTGTGCATGAAGTCCAGAGGGATAATCAGGTGCTTGATGCCCAAGCGCTGGCAATGCATGATGGCGCAACGGCGCTCACGGCCGTTCTGGGTGCTGCCGTAGTCAAAGGTGATTGCCAATGCAATAATGTCCTTGTACTCATAGAGCATGGTCGTGGAGTCCATGCCGCCCGATGTGATGATAACTGCGTCTTTTGCCATAGTCTTGTCAATCGTTATGGAAATTAGCAATCAGGCGGGCGCGCACCATATCCTGATGCTCACTGTCGCCATAGTTGGCAAACGGCTTGATGCTGATGCCACCACGGGGCATGAACAGGCCGATGACCTCAAGGTACTTGGGGTCCATCAGCTTGACCAGGTCCTTCATGATGATATTGACACAATCCTCGTGGAAATCGCCATGGTTGCGGAAACTGAACAGGTAGAGTTTCAGGCTCTTGCTCTCGACCATGCGCACACGGGGGATATAGTTGATGATGATGTGGCCAAAGTCGGGCTGGCCCGTCTTGGGGCACAACGAGGTAAACTCGGGGCAATCGAGTGTCACCACATATTCGTTCTCGGGGTGCTTGTTCTCAAAGGTCTCCAGCACGTCGGGACGATAATCAAACTCATATTGTGTACCCTGGCTGCCCAGCAGCGTCACACCTTCCAATTCTTGTTCTGTTCTTGACATAGCATCAATCGTATTAAGTGTTTTTAATCAAAGCTCGTCGATTTCCTCGCCTGTACGCTCCATGATGCTGGCAGCCAGGCCATCGGCGGTTTGGATAATGCTCACAAGCGGATAGAGCTTGCGGGCTGCATCATAATTGCGGACGTCCTCAAAGCTATTCTGATTCACGCCCCAAGCGCCCATGTGCCAGCGTATGGCAAGCATCTCGTCATCATTCAAGGGCAAGCCGCTACACAGGAGCAAGGTGAGCGATTTCTCGCCATGTCCCATGGGAAAGCTCTTGTAGGTGACCTTATAGCCCTCGGCATCTTCCCAAATGCCAAGCGCGTTCTTGCGCTTCTTGACCGACCGCTTGTAGATGTCGCACTTGCACACGTCATGCAACAGGCTGGCAAGGATGATGCTGTCGCGCTTCACCTCATGCTCAAGACCGGGCTCCAAAGCCTTCATCGCCTCCCAAACGGCAAGCGCCGCCTTGCAGGTGTTGAGCGAGTGTTTAGCCAGTCCTCCCTCGACATTGAGATGATGGCCAGCCGAAGCTGGAGCGGTGAAAAAGCCCCATGCCTCTAAATCGGCAATCACGTCCTCGATACCTTCACGTTGAGTCGAACGCAACAACTCGATGATTTCTTCTTTACAGTTCTTATCGCTTGTTTTCATTTTCAGTTTTCAGTTTTTAGTTGTACACACGCGGACTAAACGGACAAAACGACGAATGCAGATGCTAACTCCTAACTCCTAATTCCTAACTCCTAATTCCTAACTCTTCCTCGTCGGCTTGTAACCGTGCTCACGGCGGTACTTGCGCACGTCGCGGAACAAGTCGGTGGCATAGACGAAATTGTTCAGGTCGTCATTGTCCACATTATAGACCTCGTCCTTGTTGCCAATCCATCCCACATGGCCCTTATTGATGAACACGATGTTCTCACCGATGCCCATCACCGAGTTCATGTCGTGGGTGTTGATGATGGTGGTGATGCCGAACTCATGGGTGATGTCGCTCAACAGTTCGTCAATGACAATCGACGTCTTGGGGTCCAGACCCGAGTTGGGCTCGTCACAAAAGAGGTACCTGGGATTCAATGCGATGGCGCGGGCGATGGCGCAGCGCTTCTGCATACCGCCCGAGAGCTCGCTGGGGTACTTGTTCTCGCTGCCCGTGAGATTCACGCGGTCGATACAGAACTGTGCTCGTTCGCGCATCTCGTCATTGCCCATCCCTCCAAACATGACCAGAGGGAACATCACATTGCCCATCACCGTCTCGCTGTCGAACAAGGCAGAGCCCTGGAACAGCATGCCGATTTCCTTGCGCAACTCCTTGCGCTGCTTGCGGTTCATCTTGGTGATGTCACGTCCATCGTACAGGATTTCGCCCTCATCAGGGTCAAACAGTCCCACAATATTCTTAATCAGCACCGTTTTACCCGAACCCGACTGGCCGATGATAAGGTTGGTCTTGCCGTCATAGAGCTTGCAGCTCACGTCATACAGCACTTGACGCACACCACCGTCTTCCTTGAAAGACTTGGATAGATGTTTGACTTCGATCATAGTTCTTTAGTTTTTAGTCCCAAGTTACAGTAAGAGAAGGGTCAGAATAACGTCTGCCACCAGAATCATGATATTGCTCACAACCACGGTGTCGGTGCTCGCCTTGCCCACCTCTACCGAGCCGCCCTTCACCGTGTAGCCGTAGTAGCAGGCTATCGTGGACATCAGGAAAGCGAACACAAGCGACTTGATGAGCGCAAACCACACATACCACTCGATGAACAGCGACTGGATACCAAAGATAAAGGTATCGGGGTCGACGATTCCCGTTATGACACAGATGAGCCAACCGCCAAACAAGCTGGTCGCCATACAAATCACAACCAGGAACGGCAAGATTGTGATGAGCGCCAAAATCTTGGGCATCGCCAGGAAATTGGCGCTGTTGATGCCCATGATGTCGAGGGCATCAATCTGCTCGGTGGCACGCATGGTGCCGATTTCGCTCGCAATATTGGAACCGATTTTACCCGAGAGAATCAGGCACAGGATAGTCGATGAGAACTCCAGCAGGATAATCTCACGGGTTGTCAGACCCACCGTGTAACGCGGCAACAACGGGTTAGAGATGTTGAGCTTAATCAGGATGGTACACAGCGAACCGATGAACAGCGACACGATGATAATCAGCGGAATCGAGTCGATGCCCAATTTCGCGATTTCATCAAGGTAACGCTTGAAGAATACTTTCCACTTGTCAGGGATGGCGGTAACCCTCCACATGAACATGCAGTAGTCTCCAAACTTATCTAGCATTTTAGTCAATATCATATCATCTCTTTAAATTTCAACCTGCAAAGGTACGAAAAAGATTTCACTTGTAGGGAATTATATCAGGGAGTTCTCGTCGATGAGGTTGTTGAGCATGGCATAGACGGTGAGGCCTGCCACACTCTTGATGCCGGTCTTGCGGGTGATGTTCTTGCGATGGCTGATAACGGTGTGGACGCTCACGTTGAGGGCATCGGCAATCTCCTTGTTGGTCTTGCCCTGGGCAAGCTCGACGAGGACCGCGGTCTCGCGCTTGGTGAGTTCGTAATTGTTATTGGCTGATTCCACCTCACCGGGTGATGCCTGGGCAAGCGTCTCGATAATCACAGCCCGGCTGGCACGGATGTCCACCACTGCGTCATACTGCTTGAGCACCTCACGCTCCACATATTGATAGACCAGTGCCACCACAGCCATCGGATGCTCGCCACGCAGCCGAGAAATGTTGCCGATAAGCGTGGGATTAATGAGCACAATGTCGGGACGAGTGGCAACCAGGCGCTCATCAAGCTGGTCAGCCCCCATCTCGGGTTCCAGCACCTTGAAGCGTATCTGCCCGTCAAGGATGGATTTCAACCCTTCGATGATGAGTTCCGAGGGTTCTACTATCAACAATCGCTGTTTCATTTCTTGAGGATGGCGTTTTCAAGATGTTTAACCAGCGGCACCATAATCTTTTCCTCGATGAAGGTGTGCTTCTTCAAGTCCTCGCTCAGGCGCAGGATATCGTCCACCACATCAAGCACATTGTCGTCATCGACCTGGGGGGGCAGGTACTTGAACACAATGTTCAGCAGGTCATCGAGTTTTCCCTCGATGTCGCTGTGCGTGTCGATAAACTCACCGATGCTATAAGTTGCATCCCGCTTGCCAGCCATTAGTCCACGGATGTGAGGGAACACATCGCGCTCCTCGTGCATGAAATGAGTCTCCACGTCCTCCTTGTATTCCTTGAAAAAACTGATAAAGACCCTACCGATACGGGCGTTCAGTTTCTGGGCAATAGCGTCGAGGTGACATTCGATGTGGGGCAGGCGCTTTTCAACATAATACTTGTGGGACTTCTCGAGATAAGGGACAAGCCCTGTCATATCGGTTCCCAGTATGGCTGCCGTCGAAGGCACATAGTTATTGAAAGTATAGACGTTGCAGATGAGCAGGAAAAAAGCGGTATCCACCCCACTCTCTTCACACACGTCGGCAATAGAGCGGTCACCGAATCCCAACGAGATGCCCAGTCGCGACAGCAGCGAGAGCAGCGACGGATGGGCGGTTATCAAATCACTCAAGCGACTATCGCTCGAGAAAAGCCTTGATTTTATCATTTCTTGAATTATAACTGTTTACTGTATAGCTATTTCACTGCAAAAGTAACATATTTCCCGCAAACCAGCAAACGGCGCCATTAGCAATAGAAACCAATCACCCCATTATCAACAACATACAACTATTTTCCCACATTATCAAAGATGATAAAGCGGCTGATATCCCAAGCTTGGCGCTGGTGGGGCGTGAGGGCTGTACTGTCGCCGATGACCGACATATTGCGCGGCTGGATGGCACCCTTGACAGGATAACGCAAGATGCTATGTCCCAGTCCTTTCCAGTAATAGGCATTGGCGCCCATCACATCAAGCAATGTGGGGAAAACATCCACCTGACCAATGACCGCATCATAGCGCAAGGTGGTGTCACAGCCCGTGATAATCAACGGAATACCCCAGTCGTCGGGCACGAATTCATAGTCGGAACGTCCCTCGATTCGGTTGCGGTACAACTGGGTGTGGTCGCTCACGATGGCAAACACCGTGTTTTGTGCCAAGCCCAGGCGATGCAGGTCTTCAATCATGGCACCGATACAGCTGTCGGTGAGATGGACACAGTTGAGATAGCCCCGCGCCTCGGCATTGAGCGTGTCGCTGGCGGTAATCCACGAGCCGGGCAGCTTGCCATCGGTATAGGGGGCGTGCATCGTCATGGTGACCATCTCGAGGAAGAAAGGCTGGCGCAACCGTGGCAACAGGCGCGCTGTGAAATCGGTAAGCGCCGCGTCATCCACATTATTGTGGCGCTTCAGGGCACCGTCGGCAATAAGGTCATCACGGGTGTAAAGGGTATCGAAGCCGTAGGTACGGGCGGTAACACTCTGATTCCAGTTCATTCCAGGAGTACAGATTACCTCTCGGCAGTCATACCCATCTAGGGCTGCTGCCAGTGTCGGATATTCCTTGTCGCCCCAATTCACAGCCACCACCCCGTCACGCAGGGGCAACAGACCGGTATTGTAGATGAAATGGGCATCGCTGGAATGGCCATGGCTCGTCTGGAACAACACATGTGGCGCATAAATCACGCTATCACTTGCCACCAGACGGTTAAGCACTGGAGTCACCTCTCGCCCATCGATTTCCATGCCGATGGGCCAGGTGTGCAGTGACTCCACAATCAGCAGCACCAGATTGCGGTTCTCGACACTGCAGTAGGGATTATCGCTATAATGGGGGCAATCCTCGTCAATAAACCGCTTGACCATTGCCCGCTCGTCATCGGTCACCGTATGCGGGATAATCAGTTCCTGGTACAAGGAGAAGGCTGCATAGGGTATCAAGCCATTCTGCCCATAATACCCCTTGTTGCTGAAATTGTGCAGAAAGCGTTTCTCAAAGCTGTCGTTGCCGAAGATGTAGCCCCATGCTCCCGTTATCAGGCACACCGCCACCGAGCAAAGGAGCGCCTTCGTGCGGTTTTCATCAGCTTGGGTGCGTTTGCCCAGCAAACAAGCCACGATGAGCAGCAATGGCGGGACAATTATCAGCAGGTCTTGCCAACGAAGCAAAGCCAGTGTGCTTGCCGCCAAGGTGGAATTGACATTGTCGGTCAAAGCCAAGCTGCGCCACGGCATCAGGTCGTCATAGGCTCGGCAATAGCACATCTGCATCAGGCTCCACACCGTGAGCAAAGCCAATGGAATCCACACGAGCCAACGCAGGCGGCGAGGCAACAGCCAGTAAGGCAACAACAGCAACAGGGCATTGGCAATCGAGATAGCGACAACATGCCATTCATGCAACATGTTCCCCACCCCACCCAGTTGGGTATCGAGGGCAACGATAAAGCACTGCCATGCCACCACCGCCACACACAGCACGAAAAACACGATGCCGTAACGCGTGATATTTCCCGCTATCTTCTTCACTGCAACAGCCTAAACCTTCTTAATGATATGCGATACCACGCCCCACACCTGGAAATTGCTGTCCTCGGGAACTGCCATCTCAGGGAAATCGGCATTGGCAGGCGTCAGAAAGACGCCTTCCTCGCGCACGCTGAGACGCTTGACCGTGAAATCGCCGTCAATAAAGCACACGGCAATACTGCCGTTGTGAGGAGTGAGGGAACGGTCAATGATGAGCAAATCCCCCTCGTTGATACCCGCATCAACCATAGAATTGCCGATGACACGGGCACAGAAAGTAGCCGACGGGTTAGTAATCAGGGCGCGGTTCAGGTCGATGGTGTCGGCATATTCGCCCTGGGCAGGACTGGGGAAGCCCGCCTGCACACGTCCTTCAAAGAACTGCAAGCCCGAGGTTTTTTCCTCGGACTTGACTTCAGATATCTTGATTTCTTCCATCGTTTACACTTTCACGATTAGTCTATCGTAAGCCAGTTCCACGCCTTGTGGCAAGATTCTGGGGGAATCGGCATGCAGCCCCATCCGGTCACTCATGTGAATGAGATAAGTGCGCCCTGGTTTTATCCGATTGACAATGCTCAGCGTCTCGTCAAGGCACATGTGGGACAAGTGATTGCCCTCGGCCTTCAACGAGTTGATAACCAGCAAAGGCACACCCTTGAGGCTGTCAACCACTTCGTCGGCAATCGTTTTGGCATCGGTGATATAGGCAAGGGGACCGATGCGGAAGCCGATAATCGGCAACTTGTAGTGCATCACTGGAATCGGCTCTACCCGCACGCCCTCGACCAGGAACGGCTTGCCGTCAATCACATGTTCCTCAAACTGAGCCACGCCGGGATAAGGATTATCGGCAAAACAGTAAGGAATGCGCTGATGCAGATTTTCCAGCACATCGGCACGGGCATACAGCGGGAACGGGCGCTCAAAACAATAGGCACGCAGGTCGTCAAGACCGGCAACATGGTCAAAATGAATATGAGTCAACAGCACCGCATCCAGGTTGTCGTCGCTGGCACGCAGCATCTGGGTGCGGAAGTCGGGGCCACAGTCAATGAGCAGGCGCACGCCTTGATAACGGACAATCGCTGAGGTACGCAACCGCATATCCCGCGGGTCTGAACTGAGGCAGACCGGGCACTGGCAACGCAACATGGGCACACCAGTTGATGTCCCAGTCCCCAAGAATTCTATTTCCAATGTCGTTAACATCGTCTTTATCTTCGATACTGGCTGAGCAGACCATCCACAAAATAGAGGAAATATCCACCGTCATAATACCAATATTCTCTCATGCCCGACTGGTCTGGCCGTTGATTGATGTGCTTGGGATTGCCCAGTGACAGTCGGCACTCCTCCTTGGTCATGCCTTCAACCACCTGGCCGCGTGTGATGCGTTTCCAGTTCTCGTCACTGATATCGGGATAGCCCAAGCGGGGATTGGCAGCGACAAACAAAGCGTCAAAATCACGCCCGTGCATGACCGATAATTTATCACTCAGCCATACCATGGCCTTTTGCTGATTGTCCAATGCCGTGAACATCACGCGCAGCGGCATCACGCTATTGCCAGGCAAAACGCTGTCGATGTGGACCTTGATAAAATGCCGCCCGTCAATCATCTGCTCGCTCTCGCGGTCATACCAGATGGGGGTGCGTACATAATAGTCCTTATTCGTTATCTGACGTGCCATGTGAGCGACCATGTCCATGTCAATCAGCATAGGGATGGAGAAATTACGGGTAAAATCCTCTATCGTTTTGTCGGTGCGATAGACATAGACATTTCCCGTGTTCTTATCCTGGAACTTGAGGTTCAAGGTCATGCGGTTGTCATAGAGGCTCCCTGTGCTATAACCCATATAGGACAGCTCATGGCCTGCCAGGGTAACCGTATCGACGTCATAATCCTGTGAGGCGGCAAAGAGCAGCCTGACATGGTCATCGGCTACCCAGAAGCGTTTTCCCGTTTTCCATGCCGGCACCGAGTCCACATAGGCATCGATTGTTATCGTTGCCTGGTGGCTGTTTTTCTGATCAATAGCACGGCGCACGTCCTTTTCAGTAACGTGCTCGGTCATTTCGATACCGGTGCCGCAGGCAGCCAACAACACACACAACACACCGCCCGCCATGATATGACGATAGCGGTGGAAGGAAAAACTCATGAGCCACCTGTTCATCGTGCAGGAACAGTGTTATTTCTTTTCTTTGGTATCGATAGTGGCATCTACCGAATTGGTCACAGCTTCGATGCTCATATCACCCTGCATCACATCACCGATCACCTCGTTGATAACTGTGTCCTTTTCTATACCCTGCTTAACCTTGAGCGAGGAAATATAGGCGGCATTGCGTTGGCGCACCTCTTTCAAAGCACCAGTAAAGGCTGCAAAGGCTGCAGTATCACCACTTTCAACAATTTTTGCTTCAGTGTCGCGAATTGTTTTGTCCAGTTCAAGAACAGCTGCCGAGTCCTGTTTCTGGCACAGCTCATCAAGCTGCTTGGCAAAGCTCTCGCCTTTAGTCTTATAATCAGCGTCACAACTAACCAGCGATAATGCCACAACGGCAGCCAGTGTCAATAAAATCTTCTTCATTTCTGTATTAATTAATGTTAATATTTATATCTGTTTCTCGTTATTGCCATCGACCGCCTGAGCCAATGCGATGGCAAGCTGGTCAGGGCAAGATGTGTTCTTATATCCGCAGCGGATACCGCGCAATTTCTTGATGGCGTCAACGGCTTTCATTCCGTTCACAAGCCTGCAAACAGCTTGCAGGTTTCCGTCGCAGCCACCAATGAAACTCACGTCCTTAATGATATCCTGCTCATCCAACTCGAAATCGATCTGAATTGAGCATGTACCTCTGGTTTCATAAGAATAACGCATTACTCTATCTATTTCGTATTAGTTCAAACAACTTTGACTGGTCCAGAATCCTCATTCTGCTACTGTCACACTCGATGATATCCTCGTCAATCAAGCGGTTGAGCGTAGCGACCAGCGTGGTGCGTTGAGTGCCCAGCAAGTTGCATAGGTCCTTTTGCTTGAAGGTGAGCGCCACATCGGTAGCACCCGGTAGCACCAGCGTATCCAGCAGGGTCGCCAAGCGCTCGGCAACAGTTCCGTCATGCACCGCCAGCGCCAACGATGTACTGCGTTGGCTGCCCGACGACAGATAATTGAGGATATTGAACAGGAACACCTTGTCACTGTTCACCATCTTGATGTAATCACTCTTGAGCAGCTGCAGGATGCCACATGGACCATCGGCAATGGCAGTATAAGGGTAAACCGTATCACGCCCGAACAGATACTCGGCAGCCAACACGTGAGGCGTCGCCAGCACCTGTGAGAGCACAACCTTCAGATTGCTGAAAGGCGTTTCCAGCCTGACTTTTCCCGACACAATGAACTTGATGTGTGTACACGGATCTCCTGCAGCAAAAATCTGCTCATCACCATGGAACTTGAGAAAGTGGAAAGGCAGTTTCTCAACCAAAGCGGTGATTTTCTCAGTACTCACGCCCTGAAACAGCGGCAGGCGCATCAACTGTTGGTACATACTATTCATTGCCATAGCACTATATTACTTGCCCAACTTTTCAATCACCTGTTCGGGGGTTAATACAAGCTGCTCACCCGTTGCCATGTCCTTGAGGGCGATGGTGCCATTCTGCACTTCGTCGGCACCCACGATAGCAACAAAGGGAATCTGACGGTCGTTGGCGTAGTTCATCTGCTTTTTCATCTTGGCACTATCGGGATAGAGCTCAGCGCTGATGCCAGCACGGCGCAACGCCATGATGTGACGCAGTGAAGCCGCTGCTTCCAGTTCACCGAAGTTGACGAACATCACCCGTGCTGTCGCCATGGTGTCGGCGGGATACAAATCAAGTGCGTTTAACACATCATAGATGCGGTCGGCGCCAAAACTGATGCCAACACCCGACAAGCCGGGCATACCGAATACTCCCGTCAGGTTATCATAGCGACCGCCACCAGTAATGCTGCCGATAGCGACGTCAAGCGCCTTGACCTCAAGAATCGTGCCTGTATAGTAGTTCAGGCCGCGTGCCAGCGACACGTCAAGTTCAACATTGGCACGGGTGCCCAGTGCAGCCACATGATTGAGCACATAACGCATCTCCTCGATGCCCTTCATGCCCGTTTCGCTTGCAGCCAACATCCCTGCCAGGCTGGTGAGGCGCTGTTCATTAGTGCCATCGAGTGCCAGCAGAGGCTGCAAGGTGGCGATGGCATCGTCGGTCAGTCCTTTCTCCCTCAACTCGGCATTGACGTTATCCAAGCCGATTTTATCAAGCTTGTCGATTGCGACTGTGATGTCACCAATCTTGTCAGCGGCACCGATGATTTCGGCGATGCCACTGAGAATTTTGCGGTTATTCAGTTTGATGACCACATTGATGTTGAAGCGGTTAAACACTTCATCAATCATCGTCACCAGCTCCACCTCGTTTAACAACGAGTCACTGCCCACGATATCGGCATCACACTGATAGAACTCGCGATAACGTCCTTTCTGAGGACGGTCGGCACGCCACACAGGCTGCACCTGATAGCGCTTGAAGGGCATCTGCACTTCGTTGCGGTGCTGCACGACATAGCGGGCGAAGGGCACCGTCAGGTCATATCGCAGTCCCTTCTCGCTAATCTTGGTGGTCAAGTGCAATGAGTCATGTGCTGCCAGCAGGTCGTCGGGAGCATCCTTGAGGTAATCGCCACTGTTCAGAATTTTGAACAGCAACTTATCACCCTCCTCGCCATATTTGCCCATCAATGTGGACAGATTCTCGACGGCAGGAGTCTCAATCTGCTGGAAACCGTAGAGCAGGAACACGTCTTTAATCGTGTTAAAAATATAGTTGCGGCGCGCCATCTCAATGGGTGAGAAGTCGCGTGTCCCTTTAGGGATAGAAGGTTTTTGTGCCATTATTCTATTTTAATGTATTTCTCGGTGTATTGTGTTATGATGTTATCGACGACTACCGCCAAAAATCATGGCGACATAATATAACAATGTTGCAAGCGAACCGATTGCTGCCACAACATAGGTGTAGGCTGCAGCATGCAATGCGTCCTTGGCATATTCCAATTGCTGTCCGCTGGCAATTCCTGAGCCCTCAAGCCACTTGATGGCACGGCGGCTGGCATCCACCTCGACAGGCAAGGTCACGAAACTGAACAGAACCGTTACAGCAAACAGGGCGATGGCGATATACAAGGGTATCGGCGTCACTGCTGCCACTACAATACCGGCAAGCAAGAGCCATTGGATAGTGCTGGAAGCAAAGGATACCAAGGGCACCATCTTGGTGCGCAGTTGCAACATACTATAGCCAACCTTGTGCTGCACGGCATGACCGCACTCATGGGCGGCAACGGCAGCAGCTGCGATGCTATTGGTTCCATAGACCGGTTCACTCAAGTTCACTGTACGGTTGGCGGGATTGAAGTGGTCGGTCAACTGGCCGCTCACACTCGTCACCTGCACATCGCCACAGCCATTCTGCTGAAGCATGGCATTGGCAATGTCACGCCCTGCCATGGGAACAGCCAATGGAATCTTACTATACTTGGCAAACTTGGACTTAAGGGAGCTCTGAACAATCATGCTCAGGATGAAAATGCCTCCCATTAAAATGTAAATGAACATAATATTAAGTATTTAATTGATATTTCACTATTTGGCACGGAAATTGCTATACAATGCATCGGGCAAGATTCCGCACTGCAAAGTTATATTATTTTGCCCGCAAAACAGTCATTTACGACAATAAAAGTGCTAAAAAATGAAAATTGAGTGCAAAAAAGTTTGGTAATTCAAAAATAGCCGTTACATTTGCGGCGTTGAATCGTTTTATTATTATTATTCATTTATTTTAAAAGTTGTTTTATTATGAAGAAATTCTTATTGATGTTTGCAGCTGTTGCTGCTATCGCATTTGTTGGATGCAAGACCGAAACCAAGCCCGAGGCTGAAGTTGTTGAAGATCCCGCTCCCGTAGAGTACACCGTTGACGGCGTTGCCGCTGACCTGCTCAACTGCGCTGACGAGGCTAGTGCTGTTACCCTGCTTGATGGTATCAAGGCTAAGGCTGAGGAACTGCTGAAGGGTGGTGACCAGGCTGGTTACTTCAACATCATCAACATCCTGAAGACCGTTTGGGAGAACAACAAGGATGCCATCTTGGCTAAGATCCCGACCCTGGCAGAGAAGATGACCGGTTACATTGAAGTTCCCGAGGAGCTGAAAGCTGGTTTTACTGATTTCGTAGCAAAGCAGGCCGCTGAGAAGGTTGGTGAGGCTGTTGACGCTGCTGTTGACGCTGCCGGCGAGAAGGTTGACGCTGCTAAGGATGCCGTTAAGGATGCTGCTGCCGATGCTAAGGATGCCGCCAACAACGCTGTTGACGCTGCTAAGGACAAGGCTGCTGAAGGTCTGAACAAGGCTGCTGAGGAGCTGAAGAAGTAATCTTGAGAACACTAGATTAATTCCTTATAACAAATCAGGGCTGACTCGTATGGGTCAGCCCTGATTGTTTTATATCGGTTGTGCCTGAATATATCAACGCTTCGAGAGCTGATATGCCAGGCGTTCGTCACCGTTCAAGAGATAGATGATGCCGCAATAAGTGAAACCGTAACGGTTAATGACATGGCGCATGATAACATTGTCGCGGTGGGTGTCGATGCGCAGGGTTCCAGCAACATCCAGGCAATAGTCCATCACGTCGTTGAAAACGCCATGACTCGCTGCCGTGCTAGCCAAGCGATGCACTACATGATAAGGCTTGTCATCCAGCCAATTACCCTCGTAGATTTCCTTATAAGTCGGTTCAGGCCCTGGGATAAAGGCAAATGAGGCTATCACTTCCCCACCCTCTTCCACACACAGGTAACAATGACCATTATTGATGTCATTCACGATGGTCTCCTCGCTGGGATAACCGCCAATCCACTGATTCACGTTGCCACACGACCGCATGATGCCACGCGCCTCCTCGATGAGCTGCATAATCACTGGCACATCCTCCATCGTTGCCTTCCAAATCATCCTTTTCATTACAATATGGTCTCTAGTCAATTCATTTCTTGTTGATAATGCCGTCGCGACGCATCATGGCGCCGATGCCGGGTTCAGAGCCACGGAAGCGCTTG
Organism: uncultured Bacteroidales bacterium; assembly: GCA_902800715.1. Taxonomy (GTDB): domain Bacteria; phylum Bacteroidota; class Bacteroidia; order Bacteroidales; family Muribaculaceae; genus Sodaliphilus. Next base: position 382,052 of record CADCFN010000002.1, read on the forward strand.
TAGAGCGTCATCGGGGCCTCCGTGCCGCCACGCGAGAGCACGTTCTCTACCCATGAGCGGGCGGTATCTCGGTTGAAGATGCCATCCTGCTTGAACTTGTCAAAGGCGTCACACTCAATCATCTCGGCCCACTTGTAGCCGTAGTATCCCGCGGCGTAGCCTCCCGAAAAGATATGGGTGAACTGCGGCGACATGATGCAACCCTCGACAGGTTCAAAAGCCTGCACATCTTTCACAGCATTGTACTCAAAGGTGAAGTCATCACCCTCATAAGGCTCGGTGATGCTGTGCCAAGACATATCGATAAAGCCGAAGCCCAACTGTCGCACGCAGGCATAAGCCGCACCATACTGCGAGGATGCTATCAAGCGGTCTATCAATTCCTGCGGTACAGGCTCGCCAGTCTGGTAATGACGTGCAAAACTATCGAGGAATTCGCGCTCATAGACGTAATTCTCATTGAATTGTGAGGGTACCTCAACAAAATCACGATAGACATTGGTACCCGACAGCGACTGATACCTGCAACGTGACAACAACTGATGCAAAGCATGACCGAACTCGTGCATGAAAGTCTCTACCTCGCGCACGGTGAGCAGTGACGGCTTGGTGTCGGTAGGACGGGTGAAATTCATGGTCAAGGTCACCAACGGCCTCACGTCGTTACCGTTATCGTCGATGTATTGCTCGCGGAAACTCGTCATCCACGCTCCGCTCTGCTTAGTGGCACGAGGGAAGAAATCCAGATAAAGCATACCCACGGCTTTGCCGTCCTCGTCGGTCACGTCATAGACCTCAACCTCAGGATGGAACACCTGGGCATCATCGTTGGGCGTAAACCGCAGGCCGTACATCCGCTTGGCAAAACCGAAAACGCCCTTGGTCACTGAACTCAGCTCAAAATAGGGACGCAGCAATTCGTCGTTAATCTCGAACATCGAGTCCTTCTCCTTGTTACTGTAGTAAGCGTAATCCCACGGCATGATGTCGACTGGTTTACCCTCACACTCACAAGCAAACCTGGTCAAGCGTTCCATTTCTTGCCGTTCTACAGGCAGATAGGCATCGCGCAGGCGATTCAGCATATCATAGACCGCCTCGGGCCTCTCCGCCATCGTGTGCTGTAACTTATACTCAGCGAAGGTCTTACTTCCCATTAACCGAGCAATTTCCAGCCTGGTGTTGGCAATATCACGCAAGACATCGAGATTGCAGTATTCGCCAGCAGTACACTGGCGATTATACATCTTATATAATTTCTCGCGCAAATCACGACGATTGCTGTACTTCATGAATGGACCATAACTGGGAGCATCAAGCGTTACCAGCCACTTATCTTCGTGTCCTTTGTCCTTGGCAGCCTGTTTGTAGGCATCAAGAGCGCTCTCGGGGAGCCCTTCGATATCAGCCTCGGTAAGCCACAATTCATAGCGGGGTGTTTCCTTGAGCGCGTTCTGGTCAAATTTCAAGGTCAGTTCGGTCAAACGCTTTGAAAGTTCACGATAGCGTTCCCTATCCTCACCTTGCAGGTTGGCACCGCTGCGCACAAAACCGTCGTAGGTCTCCCGCATCAGCATCCGGTCTTCAGCATCATGGTGCGTTGCATCAAAATGGTCGTGGACATATTTCACACGTTGCCACAACTGCTCGTTGAGCGTTATGCTGTTAAAGTGCTCGCTCAGCACGGGCGCCATGAGCTCACTCACTGCCATCAAAGCGTCATCGGCATTGGCCGAGAGCATGGGATAGAACACACCCAGCACACGGTTGAGTGTTGCTCCGGCACGCTCGAGCGCAACGATGGTGTTCTCGAACGTCGCCTCGGCTTCATTTCCTGCAATCGCCTTTACCTCGGAGTCGTGCTCCTTGATGCCTTGACGGATAGCCGGCTCATAATCGGCTGTGGTGATGCGGTCAAAGGGTATCATGCCCCCCGTGGTTCTAAACGGCTTGAAAAATATGTTGTTCTCTATCATTTTCTTTTGGTATTTTAATGGCCGTAATTGGAGTCACGGCATAAATTAACACTGATTAACCATTATCCCGTTCACATGAATATTATTCCAGGTCGACAACGGTGATGCCGGCACCACCGAATTGCACATGCTCGTCGCGGAACGACTTCACGCCACTGACCGTGCGCAGGTATTCACGGATGGCAACCTTCAGCGCTCCGGTACCTGTACCATGGAGGATGCGCACGCGTTGAGCACTGAACTGGATGGCATCATCGATGAAATAAGTAATCGCTTGCAGCGCCTCGTCGGCACGCATGCCACGCACGTCTATGTCAGGCTTGAAATTCAACTGTCGCGTGCGGATTTCATCGGTCGTAGCACGTCCTAGGGATTCCGTCTTGGGCAGTTTTTCCTTGCGCATGGTGCGCTCCACCTTGTCCGCCTCGATGCGCGTCTTGATGTTGCCGAATGCCACCAGCGCATATTTCTCATCGATGCTGATGAGGGTGCCGACGGTAGTCGTTCCCTTGAGCACCACATTGTCGCCTGCCTGGAGGGGACGTTCCTTGACAATGGGCTGCTGGGGCTTTTTCTTGGGTTGCTTGCGACGCGGCTTGTCCTTCGGAGTCAGTTCCTTCAGGCGCGAGGGGTCCTCGGGCTCCTCGGCATTAAGCCGTTGCTTGAATTCATCGAGCTGACGGCGCAGTTCCTTGGTGCGTTCCTTCTCGGCCTGCAGTTCACGTATTTCCTTGATGGTACGCTCAATCTGAGCATTGCTGCCACGCAGGATTTCCTGTGCCTCGGCACGCGCGTCATGAATTATCTGTCGGTGCTCGGCGCGGATGCTGTCCAATCGTTCATCATAGTCAGCAATCATCTGGTCGAGACGTTTTTCCTTGGCTCGCACATCCTGACGCTTGTTCTCCCAATATCGGCGGTCGCGCACGATATCGAGCAGATACTTGTCCATGTTGATGTAGTCACTGCCCACAATCTCGCTTGCCTTCTCAATCACCTGTTGCGGCAAACCCGTCTTGCGGGCAATCTCGATGGCAAACGAACTGCCCGGATAGCCCATCGACAGCTGGAACAGCGGCTGCATCCGCTGGCGGTCATAGAGCATAGCGCCATTGACAACGCCATCGGTCTCGTCGGCAAAATGCTTGAGGTTCTGATAGTGTGTCGTGACAACGCCCATCACCTGATGTTCGTTGAGTTGCTCAAGAATCGACTGGGCGATGGCGCCACCAATCTGCGGCTCAGTGCCACTGCCCATCTCGTCGATGAGGATGAGCGTTTCCTTGCCACCCTTCGAGAGGAACAATTTCATGTTCTGCAAGTGGCTGCTATAGGTACTCAGGTCATTCTCGATGCTCTGCTGGTCGCCGATATCAATGAAGATGTCATGGAACAGTCCCATGTGCGAATTGTCACGCAGCGTGGGCAGCAGCCCGCATTGCATCATATATTGAACGACGCCTACTGTCTTGAGGCACACCGACTTGCCACCGGCATTGGGACCCGAAATCACAAGTATGCGGTCCTGCTTGTTAAGCGCGATATTGAGGGGAACCACCTGCTTGCCTTGGGTGCGCAACGAGAGCATCAAGGCTGGATGGATGGCATTGTACCACTCAATGACTGGTTTACGGTCCACATGGCACATCTGGGCGCCCACGTCAAGGGCAAACAATGCCTTGGCGCGAATGAAATCCAACTGTCCCAGGGTATCGAGAATTCCTGCCAATTCGTCAAGGTGCGGACGAATCTGGTCGGTCACCTCGATGAGGATGCGGATGATTTCACGGGCTATCTCGGCCTCGGTCTCGCGGATGCGGTTATTGGCCTCGACAATCGCGTCAGGCTCAATGAATACGGTCTTTCCCGTCGCGCTCTCGTCATGGACGATGCCATGGAGCTTGCGTTTATTCATGGCGCTCACGGGCAGCACCAACCTGCCGTCGCGCAGCGATGGTTGAACATCATTATCGAGAATGCCATCCTGCTTGCCCTGGGCAATGATGCGGCGCAGCGTGCCGTTGATGCTACTGGTCACACGAGCTATCGCCGTGCGCAACTCCTGCAAGCGTGGTGACGCGGTATCCTTGATGTTGCCTGCCTTGTCAAGCACATGGCCGATAGCAGCACTCAACTCGGGGAACGATTGCATGCCACTGGTCAGATTCTTCAGGCGCGGGTAAAGCGAGCCCGACTCGCCATCGGCATCGAAGAACCTAACCACCTGGGTTACAGTAACCAGCAGCCTTTGCAAGTCAAACAGCCGCTCAGCCGACAGGAAAGTGCCCGGTGTCGATACTTCCTTGAGCACCACACGCAGGTCGAAATAGTAGCTCAACGGGAACTCCTTGCCTGTTTGGACGATAGACAGGAACTCGTTGGTCTCTTCAAGCCAGCGGATGACCTCGTCGCGACGGGTAGAGAAACGCAGGCGCGGCACGTTGGCAGCACCCAACGCGCTGACGCAGTGACGCTCCAATTCTCGTCTCACGGCATCAAAGCCAATCTTGCTCTCAAAATTTGAGGGATAAATCATAGCACAAAGGTAGTCATTTTTCGTCATTCAACGAAATATTTGTACCTTTGCGGCATCATCAATCAAATCTTATCTATCTGATTCATGAGAAAACAGTGCTTCGTGTCTGTCTATTACAGGCAAAAACGGGGCACTTTTTTAATTTTTCCCACCAAAACACGTGATATTCAAAAATAATAAGTACATTTGCAAGTTATAACCGAAGAAATACAATTAACATTTATAACTAACTAACATTTTTTATGAAGAAATTCTTATTCTTACTGCTCGCATCGGCTGTCTGCATCAATGTTATGGCCGATGACAAGGTTGTCATCCCCGACAGCACCGGTTTCAAGTTCACCGACACTAAGGTTATCAAGCACACCCCCGTCAAGGACCAGAACAAGTCCGGTACGTGCTGGTGCTACTCCACCAACTCCTTCTTCGAGAACGAGATCCTGCGCATCACCGGCAAGGAGGTTCACCTGAGCGAAGGCTTTGTGGTTAACCACTGCTACTTTGACAAGGCCATCAAGTACATCCGCATGGATGGCACCATCAACTTTGCTGAGGGTGGCGCAGCCGAGGACGTACCCTACGTTTGGCGCACCTACGGTATGGTTCCCAACGAGGTCTATACCGGCATGACCTACGGTGACAAGAAGTTTGACACCGGTGAGTTGACCTCCCTGTTGAAGGGTTTCGTCGGCACCATCAACAAGAACAGCCGCGGCAAGCTCACCCCCGCTTGGAAGGACGGTCTGCAGGCTATCCTCAACAGCTACATGGGCACCATGCCCGAGACCTTCGTCTATGAGGGCAAGACCTACACCCCGCAGACCTGGGCTGCCAGCCTCGGCATCAACATGGACGACTATGTACCCATTGCATCGTTCACCCACCACCCCTACTATCAGCCCTTCATCCTTGAGGTGGCAGACAACTGGTTGTGGTCAACCTACCAGAACGTGCCCATCGACGAGCTGCTCGAGATTGCCAACTATGCTATCGACAACGGCTACAGCATCGCTTGGGGTTCTGACGTGAGCGAGAAAGGCTTCAAGTGGCGCAATGGTTATGCTATCCTGCCCGTCAAGAAGGAAGTTCCCGATGCCGAGGGTACCGATATGGCACGCTGGGCTCAGCTGAGCGACAAGGACCGCGAGGCAGAGTTGTGGGACATCAAGGGCCCGGTTAAGGAGCAGTGGGTAACTCCTGAGGAGCGTCAGCAGATGTTTGACAACAAGGAGACCACCGACGACCACGGTATGGTAATCATGGGTAAGGCTGTTGACCAAGAAGGCAACAAGTACTTCAAGGTGCAGAACAGCTGGGACACCAACCAGCTCTATGAAGGCTACTTCTATTGCAGCGAGGCCTTCTTCCGCGCCAAGACTTTGAACATCCTCGTTCACAAGGATGCCATCCCCGCCAAGATTGCCAAGAAGATGGGCATAAAGAAGTAATTTTCCTTTAGTCCCTAGTCCCTAGTTTTTAGTAAGCGGAAGCCAACCAGAAACTAGGGACTAGAAACTAGGGACTAGAAACTAAAAAAACACCTTTAAACTAAACAAAATGAAAGCATTAAACACCGACAAGGCTCCTGCAGCCATTGGACCTTACAGTCAAGCAATCCGCACCGGCAACCTCGTATTCGTTTCCGGCCAGCTTCCCATTATCCCCGAAACTGGAGCATTCCCCGAGGGTGGCGTCCAGGAACAGACACACCAGAGCCTCAAGAACGCCCGCGCCATCCTTCAGAGCGAGGGCCTCGACCTGTGCAACGTCGTTAAGACCACCGTCTTCCTGAGTGACATCGCCAACTTCGGTCCCATGAACGAAGTCTACGCCGAGTACTTCACGGCTCCCTACCCCGCCCGCTGCGCCTTTGCAGTCAAGGACCTGCCCAAGGGTGCCCTTGTCGAAATCGAACTCATCGCCGAGGCCGAGTAAAGCCCCGCACACACAACAACAAAAAAGAGACGCAATCCCGTGATTGCGCCTCTTTTTGTTATTCATGCTGTTGCAAAACTCATGGCTCTTGGGATAAATCGCGCTACGCGCGAGAAATCAAACAAAATTATTAATAAAATGATAATAAGAATTTGATTTCTCGGCCATTAGGCCGATCAAAACTGGGTCATGGGTAGTTTTGCAACTGCCCGGCGTCAATACTCGCCGTCCTCGGCAGCCATACCCACGTCATTGCTCTCGGGATACATCGTCGGTTTCGGCTGGTTGCGCAGGTTCAGGTACATCGCCTTCGCCATCTCGCCCATCACGCGCTTATAGAACTGCTCGTCCTGGAACAGCTTCGAGAACGCGTCCATCTGCTCGACATAGCACTCCTGTGCCACCTCACCGAAGGCTTTCGGGAAGATGGCTTCGGCAAACATGTTTGCATCGCTGTTCTCAGCCTGCTTTTTCAGCACCTTGCTGTTCTTGCTCATGCGGTCAAAGATAGTTTCCACAATCACGCGGTCGGCATCGGTGAAGTTGCCGGCATACATCATGTTGATTTTGGCGATGATGTTCGTCAGCAGGTCACGTTTCTCCTCGGGTTTGTTTCCCTTGCCGCCTTTCTCGGGCTTCAACGTCTTGTCATCGGGCTTGGGAGCCAGAGTGATGGTGCCCGAGAAGCCCGTGGAGTATTTGTTGTTGATGAGCGCCAGTTTGCCCGTCAGGTCCACTTTCTCGTGCGGATTCTTGGGCAGGAACTTATACAGGTACTCGGCGAACACATAGGTCTTCAACAACTCTTTGTCAAAGGTGCGCACAATCTGCGCCATGTAGGCATAGAAGCGGATGAAGTTCTTCACCAGGCTACGCACCTCGAAGCGGTTCTCCTCGGTTAGGGTATCAAAGGCCTTCAACACAGGCGTATAGACGCTCGCCAGCTTGCCCATGTCGTCCTTGCCTTCCTGCTTGGCGCTGTACAGCGCCCACACCTTCTCCTCGTCCTGAGGCGCCCACAGGTGGTAGTTGTACAACTCGGTCTGGTACTTATACACGATGTTCACATCGACGGCCTCGCCCAGCAGCGTGTCTTCATAGAAAGGCTGGAACGACGCCTTGATGTCTTCGGCACTGTTGGCAAAGTCGAGCACAAAGGTGTCCACCTTGTCGCGGTGGGCTCGGTTGAGCCTCGACAGCGTCTGCACGGCTTTCACGCCTCGCAGCCCCTTGTCCACAATCATCGTGTGCAGACGCGGCTGGTCAAAGCCCGTCTGGTACTTCTCGGCGACGATGAGCACGTTATACAGGTCGCTGTCGAAGTACAGCGGCAACCGCGCCTCGCTGATGGCATACTCGGGGGTGGAGTTCAGCTTGCTCTCCACATAGTCGGTCCCTTGATAGGTCACCGTGCCCGAGAATGCCACCAGCGGCATGACGTCGGTATAGCCCTTGCTCTTGCAGTATTCCTTCACGGCAAAGAAGTAGCGCACGGCATGGGCACGCGAGGCGGTGACAATCATCGCCTTGGCCTTGCCGCCCATCTTGGTCAGCGTCACGCTGCGGATGGTCTCGACCATGATTTCGGCCTTCTGGGCAATCACGTGCTCGTGGTTGTCGTGATAGCGCTTGATGGCGGTCGTTGCGGGCGGCTCGTCATATTCTGGGTCCTCCTTGACGCTCTTGGCAATCTCATAGGCGGTCTCCAGGGTGGTGTAGTTCTTCAACACGTCCATGATGAAGCCCTCGTCGATGGCCTGGCGCATGCTGTAGTGGTGGAAGGCGTCAAAGGTGCCGTCCGCCCGTGGCACGCCGAAGGTCTGCAGCGTCTTGGGCTTGGGCGTTGCGGTGAAGGCATAGAAGTACAGGTTGGGCTGCTGCCCCTGGGTGAGCAGCGTTTCTGTCATCAGGTCCATCTCGTCCTTGATTTCCTGCTCGGTCTTCTCCTCCAGCTCTGCCATCTCGCGCAGCGCCTCGTCGGTGTCGGCAAGGGCGGCCTTGAGCTTCTCGGCGCTCTTGCCGCTCTGCGAGCTGTGCGCCTCGTCAACGATGATGGCAAACCGCTTGCCCGAGTGGCTGTCCAGTTCCTTGTAGATGAGCGGGAAACGGTGCAGCGTGGTGATGATGATGCGCTTGCCGTCGTTGATGGCGTCCTTGAGTTTGCTGGAGTTGTCCTTGTCGGTGATGGTCTCGATTTGCCCCTCCAGGTGCTCAAACCCCAAGATGGTGTTCTGCAGCTGGGCATTGAGCACACGGCGGTCGGTGACGACAAACACGGTCCTGAACTTCTCCTCGTCGTGCTGGTCATGCAGCGAGGCGAGGCGGTAAGTCAGCCAGGCAATGCTGTTGCTCTTGCCCGAGCCGGCACTGTGCTGAATCAGGTAGTTCTTGCCGCGGTCGGCAAGGCGCGTGTCGTCAACAAGTTTCTCCACCACGTCGAGCTGGTGGTAGCGCGGGAAGATGAGGCGCGTGCTGCTGCGCTTCATCTGTTTGCCGTTCACGAGCGAGATGCTCTCCTCGGTCAGGCGCGTGATGTAGCGTTGCAGCAGCGACAGCAGCATCGGGCGGCACAGCACATGCTCCCACAGGTAGGACGTCGGGTAGCCCTCGTCGTTGGCGGGGTTACCGCCGTCGCCGATGTTGCCCGCACCGTTGCTGCCCTGGTTGAAAGGCAGGAAGAAGGTGTCCTCGCCCCTGAGCTGCGTGGTCATCGCCACCTCCTGCAGGTCGACGGCAAAGCACACCAGCACGCGGTTGTCGAACTGGAACAGCGGCTCCTTCGCATCGCGGTCATACATGAACTGCCGCTTGGCGTTCTCCACGCTCTGCCCCGTCAACTGGTTCTTCAGTTCCAGTGCCACGACGGGGATGCCGTTCAGCGACAGCACCATGTCGATGGTGTTGTGGTTCTGCAGGGAGTAGGCAAACTGGCGCGTACACGTCAGGATGTTGGCGTCATATTTCTTCACCAGCTCCTCGTTGATGTCGCTAGCAGGCTTGAAGTAGCAGAACTTGAGTGTCATGCCCCTGTCCTTGATGCCGTTGCGCAGCACGTGCAGCAGGCCGAAGTTGCTCACGTTCTGTTGGAACACCTTGTAGAGCTGTGCCTCGCTCTGCGCGCCATAGACGTTCTGGTACTTCAGCCACATCTTGGGCTGGGTGGCTTCCAGGAACTGCATGAGCACCGCCATATCGATGGCGCGCCCCTTGTCATAGGTCGCCTGGTCACCTTTCACATACCCGCCTTCACTCAACAGGTAATGCTCAATGTCAGCCTCAAAGTTCTTCTCCTTCGTCTCCATATTCTTAAAACTACGAATTACACCAATTTAACTAATTCTTGGCATCCGCCACTCTTATTTAATTCCAATTACACGAATAACACCATGCCTCTTCCGTCCGCTTTGTCCATGTATTACGAGCCTTTGGCTCGTAATCAGATATAAACAGCATATTTAACAATATCGCCAAGTGTTTTGCCCCTCTTGCCCTCAATGATATTAATCAAATAAGGATTTATATTATCACTTTTATTAATTATCCTTTCATTAGGAATTGCATGATCTTTTTCGATCTCTTGGGTAGAACTAATGACGTCATTCTCGTTAATAATTTTGGGATAATCTGGCATTATCAAATGCTGAACATCCTGCGTGCTAATACATTTATTATTAAAATATAGCATCTCGCAGATTTTCATGATAGTGGATTGGAGTTTTGATTCCAAAGTTCCTTTTATTGCATTCGGCTTGTCCAGCAAATCATTAGCCCACGACGGGACAATAACTATATTCCATAAATTAGTAAAATAGCGAGGGTCAAATGCCCGTCCCCATACATGGGAAATCCTATAATTCTGGAAAATATTTTCTTTGCCCGCACTGACAGTATAACCTGTTATTTCATTTATCACAGAACGGACTTTGGCATTACCATCATTATCACGAATAATTGGATAATTCTCTAATTTTTCACCTTCTTTGACAAAGGTACTACTTGTCTCAGTAAATAAATAATACCTAATTTTTTTCTTTTTCTTATTGCCTTCATCAGGCTCACCATTGCCATCTTGACTATCGTCATCATTGAGTTCCTCCGTTATGTTGTCCTGTTGTTTCTTCTCTTTCTCTTTCTCTTTCTTTTCTTTTCTTTTCCTGGATAATTGATCATCATCTATTGTTTGTTTATATGTTCCAGTTCCCGACTCATCCATTGTTGAAAACCTTGCAAATAGGTCATATTTCTTACCCATAAAACCGTCTTCAGTATGTTGAGCTTGAAAAGTCTTAACAATCTTATCCATTCTATTTTTAGCGACATCAGGTTCAAAGAAATAGCATTGGTCAATAGCGTATTTTATAAAAGTATCGGTGCCAATTTCTCTTGTAAGAGCAGTAACTCCATCAATCTTATAGATTAATTCTTTGTTGATTTTCTTGCGAACTCCATCAAGTTTTTTATCAAGTTTAGTGTCTTCATTTCTCCTGACATTTTGGAACAGGTCAGCATCATGTTCAATATTATATCTTAACTCATCAAGTTTTGAAATGAAATCCTGCAGAACGCCTTTATTATCTTCTTCAATTCTTATTATGGCTTTTTCTGCAACTCGCTTCATGATATCAGTGATAGTTAAGGCATAGAGAACATCCCCCGCGTTAAGGAATTCAGCAATCAGCTCTAGATAATCATATTCATTATTTTGTTTTCTTTTTGAATTATCATCATTTATGGGATTTATGGTTTTTCTGTAATACTGGCATAGATAGTGATTAACCTTGCTGCAATCTGGCCATTGTTTACCATCAGTAGTCTCTTGGTATTTGCCACTTTTGCCTTTTGTATCCCATTTAACAAGAGGTTCTTTGATTAAATGAAGCAATGAAGTTTTACCGAAGGTGTTAATAACATTCTTTTTTATAAACTGATTATCTTGTATTTCAAATCGTTCCATATTGTATTGATTTATAATTTGTTATTTTGTTTAATTCGTGGAATTAGCGTTAAGCCTACAGGGGGACTTATCGTCACGGAATTTTCGGGAAACTGATATTCGTCGGCTTTTGTTCCCATGGGAATAAAAACTTATCAATCGCTTCTTTTACCAGCGCCACTGTTCGTCTCTTGATATTATCTTTATTCCATTTTTTTGCTTTTACAATATCATCATTGTTGATAATCCCATTTCTATAGCCGATAAAATTGCCATGAGCATCGATGTGATTCTTTTTTGTGTTGAAGCTCTTGTTGCCCAGGCTGCTGTTATAGCCGGTCAAGGTCAAGTTGCCGAGGCGATGGACATAGTCTTTCTGGATTATCTTTGCTTCAGCAACCTTGGTTTTATTTCCGGTCATCATTACAATCCATTCTTCTGGGATATTATCGCCTTCTGGGAACACATGCTCAATCGTCCAGATATAATTACCTTTTTTGTCACGGTCCCACAGGTCTTTTACGATTTTTTTAGCAAATCCGTTTTCAGCAAGTTTGCATAGGACAAACCTGGTGGCATCTCGGTTTTCATCATAGATTTTCCCCATCAGAGCTTCAATAAACCTGTTGATATCGGCCGATACTGAAGCCAACTCATTCTTTATCAACTCATAGACTTTTTGACGTTGGGGTGCTTGAGTTTCAATATCGTTGATAATGCCCATGAACATTCTGTCCAATTCACGGGTATTGGGAGTGTCTGTCAGATTGCGTCTGATAAAGAATTTTACCAGCAGTTCGATAATGTCAACAATTGTCTTATCATTCAAATTTAAAGTTTTCTGCTTCTTGACAAGGTAAAGCAGAAGCATATAGCTCGGCGCGGCTTGAACATGTTGCAGATCAAGCAATGGAACTTGCCACTTCTGGATTGTGCATTTCTCGGGCAGAATCAGTTGTTGATAGATTTTAGCACTATCAGTTATCTCATTCAAGAAATCAGTCACACTCTTTTCAATGAGTACCTCATAGATCTTCAACAAATTTGAACGGGTGGCAATACTTACCTTCGATAGATTATTGATCTTGGGATAGTGCTTTCTGATGTCGGTAATAAACGCATTATAGTGATGGCGGAAAAAGCGTTCCTGGACTTTGTAGTTGTCCGATGAATCATCATCTGACAACAGTTCCAGTATATATTTCCATCTGCCATCATTGGCAATGATGTCTCCATTATTTTTATCTGTTTCAGACATCATTTTGTTCTTCATCAGTTCAATGGCAGTCAATGGTACACCTCGGTTGTTCAAGGACTCGAACAGCATGTAGGCATCATAATGGTTCTTGGCTTCAATCTTTACCAGCTCTGCCGCTTGCACTTTATCATAGACTTCCTTTAACTTTTTCTCTTTATTTTTGGGCTTGCAACTAGCCAAATCGTCTTCAATCAGCTTGGAAAGGACTTTTACTGCTCTGCCTATCCTTCGATTACCGTAATATAGAGGTTCTGTTAGTTGATGTTGAAGCAGACTAAATATAGCATAATTAAAGTCCACATCATTATTATTCTGACACTGAGGAACCAGAATCAATTGATTAATAGGATTGTTTGGGTTACGCAGTGAATCTTTGATATTGTTAAGGACGTTGACGCTTCTCTTGGTGGCCTTTGGTAATTGACTTATTTTATCATACAACACTCCCAGCATCAGGCACAGCGTGGTCAGTCGTTGTTGACCGTCAATCACTTCACGCACTTGACTGGGAGATGTGATAAAGATGATGGGACCAATAAACAAACCTTTGTCATTTTCGACAAGGTCATTATACAATTCGGTGATTTGGTTTTTACCCCAAATGTATTCACGCTGATACTTGGGAATTTGATAGTAAAAACCAGGATTCTGCTGTATCAAATCCTTGACCTTAACAGGAGCTGCCTTTATTTTCATATCAGTAACAATGATTAGTTAAACAACTGATTGCTATATACTTAATTAGTTTAATTCGTGAAATTCGTAGTTTATTGAAATACGTAGTTAGGGGTTTATTTTTTGCCTGTGACGTATTCGTAGATGAGGGATTTTTTGTATTGTTTTAAATCCTCAATCTTTTGCTGCTTGAGGGCTATCAGGGCGTCAATGTCGGCACATTTGCGGTCCAAAAAAACCGCTATCTCCCGCTGCTCCGAGAGTGGAGGCAACACCAATATTTGCCTTTTAATTCTATCAATAGCAAGTCCTGGCTGTGCTGCTGAAAGAGAGTATTGATTGAGATTCATTGACTCCAACATGTAAGCAAACCAAGAAGTATTGAAATCATGTTTTGGGTAGCAAATCACAGCATGTTCTGTTACCCAAAATTTTTCTCTTGTTACTTTAATATTTCCACATAATGCACCTTGCCGCCCAATAAGAACATATCTGCCATCAAGCAAATAATCCTTGTAGTACCCTCTTATTCCATTTCCGCCATATACTGGATATAATTCTACATTATCAGTTATATCTTCCGTTTTTAAGCTATTCCCGCTCTGCAACATTGCAAGCGCATTGATTTGGCAGATTCCCCAGTGGGTGGGGATTTGGCCTATCCAGTCGATGTTGGTGGGCTTCATGGGGGCTGTGGGGTTAAGGCCCTTGGTGACGGCCTCGGTGATGACCGATTGCTTATAGGCTTTTAACTCCTCTATCACCTGCTCTTGCAAAGACACCATCTCGTCCACCTCACCACATTTCCTGTCGATTATTTCAGCGATTGCTTTCTGTTCTTCAATAGGAGGAAGGAGAAAGTCTAATTCTGATATCTTGTTCCACTTCAGGTCACAACTTCTTTCTCTAATGCCAGTTGAAAGAGCCAAGAAAACATTGTTATAAGCAAGGGTTCTCAAATAAAAAATGAGATACCTGGAATTATGGTTATTCTTAGGGGTGCAAACAACAAGGACTGGTGAACCTTTACCTGTAGATTTGGAAACACCCATAGCACCAGCAAAGCCATCCATTCCATGAATCACAATATCACCTTCGTTTATGCCTTGATAACCAATCTCTTTATCCGACATTGTAAAGCCTTCTGTCCGTCGTAATGACCGTAAAATGACTTCTCCATCTCTGAAGCAGGTAATAACCTCATCATTATCCCTAACAGGTCTTTTTTTCAAATCAAGGACTCTCTTTCCCCTTTCGATTATCCAATTATCTGGTACATAAGGAGCCCATGGTATGTTGGTCTTTTTCATCGTTATCGTCCCAAGATTTTAGCAATTAATTCCTGTTCCTGTTGCTCCAACTGCTGCAGGTGGGCAAAGATGTCCTCGCTCTTGCGTGGGGCGACATACTTGTAGAACTCGCGGGTAAAGGGGATTTCATAGCCCACCTTGCTCTTTTTCTCGTCAATCCAGGCGTCGGGGTTATAGGGCAGCACGTTGCGCGCCATGTAGTCGTCGATGTCCTGTTTGCAGGGGATGACCTCGGTATCACGCTTGGCGGTGTCGGGCTGCGGCTTGCCGCGCTTGAGCGCCGGGGTGCCGTCGGGGTTATAGAGGGGCGTCTCGACCACGACCTTGGTGAACTTGAAGTCCTCGTTGTCCTTGAGGCGCGCCTCGACGGTGAGGTCGCCGTCGGTATAGACGCCGTCGGCAAAGGCGCTGTAGGCGCGCGTTATCAGGTCGATACAGGCGTCGGTAAACTCGTTGCGCTTGTTGCCCAGCGACTTGCGCCGCTTCTCGAAGCACTTGCTGGCATCGATGAGCAGCACCTTGCCCATGCGCTCGGGCGCCTTGTCCTTGGTGACGAGCCACACATAGGTGGCGATGCCGGTGTTATAGAACAGGTCGTTGGGCATCTGCACAATCGCCTCGAGCCAGTCGTTCTCGAGCAGATAGCCGCGGATGTTGCTCTCGCCGCTGCCCGCGTCGCCCTTGAACAGCGGGGAGCCGTTCTGGATAATCGCCATGCGGCCCGTGTCCTTGAGCTTGGCGATGCCGTTGAGCATGAACAGCTGCTGGCTGTCGCCGATGGCGGGCAAGCCCGGGGCAAAGCGCCCCGCCTCGCCCAGCTTGTGCTCGGCCTCGACGGCTGCCTTCTCGTTCTTCCACTCGATGCCGAAGGGCGGGTTGCTGATGATGTAGTCGAAGGTGAAACCGCCGAACTTGTCGTCGCTCAGGGTGTTGCCCTTCTTCATGTTCTCGGCATTGCCGCCCTTGATGAGCATGTTGGCCTTGGCGATGGCATAGGTCTGGGCGTTCAGTTCCTGGCCGAACTCGGTGATGTGGGCGTCGGGGTCTATCTCGATGAGTTTCTCGCTCAGGCAGTCCAGCATCTGGCTCGTGCCCATCGCCATGTCATAGATGGTGGTCGTCACGCCCTCGCGGCGCATCTGCTCACGGTCGGGGGCGACGAGCAACTCTGCCATCAGATAGATGATGTCGCGCGCTGTGAAGTGGGCTCCGGCATGCTCGTCGTAGCTCTCGCTGAACTTCCTCACCAGTTCCTCAAAGATGTAGCCCATGTCCACCGCGGTGACGGCATCCAAGCCCATGTAGGCTTTCTTGCTGCTGAACTCCTGCACCACGTTATAGAGCACGCCGTTGTCGTCCATCTTGGAAATCTCCTTGTCGAAGTCGAAATTCTCGATGATGTCGATGACGTTCGCCGAGAAGTGGTTCAGGTAGCTGCGCAGGTTGTCGGCGATGTTCTCGGCATCGCCCAGCAGGCCCTCGAGGGTGAAACGGCTCGTGTTATAGAAATCATAGCCCGACGCCTTCTTCAGGAAACCGTCCTTGACGATGATGCCGCGCTCGTCGAGCTGGGCATTCATGTCGAGCACCGCCTGCTTGGTAGCGGCAAGCACATCGTTAAAACGCTTGATGACACACATGGGCAAGATTACGTTGCCGTACTCGTGCGGCTTGTATACGCCCACAATCTTATCGGCAATCGCCCATATCAGGTTAGCCTTCTCCTGCACATTGACTGCAGTCTGCTTGGCGAGTTCTTCGGTTGACATTCTACTATTTTTTGCGGTTTATGTTTATAACCCGCAAAGTTAATGAAAAATATCCATCTAGCCAAACTGAAATCAATAGTATACCGCATGAAATCAGTAACGACGGCTTCCCGCTGCTTTTTGATATTGACACGAGCAGCGGGAAGCAGTAATTTTGCCGAGAGCGGGAGAAAAAAGCGTTTAGCTTTCATTAACGATTCCCCGCACCTCCCTTAAATATCTCACACACTCAAAACACCTTTGAAAATCAACGGAATGGAAAAAACATGGGAAAAATCCTGAATTGCCTTTTGGTAGCCACGGTCCTCCAAGGGGGGGGGCAATCCAAGCTTCATCTGTTGCCCAGGAGTTGGTCGATGAGGGCGGTCACGTCGGCGATGGTGACGTTGCCGTCGAGATTGATGTCGCAATAGGCAGCACGGTCAATCTCGCCTTCCAGCATCAGGTCAATGAGTGCCGTCACGTCGCCGATAGCAACCGTGCCGTCACCATCAACATCGCCCACATCCTCGATGGCGACGATGGTCTTGAAATTCTTCCACTCGTTGGCGGTGCGATAAGCCTCCAGCGATGCCTTGGGAACATAGAGGGGAGCGGTCATGTCTTGTGGAGACGGGGAGAAGCATCGCCAGTAACCATCACAGCGAGGAGGAACGGGAGCCCAGCAGATGAGCACCTTGAGATTAATCAGGTCAACCAGAGCAAGATGCTCCAGCGAGTCAACATTGGCACCCAATTCAAGATACTCGATGTTTTTACAATCGACTATACCACAATTCTTAATCAATGTGACGCCTGGTGCTGAATCCTTGCTGCCGATTTGCAATCGCTTCAATCCAGTACAACGGGAAAAAGCATTGTGAACACTTGTGACACCACCGGGAATATATCCTTCTGTCAATGACGGACAATAGCAAAATGCCGAAAGGCCTAAACTCGTGAGGCCTTCACTCATGTGAATAGACTTTAAGGAATCGCATCTATAGAATGCTTGGTTACCTATCGTCTTGACAGTGTTAGGCATATCAAGAGACTCCAAGTAATAACATTCATCGAAAGCATCTCGGTCTATTGTCTCAAGACAACTACCCTCCTCGAAGGTCACCGTTCTCACGCCTGATTGATAAAAGACAAAAGTGCCGATGAATTTCACATTGCGTGGGATGACGACCTCGGTCAATTTTTCACACTGCATGAAAGTGCTGTTTTGGAGAGAATCGAGGCCCGCAGGCAGGTGTACACTGGTCAGATTGGAGCATCCGCCAAACACGGTAACACCCATGTGCGTCACGCCGTCGGGGATGTAAGCCGTTTCAATCCCCTTACAATCTCTGAAGATGTTCATGTCAATCCAACGGAGAGTTTCGGGAAAATTCACCTGGGTCAGAGTCTGGCAGCCACAGAAACAATACTCATGAATCCTTGTTACCGGGCTAGGCACATCAAAGGTTGTTTCACCTGAGGCAAGAGGATAGTAGTACAACTCTGTCATGTCCTTGGAATAAAGCACTCCGTCAACAGCCTTGAAGTGCTGGCTCATAGCACTGCATGAGAAGAACTTTATCTTGCTGCAACCGATTAATGCCCTATCGCCAAATTTCGCAAGATTGCGAGGGACATGAAAGGTTGTGAATGCCGTACAGCCGTAGAAGCCATATCTTTCAATTGACACAAGTGAATTGGGCAACTCGACATTCTGGAGATTACTGCTATAGGCAAAAGCATTTTCACCGATAGTGGTGATGCCCTCGGGGATGTCGACCAGGGTCATGTCATCACAATTGTAAAAAGCCCTGTTGCCAATGCGTGTGACACGATAAGTCACGCCATCATTAACGACCGTTGAGGGAATGAACACCTCACCGGCATACTCGTCCGTGTCACGACTGGTAACTTCCACCTCATCGTCACCGATATAATTGTAACATATACCGTTGGACTCAAAGTCGGCAGCCGTGGCAGTGAGAACGCTAGCCATGAAAAGGATGGCCAAAACAAAGATTCTTTTTGGAAAAACGGTAATAAATTTCATAATAATGTATAATTAGTAAGGTTATCAATCATTTCGGTTACACAGGAATTTCGCAAAGTTAGTGATAAAAATAGAAAATCCAAAGAAAAACAATTATCTTTGCAGTTTCAAAAATCAGGTTTAACAATAAAACAGCAAAAAATTTCTATTATGGCAAAGAAAGCATTATTGATTATATTGGACGGTTGGGGCATGGGACCCAAAGGTCACAGCAACGCTATTTACAGCACTCCGACTCCATATCTGGACCACTTGTTTGCAAATTATCCCAACAGCACGTTGAAGGCCTGTGGCGAGGACGTGGGTCTGCCCGACGGACAGATGGGCAACAGCGAGGTGGGCCACTTGAACATCGGTGGCGGCCGCGTGGTCTATCAGGATTTGGTGAAAATCAACAAGAGCATCAAGGACGGCTCCATCCTGAAGAATCCCGAAATCGTGAGCGCCTACACCTACGCCAAGGAGCACGGCAAGTCGCTGCACATCATGGGCCTGACCAGCACGGGCGGCGTGCACAGCTCACAGGAGCACCTGATGGCACTGTGTGACATCGCCAAGGAGTACGGTCTGGAGAAAGTGTATGTACACTGCTTCATGGACGGCCGTGACACCGACCCCGAGAGCGGTAAGGGCTTTGTAAACACCGTTGCCGAGCACTGCAAGCAGAGCGCCGGCACCGTTGCCACTGTCATCGGCCGCTACTACGCCATGGACCGCAACAACAACTGGGACCGCATCAAGATTGCCTATGACATGCTCACCGCAGGTGTCGGCAAGCAGAGCGACGACATGGTGAGAGCCATCCAGGAGTCCTACGACGAGGGCGTGACCGACGAGTTCATCAAGCCCATCGTCAATTCTACGGTCGATGGCCGCATCCAAGAGGGTGACGTGGTAATCTTCTTCAACTTCCGCAACGACCGCGCCAAGCAGATTACCATCGCCTTGACGCAAGAGGACAAGCCCGACGACGGCATGAAGGTCATCCCCGACCTGCAGTACTACTGCATGACGCCCTACGACCCGACCTTCAAGAACATGCACATCCTCTTCCCCAAGGAGAACGTCGATAACACGCTTTCGGAATACCTTTCGGGCCTGGGCAAGCGCCAGCTGCACATCGCCGAGACCGAGAAGTATGCCCATGTGACCTTCTTCTTCAGTGGCGGCAGGGAACAGCCCTTCGAGAACGAGGACCGCATCCTGGTGCCCTCGCCCGATGTGGCAACCTACGACCTGAAGCCCGAGATGAGCGCTCCCGAGGTGTGTGACAAACTTGTCGCAGCCATCCGCGAGGGCAAGTATGACTTCATCGTCGTGAACTATGCCAACGGCGACATGGTGGGTCACACTGGCGTGTATGACGCCATCTGCAAAGCCGTCAGGACTGTTGACCGCTGTGTTTACAACACCGTCGAGGCAGCTCGCGAAATGGGCTACGAGGTCATCATCATCGCCGACCACGGCAATGCCGACCACGCCATCAACAGCGACGGCACGCCCAATACTGCCCACTCGCTCAATCCCGTGCCCATCATCTATGTCACCGAGGACCCCGAGCTCATCATCAATACGGGCCGTCTTGCCGACGTGGCTCCCAGCATTCTGCACATCATGGGCCTGCCACAGCCCAAGGAGATGACGGGCCACAACCTTATCGACGTGACGAAGTAAGTTTTCGGTTGGCCAATACACTAAATGTTCGGTGTTTATTAAAACGCATCCAGAACGCCATATCATGAAGTGCTCCATCAACGCAGCTTGTTAATGATAATAAAAATGTGTTGGTGTTTAAATGATTATATGTACCTTTGCAGTTCATGAATAAAATGACACTGAAACGAAATATTGCGGTGCTTGGCAGCACGGGATCCATTGGCAGGCAGACGCTTGACATCATTGCTGAGTATCCTGACCTGTTCAACGCCTGGCTGCTCGTGGCACGCAGTAGTGCCGACCTGCTGATTGCACAGGCACGGCTGTGCCGTCCTCACATGGTCATCATCGCCGATGAGCAATACTATGACTATGTGCGCGATGCCCTCGAGGACACCGACATCATAGTAGCCACAGGCAGCGCTGCCATCGCACAGGCGGTTACCGCACCCGAGATTGACACCGTAGTGACCGCCATGGTGGGCTACAGCGGCTTGGAATCGACGATTGCCGCCATCGGTGCAGGCAAACGCATTGCCCTTGCCAACAAAGAAACCCTGGTGGTAGCGGGCGAACTGATTGACCGCCTGCTGAAGGACTCCGAGAGCGTGCTCTATCCCGTTGACAGCGAACACGGCGCTTTCTACCAGTGCCTGGTGGGTGAACGCCATGAGGATATCGACAAACTGTGGCTTACCGCCTCGGGCGGTCCGTTCCGCACGTTACCCAAGGAGCAACTCGAAACCGTCACCGCCGCCGATGCCCTGAAGCATCCCAACTGGTCGATGGGTGCCAAAATCACCATCGATTCGGCAACGATGATGAACAAGGGATTTGAGATGATTGAGGCGCGATGGCTGTTCGGCGTGATGCCCGACGACATCGAAATCATGGTGCATCCCCAAAGCATCATCCACTCGATGGTGGCATTTAAGGACGGTTCGGTCAAGGCGCAGTTGGGTTTGCCCGACATGCACCTGCCCATCCGTTATGCCCTGGGGTTGCCCGACCGACGCCTGGCTAGCAACAGCCGCAAGATGACACTTGAGGACATGGCGACACTGACGTTTGAACGCCCTGACTTTGACAAGTTCCCGTTGCTCGGCATGGCATACGCCGCTGCTCGGACAGGCGGCACGGCTCCCTGTGTGATGAATGCCGCCAACGAGATTGCGGTGGCAGCATTCCTTCAGGACAAAATCAAGTTTACCGACATTTATAAAATCATCGAAAATACAATGGAAAAGGCGCCCCACATCAAGCATCCCACTTATGAAGATTATGTGGCAAGCAATGCCAATGCCCGTGCCATTGCCGAGCGCCTTGCAAAACACTAAAGAAAAAAACTAAAGACTAATAATGGACTTATCATTCTTATTGACTCAATCATTCTGGATAAAAACCCTTGAGCTGGTACTCGCACTCAGCATTCTGGTTGTATTTCATGAATTGGGACATTACTCGTTTGCCCGCCTGTTTGGCGTGTGGGTAGAGAAATTTTATATGTTCTTTAACTACAAGTTTTCACTGGTCAAGTGGAAACCCGGCAAATATCTCAAGTGGTTCTCGCTTGGCAGCGAAATGGGCGCCATGGAGGAAGAGGACAAAACAGGCAGCGAGAACAAGAACTCGTGGCGTGCCACCGAGTATGGCATCGGATGGATACCCCTGGGTGGCTACTGCGCCATCTCGGGCATGATTGACGAGTCGATGAACACCGAGGCCATGAAGCAGCCCGCCAAGCCATGGGAGTTCCGCAGCAAGGCAGCGTGGAAGCGCTTACTGATTATGCTGGGCGGCGTGTTGTTTAACCTGCTGCTGGCGATGATTATCTACTCGGGCATTGTCTTTTCCCAGGGTGAGAAGGTAATCCGCTTTACCGACATTACCGAGGGTATGGAATTCAGCGAAACCGCCCACAAAGCCGGATTCGCCGATGGGGATATCATCCTGATGGCCGATGGCCATGAGTTGGAGAACATGGTTGACCAGACTGACTACAATGACCTGTTGTTTGCCAAAGAAGTCACCGTGCTGCGCAACCACAAGGATACCGTCAACATATCTATTCCCAAAGGATTTATCACCGACCTCGAACGTGACGCTAAAGAAGGTATTGCGTTCATGACGCCACGCATGCCCGTCGTTGTCAAGGGAACCCTGCTGCATCAGGGCGGAGAGAAAGCCGGCCTGAAGGAAGGTGACCGCATGGTTGCCGTCAACAATGTCCCGACACCGACATTCACCGAATTCACCACCGAATTGCTGAAAAATAAAGGCAAAACCATCTCACTGCAATTCAACCGTGACGGCCGCACAATGGTTGCCCCCAACGTCTCAGTTGACGCAAGCGGCAAGCTGGGCATCTTGCTGGCCGACTTGTTTACGGTATATAACACGCAAACCATCCATTACAACTTCTTCCAGTCGATACCTCGCGGTATCAAGATGGGTTGGGACCAGACCATCAGTTACATCAAGCAGCTCAAGGTCATCTTCACCCCTGAGGGAGCCAAGAGTGTGGGCAGTTTCGGCACCATTGGCAGCATCTTCCCCTCGACATGGAACTGGGTTGGTTTCTGGAACATCACGGCGTTTATCTCCATCATTCTGGCAGTGATGAACCTGTTGCCCATTCCCGCCCTCGACGGCGGCCATGTGCTGTTCCTGCTCTTTGAAATGATTACGCGCCGCAAACCCAGCCTCAAGTTCATGGAGGTTGCTCAGATGGTGGGCATGGGACTGATTCTCGCCTTGATGTTACTGGCTATCGGTAACGACATTTTCAGATTCATTATAAAATAGTTGTCAGTCATCAGTTGTCAGTTGTCAGCGGCATTCGCATTCAACTGAAAACTGAAAACTGAGAACTGAAAACAGAAATCAAATGACCTATAAAACCGTAACCCTGAAACGTGGCAAGGAGGAATCGCTCGAGCGTTTCCATCCCTGGGTGTTCTCGGGCGCCATCGCCGCAGCCGACGAAACCATCGAAGAGGGCGACCTGGTGACAGTATATGCCCACGATGGCACTCTTATCGGCAACGGCCACTCCCAAATCGGCAGCATTGCCGTGAGGATGCTCACCTTTGACGACACAGCCATCGACGAGGCCTTCTACGAGCAACGCCTGACCGATGCCTACATGATGCGTAAGGCGCTCGGCCTGCAGCGCGAGGACAACAACGCCTTCCGCCTCGTCCATGGCGAAGGCGACTTCCTGCCCGGTCTGGTGGTGGACATCTATGGTCCCACGGCTGTGATGCAGGCACACTCGCCAGGCATGCACTTCGCCCGCGACATCATCGCCCGCGCGCTGACCAAGCTGCCTGACGGCATCGTTCGCAACGTCTATTACAAGAGCGAGACCACCCTGCCCTACAAGGCCCATCTTGACCCGATGAACGACTATATCATCGGCGGCATGGAGACCGATGAGGCGCTGGAAAACGGCCTGCGATTCCACGTCGATTGGCTCAAGGGACAGAAGACCGGCTTCTTTGTAGATCAACGCGAAAACCGCAGCCTGCTGGAGCACTACAGCAAGGGCCGCAAGGTGCTGAATATGTTCTGCTACACAGGCGGTTTCTCGGTGTACGCCTTGCGCGGTGGTGCAGAGTTGGTACATTCGGTGGACAGCTCGGCTAAGGCAGTAAGACTTACCGACGATAACGTAGCGCTCAATTTCGCACCCGAAGACCAGCGCCACCAATCTTTTGCCGAGGACGCCTTTAAGTTCCTCGACAACATGGAGAAAGATGCCTATAACCTCATCATCCTCGACCCGCCCGCATTCGCCAAGCACAAGAGTGCCCTGCGTAATGCCCTCATGGGCTACAGACGACTGAATGCCAAGGCGTTGGAGAAAATGCCTCACGGCAGCATACTGTTCACGTTCTCCTGCTCCCAGGCGGTGAATAAGGAACAATTCCGACTGGCAGTGTTCAGCGCAGCTGCCCAGACACGCCGCAAGGTGCGCATCCTGCACCAGCTCACTCAGCCTGCCGACCACCCCATCAACATCTACCACCCCGAGGGCGAATATCTCAAGGGACTGGTGCTGTATGTGGAGTGAGGAATGACTCAACAACAACCCAAACAAATGAATACTAACAACTTAACAATATCTTAAAGCAACAACTACAATGAAGAAATTTTCGATTATTATCGCAGCCGTGGCATTGATGACCATGACCGCATGCAACGAAAAACCCGCTAAAGACAGTGCTGACAAAGAAAATGCTGCAGCTACCGAACAAGTGGAAACCAAAGCTGATGCAGACGCTCCCAAAATCGCACCGATGGAGAAAGCCGCACCCACCGAGGACGGTAAGGACCACGTCGTGTCAGAATTCAATACCAAGGATTACCAGGTGACTGTAGAAAACCTTGCTGACGGTACTTATCGCGTAAGATTGTCCAAAGACGGTAAGGTTGATAAGGAGTATCTGTCCAAGAACTGCCGCATCCAGGGTAAAAACTATGTGATGGAGACTGTTGACGGATGCAAGATGATTATCGGCAGTGACAAGGGCCAAATCCTTATCATTAAGGACAAAGAAATCGTTTACAACAGCCTTGGCAAGTAATTCCGGTAACGAGACGATATTACTTTCTAATACAATACAGCAATGAAGAAAACAATTCTTGCCGCCATCACTATGGCGGCGCTAGCTACTACCGCAATGGCACAGAACAGCAATTTTAACTACTCGGTGGACCGTTTTGCCGACATCGAGGTGCTGCGTTATCAGGTTCCCGACTTTGAGAATCTGTCACTCAAACAGAAGGAGCTGGTCTATTACCTCACCGAGGCTGCCCTCAACGGCCGTGACATCCTCTTTGACCAGAACTGCAAGTACAACCTGATGGTTCGCCAGACATTGGAGGACATCTACCGCAACTACAAGGGCAACAAGACTGATAAGGATTTTATCGCCTTTGAGAAATACCTGAAGCAGGTGTGGTTCGGCAACGGCATCCATCACCACTACTCGATGGACAAGTTCACGCCCGAATTCTCCAAGAATTTCTTTGACAAGCAGTTTGCTGCGCTGCCAGGAGCCGACAAGCGTGCTGGAGAGAAGAAGGTGCTCGACCGCATCCTCTTCGACCCCACCTTCATGGCAAAGCGCGTCAATCAAGCCGACGGACAGGACCTCATCCTGACCTCTGCCTGCAACATGTATGAGGGAGTTACCCAGAAGGAAGTCGAGGACTACTATAATGCCATCAAGGATACCACCGACCTGACGCCCATATCCTATGGTCTGAACTGCAAGGTGGTGAAGCGCAACGGCAAAGTCGTAGAAGAGCCTTACAAAGTGGGCGGACTCTATAGCAAAGCCATCGAAAAAATCGTTTACTGGCTGCAGAAAGCCGCTACCGTGGCCGAGAGCCCTGCCCAAGAGGCTTACATCAACGAGCTCATCAAGTTCTACCAGACTGGCTCGCTGAAGACCTTTGACGATTACAGCATCATGTGGGCCGAAGATACCCAAGACCAAGTGGACTTCATCAACGGCTTTATCGAGAGCTACGGTGACCCCCTGGGCATGACCGGTTCATGGGAAGGCATGGTGAACTTCCGTAACGAAGCCGCCTCACACCGCACCCAGGTCATCAGCCAAAACGCCCAATATTTTGAGAGCAATTCGCCCGTTGACAACCGATTCAAGAAGAAAGAGGTCAAGGGCGTTAGTGCCAAGGTCATCACCGCTGCTATCCTGGCTGGTGACAGCTATCCCTCAACACCTATCGGCATCAACCTGCCCAACAGCAACTGGATTCGTGCCGCACATGGCTCGAAGTCGGTAACCATCGAGAACATCACCGATGCATACAACCAGGTGGCTGCAGGTAATGGCTTCAACGACGAGTTCGCTTGGAGCAATACCGAGATTGAACTGATGAAGAAGTATCTTGCCCTTGCCGACAACCTGCACACCGACCTGCATGAGTGCCTAGGACACGCCTCAGGACAACTGCTCCCCGGCGTTGACCCCGATGCCTTGAAGGCCTACGGTTCATGTCTTGAAGAGGGTCGTGCCGACCTGTTCGCCCTCTATTACCTTGCCGATCCCAAGCTGGTTGAACTTGGCATCATGCCCAACATGGAAGCTTACAAGGCTGAGTACTACAAGTATATCATGAACGGTCTGATGACACAGCTCACCCGCATCGAGCCGGGCAAGGATATCGAGGAGGCACACATGCGCAACCGCAAGTTCATCAGCGAGTGGTGCTACCAGCAGGGTAAGAAAGACAACGTCATCGAGTATGTGAAGCGCGACGGCAAGACCTTTGTCCGCGTCAATAATTACGAAAAATTGCGTGACTTGTTTGCCCAGCTGCTCGCCGAGGTACAGCGCATCAAGAGTGAGGGTGACTATGAGGCAGGACGCCAGCTCGTAGAGACCTACGGCGTGAAAGTTGACCCCGCCATCCACAAGGAAGTGCTCGCCCGTTACGAGGGCCTGAACATTGCACCCTATAAGGGCTTTGTGAACCCCATCTACACTCCAGTGTATGACAAAAACGGCAAACTCATTGATGTGAAAGCATCCTATACCGAGGGCTACATCGACCAGATGCTGCGCTACGGTCAGGACTACTCTCCCCTGACCCACTAATTCACGGTAAGGAATACTCTGATACCAACGAGGGGGCAGCTACCAGCAAAATGGTGCGCCTCCTCGTTTCGTATCATAAAAATTGTCGGATTGCCACATTTTGTTTAAATTTGCGACAAAAATTTTTTAATAACAGATAACAAATGAGACATTTATTGATTAGTCTGCTTGTGGCGGCAGTTGCCGTGACAGCAACCGCGCAGGGGAATAAGGCGGATTATCGGGTTGTGCCACTGCCCGACAGAATTGACGGTATCAAAGGGGCTGATTTCAGGCTGACAGAGCAATGCCTGGTCAACTATCCCGCAGGAGACCGCAACATGGAGCGCAATGCAGCCATGCTTAGCCAGTATGTCGAGGAAATGACAGGTATGCATCTGAGCACCAGACCCACTGTCAATACGAAAGACCGCACGGGCAACATTTCGCTGATTATTGACCCGAAAGTGAATGGTGATGAGGCATACAGTATCCTCGTGACGCCCAAGGGCGTTGAAATCAGTGGTAAGACGGCAGCTGGTGTATTCTTTGGCATCCAGGCACTGCGCAAGTCGCTGCCCGTGGGCACCGCTCAGGCCATTAACCTGCCGGCAGCCCAGTTGGTATCGAACCCGCGCTTCGGATACCGTGGCATGCACCTGGATTGCTCACGCCATTTCTTCTCAGTAGCCACTGTCAAGCGCTATCTCGACATCATGGCGCTGCACGGCATGAACCGCCTGCATTGGCACCTGACCGATGACCAAGGCTGGCGCGTGGAAATCAAAAAATACCCCCGACTTGCCGAAGTAGGCGGTTGGCGCAATGGCACCACACTGGGGCACAACTCCCCGGTTAATGACGGCATCCGCTATGGCGGCTACTATACCCAAGAGGAAATCCGCGACATTGTACGTTATGCCGCTGACCGCTACATCACCATCATTCCCGAAATCGACATGCCGGGACACATGCTGGGCGCCCTTGCCGCCTATCCTGAGTTGGGATGTACGGGAGGTCCCTATGAGGTTTGGGGCAAATGGGGCGTTACCGATGATATCCTGTGCGTGGGCAAAGACCACACGCTGCAATTCGTCAAAGACGTGCTCGATGAAGTGATGCAACTGTTCCCGGGAGAATACATCCACATCGGCGGTGACGAGTCTCCCCGCGTACGTTGGCAGGAATGCCCCCTGTGCCAGCAGCGCATCAGGGACTTAGGAATTAAGAGCGAAGGGAAAAAGAGTGCCGAAGCCCTGTTGCAAGGCTGGTTCACCACCCAAATTCAGGACTATCTGGCAGCACATGGACGTCGCATCATCGGCTGGGACGAGCTGCTGGGGTGTGACGTGGACCCGTCGGCCACCATCATGTCGTGGAGAGGAGCCGAGCCTGGAGCCGAGGGTGCTAAACTCGGGCATGACGTGGTCATGACGCCCGTGGGCCCATTGTATTTTGACTACTACCAGACCAGCAGCACATGGAACGAGCCGACAGCCTTCGGTGGCTGCAATACGCTCGAGAAGGTCTATAACTTCGAACCCGTAGCCGAAGACCTTCCTGCCGACAAACGACATCACATCCTCGGAGCACAAGCCAACCTGTGGACAGAATACGTCACCTGTGAGCCGCAAGTCCAGTATCAGGTTCTCCCCCGCATGGCTGCACTTGCCGAAGTGCAATGGATTCAGCCCGAGGCCAAGGACTATCAGGACTTCAAAACAAGACTGACACGCCTTGTAGACATCTATAAGCTCTATCATTGGACCTATCGTGCAAAGAGCCTCGTCGAGGAAGATGAAGAGAAATAAAGAAGTCAGGATATACCCTTTGAGACAATAAGAATTCCCGCAGATGTTGATGCTTGTAACATCCATCTGCGGGAATAATATTTTTTAATGATTGACGG
This sequence comes from uncultured Bacteroidales bacterium, assembly GCA_902800715.1. Taxonomy (GTDB): domain Bacteria; phylum Bacteroidota; class Bacteroidia; order Bacteroidales; family Muribaculaceae; genus Sodaliphilus. The sequence goes on from CADCFN010000002.1 coordinate 410,652, forward strand.
CTGAAGCCTCTATCCTCCTACTTGCATGAAGAACGGGAGCATGCTCTCCAGACAAATGATGATGATGCCAGCAACATAACCAGCAAGCGCCAGGAGCGAAATCTTCTTCACATACCAGAAGAAAGGTATTTTCTCAATGCCCATGGCCACAACACCAGCAGCAGAGCCGATAATCAGCAGCGAACCGCCCACACCTGCACAGAACGTCAACAGATGCCAGAACAGACCATCCTCGACAAATGTCAACAGATAGGGATCGACGGTACCAGCGGGTGCCATTCCCTCAAACATCTTGATGCAAGCAGAAACAAGTGGCACGTTATCGACGATTGAAGACAGAGCGCCAATGATAGAGGTCATCAGCACAGGCTCATGAATTCTGGTGTTCATCTCATCAGCCAACGTGTTCAATACACCGACCTCGGAGAGTGCCGATACCGCCATAAGGATGCCCAAGAAGAACAGGATGGTCGGCATGTCGATGGTGTGCAGTGCCGAAGAAACACGTCCACCCATCTTGGAGTCAATCTTGAAGCGCTTCACCCAAATCTCGGTTACACCCCAAATCACGCCCAATGAAAGCATAATGCCCATGAAGGGAGGCAGTCCCGTCAGCGTCTTGAATACAGGCACAAACAGCAGACCTGAGATACCGATAATGAGCATAGCCTTGCTCAAATGAGGATGCCGCTCGTGCAGACCTGGATTCTTGTCAGCCATTCTGGTGATGGTCTGCATCTTGCCTTCCTTGATAAAGTACTGTGCAATGAAAACCGGAACCACCATAGCCACGATACTGGGAATGAGCAGGTTGATAATCAGACCAACTGATGACACTTTCTCGTCCATCCACAACATGATGGTGGTCACATCGCCAATGGGTGAGAATGCACCACCAGCATTGGCAGCAATGACAATGAGTCCAGCAAAAAGCCAACGGTCCTTCTGATCGCTGAGCAGACGACGCAACATCATCACCATGATGATGGTGGTGGTCATATTGTCGAGCACAGCCGACATGACGAATGACAAGCTGCACAAAATCCACAGCAGGTGGCGCTTGCTCTTGGCCTTGATATTCTCGGTGATAAACGAGAATCCGCCGTAGCGGTCAATAATCTCGACAATGGTCATTGCGCCAATCAGGAAAACAACAATTTCACACGTGTCTCCCAATTGTGTCACGATTCCCTCATGGATGTGAGGATTGTCACCCATCAAGGCATAAATGGACCACATTATGCCGCAGGTGAGCAAAGCAAAAGTCGCTTTATTGATATGGAGAGGATGTTCCAATGCAATCAGCAAATAGCCGATTACAAAGACAACTATCATCGCTGCTATCATCGCCGTAAATTAGTGTTAAAAATCGAATCTAATCAAGTAACCATAAGTAAGCCAACAGATTGAGTAAGCGCAGTTACCTCAATCTATCAGCATCGCGAAGCATCTTCTTGTCTTTGGACATGGCCTTGTGAGCCAACATGAGGAAAATGATGGAAAGTACCGGCAGAATCAGATACCATTGCCAAGTTAATGAAACACCATCCCTATTGCCGATGATAAAAGCCTGAATGGCAATGGCAACCAGCATAGACAACCCAATGATGATGTCCACAAAACATACCGTCATCTGGCGCTGCAGATTCTTGAACAGGAAGATGTCAACAATTGCCAAGAACACAATAAGAATGATGAGCATGAGCATCAACGGGTCGACGTGTGTCACACCAACCTTGCCAGCCTCAAGAGCGCCATAAACAAAATTACGACCACCCAGTTCGAAAGACAGGGCAGGGAAAAATGCGAACACTGCCATCAGGATTACCGCGATGAGCAGATAAACGGATTGGATACGTTGGATTACCATAATTTGAAGTGTTTTTTATTGTTTTGTTATTTGGCGACAAAATTAAGGAAATTTTTCAATAATGAACATAAATACTGAAGAAAATTCGCTCAAAAGCACAATAATTGCTAAATTTGCATACGATTTGCAGATGTTGTTACTATACAATGAGTAAATAGTATAACAAATGACCAAACTAGAGATAGAAAACATCCATCGACAAGCGACGCTATTCCTAGATAATGCCGAAGTGAGCGAAGCATTTGAGACCGTGGGCAAGCTTAGCCATGAGCTAAGCCGCGCCGACATCAACGATGAGTTGGAACGGCTTCACATGTCCTACAAGTTCATGCTCAAGTACCTGGAACAGGGCGTGATGGACCCACAACGGGATGAGATATTATCCAACATCCTGCAATCGCTGTACTCCCTTAACGATCAATGTTTTATCGGATTAATGGAGCAGAACAGCCCCGAGGTATTCTATGCCCGTCGACGTGAGCTAACGGGCGTTTCCTTGATTTCCATCATCGAAGAATACCGTAAAGAGCTACAACAACTCTCGTTGGTTAAGTCTTTACCCAACGAGGAAAGTGACAATCATGCCATTTTGGCACACCTGCGTCAGGCTGAAGAACTGGAAACAAAACTTTTCAACCGCGTGTGGTCATCATTACCCCTGAGTGCCGAAGACGCCAACAATCTGAAGCTGTGCATCAACGGTGATATCCTTCCCGTTCACACCCGCTGTCTGCTGGTTGCGGCATTATTCCTGGGGTTGATGAAATTCTATGACGAGGGCAAGCTGCTCATCTTGCTGGAGGCATATTCGCTCAGCGACGAGCCTCTTGTTCAACTGCGAGCCTTGACCTGCACCATGCTGGCATTGCTGGCCCACAAAAAACGCACGGTCACCTCTAAAGCCATCCAATCGCGCCTGTCCACGATTCAAGACTCACCTGACTTCAAACATGACGTATGGAGCATCCAGGTGCAGCTAGCCCGTTCCCGCAACACCGAAAATGTGAAGGAGCGTGTTCGTAACGACCTCATTCCCAATATCATGAAAATGAGGCCAGACATCATAGACAAACTCAAAGACAAAGATTCACAAGTTGTTGACTTGAGCGATATCGAAGCCAATCCCGAGTGGCAAGAATGGCTGGACCAGAGCGGCATCACCCGCCGCATCGAAGAGTTCAATGCCATGCAGATGGAGGGCAGCGACGTGTTTATCGCCACCTTTGCTCACCTGAAGACCTTCCCGTTCTTCAAGACACTGAGCAACTGGTTCCTTCCATTTTATGCCGCCCACTCTTCGGTTGTCGAGAATCTGGGGGCTGGAAAGATGGCACTCGCCGAGGTCGTGCAGCATGCTCCCTACCTGTGCAACAGCGACAAGTATTCGTTCTGTCTATCGCTAGGCGCACTGCCTGAATCTCAGCGAACAATGATGTCTGCTCAGCTCGAGGAGCAGAATGCCGCCCTCAACGAGGCCAAGCAAGCCGAGTTGCCCGACGAACGCAAGCAGCGCGTGAGCATCGTGAACGCCTTTGTTCAAGACCTGTACCGATTCTTCAAGCTGTTCTCACGCCGCCGTGAATTCATTGCCATGATGGACAATCCAGCTCTCGATATGACTGATTGCCTGCCTCTGGCAGAGTATACACGCGATCCTCATGTACTGGAACTGCTGGGCACGCTCTATTTCAAGAACGCGTTCTACGAAGACGCCATCAAGTGCTTCACCCGATTAGAAGAAATTGATGATGCCACCGATGACCACATCTACCAGAAAATCGGGTTTGCCTACCAGAATGCAGGCAAGATGGAGCGAGCGCTCAATTACTACAAGCGCTACGAGTTACTGCACGATGAGGATGCATGGAACATGCGTCACATCGCGGCTTGTCATCGAGCGTTAGGAGAATTTGATAAAGCCCTTGATTACTATCGCCGTGTAGAGGCGTTGACACCAGACAATGTGTCGCTCACTCTGACCATTGGCCACGTGCTACTCGAGCAAAACCGCACCAAAGAGGCATTGCAGCAATACTTCAAAGCCGATTTGATGGACAGCGCTAAACACCGCGCTTGGAGGCCTATTGCATGGTGTTCATTCCTGTTGAATGACTATGAGCGGGCACTTGACTACTATAACCGAATCGACCAATATGATACGCCATCGGCTCAAGACCTGCTCAACAAGGGGCATGTACTGTTGTGCCAAGGCAGAACCCAAGAAGCCATCGACACCTATCGCAAGTCATTGGGCCTGATGGGTGGTATCACTAAAAAATTCCGTGACATGTTCAAGGGCGATGCCATGGAATTAAGGCTTCATGGCGTTTCGGCAGTTGACCAAGCGCTTATTCCCGATGCTGTTTGCGCCCCAAAGTAAACACTACCAAAAAGAAACAGACGACTGATGATAGACCACAATACAGTACAACAGATTCTTGACACCGCCGACATCGTTGACGTGGTGAGCGACTTTGTGGCGCTTAAGAAGCGTGGCGCCAACTGGATTGGCCTGTGCCCGTTCCATAATGACCGCCGCCCGTCTTTTTACGTGTCCCGTGCCAAGGGCATCTGCAAGTGCTTTGCCTGTGGAGAGGGTGGCAGTGCGGTCAATTTCATCATGAAGCACGAGCAGCTCAGCTACCCCGAAGCCCTGCGTTACCTGGCTCGCAAATACCATATCGAAATCCAAGAAAAAGAACTCACCGACGAGGAAAAGCAGGCGCAGACCGAACGTGAAGCGATGCTCATGCTCAACGAGTGGGCATGCTCCTATTTTGAAAAGCAACTGCATGAGACCCAAGCGGGACAGGATATCGGTTTGAGCTATTTCAAAGAGCGCGGCTTCAACGATGCCACCATCAAAGAATTCAGGTTGGGTTATTCCAGTGAGGGCTATGACGACCTCTATAAAGCCGCTGTTGCCCAGGGTTTCAACCCCAAGCTGTTGTTTGATGTGGGCTTGTGCATACCCGATGACCGCAGTGGCGGGCATGACCGTTTTCGCGGTCGTGTGATGTTCCCAATCATGAACATTGCCGGCAAGGTCATCGCTTTTGGCGGCAGAACACTGAAAAAGGATAAGGAAGTCGCCAAATACGTCAATTCGCCCGAGTCAGCCATCTATTCCAAGCGCAACGTCATCTTTGGTCTATACCAAGCCAAGCGCGAAATCAGCAAAGCCGACAAGTGCTATATCGTTGAAGGCTATGCCGATGTCATCTCCATGCATCAGGCCGGTTTCAAGAACGTAATAGCTTCGTCGGGCACCGCATTAACCGAGGGGCATATCCATGCCATCCGCCGCTTTACCAATAACGTCACCGAGATGTTTGACGGTGACGCCGCCGGTGTGAAAGCAGCCATCCGTGGCGTTGACTTGCTGCTCAAAGAGGGCATGAATATCAAGGTGTTGCCCTTGCCTCCTGAAGATGACCCTGATACCTTCGTGCGTGCCCACAGTTATGCTGAAGTCGAAGACTACATTGAAAAAAATGAGGCAGATTTCATCAACTTCAAGTCAAGTGTGGTGCTCAAGGATGCAAAGAACGATCCCATCAAGCGTACCGCAGCCATAACCGATGTGGTGAAGTCCATTGCTCTCATTCCTGATGAGATTGCCCGCATGGTCTATGCCAAAGAGTGCAGCAACCTGTTTGAGATGGATGAGCAGACTATCCTGCGACAAATCAAACAGTATCGCAATAAATACCTGGAGCAATGGCGAAAAGAACGTCAACAGCAGCAGGCACGTGAACAGCGCATGGCTGCACAATCGGATAATGTCGTGCCACCCTCGCCTAGTTTAGATGACGTTCCACCAGCTCCCCTACCCGATGATTTCGTTCCCGAGTCTGAACAGGTTCCTGCTCCTCGTGTGAGCAGCCGCACATCTACCGCCATAAGCGGAGTTGACGTCCAGGAGCGTGAAGTCATCAGGCTCATTGTCAATTATGGCATGTGCTATCTGACCGAAACCGAGTATCAAGACGGAACGGTGCGGCCCACAACAGTTCTCGAGCATATCAACAATGAGATTCATCTGGATTACATGGGTTTCAGTGATCCATTGTACAAACGCATCTTTGAAACCGCATTGCAGTACATCGAGCCCTATTACAAAGACTTAGAAGTATTTAAGGCTCAACTGGAGGAGCGCACGCGCGAATTTATTGCAGAGGAAATGGCAGCGCAGGATGAGGTCGACCCCGAAGCACTTGACAGCGTTGCACTCATCAATGCTCAAGAACGCAAAGAAAAAGCCATTGAAGCCAAAGCTAATGCTAAAGCCAAAAATGAACTACTTGAGTTCAACTGTGGCTATCTGGTGAAGGCATTATGCTCGATTGATGATGACGAAATGCGGCAATTGGCTTGTGACCTCGCCACCGACAACATGCCACAATTGAGTAAAATCCACACTAAATATACCGTCATTGTCGAGGAACGCGACAAATTGTTAAACCTTGTGCCAGAGCGAATCAACAACTGGAAAAATGCCCTGCTTGTGCTCCGTATCAATGAACTCAAATCACAAATTGCCAATGCTGCTCCCGAAGAGCAGCCCAAACTGATGCAATCCCTTCAGGAACTCTATAAAGTGCGGCATCAACTAGCCGCCGTCATTGGCGACAGGGTGGTCAACCCCATCTGAAAACAATGAGCATTTCATAGTTTTTTCTTAAAAAACAAGACTCAATGCGTGGCAAATCAAGTAATAATTACTAAATTTGCCACATATTTTATATTACACCAATGTGTGGTTTTAAACCATTACTTTAAGCACGATAAGACAATTTAGTGATTATGAGACTCAAGAATATTGTTATTTTGGCCACTATGGCTTTTGTTGCATTGTCATCACAAGCCCAAATGAACTTGCCAAAAACCGTCATTGACGGCATCGAGTATTACTATTATGTTACCGGTTCCAATGAGAGCATCTATGACATAGCTGCCAAATTGGGAGTGACAAAGGACTTCATTATCAAAAATAATCCTGATGCAGCCGATGGCATCTCCAACGGCATGAAACTTCGTTTTCCTGTCGACAAGAAATCGGGTAATGTCACTGCCGAGCAAAGCAAAAACAATAATTCTACTCACACTGTAGAGCAAGGTGAAACGCTCTACGGGCTCGCCAAACGCTATGGCGTAACCGTTGAAGAGCTTATTGCCGCCAACCCAGGTACTGACAACGGACTGAAAGTCGGTCAGAAATTATATATTCCTAGCACAACTGCATCATCAGCCCCCTCGGTAGACGCCAACAAACAAGTGCGTGACGCCTTTGACCGCAACGGCTCGGCAACCACTGCGCAAATCTCTGTTCCCACGGGCTCAGACCCCGTGTTTATCACCTTGAATGACGGTGAGAGCATCTACACCATTGCCAAGCAGTACAACACCTCGATCGAGGGCATTATCACCTCCAATCCCGGCCTCAAACCTGATGAATACACCGCAGGTGCCAAGGTTAAAATCGTCCCCAACTCGGCACTGCCGTTCATTTATGAGCGCATGAGCCGCCGCAACTACAAGTATGAGGTACAGCGTGGCGAAACTTTTGCCTCGATTGCTGCCGCCAACGGAATCACCGAAAAAGAGCTCAAGAATGCTAATCCCGAACTAAAAAAGGCCAAAAAGGGTAAAACCATCATTTTGCCGAAACCCTATGCCGAGCGCGTGACCGGAGAGATGGCTACTATTCCTCTCGAAGAACTTCGAGACTACTATGAGCCCAGAATCAACGACATCTATGACAATCTGGTAGCCAAGCGTCTTGAGAACGAGGTAAATATTGCTATGGTACTCCCCTTCCAGCTGCACAAGAGCGCACCTCCCAAACAAGCCTATCTGTACACTGATTTCTACAAGGGCTTCCTGCTGGCACTTGACAATGCAGCACAGGAGAGCCAAAAGCATATCAATCTCAAGGTCTATGATACCCAGCACAACCTCAACGTCACCGACAGCATTCTTGCGCTGCCAGAGCTCAAGACGATGAACATGATTATTGCCCCCAGCGAGCCGCAACAGCTGGCAAGAATCAACAACTTCGGTAAAGCCAATGGTGTGCCAGTACTTAACTGCTTCACAACTAAAAACGAAGATTACCTGGATAATCCCTACGTTTATCAGGTGAACACGCCTACTAATGAACTGATGCATAACGTCATGCGTTGGTTTGACGAACAGTTCAAAGGATATCATGTGATTTTCCTGAGTGCAGCAAGCGACAATGACAAGGAGATGTTTGAACACATCCGCAAGCACATCACCAACAAGAAATACGAGACCACAACCATCAACGTGACCGGAGACCTGACTTACGGTGACATATCCAACAAAATGAACCCCGGTTCAAAATATGTCTTTATCCCCTCGTCTGGTGACAAGAATCTCATCAGTAAATTCATCAAATCGCTGAAAGAGGTAAAGAACGAACGATTTGACTGCGATTTGTCCCTTATCGCTTACCCTGAGTATGTGCTTTATCTCAAGGATTATCAAACCGATTTGCAAGATATCGACACCTACATGTTCTCCCGCTTCTTCAACGCCAAGGGTTATCGCACCCGCAACCTAGAGGCTGCTTACAGCACCAACTTTGGCGGCGAACCGTTGAAGGGTGAGCCTCACATGGCACTCTACGGTTGGGATACAGGTATGTATCTGCTCAAGTCGCTCGGTGTGGACGGACTTATCGATGAGGAGACGCCTCTCTATGAAGGCGTACAGACCAGTTTCCGCTGGGAGCGTGGTGACAACTGGCGCGGATTCACCAACCAGGCTGTCAATATTGTCCACTTCTCTACCGACCATCAAATCACCGTCAAAGTGAAATGAAACGCCTAGCGTTCATATTAGCGGTTCTCTTAGTGACGATTGCGGCTCATGGCCAGACTCACTACGAGGGCACGTTTGCAGTCGGCGGCAAAGCCGGCGTGACGTTATCAAAGGTTAATTTCAACCCAACAGTTCAGCAAACAATGCTTCCTGGCATTACCGCCGGAGCGATGTTCAGGTATATCGAGGAAAAGCATTTTGGTCTGATTGCCGAACTTAGCCTCACGCAACGCGGCTGGAAGGAAGCATACGACGATGCTGACTACAGCTACTTTCATCGTTTTACATATCTTGAACTGCCTATCATGACGCATATATTCTTTGGCAATCAACGCGTGAAGGGTTTCTTCAACCTGGGACCCGAAATTAATGTGATGATTGCAAATGGAATCAAGTCAAACTATGAATACAAGCAGGCGGCAGAAACAGCTTATTTTATCGATAACAACCTTCATACTGAGCAGTTGACCATGGACATACACAATAAACTGGACTATGGCATTTGTGGCGGCGCTGGTATGGAAGTTAATCTGAACAATCGCAATTCACTCCTGCTTGAAGGCCGCTTCTATTATGGCTTAACCGATGTGTTTCCCAGCCACAAGACAGACGTTTTTTCCAGTTCCAACTCCATGACAATCATGGTGACACTGGGCTACTTTTACCGACTGAAATAAAGGTCTATTCTATCAAAAAAGGAGGGGCTGTTCACCCCTCCACTAGCAAAATCTATCATTTACAGAATCTAGAAACTAACGTCATCCTTAAAGTTGATGATGTCAATCAATTCTGTTACATCGGGAATACTGACATTCCCGTCTTGATTTAAATCTCCAGCCTCATAAATGAACCCTTCCACTTCAAGACGTAAAATATAGTCAATCATCAATGTTACGTCTGCAATGGATATAGTACCACTTCCATTGACGTCACCCATAATTATGGGATCTTCGGGTTCTTCGATTAAGGAAAGAATGTATCTCGCTCCAGCCAAAGCATCAATCTTGCCATTCGGACCATAGCGGAAATAAGAATCCGGATTAGCTGTAAAATCGTCTTTTATTGCCGTTTCGGCGATGATTCGCTTAATGTCACCTGGGCACAAATCCGGCTTAATCTGCAACCACTGCGCTATGATACCTGCTACAGTAGGTGACGCCATTGAAGTACCGGTCATCACACCCCAGAAACAATCATTGGGATTCTTCCACACTAAATAACGGATACCCGGTTCTGTCATGTAAAAAGTGGAATACCGACTGATGGCAGAAACCACGTTAACAGACGGCGCAACAACTGTAGGCAAAGCTTTCTGGGTCGGTCCCGTGCCTGCCCTCTGATAGCTTGACTTATTATAATATGAGCCAACAGTGACATCATCTGTCACATAAGTGCCTTTTCCCCAAGAAAAATACCTATTTCTTGCAACATATCCACCAGCTGAAATAATGGAGTCATGCACAGCATGAGTTCCAATTGAGCATTCGCTCGATGGCCTAGAGTAAAACCCTTCAACCTCTTTTGTTAAGATAGAGCCATCCTCTTGCACTTCATCAACATAAACAACACCATTGTATTCACCCCTCACTGCAGAGGAATTGCACTGCCATGAGTCAACGAAACAGCTTTCATTCCACTTTGGATTATAAACTTTGGGGGCATAGAAAGACATACCTATCCTATATCGGCTTTCGGTACGGTCATTGTTAGTGTTATAGGTTGAAGCAGTGGTTTTCAAATTGCGGATTTTGGTTGCGACCTTATACTTGCCAGCCGAAAGGTCGCATGAGATAGAGGCTTCCATAAATCCATCATCACTGACTGAAGGATCAGGTTTGAAATAATCACTGTATTCCGATGAATAAATCTTCTTGTACTGTGTGATGTAGTCCGACTCCCAAACTATGTGTTTCGTAATTCTGTCAAAAATATGGAACTTGACGACCGGACAAACATATTTATCACGAATCCATGATTCAATCCATGTAGAGCCATAATAGTAATACTCATCAACATAGAAACTATAATTATCAGGCATATAACCTAATAACATGTTCACCGGTTTAGTCATTGTTGCTTGTCCTGAACAATAGAATCCCCTGTTACCGTTATTACCTGCAGCAATGACAAAGACTCGACCTGGGCCAACTAATTTAGCTAATGCTTTTGAAATATAATCGCTTCCATCGTGGGGACCATTGGTTGTACTTACACTCAAACTGATTACACAAGGTTTACCCACACTATCGGCATAAGAATAGATATACTTGATGCAGTTTACAACCTCTACTTCAGAAATGGCAATGTTCAACGAGCGGCAAGCACAGACAACAATATCTGCACCAGGAGCCATACCTCCATAACCGCCTATATGGTTACCCGCAGCAATGCTAGTTGTGTGAGTGCCATGGGTTTCAAAGCAATCAGTAGTCAAGGTATCAATCTGCTCTCCCATGAAAACCGAGCCAGATAAAGTATTATCCCCTATGACAACCGGGTGACCAGTAGAATTTTGTGTATCGTATACCCTCAAAATTCTGTTTTTACTGGGATCGTCAGTGCGACGGAAAGCACTATGCTGATAATCAAAGCCAAAATCGATAATACCTACAATCACACCTGAGCCATCATAGGCTTGAGGCAGTCCATAATCCAAACCATTCAGGACCATTCCGGCATTGGTCTTTCGCAAAGTGCTATCAGTGCACATCTCCAGCAAGCGACTCATCTCCACTGAATTCACACCCGACAGTTTGGACACATGTTCCAGACTGGTTAAAGGTATCTGTGCCGTCAAGAAATCGTCAAAAACACAATTAACGATAACGCCTTGAGCCTTCAACTTTGAAACAACAGCTGGGTCTGAGAATCCGATAAACGCATCGGCATACTCCACGCCTTTAATCATGCGTGTTGGTGCATACTCACGCTCAAACATTGATTCAGCCTTCATGTTATTGGACTTGATGAACCCCATGTGGGTAACATATTCGTCCATAAACCGACTGACAGGGCTTAACGGTCCGCTCTGCAACTGAGCAAAAGCCCCTACCAGCGTTGTGGCTGCAACAATAGACAATAATAATCTTTTCATCATGTATTAATTGTTAATGATTCATTTTATTTCATTAGCGCAGCGACTAAGAGAAGCCTTGAAGCAGCATGTGCCGATTGAGCTATCATCCAGACACCTTAAGCACTACTCTCAATTATTCTCAAGAAGAAAGTCGATCAGCATAGTCACATCGGCAATGGAGATGACACTATCTTGCGAGATATCGGCATTCTGTTGGTTGAAAGGCTCTGTCGCTGTGCCCAAGATAAAGTCAATCAAAGCAGACACATCACCGATGCTCACTAGTCCGTCATCATTCACGTCACCCAACAACAGTACGGGTTGAGGAACGATGACATCTATTCTGAACGACAGGTTTTCGGCATCCAATGTGATCTGGTAATCGCTGCCGTCACCAGTAAAGTAATAAGAGTAATTGTTATTGCGGCGAGCTGTACTATACTGCATGCCGGTTGTGACAGTTGTCGTAGCCGTTGGACCAAAACGATACTGGCTATTGAAAACATTCCAATCGTCATTCCACAAGTCAGGTCCGCCATCAGCAAAGACGAAATAAATTGGGGCACTGATACAAAGTGTATCTACATAGATGCCATTGCCCATATTGGTCATCTTGCCTAATGGCTCAACCAGGTTCCAGTTGCCCTCGCCGCCCACGATGTAAAAACTAACGGATGTCGCAGGGTCATTGTCAAAGTTTTTCATCTCAAAAAGGGCATCCATGACTTGACCCGTTTGATTATCCCACCAACCACAGTTATACCAATCGGTAGTGACATGGTTAGTATAGTTGATGCCATACTCATTAGCTTCGGGGAACCACCAGTACAAACCATTCACCGACTCGTGGTTATTGAGCGTGTTGATAAGGTCAACGGTGAATGCCTTCTGCCCAGCCTCGGTTGCAGGCCATATCGACTGTAAGTCATAAGAAGCACCACTGGGATAGTAAGCATGGGGATAGCCAGTTTCCACAATCTGTATTTTCTTGGCAGGATAAGAAGATTCCAGATTGGACAACAAATCGTCCAAAACACTCAATCCACCATGCCAATAAGGATAATAACTGAGTCCAATAATCTCAAAATCAGTAGTGTAGCCACTGAGAACCTGATAAAATGACAAGACATTGCTCGCGCGCGCCATCTCGGTATGCACAACGATTTGAGCATCGGGACAAACCTCACGGCAAGCCTTGATACCCTGCTTCAGGTAGTTGGCAAAATTGGCAAACGTACCTGAGCCATAATTTGCACCACTGGGATAGCAATGTCCCGTCGGCCATAACATGCCGTAAGTCACTTCATTACCAACCTGAACGAAGTCGGGAGATGCACCGACAGCGTTCATGGCAGTGAGCACTCGTTTGGTGTAGCTGTACACACTGTCAGCAAGAGCGCTAGCCACAGTCCATGATGATGGTGTGGAGTGCTGCCCGGGGTCTGTCCAAGTGTCGCTGTAGTGGATGTCAAGCAAGAGATTAAAACCAGCCTCCTTGATGCGTTTACCCAACGCAAGCACATAAGGCAAGTCCTGGCATACACCCTCGCCCTGATCTTCGGCATTTGCCTTAGAAGGATCCACAAACAAGCGCACACGCATCGCATTCATGCCATTATCCTTCAGGTAAGAGAGCATATTGGTAATCCTTGTCCCGCTTTCATTATAATAGATGGCGCCATGTTCCTCATATTTAGTCAATAATGAAATGTCACCACCCACATATTTCGTGGAGGCATACATAGCGGCATTTCCAATGAACAGCAGGCAAATAATCGTCAAGAAAAGATGTCTCATAATTGTTTTTATCTGGTTAAACACTGATTATCATGCAAATATAATTAATGATTGACAAACCGCCATCATAAAAAACTAAAAACTGGCACTCCCCTTGACCATACCAAACTCAGGGCACATTACGCATGGAGGATTTTATACACCAGTTCCTTGAGCAGGGCATAAGAGTCTTGACGGGAGCCGATACCCTTGCTGCGGGTATCACACTCGCGCAGAAAGGCGATAATGTTAATCAACGAGCGAGTATTATAAACTTGTGCTGCGTCAATGAATTTACGGGCACGCCACTGGCTGCGTGTGCCCACAACAGCCATAATGCCCTCGAGGCTCTTGTCGCGTGCTGTCGCTGCAAGCAACACATTAGAAAAAAACGAGAAGAGTATAGCGACGCTCACGACAAAAGGATTGTTCTTGGGATTACGTTCAAAGTAGTCCACAATACGGAAAGCCTTTTCGGCATCACGCTTGCTGAGTGCTTCTTCTAGCTCAAAGTTGTTGAAGTCCTTGCTGATTCCGATATTGCGCTCAATGAGTTCTGGCGTGATGTTGTTATCATCGGTAAGCATCGCCAATTTGTCAAGTTCACTGAACAGACGTGCTATGTCGGTACCAATGTGGTCGGCAAGCATGCTGGTTGCCTTATGGTCGATATTACACTCCAATGAATTAGCATAATTCACAATCAGCCCCTCAAGATCACGGCCTTCCTTCACTTTATTGGAGTCAAAGATGACGCCGCTCTTATTGGCTTTGAGCGCATCGGTAAACGGTTTGCTCTTCAATGTAGCGCCCTTATGGCAGATTACAAGAATTGTAGACGCCAATGGACGTTCGGCATAGGATGCAAAAATGTCAAAATCATCTTTGTGTCCAGGCAGTTTCGGTATTAGCTGCGCTTCTCTGACCACGACAACCTTATACTGCGAGAACGCAGGATACTGGCAACAAGTACTTACCACATCACGCACATTGGTATTGTTGCCATAGAAGAGTGTTAAATTGAAATCGCGCTGGTCCTCGGTGAGCGCAGTGTCGATAATAAGCTGCTGCAAGTAGTCGATGTAGTATGGTTCCTCGCCTTGCAGAACGTATATGTTCCTGAACTTGCCGCTCTTGATTTCCTTGCTTAATGCGGTGAAAGTAACCGATTCTCGTTTTACTGCCATAGGTGATGTCGTTTTCTTACCGCAAATATACATAGAAAAAAATGATTTCAATGCCTGACAGACAAAGAAATCATGTTTTTAATCTTACCAAATGACAACTATTTTACCATTTTGGTCACTCATCAAACAAATTATTGGCCCATTTATCCCACGGAGCAAGAATCTCAGTCGGGTCGTCAGTGCTGATAATGTCTTCGTCGGAGTAATAGTTGCGCACTGTATAGCTGTGAGTCACATGGTAACTGTCATAATAGGACTTGTCGCTAATTATCAGGAAAGTTTCTTCACTTTGGAGGTCAGTGCCTAGCCAAGTCATCTTAGTGTATGTCGTCTCGGCAAACGAACTTGAAGTCCTGCGATAAACTGTCTTGTGACCAGGATCGTAGAAGAAATCGCCATTGAACACGCTGAACCCGTCATTAGTGCCTCGCACAAAGAGGTTCTCGTTGGGGTCCCATAGAATCAAAGCACTATACTCGCGGTTACATCCAGGTCCAATCAATATATCGACATAACCGTCAAAATTGGCGTCCAGAAAATGTACCACCTTGCGCACGATTGAATCATCCTCGCGAATTGGCAGGCTCTGCATCCGCATTCCGTCAGTAAAGATTTCCACTCTATCAATGCAATATTCGCCCTCATGCAGTATTACCTCTAGCAAATCATGCGTTGTCGGGCAATCCTCTACTGTGAACAATCCATACTTGTCGAGTGCCACCGTCGGCACTGCAAGCGGATTCTTCATTGAGGCATTCTGTTGAGCCACAACCCTACAAGAGGTCATTACGGCAATAGCCATAACCACAAACAATAGAATAATGCTTTCACATTTCATAATTATCGAATATTTACCAAATGTAAAAAAGTGATTGTCCAGAAAGAACGATTACTTTACACCGCGGGGATCGACACGGAAGGTGACGAAGCGGTTATAGGCGTAATTGGCAAGCGTGTAAACCACCATGGCGAGTACCATGACGATGTTTTGACCAGCCTTCATCATCGGGAAGAAGGGGATGATGTCGTCGGGGAGGTTCTTCCAGCCGAGTCCTTCAAGAAGAATCCAGCTGACACAGAGCTGTAAAGCAAGGCAGATAAGGAAACCGCACACGAACAGGAAGAGCTCACGCTTCAAGTTGTTCTTGGTCTTGAACACCCAATTGCGGTTCCACAGAAAACTGTTAATGACACCCAGAATATAGCCCGTCACGTTAGATATACCATAAGAAAGGCCAAGTCTGGTGTTTAGAAGATAAAATGTAACCAATGTGATGAGCGTGTTGAGCACACCTATCACACCATACTTCAGCAGTTGTATACCCGTCTCGCGGGCTTCTGATATATCTATCTTCATGATAACAGTTCTATATCACGGCAAAATTATAAATTATTAACGAAATAACAAAATTTTTTTCACTTCAATGCTACTTCGGCGCCACAATGATGCCCACATTGACCAGTCCCTGCAATGTATCGCAGCCTGGCATCGCCTGCCAAATAACGACCGAACGGGCATCAGCAGGACTGGCTGCACGCGCTATGGTCATCTGATCCTGATAAAGAGCGCCGAATCCCCCACCCGTCCAATTGCCGTACTCATCGGCAAGCGCCATATCCACCGTCTGACGGTTAACGGTCGAGTCTTCGGCAAAGATGTCAACCACGAGCGAGAGGTTGCGGAAACGGTAACTATTGTCGTGACGCACAGCAAGCGTGATATCATAGGCGGCAGCCGAGTCGTCATATTCAGGCCGGAATGTCAAAGGCATGGTGCGCTGCCAACCATCATGAGACAGATGGGCGAAATAGGCATGAGGCATCACGGGCTTATGGTCGCATGACACCATCATGAGCATGGCGGCGGCAACGACCAATGTCATTGCCACCGCATGCATGATAGGTTTCCACCGATGGTGGTCACTCGTTAGAGGCATTATTCTTGTTGCCTTGAGCATTGTTGTTGTGTGGAGTATTGCCCTCAGGCGATTGAGATTGAGACCGCGGGCGGAATGTCTTGAGCGGTTTCTGAGGCTTATCTGCATGAGGTCGCTGCTTGCGCTCTCCACCAGGTTGTCCGTCCTGGTAATGCTGGCGTTTGGGTTTGCCGGGACGCTGCTTGCGGTCGTTGTGTTGTGCATTACCACGCTCCTGCTGCTCGCCTTCAGGTTTATCCTTGTTTTCAACGACTGACACGGGTTTTGCACCCTTGTCGGCTGGAGCCTTGTCACCCGATTTCTTCTTCTTTTTCTTCTTCTTTTTGCTGTCAAAGCGATTGATGGCGTCCTGATTAAGCAAGTCACCAAAAGGAGAAGCAGCCTTCTTGCCGTCCTGATCGTCGGGCTTGAGGCTATCGGGCTTGACACCATTCTTGTTCAAAGCAATTACCTCAAACGCCTGGGCTGCTGTCAGCATCACCGTATTGACAGGAGCATTGCGCTCGGTCGAATAGATGATTTCGCGCTTGAGAGCATCGGCCTTGAAGTAGTAATAGGTGGCATCTTTGGTTTCCAAATGTACATCCTTGGGAGGCAGCTGACGTATTGCCTCGACATAGGTGTTCACCTCAAAGTTGATGCAGCACTTGAGCTTAGCGCACTGGCCAGCCAAGTTCTGAGGATTTAGCGAAATGTCCTGGAAGCGCGCAGCACTGGTCGCCACCGACACAAAGCTCGACATCCATGTTGCACAGCACAAAGGTCTGCCACAAGGGCCTATGCCACCGATGCGACCGGCTTCCTGACGGGCGCCAATCTGCTTCATCTCAACACGGATACGGAATACCTCGGCCAAAACCTTGATGAGCTGACGGAAGTCCACACGGTCATCGGCAATATAGTAGAAAATCGCCTTGTTGCCGTCACCTTGATACTCGACATCACCGATTTTCATTTTCAGACCCAAGTCCACCGCAATCTTGCGGGAACGAATCATGGTGTCTTCCTCGCGGGCTTTGGCTTGTTCATAGCGTTCCATATCGGCTGGCTTAGCCTTACGGAACACTCTCAGGATTTCAGCATTCTTACGCAGGTTCACGCGCTTCATCTGGTTCTGGACCAGACGTCCCATGAGCCCTACACGCCCGATATCATGCCCGGGATTGGCCTCGACAGCGACCCAATCACCCCGTTTGAGCGGAATGTGGGTGCTGTTGCGATAGAAGCCGCGACGCGTGTTCTTAAAGAGCACCTCAACGATTTCATAATCATTGTCAGGCACATCTTCAAGCCAGTTGGTGCTGGTGAGATTGCAACGCCCGATGTCGTCAGAGCAACATCCGCCGCTGCAAGCCCCTGCGTCGCATTTCACGCACTGGTCAGTAGTGTTATCGGGCACAGGCGTTTGATAGTTCTTGTTCTCGTCCATCGTGGTACGCAATCATTATTTGGCGTAGCTCACGGCGCGCGTTTCGCGGATGACGGTGATGCGCACCTGTCCAGGATAAGTCATCTCATCCTGAATCTTTTGAGCGATCTCGTTGGACAGTTTCTCGGTTTCTTCATCAGTGATCTTGTCGGCACCGACGATGACACGCAGTTCGCGTCCAGCCTGAATAGCGTAGGTCTTTACAACACCAGGATAAGACAAAGCCAAGTGTTCCAAGTCATTAAGGCGCTTGATATAGGCCTCGACAATCTCGCGGCGTGCACCGGGACGGGCACCACTGATGGCGTCACATACCTGAACAATGGGAGCATAGAGACTCGTTGCCTCTTCCTCATCATGGTGGGCACCGATGGCATTGCAGATGTCGGCTTTCTCCTTGTATTTCTCAGCCAGCTTCATACCCAACTGTGCATGCGGCAGTTCGGGTTCTTCATCGGGCACCTTGCCGATATCGTGCAAGAGACCGGCGCGGCGAGCCTTCTTGGGGTTCAAGCCCAACTCACTAGCCATGATAGCACACAGGTTGGCAGTTTCACGCGAATGCTGCAGCAGGTTCTGGCCATAACTGGAGCGGTATTTCATCTTACCAATCAAGCGAATCAGCTCGGGGTGCAGACCATGGATACCCAAATCGATGGCAGTGCGTTTGCCTGTTTCAATCACCTCTTCCTCAACCTGGCGACGCACTTTAGCCACCACTTCCTCGATGCGGGCGGGATGGATGCGTCCGTCACTCACCAGCTGGTGCAGTGCCAAACGAGCAATCTCGCGGCGCACGGGGTCAAATCCCGAAAGAACGATGGCCTCAGGAGTGTCATCCACTACGATTTCAACGCCTGTTGCTGCTTCCAGGGCGCGGATATTGCGACCCTCACGGCCGATGATACGGCCCTTGATTTCGTCATTGTCAATATGGAAAACGGTCACAGCGTTCTCGATAGCGGTCTCGGTAGCTACACGCTGAATGGTCTCGATAATGATGCGCTTGGCTTCCTTGTTGGCAGTCATCTTGGCATCATCCATGATGTCGTTGATATAGCTGGCAGCATTGGTCTTGGCCTCGTCCTTGAGCGACTCGATGAGCTTCTCCTTAGCCTCCTCGGCCGACAGACCGCTCACATGCTCGAGTGTATCACGGACGCTGCGTTCCATCTTGTCTACTTCCTTCTTGCGCTCTTCAAGCACAGCCATCTGGTTATCGATATTGAGCTTGAGGTTGTCCAGCTCATTGCCGCGGCGCTTCAAGTCACCTTGCTGCTGGTTCAACGTCATTTCACGCTGTTTGAGTTTTGCCTCACTGGTCTGGACCTTGGTCAGACGGTCATTGGCTTCCTTCTCGGCAGCACTCTTAATCGACATACCGGCTTCCTTGCCTTTCATCACCTCGTTATTCTTGAGCACTTCGGCTTCAAGACGGGCTTTCTCAATAATTTCGTTGGCGCGTGATTTGGCATTCTTTTTGGACAGATACAATGCCAAAGCACATCCAATTGCCATCGCCAAGATGGCCACAATAACAGTTACTATAATCATTGTTACTTAAATATATTAAACAAATAGCGCCACCCAAGGCAACATCGTCATTGGACTGGAAACCAGTCCAATAAGACATTAAGCCCAAAGTGGTGCAGGAACCTAATCTCGTTATCAGTCACTCACTCGCCAGGAGTCACTGTATATCACTCCTCGTTCCCCAACAGGGAATCGAGTTGTTTGTCCAAATCGTTCAGGAAGTCATTGACCTGTCGGTTTTCACCGTAAGCCTCCAGATAGAGGCGTGCAAACTGGAATGCAACTCTAGCGAGAATATCGTCAGACTTCTCACCAAAGCGGTTCATCCACTTGTGCCACAGCGTGTTAACAAGTTCTTCCGCTTTCCGATAGTTTTCCTCCTCGTCTGGTTTGATACTCAGAGCGATGGGGTTTTCGGCATCGGCAAGTTGAATCCATATTTTAACTTTATTATTGTCGGCCATAACGATAGAGAGTCACGTGTCAAGCGTTCAATTGTTTGATGCATCGGTCAATGTCCCGCACCATCTTGGCAACCTGCTTCTTATACTTAGCAACCAACTCGGGGTTGCTGGGAACGGAATGTGCGACACGCAGGAACTCATTGTCAATGCGCAGTTGGTTTACTTCCTTCTCCAGCTTGGCAATCTCCAGACTCTGGCTCTCGACTTTACGCGTCAATTCCTTCCTCTCATTCAGGAGCGCGACATATTTGCGCCTAAGGGAATCCACCTTTTGCGCCATGTTCTGCAATCTGTCTTTCAGCTCCATAGAAGGCATAGTTGTCCAATTTTGTTTGCAAAAGTACAACTATTTTTGCATTTCTTGTCATCAATTGACAAATATTTTTAAAATTTTGAGCACATCAATAGCATTTTGCTCGATTTGTTGAAAAAATCAACCGAAAAAACGCATGAACAGATGCAAACAAAGAGAAAAAAACGCAAGTAAAACGATTAGCTCGAGACTCAAAAAAACGTGAATCACGTAGTAAGCATGCCGGTGTAGAAGTGGAGCGTCTTGCTCTTGGTGTTAAAGTGGTTCTGGTTGGGGGACCACTCGCCACGCTGTAGACCTGGTGCCAGCTTGATGGAGCGCCTGCCGTACATATTGTTGATGCCGTCGATACTGGTCATCAGCCGACGCAATTTGCCATGGTCATCAGGGTCAAAAAGATTGAGTTGGATAGCTGTACCGCGCTGGATATCAAGTGCCATGACTCCCGCCTTGCGATAAGCGAAGCCATCCCGCCATATCAGGTTGAGGGCATTGAGCGCTTGACGCGCAATGGTCATGGTGTCACTGGTGGGTGTGTCGAGCGCCAATTGGCATGAATTAGAGTAGAAAGGCAAGTCCTCACGGAAACGGTCCCCTCGAACAAAGGTCATGATGCTACCCGCCACACTACCCTCGTCGCGCAGCTGACGTGCCGTGCGCTCAGCAAAACTGACGATGGCGTCAGCTATCTCGTCACGACTGGTAATGACCTTGCCGAAGGTGCGCGACGTCATTATGGTCTTGTGGGCAATAGTTACGGGATTGGCAATCTGGCAGTCATGCCCCATCAGTTCACGCTGGGTGCGTTCGAGTGTCACCGAATACAACGACCTCACCAATGATGGCGGCATCTTCACAAAATCGGCTGCAGTCTTGATGCCGCGTGACTGTAATGACGCCGACAGCCGCCTGCCCACGCCCCACACGTCCTCGATAGGTGTGCGCCGCAGAATGATGTCGATGGCCTCAGGGCGGATGAGCCAATAGACGCCGTCGGTAATGCGGGGGTCTTTTTTAGCAATGTGATTGGCCACCTTGGCAAGGGTGCGCGAGGGGGCAAAGCCGATACTGACCGGAATACCCACATATTGCCTGATTCTCTTGACCAGTTCCGCCATCACTCGATGACTGGTATCCACATCCTTGTGCTTCAATGTAAAAAAAGCCTCATCAACCGAATATTGTTGCAGATTATCGACCTCCTCGCCCACGAGCTTCATCACACGGTTAGACAAGTCGCGGTACAAGATGTGTCGTGCCGACAACTGAATAACTTGACGCGGATCGGTGTGTTCCTTGATTTTGAAGGCGGGGCAACCCATCGGGATGCCAGCAGCCTTGGCCTCGTTGCTCCTGGCAATGACGCAGCCGTCGTTGTTGGAGAGCACTACGACTTTTTTTCCGTTGAGTCGCGGGTCAAACAGGCGCTCACAGGAAACAAAGAAGTTATTGCAGTCAACCAGACCGTACATTTTTTAGTTAATAGTTAATAGTTGGCTTACGCATTCTTTAACTTTCCGCCCCCTAACTAACTCTCAGAGAGTTCAAGCCAGCGCAGTTCTTTCTCGTCAAGGAGGTCTTTAACCTCTTGGTAGCGAGCGGCTTTGGCAGCCACATCGTCGAGAGTCTCACCGCTGGCAAACAGGGCGTCTAATTCGGCTTTCTCCTTATTGAGGGCTTCGATGTCAATATTGAGTTGCTCGAGCTCCTTTTGTTCCTTGTAAGTCAGACGTTTCTGTTCGCTGCGGTTTGCCCAGGTGTTTTCTTTCGGCTTGGCAACTTCCTGTTCCTTAGCGAGTTGGGCTGCTTCTTGTTCGTGTCGTTGCTTCCAGGCGCGATACTCGCTGTAATTGCCCGGGAAGTCCTTCACATGGCCATTTCCCGTGAACACAAACGTGTGGTCCACCGTGCGGTCCATAAAGAAGCGGTCGTGGCTCACGATGATGACACAGCCATTGAACTGTGACAGGTATTCCTCGAGAATCTCCAGTGTGGAGATGTCAAGGTCGTTTGTCGGCTCATCGAGGATGAGGAAGTTGGGTTTGGTCATCAGCACCATCGCCAAGTACAGGCGTCGTCTCTCGCCACCGCTCAGTTTGGCAATGAATTTCTGCTGGTCCTGCGGTGAGAACAGGAAGTGGTTGAGCCACGCCATGGCTGTGTAATGGTGCTTTTCATCAAAGTAGATATACTCTGCCACATCGCGCACAGCATCAATCACCCGCTTGCCCTCATCAAAGTGCATTCCTTCCTGACTGTAATGGGCGAATTTCACTGTTTCGCCTATTTCAAAGTAGCCGCTATCAGGCTTGACGATGTCAAGCAGCAACTTGATGAACGTGGTCTTGCCCACGCCGTTATCGCCCACGATGCCCAGTTTTTCATAACGGGCAAAGGTGTAATTGAAATCGTCAAGAATTACCTTATCGCCAAAGCGCTTATTGACATGGTGGGCTGTGAAAATTTTCTTGCCGATGTAGGCGCTCTTGACGTTCAATTCCACCTCGCCGTCATCTCGTCGTTGTTGTGCTCGCTCCTGCAGGTCATAGAAGGCATCGATGCGATACTGCGCTTTGTGGGCACGCGCCTGCGGCTGACGGCGCATCCAGTCCAACTCGGTGCGCAGCAGGTTGCGGGCACGTTCCACCTGGGCATTCTGCGCCTCGATGCGTTCGGCACGCTTCTCCAGATAGTAATTGTAGTTACCATTGTAGGAGAAGATGCTGTGCTGGTCCATTTCCAGGATGCGGTTGCAGATGTTGTCCAGGAAGTAGCGGTCGTGGGTCACCATCAGCAGGGTGACACGGCTGCGCTGCAGGTAGTTCTCCAGCCACTCAATCATGTCGATGTCGAGGTGGTTGGTCGGCTCGTCAAGGATGAGCATCTGGGGGTCATCAATGAGCAGGCGGGCCAGCGCGACACGCTTGACCTGTCCACCGCTCAACTCCTTGACCGGCTGGTTGTAATCGGTGATTTTGAGTTGGGTGAGAATCTGCTTGAAGCGCTCCTCGTAGTCCCACGCCACATTAGCATCCATCGCCTGGATGGCGGCAGTCATCGCATCACTGTCGCCCGAGCGCAGGGCCTCCTCATAGGCATGAATAGCACCCGAACGCGGGTCATCGCCATGCAGACAGGCGTCGAGTACAGTGTGCGCACCACCCAAGTCAGGCAACTGCGGCAGGTATCCCACCCGCAGGTTGTTGCGGTAGATGACCGTACCGCTGTCCTGCGAGGCAATACCCGCCAGGATGTCGAGCAAGGTAGACTTGCCAGTGCCGTTCTTGGCGATAAGCCCGATTTTCTCACCCTCGGCAATACCGAAGGTCAAATCCTCGAAGAGCACATCGACGCCGAACGCCTTGCTCAACCCCTCTACCTGCAAATAACTCACCATAACATAGATGTTTAGAATGTCGCGATGTCATCACGACAGTTATCTGATACTTCATGTCGTGGCATTGCCACAACAATAATATCAAGAGAAGAACTGTTTCATCACTTTGATCATGTTCACATGGTCATCACATGAACCGGTCTCGCACACCGAGTGCATTGCTAGCACGGGGTTACCCACGTCCACGCCCTCGATATCGAGCTGGCCCGTGAGGATGTTGCCCAAGGTCGAACCGCCAGCCACATCGCTGTGGTTAACGAAGTACTGGAACGGAGCGTCAGCGCGTTCGCAGAGGCTTCTGAAGATGGCTGCCGAATGGGCATCGCTCATGTACTTGCAGTTAGCATTGACCTTGACGCACGGACCACCACCAAGCGAGGGATGGTTGGTCGGGTCATATTTCTCGGGATAGTTGGGATGGAAAGCATGGGCATTGTCAGCCGAAACCATAAACGAACGGTGAACGGCACGGCCAAAGTCCTCAAAGTCACCACCCAATGCCATCACGAGCCTCAGCAGCATGTTACCCAGCACGGGCGAGTGAGCTCCCTGCTTGGTTCCACTACCCGTCTCCTCGTTGTCGAAGATGGCTGCCACCAGCGTCGCGTCTTTGTCTTTAGCCTCGGTAATGGCGGTGATGGCGGCATGCACCATGCTCAAGTCATCGAGACGCCCAGCCGAGATGAACTCGTTGTTAAGGCCGAACAAGCTTGCCTTGCTCACGTCATAAAGCATCAGGTCAAAGTCCAGAATATCAGCCACTTCGATCTGCAACTCGTCAGCAACGAGGTTGAGCAACGTGTTCTGCCACTCCATGTCCTTGTTGATTTTGGCAAGGATGGGCAGCATGTCCTTCTGCTTCGACAGGTGGTTACCCTCGTTGACGGCACGGTTGAAGTGGATTGCGAGGTGTGAAATGCACATCAGGGGACGCTCAATCTTCAAGAGTTTGGTCACGGGATGGAGGACATCCTTGCCCTTGAGAATCACACGGCCAGCCAGTGACAAGGGGCGGTCAAACCAGGTATAGAGAATCGGACCACCATACACCTCGGTGTTCAAGCGCAGAATACCGCCATCGCCGGGAATTTCGGCAGCAGGCTTGATTCTGAAGCAGGGCGAATCGCTGTGTGCAGCGATAATCTTGAAACCTGTGTCAGCAGGTTTCTTCTTACCGACCTGCACTGCAAAGATGGCGCTGTCATTCTTGGTGAAGAAAAACTTCTCACCAGCCTTGGCAGTCATTTTGTCGTCGATTTTCTTCTCCTTGAAGCCATTGGCTGTCAAGATTTTCTTCACGGTGTCCACTGCCAGAAAGTTGCAAGGACTGTTATCCAGAAATTCCAGCAATGATGATACATATTTATCAGCTAACTTACTCATAATTATTTAGTTATTAATTTTAAATTCCGTAATAAACAGCATTTAACGCACGTTGTACGTTGCACAGGGTTTGCCCCCAATAGTTGATGAAATTAACCTTGCACTGGCACAGCATTTCATGCTGGGTCTCGGTGAGGGCATCCTGAACCGAATGAACCAAGTTGAAGAATTCCTGATACAGGTCAGCGAGGTTTTCAGATATCGATGCCGAGATGGGCGTGTCGCTGTATTTCATATCCTCAAGGAATACCTCAAGATAGATGTCCTCCTCGGCCATCACCTGAGCCACACGTCCTCGCACCAGGTCATACACATCCTCGTCGAGCGCCGAGTCGATAAATCCCTCACTATAGATGTCGTCCTCGATATCAGTGATGGTCATATACAGGCGTGGTAACAGCTTAAGCATCTGCGCGACAAATGCCTCTCGTGACTCGCACTCGGTGGCACGCTCCATGGCATGGCAATATTCGTTGGCAAGGGCGATAAACGCCAATTCGTTAGGTGTCAGTTTATCCATTAATTCATTTTAGTTTAGTGGCCGTGGCGGGAGCCACGGCATAGATTAACACTGTCTCTTGTTGAGGCATCATTACCCATCTTTGGGTTCTGATTGATACAGGCCATGCCGTTCAATATATCCCAGGACTTCGTCGGGGACATGGTAGCGCACACTTTGACCGTTGGCCAGCCTTTCACGAATCTCGGTAGAGGACAACTCGATGATAGGAGCATCAACCAGGGCTACACGGTTTTTCAGACCATCAGGAATCATCACCTTATGGCCTAAACGGGGATAGACGAGCACATGGTACTTGGCAAGTATCTCCTCGCTGTTGCGCCATCTGCCGAAGAGTTCCCAGTTGTCGGCACCGATGACCAAGGAAAACTCGTCATCGGGGAACTTTTCCTGCAGTGCGTTAAGCGTATCGATGGTGTAAGACGGTCTAGGCATAGTGAACTCAAAGGCTGACGTTTCCACGCCTTCCATCGGTCGTGACACCATTTCGACCATCCTCAGCCTGTCGGTGTCGGACACCTGACGCACCTTATCGACCTTCAGCGGATTCACAGGAGAGACCAAGAACCACAACCGGTCCACTACCCCACTACTGATAATGTGCTGGGCAATAATCGCATGACCGATATGTATCGGGTCAAACGACCCGCCAAATAATCCAATTCTCATGTTCAGTTCATCGAGCTGTTGCTATCATTATGTCCATTCGAGCCATCATGAAAGCGACGGTTATTCTATTAATTACCGCAAAAGTAACATTTTTCATCCACGAGGGCAAATTTTATAGTATAATTTGAAATCCCACCTGTCAAATATATCTATCAGAAATCAAAAACGCCCGATTTTGTCTCATTTTGATGGAAATAATTACAAAAATAATGATATTCTGTCATTTTTTGTTGATTTTTTTATTAAAAACTTTCGTATTTGTAAATAATATGTATATTTGTAGCGAAAAGTGACAAGTAACTCTATTTTTAACCATTAACATTAAAAAACAAGCGAATGAAAAAAAGACTTCTCATGCTCTTGCTCGTCGTTTCTTGCGCCATTGTGAGCGTACAGGCATTGACAGTGAGAGGTACGGTCGTTGACCAGGTCAACGAGCCCGTGATCGGTGCCACCATCAAGGTCCTGGGGACCACGATGGGTGCTGTCACCGACTTTGACGGCAACTTTGAGATTGCCAATGTTCCCGACGGCGCTACGCTGAAATTCACCTTCATGGGCATGCAAGCCGTGGAAATGACAGCCAGCGAAATGATGAACGTCCAACTGCTGGATGACGTGCGCAACCTTGACGAAGTTGTCGTTATCGGTTACGGTTCTGCCCAAGCCAAAGACTTGACTGCCCCCATTGCCGTAGTCAAGGGCGAGGAACTGCTCGCTGTGCCCACATCATCGCCCATGGCTGCCATGCAGGGCAAGGTAGCTGGTGTGAACGTGGTCAACAGCGGTACTCCCGGTGAGGGTCCCAAGGTACACATCCGCGGTAACGGTTCGTTCACCAGCGGCAGCCCGCTGTATGTTGTTGACGGCATGTTCTATGACAACATCGACTTCCTGAACTCCAACGACATCGCCGACATGTCGGTACTGAAGGATGCGTCGGCAGCTGCCATCTATGGTGTTCGCGCAGCCAATGGCGTTGTGCTGATTACTACCAAACACGGTAACAAGAACCAGCCTGCCAAGATTACCTACAACGGCTACGTCGGTATCCAGAAGGCTACCAACGTGCTGAAGATGGCCAACTCGAGCGAATATGCCACAATGCTGATGGAGGCCAATTACGATGCCTATGTATCGACGATGAAAGCCTCAATCGACCGCTATGGAGGCAGCTATTCGAGCAACGATTTCCACAGCTGGACCTACGGCTCTGACACCGATTGGTACAAGGAATTGCTACGCACAGCAATCATTACCGACCACAGCCTGACCATCACCGGTGGTGGCGAGAAGGCCACCTACTCGCTGGGTATCAACTACCTGCACCAGGATGGTGTCATGAACGTGAAGAACTACTACAGGCGCATGAACTTCCGTGCCGCCATCGACTACGAAGCCACCAGTTGGCTGAAAGTCGGCTTCAACGGCATCTTCTCCAAGGGCAAGCAACGCACGCCCAACAATGCAGCATGGCAGCAGGCCTTCAACGCACCCGGCATCTATCCCGTGATGGATGAGAAGAACGATGCCACCTTCCCCACCCACTACGGCTCGCCCGAGTCGGTTGGCTTCACCAACAACTTCTACAATCCGGTTGCTACCGCCAACTACCAGAACAGCCAGAATGACATCAACAAGTATCTGACCAACTTCTATGCTCAGATTACCTTCATTCCCAGCAAGCTGAACTTCAAGACCAGCTACTCCTATGACTACTCGGCTATCCACAACCGCACTTACATGCCTGAGTACTATGTGAGCGCCGTTCAGCGCAACGACAAGTCATGGGTGAGCAAGACCGAGAGCACTTACAACAACTGGATTTGGGACAACGTGCTGACCTACAAGGACACCTTCGGCGACCACAATGTGGGCGTGATGCTGGGTCACTCGCTGCGCGAGGACAAGTACAACTACCTGTATGGCATCGGCTACGGCATCGTGGACGGTGACGACGCCTACAAGTACATCGGCATCAGCACCGACAGTGACAGCCGCCGCGCCAGCGATGGCGGTACGCGCTATCGCAGCAACAGCTACTTTGGCCGTATCAACTATGACTACATGGGCAAGTATCTGTTTATGGCTACCTTCCGCGCCGACGGTACCAGCAAGTACCAGGAGACCTGGGGCTACTACCCCTCGTTCGGTGCCGCTTGGGTCATGTCCAAAGAGGAGTTCATGGCTAACCAGAACGTCGTTGATTACCTGAAGTGGCGTGCCAGCTGGGGACGTCTGGGTAACAACGCTGTTCCTGCCAGCGACGGTTTCCGCTCTGTTTCGACGGGTACCTGGTCGTCGGGCGTGTTTGGCAACGCTACCATCGCCGGTTTCCAGAACAACAGCTACTTCACCAACCTGAAGTGGGAGGTTGTTGACGAGACCAACGTGGGCGTTGAGTTCGCTACCCTGCGCAACCGCCTGAGCGTTGATATCGACTGGTTCTACCGCATGACCCGCAAGGCCGTTATCGCACCGCGCCTGCCCTTCGAGAACGGCACGCTGCTGCAGAACATCGGTAAGATTCTCAACACCGGTGTTGACGTGAGCATCAACTGGGCCGACCGCGTGGGTAACGACTTCAAGTACTACATCGGTGCCAACCTGTCCTATCTCAAGAACGAGGTCAAGAGCCTCGCCGGTAACCCCTACATCGCCGGTGGCAAGACCTACCAGTTTGTGGGCAAGGAGATGAACTCGTTCTACGGCTACGTCGTTGAAGGCATCTATCAGACCGAACAGGAGTGTGCCAACGACCCCACTGCTAAAGCCAACGGTCTGCAACCCGGTGACTTCAAGTACAAGGACCTGAATGGTGACGGCATCGTTGATGGAGAAGACCGCACTACCCTGGGCTCTTATCTGCCCAACTTCATCTACAGCATCAACCTGGGCTTCCAGTGGAAGAACCTGGACTTCGCTGTAACCACTTACGGCAACGCGGGTGCCCAGATGTTCAACCGCAAGCGCGCCCTGCGTTATGCCCAGTCCAACTACAACTTTGACCACGACCAGGTTGCCAACCGCTGGACCGGTGCCGGCTCTACCAACAAGTATCCGTCGGCAGCTGGCTGGATTCGCGCTTGGAACGTGAGCGACCAGCGCGTGAACTCGTTCTTTGTTGAGGATGCCGACTTCTTCCGCATCCAGAACGTGACACTGGGCTACACCTTCAGGAACATCAGGATGGGTAACTACACACTGCCCTCGCTGCGCCTGAGTGCGACAGCCGACCGTCCTCTGACTCTGTTCGGTGCCCATGGCTTCACTCCCGAGTTGAACGACCCCGAGGGTTGGGATACCGAGGTTTATCCGCTGACATCGACCTACACCTTTGGTGTAACCATCGACTTCTAAATTAGCACATTACCAACAATCATAAAAAGAAAAACGACAATGAAATTTTTGAAATATATCATGATTGCAGGTCTGCTGATGGTGGGAGCCACCTCCTGCAATGACTGGATGGACATTCTTCCGGAAAATACCCTGCCCGAGTCGGATGTCGATTACACCAAAACCAGCGAGATGTACATGCCCGTGTCGGGCGTCTATGCCAAGCTGCGCACTGGTGGCATGCACTGGGTCATCTGGCCCTTGACCATCGTACGCGACGGTGACGTGTGGAGCGGCCGCGTTGACGACCAAGGTTTGCTCGTTGACTTCGGTAACTTCAAGTATGACAACTCCTTCTGGGGTCTGAACGAGATGTGGAACCAGTATTACGGCATGATTAAAGTCGCCAACGGTGCTCTCATGTCACTGGACTCCTATGCCGAATACATCAGCAATGACGCCGACCGTGCCACCTACCGCGCCTACTGCGGTGAGGTGCGCATCCTGCGTGCGTATGCCTACTACAGGCTGACGCAAGCCTTCGGCGACGTGACCATCCTGCGCGACAACAACCAGAGCGACCTCACCCGTTCTACTAAGGACGCCGTTGAGCGTTACATGCTCGAGGACCTGCAGTATGCCATCCAGAACTGCCCGAAGGTGCGTCCCAACGAGGCTGCCCATTTCGGTGCCGCTACCGCATACACCGCCGAGGCCCTTGCAGCCAAAATCCGTTTGAACCGTGGCGAATATGCCCAAGCCGAAGACCTGACCAACGACATCATCGGCAGCAACAAGTTCCAGCTCTACAGCGACTTCTACAACCTGTTCAAGATTCCCGGCAAGTTGTGTAACGAGAGCCTGCTGGAGTGCCAGTGCACCGACTTAGGTCAGGGCAGCGGCGAAGAGGTGGATGCTGACCAGTGGTTTGTATTCCAGGGTCCCGGCAACCTGGGTGGATGGAACTTTGTGGGCATTACCGACAACTTCATCAACTGGGCACGGGCGCGTGGTGAGACCATCCGTCTGGAAACGTCAGTTCTGTTTGGCGGCACCACTACCCGCGACGGTGATGAAATCAACGTGATGGGCAATGTCAACAACACCAACACATGGAATGGCAAGGCCTACACGCCGAGGAACCAATTGACCCCCGGCCGCAGCAAATACGGTTCAAACAACAACATCCGCATCCTGCGCTATGCCGACGTGCTGCTTATCAACGCCGAGGCTAAAGTGCGCCAGGGCAAGAACGGTGACCAGCCATTCAACCTGGTGCGCGCACGCGCCCAAATGCCGACTCTGACCAACGTCACTGTTGAACAGATTCTTGACGAGCGCCGCATGGAGCTGGTTTGCGAGTGGGGCGAGCGTTACAATGACCTGGTTCGCACCGGCCTCGCTGCCAGCGTGCTCAGCGGCTGGAGCGAGAACGTGAAGTACTATCCTCTGCCTCTGAGCCAGTTGCAGACCGTTCCCACGCTCAAGAATGAGCCTAAATCAGAGTAAGTTATACTTTTCATAATTCTATTTTGGCAGGGTGAAACCCCTCAGGCGACACCCTGCCAACTTTTTAAAAACATGAAGCATTTCCTTGCCTTAATATTTATAATGTGCGCTGCCCATGTCGCCAATGCCAGCAACGACTCGATAAAAGTAGTCAAGGGCCAGGTAAGCGACTATTATATCCCCGTGGTTACCAATTATAACGTGACAGGCATGGTGACCGACGAACTGGGACAACCGCTTGAGGGCGCCACCGTGATGTGGCTCTACAGCCCCGCCCATAGCACTACCGATGCCCAAGGCCGATTCTCTCTTATCGGGACCGACACCGACACGCTGCTGTGCATCCATTACCCTGGCAAGGAAATGACTGTGGTGACGCGCCGTAATGGCATGAGAGAAATCAACATCTCCCTTGCCGACAAGACCAGTGGCAGCATTGCCGCCCCACGGCATGGAGCCCAAGCTACACGCTGGTATGACCCCCGCAACGCTACGACCATCACCTATTGCAACCCTCTCAACATCAGCTACAACTATGAGCCCTGGAACAACAATACCCGCAATGGCGGGTCATTCCGTTCATCGGCCGACCCCATGGCTCTGACTTATCAAGGCGAATACTGCCTGTTCTCGACCAACCAGGGCGGTTTCCACTACTCCCGCAACCTGAGCGACTGGGAGTTCTGCCAGGCATCGTTCCAGCGCTACCCCGCCGATGACGACGAATGCGCCCCCGCAGCCTGGGTCGTGGGTGACACACTCTTTTTCACTGGCTCAACCTATGAGGGCCTGCCCATCTGGTACTCCACCAATCCCAAGAGCGGCTGTTGGCGCCGTGCCGTTGAGCGCAACACGCTGCCCACATGGGACCCGCACGTCTTTCTTGACGATGACGGACGCCTGTACGAATACTACGGCTCCAGCAACGAATATCCCATCAAGGGCGTTGAAATCAGCCGCGAAGACTTCACACCCATCAGCAAAATCCATGACCTGGTGCTGCTGCATCCTGACAAGCACGGTTGGGAGCGCTTCGGCATGAACAATGACGATGAGGTGACACTCAAGCCCTTCATGGAAGGTGCTTTTATGACTAAACACAACGGCAAGTACTATATACAATATGGAGCGCCAGGCACCGAGTTCAAGGTATATGCCGACGGCGTCTACGTGGGTGACCACCCCCTGGGACCGTTCACCTACCAGAGGCACAACCCCATGAGTTACAAGCCCGGCGGATTTGTGCAGGGCGTGGGACACGGCGGCACATTTGCCGACCTTAAGGGAAACTATTGGCATGTGGGCACTTGCATGCTTTCGCTCAAGTACAAGTTTGAGCGCCGCATCGGGCTCTACCCCACCGCCTTTGACGCCGACGGCGTGATGTACTGTATCACGGCCTTCGGTGACTACCCGCAATTGAATGCCGACAACGATATCTCTAACCCATCTGAACGCTTCACGGGGTGGATGCTGCTCTCCTATGGAAAGCCCTGTACCGTCTCGAGTTGCGACAGCACCTTGACAGCTGCCAGCCTCACCGATGAGAACATGCGCACCTATTGGAGCGCCGCCAGTGGCAGCGACCAGGAGTGGATTGAGATGGACTTGGGCGGAACTCGTGAGGTGCGTGCCATACAACTCAACTACTATGACCACAAGACGGTTCAGCACAACCGTGCCAACGACATCTACTACCAGTACCGCGTCCTTGCCAGCGATGACGGCAAGCACTGGACCCTGGTAGTGGACAAGAGTGACAACGACCGTGATGTACCGCACGACTATATTGAACTGCGCGAGCCGCTTGACACCCGTTACCTGCGCATCGAGAACCTGCACATGCCCTCAGGTGGCTATTTCTGCCTCAGCGAGGTGCGGGTATTCGGCCTGGATTATAACGGCAACCAGCTCACCACCGTCAAAAAATTCTCCGTCAAGCGCGATAAAAACGACCGCCGCAATGCTATGATTACATGGGCTGCTACTGAAGGAGCCTACGGCTACAATATCTATTTTGGCATCGCTCCCGATAAGCTGTACCATTGCATCACCGTCAATGGTGACACGCAGTATGATATGCGTGGACTGGACTTGGAGACAGATTATTACTTCGCAATCCAAGCCCTGGGCGAAACGGGCTGCGGTCCTTGTTCCAAAACCGTAAAAATCAACCATTAACCAATAAGCATAATATGAACAAGACTATCTTGAAATACCTCGCACTCGTGCTGCTGTTGACCTTCGGCGCATGTAAGAGCGACAACAACACGAGTATCAAGGACCCCACACCTGATGACGCACAACCACAGCAACGGCCCGCATCGTTCGAGAGCGATAGCGTCATGCTCGACTACATCGAGCGCGTTCATTTCAATTACATGTGGGACGGCGCCGAGCCCACGTCGGGGATGGCATGTGAACGCATCCATCTCGATGGGGACTATCCCGAACATGACCAGGACGTAGTGACCACGGGCGGCAGCGGATTTGGCATCGCGGGACTCGTGGCGGCGATGGAACGCGGTTTCATCACCCGTGACCAGGGTATAGAGCGGCTGAACCGCATCGTAGGATTCCTGGAACGCGCCGACCGATTCCATGGCGTGTGGCCCCACTGGCTGCATGGTCCCTCAGGAAAGGTGAAACCTTTCGGCAAAAAAGACAATGGCGGCGACCTGGTTGAGAGTTGTTTCCTGATGCAGGGCTTGCTTTGCGCCCGCCAATACCTCAATCGCGACACCGAAGCCGAAAAAAGCCTGGTGGCACGCATCAATGCCTTGTGGCAAGGCATGGAGTTTGACTGG
Organism: uncultured Bacteroidales bacterium; assembly: GCA_902800715.1. Taxonomy (GTDB): domain Bacteria; phylum Bacteroidota; class Bacteroidia; order Bacteroidales; family Muribaculaceae; genus Sodaliphilus. The sequence continues at coordinate 444,710 of CADCFN010000002.1, forward strand.
TACACACGTGGTGGTCAGGACGTTATCTATTGGCACTGGTCACCCGAATATGAATGGGAGATGAATTTCCCGCTCGAGGGCTATAACGAGTGCCTCATCGTGTATGTGCTGGCAGCAGCCTCGCCTACACACAGCGTTCCCGCCACCTGCTATCACAAGGGCTGGGCACGCAGTGGCGGCATCAAGAGCAACGCAGCCCCCTATGGCTATCCTCTAGAGCTCAAGCACAACGGTGCCGAACAGACGGGTGGTCCGTTGTTCTGGGCACACTACAGCTGGATCGGACTTAATCCCAAGGGTTTGAAAGACCAGTATGCCGACTACTGGAACGTGGTGCGCAACCACGCCATGAGTAATTATCAATACTGCGTAGACAATCCCAAGCATTACAGCGGCTACGGTCCCGACTGCTGGGGCTTGACCGCCAGCTATTCTACTGAGGGCTATTCGGCGCACAGCCCCAGCAATGACCTAGGCGTTATTACACCCACAGCGGCATTGTCATCATTCCCCTACACGCCCGAGCAGTCTATGGCTGCCCTCAAGGGCTTCTATGCCCGAGGTGAGTCGATTTGGGGAAAATATGGCTTCTATGATGCTTTTAGCCCTGTGAGCGGATGGACATTGCCTCGCTACCTAGCCATAGACCAGTGTACCATCGCTCCAATGATAGAGAACTACCGCACAGGACTGCTGTGGAGGCTGTTCATGAGCTGCCCCGAGGTGCAACAAGGGCTTGAGAAACTGGGATTTACCCATTAATCCAAGCATTCTAGATTAAATAGAAACTAACAATTAAAAATCAAATATTTATGATGAGAATTAAGAGTATGTTAATCACAATTGCCGCAGCGTTGGGCGCCCTATCGGCACAGGCTGTAGACCAAGTCAAAATGGACCAGTTCATCAACGACCTGATGGGCAAAATGACGCTGCAAGAGAAAATCGGACAACTTAATCTGCCCGTTACCGGTGACATCATCACCGGCTCAACGGTGAGCGGTGACGTCGTGGGTAAAATCAAAGCCGGACAGGTGGGCGGCCTGTTCAACATGAAGGGAGTGCAGAGCATCCGTGCGTTGCAGGAAGTCGCTGTCAAACAGAGCCGATTGGGGATTCCCCTGATATTCGGTATGGACGTGATTCACGGCTATGAGACGGTGTTCCCCATCCCCTTTGCCATGTCAATGAGCTGGGACATGGACGCCATCCGCAACTCGGCCCGCATTGCCGCCATCGAGGCGACAGCCGACGGCATCTGCTGGACTTTCAGTCCCATGGTGGACATCTGCCGCGAGCCACGCTGGGGCCGCATGAGTGAGGGCAACGGCGAGGACCCCTTCCTGGGTGCTGCCATCTGCCGTGCCATGATTGAGGGTTACCAGGGCGCTGACCTGACCGACAAAGCGACCATGATGGCATGTGTCAAGCACTTTGCCCTATATGGCGCTCCCGAGGCAGGACGCGACTACAACACGGTGGATATGAGCCGCGTGCGCATGTTCAACGAGTATTTCCCGCCCTACAAAGCCGGTGTGGAAGCCGGTGCAGGCAGCTACATGACATCGTTCAACGTCATCGACTACATCCCTGCCACGGGTAACCGTTGGCTCTTGACCGAGGTGCTGCGTGACCGCTGGGGATTTGACGGCTTTGTCGTGACCGACTACACCGCCATCAGCGAGATGATTAACCATGGCATGGGCGACCTGCAGACTGTTTCGGCGCTGGCGCTCAAAGCCGGTACCGACATGGACATGGTGGCTGACGGTTTCCTAGGCACGTTGGAGAAGTCGCTGAGCGTAGGCAAGGTGACGATGGCTGATATCGACAAGGCTTGCCGCCGCATCCTGGAAGCCAAGTACAAGTTGGGCCTGTTTGATGACCCCTACCGCTACCTTGACGCAAAGCGTGCCAAGAAAGATATCTATACCGACGCACACCGCGCTGAAGCCCGTAAACTGGCAACCGAAACCTTCGTGCTGCTGCAGAACAAGGACAATGTGCTGCCGCTCAAGCGCACGGGCAAAATTGCCCTGGTGGGTCCGCTTGCCAACACCCGCGCCAACATGCCCGGCACATGGAGTGTCGCTGCAGCCAGCGACCGTTACAGCACATTGCTCGAAGCGATGCGTCGCGCTGTGGGTGACAAGGCCGAGGTGATGTATGCCAAGGGCTGCAACGTGTGCTATGATGCCGAGTTGGAGAAAAACTCGACGATGTTCGGACGCGAGATGCGCGATGAGCGCCCCGTTGACGTGATGCGTGACGAGGCTGTGCGCATCGCCAAGGAGTGTGACGTGATTGTCGCTGCCATGGGTGAGCCCAGCGAAATGTCAGGCGAGAGCAGTTCACGCAGCGAGTTGACTATCCTCGACGCCCAGAAAGACCTGCTCACCGCCCTCAAAGCTACCGGCAAACCCATCGTGCTGCTCAATTTCTCGGGTCGTGCTACAGTCATGAATTGGGAAGTCGAGAACATCCCCACCATCCTCAACGTGTGGTTTGGTGGCAGCGAGGCAGCCGACGCCATCTGTGACGTTGTCTTCGGCGATGTGGCACCCAGCGGCAAACTCACTGTGACCATGCCGCGCAACGTGGGCCAGGTGCCTATTTATTACAACCACCTGAACACGGGCCGTCCCAATCCCAAGTGGTTTAGCAAATTCACCTCTAACTATCTGGACGTGCCCAACGACGCGTTGTTCCCCTTCGGCTACGGTCTGAGTTACACCACATTCCAGTACAGTCCACTCTCGCTGAGTAGCAACATGATGACCACGGGCGGCAACATCAAGGCCAGCGTCACCGTCACCAATACAGGTAGCGTTGAGGGAACCGAGGTCGTTCAGCTCTACATCCGCGACATGGTGGGCAGCATCGCCCGCCCCGTTCAGGAACTCAAGGGTTTTGAGCGCATCAGTCTCAAGCCTGGCGAGAGCCGCAACGTCACATTTAACATCGATGCCGAGTTGCTCAAGTTCTACAACAGCGACCTGAAATACGTCTGCGAACCTGGTGAGTTTGAAGTCATGGTCGGCACCAACTGCCGCGACGTCCAGCGCCAGAAGTTCACCCTCAAGTAATAGTTTATACTTTTACTCGTAAACACAACAGGGACAACGCCAAAAAATGACGTTGTCCCTGTAATTGTTTTGCTTTATTATTGGCCTTGAGGCGGTGTTTTACATGCCGATGGCCTTGACCTGAGCCTCGAACGCTTCGCGGTCACCGATGGCGCCGTTTTTCACTTTAGCACGGTAATTATAGATGGTATTCACCGAGTAATGCAGGAATTCGGCAATGCGGCTGCTGTCCTCAATACCCAAACGGATAAGCGCAAAGATGCGGATATCGGTGTTCAACTTACCTGGGTCAGAGAGCGTGATACGGCACTCAGGACGAAGCAGAGCATTAAAATCATTCACGAAATTGGGGAACAAATGCAGGAAGGTGCTGTCGAACATCTCATATAACTCGCTCAAGTTCTTGTCCCTCAGTTCATTATTGCCGGTAAACTTGTAAAGTGCATCCAAGTCCTTGTTCTTGACCATCTTGTTGACGCGCTTGCGCATCTCGTCCATGCGGTCGATATAGAACGAGCACAAATGGATAAAACGCCCAACGTACTCATCCTTGACACGGTTGGACTCGTTGAGTTTGAGGTTTGTATCACGCATCTGGCTGTTCAGTTCCGAAAGTTGGGTGTTCAACTGCGCCAACTGCTTGTTACTGTCACTCAGTTCATTACGCGCCCGAGCCAATTTCTTGCGCTGGCTATTGCTATAGAACAGGATGCCCAGGAACAGGGCAGCAAGCAGACTTGCCACCACCGCCAGCACGAGCAGTAGGCGGTTGGCCCGCTTGAGCGACGTCTCGTAGTTATCACTGATTGCCGTCAATACAGGCGAAATCTGGTTGTTGCGTTTCACGGTATTGAATTTACTAGCGCATTGCCACGCGAAGTGGATATAACGGTATGCACGGTCCATGTCTCCATCTGACATCAGGAGATTTGCCAGTTCCCACATCGCACCCTGATCCATAATAGCGTTTTGGACATCGGCAAGGGCTGACTGGGTAACCCAATAACGCGCCTGAACAGAGTCTCCCAACAGAGAGTAATCCAAATATCGGTAAAATGCAACAATGGCATACTCATGTGAGCCTTCTTTTACTTGCTTGAGACGAATATCACTGTACCTTAGCGCATTACGGGCATCTTCCTTAACAAAAAATTCAAGTTCCTTCATTTGCAATGCCTCGTCATCATTGGGCGAGATACCGATGGTGTCAATCATGCGGTTATACTGGTCTTGCTTGGCGTAATACATCTCCTGCATGCGCGGCACCTTGCAAAAGTAACCCAGTTCACGGTACAAATGGGCCAACGTGGTATAGTATCGACGACGGTTACTGGAATTGTTAATGTGCTGTTCGTCAATGGAATTCAGGACATCCATTGATTCATAATACATGCCCGACTCAGAGCATTGAAAAGCCAGCAAAATCCTGCACTCCTCAGCACCTATGTGGTCACCGCGCTTCTCGGCAAGCGAGATACAACGGTCAATGTAATAAATCGCTGAGTCGTTCATGTAGGGATGATACTCATCATAGAGGCGCCGGCATATTTCGTACTGCGTTCCCACGTCGGTGGTCACATTGAGCGCAGACTTAAGCTGCTGGATGCGCTGTTCACGAATCTCCACATACTGGTCTGTATTGCTGATTGCCTCGTCTAGCTTTCTGTATTCCTGTTCCAGGTCTATGTCGCCTGCCATTGCCGGGAACCTAGTCACACATAGCAGAAACACTAATATTATTATGTTTTTTTTCATATAAGCATCAGAACAATGATTTTTGCAAAATTAAGAGAAATTAATGAGAAAATGGCAAAATAAAGTCAGAATATTCGATGAAACCGTAGTTTTAATGTTTTCAGTAGGACTATATTTTAACCACTTTTTAACGATTATTGATTTTCAATAATTTTCTAATTATCAGTATGTTATAAAAAATTTACACTCAAAAACATCCACTTTTTTGCTTTTGACGCTCCCAACACCTTATTTTAATATATATTTTTGCAAACGTAACCAATGCGAGAAAGCCGAAAAAAAGGATTAACCTCTTCTCAGCACAACCAAATCAACTATTGAACGAAACAACAACTATTCAATATTTATATTATTTAACCAATTAACAATGTGACATGAAAGAGAAAAGATTACTTTCACTGCTGTTGACAGTTATTCTGTCCATAGCAGCCTTTGCACAAAATCAGACCTTCACGGGTATCATCGTTGATTCCAGCGGTGAACCGGTGATTGGTGCCACGATTGTGCAGAAGGGAACGTCGAACACGGTAGCATCCGATTTCGACGGCAGTTTTTCAATCACCTGCCCGGCTGGAGCCGAGCTGGAGATCAGTTTTGTGGGCTACGGCAAGCAGATTGTGAAAGCCGGCAATGACATGCGCATCACCTTGCTCGAGGACTCCGAGTTGCTCAACGAGTTGGTTGTCATCGGCTACGGTGTGCAGAAGAAGAGCGTTGTGACAGCCTCGATTGCCAAGGTATCTTCGGAGGACCTGGCAGGCAAGAGCCGTCTGCGTGCTGAAGATGCCCTGAAGGGTATGGCCGCAGGTGTCAACGTCATCTCGTCTTCGGGTCAGCCCGGTTCACAGTCGATGATTCGCATCCGTGGTATTGGAACCATCAACAATTCCAATCCCCTCTACATCATTGACGGTATGCCCACCGACCAGTATGGTATGGAGAGCGTGAACCCCAACGACATCGAGAGCATCGAGGTGCTGAAGGATGCCGCTTCGGGTGCCATCTACGGTGCACGCGCTGCCAACGGTGTCATCCTGGTAACTACCAAGAAGGGCCAAATGGGCCGCGCCAGCATCAACTACGACTTCTCCTACGGCTGGCAGAGCGCTTGGAGAAAGCGTGACGTGACCGGTGCCACCGACTATGCTATCCTGCAGAACGAGCGCCGCATGCAGAACGGTCTGTCTCCGCTCTATGCTGATCCCTACAACCTGACTGATGCCAACGGTGACAAGATTGTCGGCTTCGGTACTGACTGGCAGAAACTGCTCTTCAATGACAATGCTCCCATTATGCAGCATGACGTGAGCATCAGCGGTGCCTCCGAGAAAGTGAACTACTACTTGTCGCTGGGTTACTTCACCCAGGATGGTATCGTGGGCGGTAACTACGGCCAGTCGAACTATGACCGTCTGACCATCCGCGCCAACAACATGTTCAACCTCATCGACGCTACCAAAGAGCGCAACTTCCTGAACAAACTTGACCTGGGTGCCAACCTTTCTTACATGCGTGTACACAGCACAGGCATCGAGGCCAACTCCACTTGGGGCTCTCCCCTGGGTTCGGCCCTTTATCTGGCTCCCACCCTGCCCGTCACCTTGAGAGGTTCCGCGGCAAATGAGATGATTAACCGTTATAGTGCATTCGACCTCTTCTACGACGATAACGGTGATCCTTATACTATCCCCGGCTTTATCGGCAGCTATCAGGAGCAGAACAACCCCATCGCCATGATGCATGGCAATCCCAACAAGAACTGGAGCCACAAGTTCATGCCCAAGTTCTCGATTGACCTGCAATTGTGGGATGCCCTGAAGTACCACTTCACCTACAGCGCTGAGCTTTCCTTCTGGGGTTACAATGGCGCTACCCTGCAGGAGTATTACCTCTCGGGTAACAACAATGCCGACCATACCTCGGCAGTATCCTTCAAGGGCAACAACAACACCTGGCAGGTTGAAAACACCATTACTTATGACAAGACCTTCGGTAAGCACACGATTGGTGTCGTGCTCGGCCAGAGTGCCTTGAAGTTCAAGGGTGACGAGCTGGGTGGTTCACACTGGTATCTTGTAAATCCCAATAAGCCCAGTATCAACTACACCACTGGTGGTGACATTGAAATCTCTACCGATGCTGATGGCAAGATGACCTGTGCAACGAGCCTCGTTGGCGTTTGGGGTGGTCCCTACACCGAGCACCGCTTGTCGTCTATGTTTGCCCGTCTGAGCTACAACTACGACGAGCGCTACATGTTCCAAGCCACCGTTCGCCGTGACGGTTCGAGCCGCTTCGGCTCCAACCATAAGTATGGTATCTTCCCCTCATTCTCAGCAGGTTGGAATATCATGAACGAGAAGTTCATGGAAGACAGCCACGATTGGCTGAACATGCTGAAGCTGCGCGCCAGCTGGGGTAAGAACGGTAACGACAACATTGGTGACTTTGCTTACACCACACTGACTGCTATGGGTAACACCAGCAACTACTACTTCGGACAGACCGCAGCCATGGTTTACGGCTCCAAGGCCAACCGCCTGGCTAACGAAGACCTGAAGTGGGAAGAGAGCGAACAGACCGACTTCGGTATCGACTTCGGCTTCTGGAACAACAAGTTGACCTTCAGCGTTGATTACTATATCAAGAAGACCAACGGAATGATTATTGAGATGCCGATTCCCAGTTACGTCGGTGAGGCCCGTCCTCTTGCCAACGTCGGTGACATGGAAAACAGCGGTGTCGAGTTTGAGCTCGGTTACAGGTGGAACATCGGCGATGCACACTTCTCATTGAGGGGTAATGCCTCTTATCTGAAGAACAAGCTGAAAAACCTGGGTAACGACACCGGTTTCCTGAACTACGGCATCAGCCAGTTCAGCGACGGCGGCACTCGTGCCGAGAACGGACAGCCGTTCCCCTTCTTCTATGGCTACAAGACCGATGGCATCATTCAGACCAAGGCCGAGGCCGAGGCCTACAATAGCAAATACGGTACCGAATCAAAGCCTGGTGACTTCCGCTTCCTGGATACCAACGCCGACGGCAAGATCAACAGCGACGACCGCACCAACATCGGTAACGGTGTACCCGACTGGACCTTCGGTCTCAACTTCGACTTTGACTGGAAGGGCTTTGACCTGGGCGTATTCTTCCAGGGCGTACATGGTGCCGACATCTTCGACGCCACCTATCGTCAGGACATTGCCTCGGGTAACTATCCCACTTGGGTACTCCAGCGTTGGACTGGTGAAGGCACCAGCAACACTGTGCCTACCCTGGGCGACTCCAAGAACTGGGTGTGCAGCGACATGTATATCCAGGACGGCAGCTATCTGCGTCTGAAGAACCTCACCCTCGGCTACACTTTGCCCGCCTTCTTGACCAACAAGGTTGGCATCAGCCGTCTGCGCATCTATGGCCGTGCCGAGAACCTCTTTACCTGGACCAAGTACTGGGGCTTCGATCCTGAGATTGGTTCTGGTTCTACCAGCCTCGGTGTTGACTATGGTATCTATCCTCAGGCCCGCACCTTCTCAGTTGGCTTTAATGTATCATTCTAACAATCCTATAAAGCATTATCAATATGAACAAGTATTTTTCTATCATAGCAGGCCTGTGTGCAGCACTCATGCTGACTGCCTGCAGCGACGGTTTTCTTGAGGTGAAGAACCCTTCGGGTGAGCCTCTTGAGGAATACTACACCAACGAGGAGACGCTCAACGAGGCACTTACTGCTGCCTATGCTCCTCTGCATTGGCCTGACTGGGACGGCTCGGCCTACAATGACCTCACCGTCGATGGTGAAATCATGGGCGACGACTTCTGGGTAGGCGGTTCGGACAACACCGACAACCAGCACTGGCACCGTCTGTTCAACTTTGAAGCCGACGGCAATAACACCCTCGCCACCCTGTGGGGCGACTTCTACAGCGGTATCAAGCGTTGCAACGACGCCATCAAGTATTCATCTTGGGAGAGCGATGCTAGCCAGAGTTTCTGCCAATCAATGGAAATGCAGGCCCGCCTGTTGCGCGTGTACTATTACAATATCCTGTGGCACTACTACGGCAATGTTCCCTTCTATCTGGAGAACCTTACGCAGCCTTATACTGCTCCGCAGCTCAGCGCCGACGAGATTTACAACAAGCTCATGCCGGAACTCGAGGAAATCATCGCCTCGAACGTGCTGCCCATGCGCTGGCCTACAGCCGAGAGCGGCCGCGTGAGCCAGGCGTTTGCCTACATGCTCTATGCCGAGATGGTTATGTACCAGAACGACGCTGCACGTTATCCCGCTGCCTTGGGTTACATGAAGCAGATTATTGCCGACTCGAAATATTCGCTCAACCCCAGCTTCAAAGACTTGTGGCAGGAGAGTGGCGAGTGGTGCGCCGAGAGCATCTTCGAGATTAACTACAATGATGACCAGGCACAGCGCGACTGGGGTACTCCCCTTGCTGCCGGTGGTACCGTATTCCCCACCCTGTGCTCCCCCAACGGTTGGGGCGGCGGTGAAGGCTGGGACAGCGGTAACGACGGCTGGGGCTTCCTGCCCATGCGCATGGAAGCCTATAGCATGTATGACGAAGGCGACCTGCGTCGTGACGTTACCTGCTGGGACCTGCGTGGTTATAACTACACCCAGCGCTTCCAAGACACTCACATCTGGCACGGCAAGTATCGCCCGCAGACTGCAAACAACCAGGACTGCCCGACCTCCAAGAACCTGAACTATAACAACAACAAGCGCATTTATCGCTATGCAGAGACTCTGCTGAATGCAGCTGAGCTGCTGCTCCAGACCGGAGGCAGCGTTGCCGAGGCAACCGGCTATGTAAACCAGGTTCGCAACCGTGCAGGACTGGCTAGCCTGAACACCGTTACCATCGACGACATCTTCACCGAGCGTCATCTGGAGTTCTGTGGCGAGGGCAAGCGTTACTTCGACCTCGTGCGTGCTGAGGGTATCCCCGGTGCTACCCAGAAGGCTTCTACCGTACTGTTACCTGACAACTACGGCTACCGCACCAACGCGTGGACACCCAGCAAGAAGTATATTCCTCTGGCACAGAGTGAACTCGATGCTGACCCCACACTGGTTCAGAACAACTATTAATAATCAGTAATTTAGAGATTAAAAATTATGATTACCAAGATAAACAAAATAAGCAGCGCAATAGCAATCCTGTTATTGGCTATGGCTTTCACTGCCTGCTCGCCCGATAGTTTCAACGGCGCAGACCCTGATGGCATTCCCACTGTCAGCGGTGTCGACTTCAATATCACAGTTGACCAGGAGACCAACCAGATGGTTGCCACCTACACACCAGAACCGGGCACCTATCCCATCTGGATTCTTGACGGCACATCCTACTCCACCCTGCAAGAGGTGGGTTACAAGAACAGCGAGGCTGGTACTCACACCATCGAGCTGCGCCTGGGTAACCGCAACGGCATCAGCCAGACCGGCATCAAGAAGCAGTATACCTTCAACGAATCCAAAATTGACTATAGCAACGACTTCCGTCGCATCGCTAATAAAGAGTGGCGCATCGACCACAAGGAAGTGGCCCACATGGCCTGCGGCCCTGCCGGTACTGCTGGTACGGGATGGTGGTCGGCTCGGCCTGATGAGAAGAAGGACTTCGGTGTGTATGACGACCGCATCATTTTCTCTGCCGATAACCTCAAGGGAGGTGCCTTTACCTATAATGCCGGTGAAGACGGGCTCACCTATGTGAACACCGGAACAACCAAGTGGGGCACCTATACCGAAGACTGGGATGCTTTCGTCGTTGAGGGCGAGCAGATTTCCAGCTGGAGTTTTGAAGTGTATGACTGGGAAGATGCCGACGGCAACGTGACCAAGCAGACCTATATCCAGCTTGCTCCCAACACGGCTTTCCCCTACATCAGTTCTGACGAGCAGTACGAGAACCCGCGCTTCCGCATTGAGTCTCTGACAGCCAAGAAGATGGTGCTCATTTATGAGCCTAAAAACCGCAGCATTGCATGGCGCTTCATCTTCACTAGCGAGTTCGAGGAGAAGGGATTCTTCGGTTTCGACGCCAACAGCGACTTCAACATGTGGAAGAACGTGGACTACAACATGTTCTTCTGGTACGCTCCTGGCTGGAATCAGATTGCTGACCCGACCTTTGAGAGTGGAGACAATGATTATAGCGTATACCTGCCCGAGGCAACAACCGACCAGTGGCAGGCTCAGATGGCCTTCAAGACCACCAACATCTCGACCTCGGCCGACAAGAACTATGACTTCTCTTGCATCCTGAACAGCGACAAGGACCTGAACGGTGTCACCGTGAAGCTCGTGATGGATGGCGATGACAATGTATTCTACTTTGCTGACCGCATCGACCTGAAGGCTGGCGAGGATTATGTCTTCTGGAAGAGCGACATGCCCGGGATCGACATGGAGCGTGTTAACCTGTTCTTCGACTTCGGTGGCTGTCAGGCTGGAACGACCGTCAACATCTATAACATTGTGCTCAAGGACCATGCCAACGACGACGGCACTGTGCTGCCCGTTATCCCCGATGAGCCGGCTGTAGAATGGGTTGACGTGAATTCTCCCGACAACCTGGGTGCCGGTTTCAACACCTCGGGCAACATGACCTTCTGGTGGGCTGATGCAAGTTGGGGCCAGATTGCCGACCCGACCTTCACTTATGGCAACGGCGTCTATACCATTAAGGCTGACAATGCTACCGTAGCTGAGTGGCAGGCCCAGTGCGCTATCACTGGCGTGCCCCTGCACATCGAGAAGGGCCAGGCTTATGACGTTCGTGTTACCATCACCACCAACATGGAGCTGCCCCGTGCCACCGTCAAGGTCAACAAGGATCCTGACGTGACCAATGACCCCAACACGCTGTGCTACAAGGGTGACTTCTACCTCGAGGATGGCGAGAACGTGCTCCAGTTTGTTAACGTCATTGCTAAGAATGGTGAGGATCAGATTGAGTTTGACCAGGGCAAGTTCATTTTGGACTTCGGTGGTTGTCCCGCCGGATTTGAGGCCAAGGTCAGCAACATCATCATCCAAAAGCACAAATAACAGTTTTCAGTTGTCAGTTTTCAGTTGAGTGCGGACTCCGCTTACAACTGAAAACTGAGAACTGAGAACTAGAAACTGAAGAAAATGAAACGTACTATGCTTTATACTCTATTGCTTTCTCTCACCGTAGCCCTCATGGGCTGCGGTGGGGACGGCAAAGACGAGCCCAAGCCCAGTAATGTGACAATCACTGTCTCGCAGGAGACTATCGCAGTTCCTGCCAATGGCGGCACTTATTCCATCAACGTCAGCACGACAGGCAATGAATGGGGCGCTTACGCTGACCAGGACTTCGTCACCGTTGAAACGAAGAACTCCACTTCGCAATCGGGAGTGCTCACTGTCACAGTGGCTGCCAACCCGATGACCAGTGTCCGCACCAGCACCGTCACCATTATGTCGAAGTCGGCACGCAAAAACATCGAAATTACCCAGGAAGCTGCCGCCGAGTCGGCCTACTATGCCCCTGAGGGCTACAGCCTGGTTTGGCACGATGAGTTTGACAAGGGCTCGGAATTGAATGCCGATGACTGGAGGCACGAGGTGCAGAACAGCGGTTGGGTAAATCACGAGTTGCAGAACTATGTGAACCACAAGACTCCCGAGGGACGCCTTGTCACCGAAATCCGTGACGGCAAACTTTGCATCACCGCGCTCAAGGAGAACGGCAAGATTTACTCGGGACGCGTGTATGCCAAGGACAAACAGGGCTGGAAGTATGGCTATATCGAGGCCAGCATCAAGTTGCCCAAGGGCAAGGGAACGTGGCCTGCCTTCTGGATGATGCCGGTGAATTTCCATTCCTGGCCTGCTGACGGCGAAATCGATATCATGGAAGAGGTGGGTTACCACCCCGACTTTGTGTCATCGAGCCTGCACGCCAACGCGCATGTTCACTCCAACGGCACCCAAGTGACCCATGAGATGTATTGCAAGGGCGCTGAGGGCGAGTTCCACACCTATGCCATCGAATGGACAGACAAGAACATTACCACCTATGTGGACGGCAAGGTGCAACTGAGCTACGACAACCGTGGCCTGGGGCGTGATGACTGGCCCTACGACGATCCGTTCTATGTCATTTTCAACCTCGCTTGGGGTGGTGACTGGGGTGGCGCCCAAGGTGTTGACGAGAGCGCCCTGCCCGTTACCATGGAGGTGGACTACGTGCGCGTGTTCCAAAAGAAGTAACCGTTTTAACTCAAATGACTCTATGAGAGATTCTTTTTTCATCATACTCTCTCTTATTGTTGCCTTGGGGCTTCATGCCAAGCCTCAAGGCAATTTTGTCCGTGTTGAAGGCCCCGACCTGGTGCAACCTAACGGAGAAAAACTCTATATACAAGGTACGAATCTGGGCAACTGGCTCAACCCTGAAGGCTACATGTTCGGCCTGAGCAAGACCAACTCGCCGTGGATGATTGACCTGATGATTAAAGAGGCAGTAGGACCGGATTTTGCTGCCGAGTTCTGGCGAAAGTTCAAGGACAACTACATCACCCGCGCCGACATCAGTTTTATCGCCCGTCAAGGGGCAAACACCATCCGCCTGCCGTTCAACTACAGGCTCTTTACCGACGAGGACTACATGGGGCGCTCCAAGGAGCAGGATGGATTTGCCCGCATCGACTCGGTGGTGAGCTGGTGCCGTGCCGCAGGGCTCTACCTGATTCTGGACATGCACGACTGCCCCGGCGGTCAGACCGGCGACAACATCGATGACGGCCATGGCTATCCGTGGCTGTTCGAGAGCGAGCCCAGCCAGCAGTTGTTCATCGACATCTGGCAGCGCATCGCCGCGCGCTACAAGGACGAGCCCGTGATTCTCGGCTATGAGCTGATGAATGAGCCGATTGCCCACTACTTTGACAACAAGGAGGAACTGAACAAGAAACTCGAGCCCCTGTACAAGCGTACAGTCAAAGCAATCCGCCAAGTGGACACCAACCACGTGATTCTGCTGGGTGGCGCCCGCTGGAACACCGATTTCTACATGTTCAGCGACTGGAAGTTCGATGACAACATCATGTACACCTGCCACCGCTATGGCGGCGACGCCACTGCCGAGGCTATCAAGGATTACATCGATTTCCGCGACAAGACCGGGCTGCCGATGTACATGGGCGAAACCGGGCACAACAGCAACGAGTGGCAAGCGCAGCTGGTCAACGTGATGAAGCAAGCCAACATCGGTTATACGTTCTGGCCCTACAAGAAAATCGACAGCTCCTGCATGATGGGCATCACCAGGCCCGAAATGTGGGACAGCATTGTCGTGAAGTATTCCGAGGCTCCCCGTACCACCTATCAGGAAATGCGCGAAGCCCGCCCCGACCAGGAGACCTTCGGCAAGCTGCTGATGCAGTATGCCGAGAACAGCCGCTTTGAGCGCTGCACCCCGCAGATGGATTACATCCAGTCGCTGGGAATGACCCCGCAGATGCCCCTCTATCTTGATGAGACCCTACCCATCGAGTCGCGTGTCGAGGACGCCTTGTCACGCATGACCCTCGACGAGAAGATTGCCGTTATCCATGCCCAGAGCAAGTTTTCCTCTCCTGGTGTGAAGCGCCTGGGATTTCCCGACTTCTGGACCGATGACGGGCCTCACGGCGTGCGTCCCGACGTCCTGTGGGACGAATGGGAGCAGGCGGGTCAGACCAACGACTCGTGTGTGGCGTTCCCCGCCCTGACGTGCCTCGCCGCTACATGGAACCCCGCGCTTGCCAGGCTCTATGGCCGCAGCCTGGGTGAGGAGGCGCGCTACCGCGGCAAGGACATGATTCTGGGTCCTGGCGTGAACATCAACCGCACCCCGTTGAACGGCCGCAACTTCGAGTACATGGGCGAGGACCCGCTGCTGGCGTCACGCATGGTCGTGCCCTACATCCAAGGTCTGCAAAGCACGGGCACGTCGGCATGCGTCAAGCACTTCTGCCTGAACAATGACGAGGAATACCGCCATCAGGTCAATGTCATCGTGAGCGACCGCGCGCTGCACGAGATTTACCTGCCCGCCTTCGAAGCCGCCGTCAAGGAGGGCGGCACATGGGGCATCATGGGCTCATATAACCTGTACAAGGACCAGCACTGCTGCCAAAACCAGTACACGCTCAACCAGATTCTGAAGGGCGACTGGCAGTATGACGGCGTGGTGGTCAGCGACTGGGGTGGCGTGCATGACACCGAGATGGCTGTCAAGAACGGGCTGGACATGGAGTTCGGCAGCTGGACCGACGGTCTTGCGTGGGGCGCCAGCAACGCCTACGACGCCTACTTCATGGCGATGCCCTACAAGCAGCTCATTGAACAGGGCAAGTTCACGACCAGCGAACTCGACGAGAAGGTGCGCCGCGTGCTGCGCCTTTTCTACCGCACGACCATGAACAACAGGCGCGCCCGGGGCTTCCTGTGCAGCGAGGCGCACTATGATGCAGCGCTCAAGATTGCCCAGGAGGGCATCGTGCTGCTGCAGAACAAGCGCAACGTGCTGCCCATCGACGTGAACAGCGCCAAGCGCATCCTGGTCGTCGGCGAGAACGCCATCAAGATGATGACCGTGGGCGGCGGCAGCAGCTCGCTCAAGGCACAGCACGAGATTCTGCCGCTCGAGGGCCTCAGGGCGCGCCTGGCGGGTACCGGCATCGAGGTGGACTATGCCCGCGGCTATGTGGGCGACACGACAGGCGAGTACAATGGCGTGGTGGCGAAGCAATCGCTGGCGGAGTACCGCCCTGCCGGCGAACTGATTGCCGAAGCCGTTGCCAAGGCGCGGGGCGCCGACTATGTCATCATCTTCGGCGGGCTCAACAAGAGCGACTACCAGGATGCCGAGGGCCATGACCGCAAGCACATGGACATGCCCTACGGTCAGGACGCGCTCGTCGAGGCACTGGCGCGAGTGAACAGCAATGTCGTGTTCGTCAACATCTCGGGCGACGCCGTGGCGATGCCCTGGCGCGACAGGGTGGCAGCCATCGTGCAGGGGTGGTTCATCGGCAGCGAGGCGGGCAAGGCATTTGCCGGCATCCTCGTGGGCGACGTGAATCCCTCGGGCAAACTGCCGTTCACCTGGTACCAGCACCTCAACGACGTGGGCGCCCATGCCCTGGGGGCTTACCCCGGCACCTGGCGCGAGGACCACAAGGTTATCGACGAGGAGTACAGCGAGGGCATCTATGTGGGTTACCGCTGGGCGGACAAGCAGCAGGGGCGGCAGCCCGCCTTTGCCTTCGGCCACGGGTTGAGCTACACGACCTTCGCGGTGAGCAACCTGCGCCTCGACAAGCGTGAGGTCGCCGCCGACGGCACGGTGACTGCCACCGTGACCGTCACTAACACCGGCAACCGCACGGGCGCCGAGGTCGTGCAGCTCTACGTGAGCGACCACAACGCCACGGTCGAGATGCCCGTCAAGGAGCTGCGGGGCTTCAGCAAGGTCACCTTGAAGCCCGGCGAGCGCCGCGACGTCGCCATCACCATCGGCGGGAGGGCGTTCCAGTACTGGGACGAGGCGGCGGGCGGCTGGGCGACCTCGCTGGGCGAGCGCACGGTGCTCGTGGGCACTGCCAGCGACAGGCTGACGCTCAAGGCGACCTTCACCGTGCGTTAAGCGCGGCAGGGGCGACAGCACTGCACGGCACGCCCGGCGCTGTCTCATGAGCAACATGACGGGGTGGGACCACAACAGCAGATGGTGGTGGCTCACCCCGCTCTTGTTCGACCCGACGGCATGATGCAGGATGATGAAGGTTACTATCACCAACAAATTGCACAAGCAATTTTTTAGGAAAACGTCATTACCGCTGCAGGTCGGCATCCAGTGTCACCCTGCAGCGTCGAGCCGTGGGACGCATGAAAAGCAAGCGACGATACGATTTTTCCCGCCCAAAAAGGCAGTGCATTAAGAAATTTGCCGTAATTTTGCCATTTGTAAGTCAATCATGCGTTCATGCCGCCCAAAAGGCAAGCAGCCGTCATCAGGCGCCACGGGTAAAAAAAGTGCTGCGTCATGACCATCATCAAGTGAATCAGTAAAAGAAACAATTATGAAATTCTTATCATCATCATCATCCATCCATCTCCCGACGTTACCGTGCGGGAGCCGAGTGTTGAAATCGTGTGCCGTGCTGCTGCTGGCAGCGGGCATGGCGACCTGCGGCGTCGATATCCCCAAGGAAAAACAGTCCTCGTTCGAGACGATGACTGTGCAAAAATCTGATTTAGAGGTTCCCGTGAAATTCAGCGCCAAGATGAAAGGTCAAGCCGACGTGACCATCATGCCCCAGGTGAGCGGCCAGCTGATGAAAATCTGTGTGACCGAAGGTCAGCAGGTGGGCAAGGGTCAGACGCTGTTTGTCATCGACTCGCGCAATGCCCAGCACGAGCTGGAGTCGGCACGCGCCAACCTGCAGGCAGCGAACGCCAACCTGCAGGCTGCCATATCGCAGGCCAACAGCGCCAAGCTGGAGTATGAGAGCAACAAGAACCTGTATGACAAGAAAATCGTGAGCAACTACATGCTGGAGAGTTCACTGAACGCCTACAAGCAGGCGCAAGCTGCCGTGAGCCAGGCAAAGGCATCGGTGAGCCAGGCCCAAGCCGCAGTGAATCGCGCGAAGGTGAACCTGGGCTTCTGCACGATCAAGTCACCGGTGGCTGGCGTCATCGGCGAGATTACGGTCTATGCCGGCGACCAGGTGAGCCCGATGACGCAAATGACCATCGTCAGCGGCAACAGGCAGATGGAGGCGGAGTTCTCGGTTCCCGAGTCCATCCTCGAGGAGGGCATGACGTCAGGGTACACCCAGAGCGACAAGGCGCGAAACCTTGCCAACCTGCCCGAGGCGACGTTCATCATGAAGAACGGCACCGAGTACCCCATCAAGGGGCGCATCTCGACGGTGACGGGCGTGGTGAACGCCACAACCGGCTCGCTGGCATGCAAAGCCACGTTCCCCAACCCCGACGGCATCCTGTACTCGGGCATCCAGGGCACTGTGGTGCTCTCGTTTCACCAGCGTGACGTGATGGTGGTGCCGCAGAACGCTGTCGTGCGCCTGCAGGACAAGTCGCTGGTGTATAAAGTGAAGGCCGACAGCACCGCCACCGCCGTCACCGTGACGACAGCCGACGTG
Organism: uncultured Bacteroidales bacterium; assembly: GCA_902800715.1. Taxonomy (GTDB): domain Bacteria; phylum Bacteroidota; class Bacteroidia; order Bacteroidales; family Muribaculaceae; genus Sodaliphilus. The sequence goes on from CADCFN010000002.1 coordinate 462,769, forward strand.
GGCAACGGCAAGGACCTTGTCGTGCTCGAGGGCCTGAACGTGGGCGACCGCATCGTGACCGTCGGCGCCAACAACCTGCAGGAGGGCCAGCGTGTCCTGTTCCCCACAGCCCAAAAGAAATGAAATTGTCAGAGCAGTCGGTTTTTAGAGTTGAAAACTGAAAACTGACAACTAAAAACTGAAAACTGAAAACTAAAAACTGAAAACTGACAACTGACAACTGAAAACTGAAAACTGACAACTGAAAACTATGAAGAACAACATCTTCATCAACCGATATGTGATGGCATGCGCGATAGCGATTGTCATCACGCTGGTGGGCGCCATCTGCATCGGCACGCTGCCCATCGAGCAGTACCCGAACATCGCACCGCCCACGGTGCGCGTCTCGACCTCATACACCGGTGCCGACGCCAACACCATCATGAAGGCGGTGATTCAACCCCTCGAGGAGAACATCAACGGCGTGCCGGGCATGACCTATATCACCAGCTCGGCATCGGCATCGGGCGACGTGTCGATTCAGGTGTTCTTTGAGCAGGGCACCGACCCCGACCTGGCTGCCGTGAACGTGCAGAACCGCGTGAGCCGTGCCACAGCGTTGTTGCCCGCCGAGGTGACGCAGGTGGGCGTGCAGGTGATGAAACAGCAGAGCAACATCCTGCACATCGGCGCGCTGAAGAGCGTGGACGGCAAGTATGACACCGACTTTATCGCCAACTATATCGACATCAACATCAAGCCCCGACTGATGCGCATCACCGGCGTGGGCGACGTGATATCGCTGGGTAACACCTATGCCCTGCGCATCTGGCTGAAGCCCGATGTGATGGCGCAGTATAATCTGGAGCCCAACGATGTGTTCGCCGCTATCGGCGGGCAGAGCTTCGTCGCTGCAACGGGTTCGCTGGGCGAGCAGTCCGAGAATGCCTACCAGTACTCGATGGAGTACAAGGGCACGCTGAAGACCGTCGAGGAGTTCAACGAGATTGTGCTGCGCACCAGCGACGGCGGTCACCTGTTGCACCTGAGCGATGTGGCTGAGGTGGAAATCGGCGCCGTGAGCTACAGCTTCACCTCCAACATCGACGGCCAGCCGGGCACCATCTACATGGTGTTCCAGGCCCCTGGTGCCAACGCTACCGAGGTGAACGCCCGCATTGCCAACCTCTATGAGGAGCTGAAGCCGACGATGCCTGCAGGTTTGGAGTTCGAGATTCTGGAGACCAGCGATGACTTCCTCTTCGCTGCCATCCACAACGTGGTCGAGACGCTCGTCATCGCCATCATCCTGGTGATTCTCGTGGTCTACTTCTTCCTGCAGAATTTCAAGGCGACGGTGATTCCCTCGTTGTCGATTATCGTGTCGCTGCTGGGCACGTTCGCCATTGTGAAACTCGCGGGATTCTCGCTCAACATCCTGACGCTATTCGCGTTGGTGCTCGCCATCGGTACTGTGGTGGACGACGCCATTGTGGTGGTCGAGGCGGTGATGGCCAAAATGGAGAGCGGCATCACCGATGCACGCCGCGCCACCCGCGAGGCGATGAGCGACGTGTCGGTTGCCGTTATCTCATGTACTCTGGTCTTCATGGCGGTGTTCATCCCCGTGGCGTTCATGCCCGGCACATCGGGCTCGTTCTTCACGCAGTTCGGTGTCACGCTGGCTTCGGCAGTGGGTCTGTCGTGCGTGTCGGCCTTGACGCTGTGTCCTGCGCTGTGCGCCATCATGATGCGCTATTCCAAGGACAACAAGGAGAAAAAGAACCTGAACTACTACGTTACTAAGGCCTATACCGCCAGCTATAACGCCATCCTCAAGAAATACAAGAAGAGCGTGGGCAAATTCATCAAGCGCCCGAAATTGGCGTGGATACTGCTGGCTATTACAGCCGTGTTGCTCGTCTTCTTCATGCGCGGTCTGCCCTCAGGCCTCGTGCCCCAAGAGGACCAGGGCGTGTTCTTTGCCGAGGTGCGTGCCCCCGAAGGCAGCACCCTGCATGAGACACAGGAGATTGTCAAGAAAGTGGAGGAGAAGGTGAAGAAGATTCCCGAGCTGGAGAACTATGCTGTGGTCAGTGGCTACGGCATTATGTCCGGGCGCTCGAGCAGTTGCTACGCCACGCTTATCATCCGCCTGAAGAATTGGGACGACCGCCCCGGCATGAACCACAACATCATGCTGGTGTATGGACGATTCGCCATGGACTGCAAGGAAATCAAGAATGCGCTAGTCATCCCCTTCCAGATGCCTCAGGTGCCGGGCTACGGTTCAAACAACAGCGTGAACCTTGTTTTAGAGGACATGCAGGACCGCCCGATGTCGGAGTTCAATGTTGATGCAAACAAGTTCCTGGCGAAACTCAACGAACGGCCTGAAATCATGTTGGCGATGTCTACCTATTCAGAGCGATTCCCGAAGTATCAGGTCGACATCGATGCGACACAGTGCGACCGTTCAGGCATCACGCCCGCGTCAGTGCTTCGCACGCTGGGTGCCTATTGCGGCGGCTCCTATGTGGGCAACTTCAACCAGTTCGGCAAGGTGTATCGCATCATGGCGAATGCTGCCCCCGAGTACCGCCTCGACCCCTCGTCACTCAACAACATCTTCGTGCGCGTGCAAGGCGGCAAGATGGCGCCGATTTCAGAGTTCGTCACTTTGAAGGAGGTTGTAGGTTCGGCATCGGTCGACCACTTCAACCTGTTCCAGAGCATCACCTGCGCTGTGATGTCCGCCAGCGGATACTCGGAGGGCGATGCCCACAAAGCCATTGCCGAGGTCTTCAAGCAGGAGATGCCCAAGGGATACAGCTACGAGTACGGTGGCATGTCACGCGAGGTGGAGGAAACCGCCGGCTCCTATGCGACAGCTCTGATTTATGTCATCTGCGTTATCCTTATCTACCTCATTCTGGCTTCACTGTACAACTCGTGGTTCACGCCATGTGCCGTATTGTTCAGCGTGCCTTTCGGACTGATGGGCTCATTTGGTGCCATCTGGCTCGTATCGCTGCTCCATCTGCCTGGCATGGAGAATAACATCTACCTGCAGACGGGTGTCATCATGCTGATTGGTCTGTTGGCCAAAACGGCTATCCTTATTACCGAGTTTGCCTCGGAGCGCCGTGCCCAGGGCATGAGTATCCGTGATGCCGCCTTTGCAGCCTGCGAGGAGCGTCTGCGCCCCATCCTGATGACCGTGGTCACGATGATTGCGGGTATGATTCCGCTCATCATCGCCGGTGGTGCCGGTGCCAACGGTAACCGTGTGCTTGCACTGGGTGTCACCGCCGGTATGGCCGTCGGCACGCTCGCCCTGCTCTTTGTGGTGCCCGTGTTCTTCATATTCTTCCAGAAACTCCACGAGAGATTCCAGGGTAAGACAGCTACTCCAGAAACCGCCCTGGAGGCTCCAGAAACTGACCTGAAGGACTAAAAAGCCTAAGAACTTTAATCATTGGCAATTGAAAATGAAAACGACAATCAAGATAATAGCCATTTGTGTGGCAGCAGTGTCTCTGGTGGGCTGCGACACCATCAAGAGTTTACACAGCGAGTACAAGTCCCAAGCGACGATTCCAGCCGACGTTCTCGGTAGCAATGTCAAGGTGACAACCGACACCACTTTACTGACCGAATTATCGTGGCGTGAGTTCTTTACCGACCCGTTGCTGCAACGGCTCATCGACACGGCCCTGGTGCGCAACACCGACATCAATTCGGTGCGTCTCGCGATACAACAGTCCGAGGCTGCGTTGGCTGCTGCCAAGCAGGCGTTTTTCCCGTCAGTGTATTTTGCCCCATCGGGCTCTGTTTCTTCGTTCGGTGGCAGTGCTGCGTCCTGGACCTACAACACGCCTTTGCAGGTTAATTGGGATATTGATGCCTTCGGCTCCATCAAGAGTCAAAAACGCAAGTCCGAGGTGATGCTCTTGAAAGCACAAATCCAAGAACAAGACGCACGTGCCGACATCATTTCGGCAGTGGCTCAGCAGTACTGTACACTGCTCCTGCTTGACCAGCAGCTGGAAATCCTCATGTCAACCGACAGCCTGTGGAATATCTCGCTTGAAACGCAGAAGATACTCTGGGAGAACGGCAAATCCTACTCTACAGCCGTTAATCAAATGGAGTCATCCTACCTAAACGTGAAAACGTCGATTGTTGACACTCACCGCTCTATCCGTCAGGTGGAGAATGCCATCTGCCGCCTGCTGGCCATCCCGCCACAGCACATCGAGCGCAGCCGCTTAGGCCGCTTCTCCCTGCCTCGACGTTTTGAGTCGGGTGTGTCGGCAATGCTGTTGCAGAATCGCCCCGACATCAAAATGGCAGACCTTGCCATGGCCGAGGCCTTCTACAACACCCAGGCAGCCCGCGCTGCATTCTTTCCGTCACTCAACCTTCAAGGACTGGCAGGATGGACCAATAGTGCTGGCGCTGGTGTCGTAAACCCCGGTAAGATTTTGCTCAACGCCGTTGCATCGCTGACTCAGCCCATCTATGCCCAAGGCAAATTGAAGGCTAACCTGAAAATCAACCAGCTTGCACAGGAGGACATGATGAACCGCTATGTGCAGACGGTCATTGATGCCGGCAGCGAAGTGAATGAAGCGCTTGCCGACTGCCAGGCGGCAGCTGAAAAACATGGCTATTACCATCGCCAAGTGGTTGTATTGAAGGAAGCCTACAAGGGAACCCATGAACTCATGGACAATGGCAAGGCAAGCTATCTGGAGGTGCTCACAGCACAAGAGACTCTCCTGAATGCCCAGCTCAATGAGGCCACGAACATGTATAACGGGGCCATGGGCCTTATTGCCCTGTACATCGCCTTGGGTGGAGCTACACAATAACAGCTCAGACACTTGATTATGCGATGTTTCGTTTATTTCCTGCTATCCATTTGTGCAGCGACGTTGCTCTCGTCATGTGAGCATGACGAGCCAGTCAACCCCATCAAGCCGCTTGAGGAGCGCACGGTGCTCGTGCTAACCACCGAGGGCGAGATTTTTGACCAAACGGGCAATCTGGTGAAGGAACTGCCCAACTGCACGTTTGCCTCGGAAATCATCGCCGAGGGTAACGACTATTTTGTTGCCGGTGTGTCGTCCAAGGGACGTGTGGGCTATTGGAAAAACGGCAAATGGAACACGCTGCATGTCGATTTTATCGATGACGTGGACCACTGGATTTACGGCATCGGCAAGTGGGATACCTACATCTATCTGCTCGATTTGCCCAACGTGCTCAGGAACAGCGGCATCTTCCCGCTCGAAGACTCCGAGCGTTTTGTTGCCTCCGATCACGGGTTGGAGGTGAGTGAGGGCCAGTGCTATGTCATCGGCTATGAACTGACCGGCAACGAGTCAGTATTTCTTCCCATTTTGTATTCCTACAACAAAGGGCATTACGAGAAGGAATACTTGTCGGTGCCCCCGGGATACATCACAGGCGAGTGCCGGGCCATCTATGCCAGCAACCGTACCCACACCGTGATTGGAGGCATCGTGGGCCGCGAGCCGGCAGTGTGGGTGGACAAGCAGTGCAAGACTTATCAAGTCAGTTGCCCTGAACTCCTGAAAGAGGGCAGTTACCCGGTGGGACGCATCGAGGACATCACCGAGTGTAACGGCCGCGTGTATGCCGCGGGATTTGAATACAATGCCGACATGGAGCTGGTGGCCACGGTGTGGGTCGACGGCATCCCCGAGCATTACCAGTATAATCCAGACTATGACGGCGCCTCACAGGCCATTGGCATCTACGCCTATGGTGAGGATGTGTATGTGCTCACTACCGAGTTTGCCCCGGAGGTGAGCGACCTCATGACCCACGTGTGGCTGAACGGGAAAATACTCATGTCCTATCAAGGCATCCAGCCAACAGGATTCGTAGTTTTGTAAATTTTTAATGATGAAACAGAGATTTTTATATCAATTATTCATGATGTGTGCGCTGGTGTCGCTCTCGTCGTGTGAGCACCATGAGCCGGTCAACCCGATTAAGCCGGTTGATGAGCGCACGGTGCTTGTGTTGACCTACAACGGTGAGGTCTTTGACCAGTATGGTGATCTGGTCTCGAAATTGCCGAACTGCCTTTATGCAGCTGAAATCATTTCCGATGGAGAAGACTTTTTCGCGTCGGGTACCCATGCCAAGGGCCGCGTGGGGTATTGGAAAAACGGCAAGTGGAACACGCTGCATGTCGATTTCATCGATGATGTGGACCACTGGGTCTACGGTATCGGCAAATGGGATTATTACTTCTATTTGCTTGATGTTCCTAATGTACTGAAGAACAGCGGTATCTTCCCGCTTGAGAATTTCCATGACTTCGTTCCCCCCAGGCATGCGCTCGCTGTGAGTGAAGGCAAATGCTATGTAATCGGTTATGGGTTCGGTGACGATGAAAATGCAGATGGTCATTATTTGCCGGTGTTGTACACCAATTACAAGAAAGAGTTCCTGCCCATGCCCAAGGATGCCGTGACGGGCGAGTGTCATGCCATCTATGCCTATGACCGCGACCACACCATCATCGGCGGCTTCATTGATGCCAAGCCTGCAGTCTGGGTCGAGAAGGAATATGAGATTTATCCTGTCAGCTATCCCAGGGAGACACTCGACGGCCTGAACATCATCGGGAGCGTGGAATCGGTGACGAAGTGTAACGGCCACATCTATGCGGCAGGCTTTGAACATGATTACAACAATAAGTCTATCGCCACCCTGTGGACCGATGGTGTTCCCGCACATTATCTGTCGGGATGGGAATGCACCAGTTCACATGTCATCGAAATCCACTCCTATGGCGATGACGTGTATATGCTCACCTTTGAATATAATAACGACACTGACGAGTCACGGAGTCATTTGTGGATGAATGGCAAAATCATCATGACCTATGAGAATTTGTCCATATCAGGATTTACGATACTTTGACGATAATTGAAACAATATTATAAGGATTTAAAAATTGAAGTTATGAAATATACGAGAGCATTATTTCTTGCCATTCTGGCACTGGTCGCTTTACCTATGATGGGCCAGATAGTTACGTCAATAAAAGGCGTGGAGCGAGAAAGAATCAATGTGGACAGCATTATCAATGACTTTGACAGCCGCCCCGCCTTCGGCATCTACAAGGACACTTACTTCGTGGGTGGTACGGCACTGAATACCAAGCCCACCGAGTACAACAGCGACGTGAAGTTCCAAATCAGCTTCCGCCACAGGCTCACCAAGTCCATCCTGCCCTTCCACAGCCACCTGTTCTTGCAATACTCACAGAAGGCGATTTGGAACGTGTTTGAGGAGTCGTTGCCCTTCCATGACCTGAACTTTAATCCCGGCATCGGTGTTCAGAATCTGGTTATGCATAACGGAAGACTTGTGGGAAATGCCACCATCATGCTTGAACATGAGTCCAACGGTCGTGACGGTGAGGCCTCGCGCAGCTGGAACAAGGTGACCTTCGGCTATGCGGCGGTTATCGACCCTCGACTGGAGGTGTATGCCAAGACGTGGATTCCCATCATCGACGGGCAGCAGAACAAGGATATCCTCAAGTACTGCGGTATCTTCCAGGTAGGTTCACAGTTTATCTCGGCCAACAAGCGTTGGGTCGCCGACGTCACCTTTGTGAAACGCCAGGGATGGAACCTCAACTTCAATACGATTCTGAATTTGGGATTCCGCTTCAGCAAGAGAGATAACCAGTACTTCATGCTGCACTTCTATGACGGCTACGGCGAGAACCTGCTCGACTACAACAAGTACCACTTGCGCCTGCGCATCGGTATTTTGATTCGCCCGAATTTCTTCAGCGACTTCTAACTTGTGCGTTTGAGCATCATCTGGGCCCTTCGTTCTTCATCATTTCAACAAGAGGAACGAAGGTATAGCCTTTTTTCTTCAATGTCTTGATGAGATCAGGCAGCCGGTCATAGAATTTCTCCACACGGCGCTCATCGGTGCCGAAATGAATCATCAGCAGATGGCCATTGAGGGTGTGTTCGCGCTCACAACGCATGATGCGGTCCCACAACCACTGGTTATCACGATAGGGATTGCCTCCGGTAATACCCGGATAGGTGTAATCCATGCAGCTTAACGTACCTGGAGTGTAATTGACCAATTGTAACCCCATTTCGCGAGCCCACGCCGCGATGGTGGCATTGTGCCACTCATAGGGCGGAATGAAGTAAGGCTCCTGCTGAGGCGTGATGCCGAAACGGCCCATCACCTCGTAACTCTTGATGATATCATCACGGAACTGCTCACGGGTAATCAGCAGGGAATCGCGTTTATCCCATGAGCAATAAACCAAATGTCCATAACTGTGGCTGCCCACATAGTGCCCATCGGCAATGAGTCGTTTGACGACATCAGGGTACATGTCAAAAAATCGTCCCGTGAAAAAGAACGCACCTTTGATGCCCTGCTTGTGAAGGGTGCTGATAATGCGTTCGGCACCATCCGCACGATCATCTGCCGTAAAGACGAGAGTAATCTTCTTTTTAGTGGTGTCTCCCCTAACGATGGCTCCCTGGTCCCACATCAGGTTGCCACTGGCTCCCCTACCCTCCATCTCGTAAAATGAGAACGGGAACGTGAGTGATGCCGTACCATCAATCGTCGGCTCATTGGTACTGTAATCATGGGTGTTGTCGTGATATACGACATCGCCCGGTTGGAACAGCTCGTAAGTGTTCCCCTCGATATTCAGCATGTCATCGGACAGGTTTACGCCCTTGAGACTATTGAAAATGGTAGCATAAACAGGACCATCGACGAGCCCACCCGTAGGCATGCCCACGCGCTCCATGACAAAGTTACTGTGGGTTGCATGCGGATAAGTGCCGCCTTGCGGCAGTTCCACAATCATGCTGGTGCCCCAAGGATTGCATCCCAGCAGCCAATCGCGCAGAGCCGCCTCCATTTCATCAAACTGGCGGTCACCTGTCAGTTGGCGGTAAAGGATACACTGGGTGAGCATCGCCGTTGTCAAGTTGTTGCTGCACCATATTCCAGGAATGCCCCATATGAAAGGATTGCCCGTCTGCACAGCGCGCTCTTGCACGCGCTCGATACCAGCCTTGATGTTGCGGATGAATTCGGCTTGAAGCCGCTTGTTGGTGTCGGTTTCTTGAGCAACACGCACATGTCCCATGTTCATGAACGGATACCACTGGTAATGACGTGCACTGTCGGCTCCCATCCAGGGCGTGACGGGTTCACGGCGACCATATTCCACAGCCTGCATCAAGTATTGCGGGTCACCTGTCGCGTGGTAGAGTTCAATGGCGCCCAGTTCCATGTCATCCACCCAATTGTCTTCCTCATAGATATAGGGCGAAACGACGCTTACAGTCTGGGTGTTGCCGGGCTTGTCAATACCCACCTGATAGGCATCGGCGGCCTTAGCGCTGATTTTGGCTGCAAACTCAGGATAGTAAGGAGCCAACACCTGAGCCCCCAAAGCAAAATCACTCGCAAATTTACCGGCAGTGCTTGCAGCACCCATCGTGGCGTTGAGATATTTGCCTCGCTGCTGCGGCTTGCCGTCAATATAATAGACGGGACGCCCGTTATTGGGTCCCCAACCATAGTCGGCAGGGTCATCCTTAGGCAGTTTCATGCCGATGTGGTCACGGTCATCGGCAATCTGGTTATAGAGTTCCCCTTGGGCGGGATTCATTTTATCGAGCCATGTCAGGCCCCAGTAGATTTCGTCAACGATGTCGGGGATACCATTGGCGCCCTTCAAGCCATTCGCCTGGTAATGGTCACCGAATGCCGATGGGCACTGTTGCCATGCCAACATCATCTGGTAGATGGCATTGGCACTCGTGGTGGTATATTGCAACAGGTCGGCGGCATCATGCCAACCGCCACGCACATCGATGCGCTGCCCTTCCTTATCGGGATGATAACGCACATAGGCATCCTTGACGTGACAACTGTCACGCTGAAACGGGTTGAAGCCGCAACGCTGCTGACGCATGTAATTAAGGACAAAGTCAGCAGTGCCGTCCCACACACGGCAATTAATCGAGAAAATCGGTGATGTGACACCACCAGCAACAATGCGGTATGCACCCTCAGCATCAAAGTCGCTGAAATCCAGCCGAGACGTCGATTGCATTTGTCCCCATGGACCCATGCCACGTGTCGATGCTGAACGGAACACCGTCTTGCCAGTGAAAGCGTCTACCAACTCAAACTCATGGATATTCACATCATCCTGGCTCATGAACACTGCCACTTTGGTCGCATGCGGCAGATAACCCAACTGGTTGATACGTATCCATCCCGTAGCATGCACAGCAATGATAGCCAGCGCAAAAAAGGTCACAAATATAAGCAGTCGTCGATTCATATTACTCGTCAGTGCGCGCTGAATGCCACACTTGTCACAAAAGTACAAAAAAGTCACCAACCGCAATAGCGACGGACCACATTTCTTCAGTTTGCGCCTAATAGGAAGCAAACTAAATAACAAATAATCAATTACTCTTTATTGGCCTGTTGCTTGGCGGTATTCGAGTAGTTTGTTTTGATAATCGGCGAAGGCATCGGTACGCTTGTCGCAAGATTGCTGGTAGAGCATCTGCGCTTCAAGAAGGTCGCTCATCTTAGTCATGCCAGCATTGTAGTAATCGCGGTTCAGGCGCAGGTTCTCCTCGGCCTGTTCGATGCTTCGCTGGGCGAGTAGCAGTTGCTGGTAGGATTCCTCCACGCTGTTCCACGCGCTCTGCATCTTGATTTTCAACAATTCGGCATTCTCGGCGAGTTGCTCCCGGGCCTGTTGTTGCTCAAGTTTCTTGCGCTTGATAGCGTGAGAGCCGCCCCACCAGTCAGAGATAGGCACGCTGACCGTTGCAAAAACCATCCCGAAGGAGCGATTATTTTCCAATAGGTTATGATAATTATAACCAGCCCCCACGGCGACCGACGGGAGATTTTGGCCTATAGCGATTTTCTTCTGAAGGTCAGCAGCCTCAACTTGTTTTCCCAACAACTGGTATTCGGCTGTTCCCAGCAAGGCCAGTTGATGGTCTTGCTTAGTGCTTAAAGGAGGGATAGCATCTGTCTGATAGGAAATCGCAAACGACGTGTCACGAAGGCCGCAGTATTGTGAGAACAACATGCGCACCAAAGAGATGCCGTTGCGTATCTTGAGCTTTTGGCTGGCAATGTCATTCTGGCGCAGTTGCACTTGCAGCAAGTCGTTGCGCATGGCGACTCCCGCGCGGACAGCTACATCCACGTCTTTACAAATGTCGTTGAGCAATGTCTCCACTGCCTCGACAGTTTTCATCTTCTCCTGCATGGATGCCAGTTGCCAGAAATACTGCTCGGCTGTTTTCTCCACCTCGTTTTCTGAGAGCTGCAGCTGCAGCCTGCTCACATCTTCGCCCACCTTGGCCAACTTGTTGCCATTGACGATTTGGCCGCCTGCAAAAACGGGTTGAACGGCCTGTACGCCAGCGACGATTCCATTTTTCATCATCGAAATGGTGACGGGATTAGCGAGTGCGGCAAGGGCTTCTGCTGGCAATAGTTGAGCCAGGGGAGCCAAAGATGTGCCCAGTTCTGGGGGCAATATCTCAGAGGGTGTGACGGTGGTCTGCGCCATGGCTTTATTGGCATTAAACCACAATCCCGTGCCGCTGATGTTTGGGAAAAACTTGGTAAACGCCTCCTTGCGCTGCTGGCTGGCAGCCTCGATGTCATATTGTGCAGAACGGATGGTGAAGTTGTTGTGCAGGGCAGAATCCTTCAGTTGTTCCAGGGTGTAGGTTTGGGCTGAAGCAAAGCCACAGCATAGGCAACACAGCACGAAAGCAAATATCTTATTTATCATCATATTCAGGTGTGTAATAGCAAATTAAATCACTTTAGACTCACTTTCCAATATATCACGGGCAACATGGTTACCACCATGATGAGCGAACCGATGCCACCGGCAAAAATAGTGACGCCCACAGGCATCCAGAACGAACTCTGAGCGATAATCATCGGCACCACACCGACGGCAGTGGTTGCTGTCGTGAGGAAGATGGGCACCATGCGCCGCTTGCCGGCCTCGTAGGCAGCCTGTTTCACGGCGTTGTTATAACCCTCGCGGTCAACGGTCCAATCACTATGTTCAGCCACATATTTCTTAATCAGGTCAATCGCATGTTCGAAAATCAAGATTTCGTTGCGCATAATCATTCCCATCAACGTGATAAGGCCAAAGATAGAGGTGAGTCCCAGGGAGCGGTCCATCAGTCCTAATCCAATCAGTGAGCCTGGTATCATCAGCGCCAGTGCGACCATGCAAACCGTTGTGATGCCAAACTTCTTGAAATTGAACAGCAGGAAGAAGAACACGATAATCAACGCTATGACAATGCCACCAAATATCTGCGGCAAAGCCTCATCGCCATACTCTATCTCGCCACCCACCTCAGTGCGTATACCTTGAGGTATATCAATCTCGTGCTGCATGATGCGGGCTATCTCCTTTTCAACAGGAGCCGTATAAGCGCCCTGCACAAAATGCCCAGTCACTGTGATGCAACGCTCGCCGCCACGGTGAAGGATGCGGCTCTCGCTCCATTGGAGAGACACTTTCGCAATCTGCCGAAGTGGAACGGTGCTGTTGCTTTGGTTGATTCCCGACGATAGGATGGACATCGGTGATGAAATGCCCAGGTTAGCGACATCCGAGAATGTTATGTCGGCATCGTCTTTCACTACGATGGGCAACTCATAATCGCCTTCCCACATCTGTCCCACACGCAGGTCACTCGACGTAGCGCTCAATGCCAGCTGTGCCGAGGAACGCGTCACACCCAACTGCGCCGAGGCGACAGGGTCAAGTTCAACATTGATGATGGGTTGGGGCTGAAAGTAATCGGTATGCACCCATTCCACCTCTGGCATCTGGCGCATGCGCTCCATCAGCCGCTCTGCCACCACATGCAGGGAGTCGAGATTGTTGCCATAGAAACGATACTCCAATTCGGTGACTTCCAGATAGTCAAGTCGCTTGAACTTCACATAGGCATTGGGAAAGGCTTCTCCCAACTGTGGCTGATATTGAGCCAATAAGTCGAGCGTCGCCTTGTCTGATTGTGTGTTCACAATCAATTGGGCATAGTTCTTGCCTGCCATCTGTGGCGCATAGGCATCCATGAAACGTGGCGAGGAACAGCCGATGAAACTGGTGATACCCTTGACGCGCTCGTCCTTGGCCAGCACATGACTGACAGAATCGGCCAATATAGTGGTCTCTGCCAGACTCTTGCCATCAGGCAGGAAGATTTCCACAGCAAACTGGTCGCGGTCGGCATAGGGGAAAAGACGTATTTTCAGCGTCGGGATGATAATCGTGGACAGCAAGATGACAGCGATGCCGCCACAGATGGTCACCCAGGGATTTCGGAAGGTAAAGTCGAGCACCTTGTCATAGGTCTTCTGCACCCATTTGGTGATGGCATTACCGTCTGTTTTCACGCTTTCCGACTTAATCAGTTTGACTTCCAGGAAAGGAATGACTGTCACAGCCAGGAGCAGCGATACCATCAAGTTGATGGTGACAGTAATGGGGAAATCCTTCAGACAATCGTGGAATATGCCCTTCATGGTAATCAGGAAAGGATAGAAGATGGCACAGATGCAAATGGTGGCCAACATCATGGGCATGAAATATTGCTTGGCAGAATCTATAGCCGCCCGCTTGGGTTCGTAACCCTTTCCCAGATATTCCAAATAGCCGTCTATCACCACAATGGAGTTATCGACCACCATACCCAGCACCACAATCAGTGCTGCCAGCGTCACGATGTTCAGTTCGATGCCCAACATATACATGAAAGCCACCGAGACGAATGTGCTCAACGGAATGGTGATGGAAGCCACGATGGCTGAGCGCAACGGGAAGAGCACCATCATCACCAAGATAATGACGAGCATCGCAATCAGTAGGTCGCGCAGGAAGTCGGTGACACTGATATGCACCACCTTTGGCTTGTCGGCAATGCGCGTGACCTTTACATCGTCCGGGAGTTCGTTCTCACGGAAATCGTTGAGAACCTTGTCCACCTCACGGCCATAATGCAGCACATTGTTGCCGGGATTCATCTCCATTGACAACAGCACACAGGGATGACCGTCCTGCTCTATGCGACTCGACATCGGTTCGTATTCCCTAACCACTCGTGCTACATCACGCACACGGACCACCTTGCCCGTTATCGGGTCAGAAAGGATAATCTGATTGGCTATTTCGTCCTCGCTATTGTCCTGAGCCTCTACGTGGATAGGTATCTGCTGATCGTCGTCATCGATGCCACCGCTCATCGTGGTGATGCCCTGGGACTGCAGACGCGAAAAGAGCATTTGCTGCCCCACCCCATAAGCCTGCAGCCGCTGACGGTCGACATAGAGTGATATCTGCTCCTTTTGTTCGCCAAACAATTTTACATTGGCCACCGAAGGTATCCTGCGCAGACGGTCACCCAGTTCGTCACTGTATTCTTTTAACTCACGATAACTGCGCTGGTCACTCTCGATGGCAATGAGCAGTGCCGAGGTGTTGCCGAAGTCATCGTTCACCACAATGGCTAATACGCCAGAGGGCAACTGTGACTTAAAACCATTCAGACCGTGCTTGATTTTGCTCCACACCTCATCCTTGTTGTTCACGTCATCGTTGAGTCTCACCATCACGATGCACATGCCATTTTGTGAAGTTGTGGTGGTCTTCACACGATTGACCTCACCATAGGTAAAGAGATACCGCTCCAGCGGACGGGCAACCTGCTGTTCTACCTCCTCGGTCGTCGCACCAGGATAGACTGCCACCACCACACCCTGACGGATGATGGCATGAGGGAACTCATCCTTAGGCATTTCATACATGCCAAATATGCCCAGCACAAAGAAGATGCCGATGATGAGCAGCGTTATCGGGTAATGTTCCAATGGCCACTTCAGCCATTTCATCTTGCGTCCCATACTCTAATACACCACTTTTGTTCCTTCACTCAGTTTCTGGTATCCCTCGGTCACGATGCGCTGGCCTATGCTCAGCCCATCAACAACTGTCACATAGTTGCCCTGTGTCTCACCGATTGTCACCTTGGTGCGGTGTGCGGCATTTTTATTATCTACTATCCAGACAAACAGGGTGCCGTCAGATTTCTTCTGCACCGATGTCACGGGAATCGACTGGCGTCCGATAGCTTGAGTCCCTTTGGGGTCAAAACTGACGGTTGCCACCATACCAGGCAATAGTTTAAAGTCACCATTGGCGACATTAATCCGGATATCATAGGTGTGTGTGAGAGCATCTGCCTCTACGCCCTTCTCGATTCTTCCTCCCCTATAACTGCGCCCGATGGCATCCACCTTAATGCTGGATGCCGTGCCAGCATTGATACTGCCAATCTCTGTTTCGGGCACCGCCACTTTCACTTTCACGGTTGAGATGTCGAGTATGATCACCACAGCCTGTGAAGGCAACGCAGTCTCTCCTGCCACCAATTGCTTCTTGCCGATGACGCCACTGACAGGGGCATAGAGACGAGTGTCTGCAAGTCCCTTGCGGGCTATCTTCTCGGTTGCCGTGGCCGAGGCGACTCCTGAACGAGCAGTATTCAAGGCTGATGTTGCCTGCGCCAGGCGCGTTTCAGCCTCAATCCATTTCACCTCCGGCAGAGAGCCATTGTCATGCAACAGCTTCATGCGGTCGTAAGCATCCTTGGCTTGGTTGTAGGTGGCTTCAGCCTGTTTCACCATGTCCTTGGCCTGGTTGAGCGATGCATGTGCCACCTCCACAGTGTTGCTCGAAGTCGTCGGATCTATTTCAGCCAACAACTGGCCACGTCTCACCAACTGACCCTCCCTGACCAGAATCCGCTTCACCACGCCCATGCTGGTGAAACTCACCGCAGTAGCCTCACGCTCCTCGACAATGCCCACATAAGTCCGCGCATTATCAATCATGCCAGACGACACCACAACAGTCTCCACCCTTGTAGGAGCCTTCTGTTCCACTTTGTTGTTCTCGCTGCAACTGATTACAGCCAACACACCTATTAGCAGAAAAATATACTTTTTCATAAGCATTATTCTCATTTCTGTTGCAAAAGTAAGTATTTCTTCTTAAAAAACGACAATCAATAAGGTCTAACATATTGCCGATTTTGGTTTTTAAAACGAAATCAAACACTTTTTATCCAAAATAAGACATCATATCCCGAATAAAACCGCTCACTTTTGCCCCTCCACACAACCCTCAAATAAAGTATACAAACAAGGTAACTTTGCACAATTATTGAGCAATAGTTATGCAACACCTCATAAACAAAAAAAAGACAACCAACTGAAAACCAATTGATTATCTTTTCATATCGTGAACCCGTGGGGCGGTTTTTTCCTTTCTCTAATCATCATTATTTACCCCTCAACCATCTGATTTCCAAACATCTATAAGACGTCTAACAGATAGAACCTAATGCTTTGGGATAAATAGGGCTCGATTTCGGTTGCAATTTTTGCAACCGTTTTTTTGTCCATAACTTTACAGAGCCCAATGGGGGAAAACGCATTCCAAAATGCCCAAAAACTCCCCCAAATGTAACCACGGAAAGCATCTAATTTTGCATCGTTTTAAATACAGATATAATATGGCAAGTTGTATGGATCTGCCTGAAGTGTCTGATGAAATACGACAACCTTAAAGTAGCATTTTTCGTTGGTGAAGAAGTGGGTTGTGTCGGCAGTAGCAAAGCCAATATGGATTTCTTCAAAGACGTGAGATTTGTGATTCAGTGTGACAGGCGAAGCAGTAATGACCTAATCGCCAGTATATGCAGCACTGAAATAGCCTCTAAAGAATTTATCGAGGCTACAGGATATGAGGATTTCGGTTATCATCTTGAGGAAGGGATGATGACTGATGTGCTTACCCTTAAAGAGAATGGTCTTGGGGTTTCAGCCATTAATGTTTCTTGTGGCTATTATGACCCACACTCTGACCATGAATTTACGGTGAAACGAGACCTTCTTAATTGCTTGTCATTCGTCGAGCATATCATTGAAAACTGCACTGGAGTGTATAATCATCAGTGCGATTATTCAATGGGGTTCAACGACGATTATTTCTATGAGTATTATGATGAGATTTATGAACTGCTGCAAACCTATCCCGACTTGACGTTTGGGGAAGTAGAAGCAGCATATCAACAGCACAATCCCAGACTTGACAGGACAGAGCTTAAATCAACCTACGAAATGGTAAAGAATGACCTGGATTTTTGGAGAAAGGAGGAAGAATATTATGCAAGACATTATTGATGACATCCAATTACCGAAAGAATTGCTGGAGAAACGAGGTGTTGATTTGACTGGCGAAGACATATATATCATCATGACCGAAGCTATAAAGAACAAGTCAAAACCACCATCTCCCAACGTACCAATCTATCTACGTGGGAAAAAAAGAGTTGGCAGAATACCTCAGGTGCTCAATTTCCACTATTAATAGATGGATAGACAATAAAGTCATTCACGATGAAGCGATTATTAAACGTGATCGATTTATCATGTTTGAAGCTAATAAAGTCATTGAACAACTTCGCGAGAATGACAGTATTCGATTCAAACCGAGAAATCACAAATAACAAGTATTAACCGAATGAAGGCTCTCACAAAACTCAACATGTGGGGGCCTTTTTCATAAACACAAAAAACAATGGCACAGAAAACAAAGAAAATGACATTGAAGTATTGGAATTCGCTTAGTGATGGGGCCAAAAAGAGAGCCTTAACCTACGTATTTCCCATTCACCCTGCAATCGTTGAGATGCTGATGAACGAGAAACCCGACCTAAAGAGCGACTGGTGGAAAATGGTTTTTAAGAAAGTGAGAATCCCTGCCCCTGGAAGCTTTTACAAAACCGTAGTAAATAACACTTACTTAAACTGAACGCATTATGAGACTGACCGATCAACAACAACTGCAAGAGCTTCGTTGGGCACAGAAAGACGTGTTCGATGCAGCCAACCATTTTGTGAGCGCTGGCCTTAGATTACAAGGTACGAATTTCGAACAGAGCTATGATCGGTTGTATAAGGCACTCAACGCTCTCAACCGAAGGCTCATCAGTGAAATCAACAAAGACAAAAGGAGGAAGTGATATGGGCGAAGATTATAGCAAGGAGATTGCTGGTTATATCCTCAGCATCTTCAGAACCAATCCTTTTGTTGTAATGAGTTGGGGAATCAACCCGGCTAGCATTACAATCGTTGAAGTTGGTGTGAAATTCCATGTACAAGGATTTATTCACACCGGCTATGTCCAAGTAGTGTTGAACGAAGGAGAAGATCTATTTGAAGTAACGCTCATTTCTGAAGATGGCGAAACTTTGAAAACGATAGAACACATCTTCGTTGACAATCTGATTTCTATTCTGGATAGTGAAATAGAGAAATGCGAAAATTACGAGGAACGCATCTCTCAAGAATATGGCATTATCACAGAAACTGAAAAATGAGAGAAAGTGGGATTTTCCAGGCGATTTTGGAGGGTCCCACTATTCTTGAACAATACTAAACGTCCGTTCAATATTTATCAAGAATGTTAAAATGAGCGAAAATGAAAAGACAACTTATGTGGCCTACCTAAGACAATCGACAAAAAAGCAAGAAATCTCAGGACTTGGGATTGAGGCTCAGAGAGAAATCATAGGCAGGTACTTGGGTCAGGAAAAACCGATTGCTGAATTCGTCGAAACTGAATCCGGCAAGAAAACTGACCGACCTAAATTGACTGAAGCTTTAGCACTGTGTAGAAAAACCGGATCTACACTCATCGTTGCCAAGCTGGACCGATTATCAAGAAACGTCGCCTTTACATCAAAACTTCTGGAGAGCGATGTTGAGATAAAGTTTTGTGATTTTCCCGAGGCCAACCGATTAGTGCTTCATATCATTGCATCCATCGCTGAGTATGAAGCCGGCCTTATATCACAAAGAACAAAACAATCCCTTGAGGCGAAAAGGCAGCGGGGGATAACACTTGGAAAGCCTGAAAACCTCGTGAACAACTTGGACCAGGCTATTTCAAATTCGAACAAGACCAACAGACAAAAAGCCCTTAATAATCCCAATAACAAAAGGGCCGTAGCTTATCTCCGAGTCCTTGTATCGGAGGGAAGGGGCTTGTCTGAAATGTCGAGAATACTTAACCGAGAAGGATTCACGACCAGCAGAGGAGGTAAATTCACCGCTAAGCAGGTCTCAATCCTCATAAACCGATATCAACTGAAATGATTAAGACAATTAAAGAATTATTGATTGAATGGTGGGCTGGAAACACTACCACCAAAATGCCTATTCCCACGATCTACACTTATGAGGTGGAAGTGGATGAAAGGCGAATCCAGATCGAGAGTATGAGTAGAAGCAGGATGTATGTTCACTACAAGGCGAGGAAGAAATATCCCAACGCCAAGTACATCCGGGTAGTCAGTCGAAAGAGACAATACTGACAAAAGGCTCCATCACAGATTTAGACTATTGATCATTCCACAAGAGAGGAGTATTATTTGAAGAAAGACGGCAATAAATAAGGCCGTTTTTCTTTTTGGGATTATTAAATGTCTTTTAAATGACCTCTTCAAAGTAAGTGTACTCAGGAAACCATTTGTCGAGCACATCGTCCGCTTTACGTTGAATCTCAGGAGTTACATATTTCTGCATTTTTTGAATTGTCACTACAAGAGACGTTGCTTCATCGATCCAGCCAATGATTGGCAATCGTTTTGCAGAAATCAAATCGATTGGAAGAACCAGATAAGAAATTGCAGTAAAGATCGTTGCCTTATCTTTCCATGGTGTATCCTTACTTGTCATAACAAAATACATAAGAAGAACCGGGCGAGTTGTGACACGTCCTGTTTTTCTAGCCCACTCGCAAATCTTCTCCCAAAGAGAATCATAATTAATAATACTTCTACCTGTCATAATGAATAAAATTAAGTTCATTAATCAAAGATGAAAAATTGAACATCTTTCTATCACTTTGGCATGATTTTTGCTATTTGAGTTACAGTAATTTTTGTGCTAGCATTTATTCTTTTATTTTCTTTTTTGATAGCAAAATAGTTGTCAAATAAAATAAAAAATGTAATTTTGCTGGTACTTAATTAATCTCTAATACATTTCATCAATACACTTTTTTAAAGTTGTATGGGAGTATATTGGTAGATATACATGTTGATGATTGCGATTTTTAAGCAGCATCTTAATTTGTCGAGTCTTATTATTCACTCGTTTAATAAGAATTCATCCTGCTTATAATACGGCTCTTCGTATATCATTAACGTAATGAGTGTTTATATGAAACCCTGCCTTGATAGAGCCTAAGGCGGTTATTGTTTTTGTCAAACAGAATTATGGCTCAAAATGTCGACATAAACAAAATGAATGATATGGAGATAGTCAAAGCTATTCTCCAGCGAGATTCTTTTGTCACGAAAGAATACTTTTATAAAAAGTGCTTTCCGCTTTTCAATTCCATCTATAAAAAGTATTACACGGACTGCGAGAATTGTATAGAATTCATTAATGAAATCTATCTGTTCATTGTAACCCCTCAAAGAAAAACTGGAAAGTCCAAACTTGAAGGTTTTAGTTTTAAATGTTCCCTAACATATTGGATTAAGATTGTTACAGAGAATTACTGTAAGCAACTCTTTGTTAAATATTCTGATATTTTAGAAGTGGACATTGAATCAAGTGATATAATTAAACGCTTTGAAACATCTTTAGAGATAGATTCACATGAAATCGATATGCATGACGTAAGGACCATACTCGCTTCTATGCCCAATCAACGCTACCGCGCACTGATTGCGTATCGCTATGTTGATGGTTACTGCAACGAGGACACTGCGAATTTACTAAATATGTCTATGCCAAACTACTACAACAAGCATAAGCTTGCAAAAGCACAATTTATAGCTGCATTGAGAAAGGGGGGTCTAATATGAAAAATCTGAAAGACTTGTTGACCGATTTTGAAAGTATTCAAGAACTTCCGGTCTCAGAAGAAATGCTTGGTGCCTACATTGAAGGTCAACTCAATGAGAGTGAAAAAAATGATGTTGAGAGTCAGATCCATCAATCCGCTGCATTGAATGATTTGGTCTTAACAAGTCAAGAAAGTGAAACGCCTGGTTATGACTGGTCTATTCATGATGGTGATTATGGCTTTTGGGAACTTGGAATTCCTCCAGTTGTAACTCAAGACGATATCAAAACTCTTGACGATTATATAGATAACAATATAAACAACACTATTAGTATGCTTAACAAGATTGATCCCTCTGTTCGTGAGACCACAGGCGGCGTTGGTGAGAATAAGACTTACGGTTATGAATCAAATAACCAGCTAAATACATTTGATCCAGATATTTGGCAGGGGGATAATAATGCCTGTGCTGTACGTAGTCAGGAAATTGTTTTGAGAGACTATGGTATAAAAGTATCTCTTGATGAACTTATAGAGTTTGCAACGAAGAAAGGGTGGTTCGATCCAGATCCAGATTTGGGAGGAACGCCTAAAGAAGCTGTTGGTAATATTCTGGAAGCATTTGGGTTAAAAACAAATAGGACAGACAATGCTACCATCTTTGATATTATTGCAGAACTAAGGGCTGGTCATCGTGTTATCGTGACCGTTGATGCTGATGAGTTATGGGTTAAAAAGGAGCCAGGTGTAATGGCAAAACTTTTTGGAAATGTAACGAATAAGATTAATGATTCTGTTCAAAACTTCTTGGGTTTTGAGGGTGCTAATCATGCATTAGTCGTTGCCGGAGTTAATGTGAATCCTCAAGATCCATCAGACATTAAAGTCGTTCTGATTGATTCTGGTTCTGGTGATGTGTGCATTGAATATGATTTTAAAGACTTTCAAAATGCATGGAGTGATGGTCATTGTCAGATGATTTCTACGGAAGTTGCTGCACCGTATCAATATAACTATCATACACATCAGATGGAGCCTTCGGGTTTCAAATCAGATTTCTTTCCTTCTCTTATCGAACTGCCCGAAGGCCTTGAGAATTCATTCCAATTGCCACAGACATATTTTGAGGAATACAAGTTCTTTAAACCGATGCATGAATACATCGATGAGCAATCTCCATTTTATGATTTTATCAATCATGACGAAGGTGGTAATCAGGAACAAAAAGAAGCGCCACACTCAATTCAAGCAAAAGATGAAGCGTATCAACATGATAGTGGATGTACTGTAGATGAGTCTGATATGAAGATTCATGAAATCGACACAAATGAAGAAATTCAGCATGAAATTTACAACGATGAAGATTCTTCATCAAACGGTTTTTCTCAACAAGATGATAGCTTTTCTCAATCTGAAGATAGCTCATTTTTAGGTAATAATGAAGATCAATTTTAAATGAGATAATGTTTTATGGAACAGAATTCATTTTTAGGTGACACAATCAAAGGTATTCAGGATTCTGGCTGTAGCTTGTTCTTTATTACAAGTTCTGCTATGTCTATATATAATGTTGTAAAGAATCGTGATAATTCATGGGAAAACGCCCAAAATGAGCAAGATTTCCAAAATACATTATTGGAACAAAAAGAAAAGTACGAAGATTTTAAAGAAGACAAAGAAAAAAAATTTAAGGTTTGGCTAAGAAACAAACAAAGAGATTTTGTCCGTATCGAATCTTCAAAGCGTTTAGAGAATGATTTAGCAAAAGCGGATCTTCAAATGTTTTTTTCAGATTGGCCATTGCAAATAGCCATAGAGACAATTAATGAAAAGAGGAAAACATTTGACCCAAATAAAGAAACAGCTGCATTAAACATAGTTGTTGGAAAATACAATATTGGACCAGCCAACGATGCAATATCTAAATGCTACACTACGATAGTTAATGATATAAAAACGTTGTTGAAAGAGGTCGGCATAAGAGAAATGAATGTTTTAAGATTTAAGGAAAATACTAATGTTGTTGGAGGTGCAGCTTTAGCAAATATATATGCTATGATGAGTGGCTTCCCGACATTAGTTCTTCTTCCAAGATTCATAGTAAGTGATAATCTCATTTCCTTGTCGATAGGGGTCTGGAATCAAGAGTCATTGTTTCCTCTGCAGAAAGAAGTTTATCAAATTGAATGTAATTATACTCGAGTTAACAGTGATAAATCGTATTTGTTGAACAAACTTGAGGAAATTAAATATGCTTTTGCAACGATTTCTATTGTTATTAACGATAGCTATTTGCTTTTGGAATCATTTGAGAAACCGAAGTTTCCCAAATTCGCATTTGAACACTCGATTCAAGATAAATATCCTAATCTTTTAAGTTTTGCAAAGAATGAATATCAATCAGTATTATTAGCATATGAAACATCATCAAATGAATCTAATAATTCCGTAATTGATGAATTATTTACCGTTTCACAAAAAAACATTGTGAAAGATCTTGTTAAAGAAACGATTAATCAAATAGGGAAATGAGCATAGTTTTAGGTACTTTAGTCACGATGGGTCTCCAAATGGGTGCAAACATTATTAATCAGAGTTTGCGCCAGGAAAGCATCGATGAAATTAGAAGATTTCAACAAGAGTGTAGGAGCGATCGGCAAGAACGGAGCTTAAGAAGGGACTTTGAAAAATTTAAGCGTTCCTGTGAGTTCCAAGTTAAGATGGAAGAAGAAGGCCATGCCGAAAGGAACAACAATATCGATCTTGAGTTTTTTAATACTTTCAAGAAAATGGCTCATAATGAGACATTAAAGTCTCATTATCCATTGACTATTAGCCCATACGTTATTGCTAAGTCAGTAATTCCATTGTTCGCTACTCAATTAGGCAACTTTAGGACTGAATTATTTTGTATACTTACTAAAAGTAATTTACCTGTTTTCAATAAAACGGTTCAACCTATGCTAGATGCCATTCTTTGTAATTCCATAGCATCTCTTTGGAATGAAAAAAGCTTGCATACTGTTTGTTATTATTCTGACATTTGGAGAGAAGACTCGGTTTTTTATGATGAGGATATAGAAAATTTGAAATCTGTTTTAAAATCTCCCACGTTAACCGTCACACCTTATTTTGAAAAATCTGGTGTCGGTTATAATTTGTACATTAAACTAAATATGTGGGGTGTGGGAATAGAAATGTCAACATCAATTTTAACTGATGTGAAAATTGATTTGAATCCTGAACTTCTTTCAAGAGAAGAGAAATCCTCAATTGTTGCACAATTACTGCCAATTATTCTGTGTTCAATTGGCTATATGGTTGATGTATTCTATTGGTCTAATTACTATCAAGCTCCACTGCTCCCTCTTCTCTTGTCTAATGGAACAATACAAATTTCTCCTGAGTTGAAGAATGAAATGATTGTGTCATATGCCACTCTTTATAGATCGTTAGCATTAGGGCAGGTCGCAGATGAGCACACATTAATAACTACTGATAAAAGGCAAGCTTTAGAGAACTCTTCAGAACTAAACATGTTCAATTTTCCTAATCGTTGTATGGGTTTTTTGAAATCTTGCGTAGCTTTAATGGAGGCTTCTGACACATCAAATACGCTGATTGAAAAAACGATGCTTGCACTTTATAAAGCAAATATAGGCGAAGTTCATAATTCTCTGCAAAAGATTAATGTAGAACTTCTGAACTATGATGATATGAACATAGTTGCTGATATGATTGATTTAGCTAATAAAAGTGGTAATGTTCAAGCAGCTAAGAAACTTACGAAAATCGTAACCCAAAAGATACAGTCTTAACGGAATTGACCTAATTATTATTTGTCTAAATTTTAATGCATTATGGAAGATAATATAATAAAGAAGCTTTTTGACGAAGCTGAAGAAAAAATAAATCTTTTAAAGCGTCAGCGTAAAAATACAGAAATGTCCATAAGGACATTTTTGACCCTTGCTTCTCAAATTAGAGATAATATCTCTAACGATAATGATGTTAAATCATTCTGCAATAGTAATGTGGATTTTGCCCAACGAAGAAAGAAACTATTGGATGACATTCGTAGCATACAAAAAGAGGTTATTGATGAACAAACAAAGCAAAACAAAGAGTCTGTCTCGGTAAAATATGGCAAAGTAATAGATTTTAGCAAAGCTAAAGAAGATTTGGTTGCGATGATAGAGCAAGAGCAATCTCTTAATCTATTTGATGAAACAACCGAACCAAAGATATATAAATCAATTACCCATTGTAATACACATGAGCAAACCCTGTTTCGCGTAGCTGATAGTTGCAAAAACGGGAAATACAAGGTTCTTATTATGGGTGACTTCCAGTCGGGTAAGTCTACCACAGTGAATGCTTTGTGTGACGGTCGTCATGTTTGCGCTATAGGCACAGGCATAGCCACTTCGGCAGTTCTTGTCACTGTGACATATTCTGAGAAAGAATATACTGTCATTCATTGGAGGACGAAAAATCAGTTTTCAAGTATATTCAATCGTATCAAGCCATATATACAAGACTACAATTGGGACGATTTCGATCTTGACAATCAATGTTCTCGCAATCAACTCAAAGAAAAGATTCACAAGTTGCGTATAAAAAAGTCCTCAAATATAGGTCAAGGTGACAATAAATTTTTGATGCTTTGCGATTTTGTCTTGCACTATTATGGCACTACTGAACTAAAACAAAAGAAGCAGTCTCTGAGATCAATTGTTGACACATCGGACATAACAAAGTTTCCTGGCAAAGGAGAATCCATTTGGAAGAAGAACGGAGTTGATGGCTTTAAGATTGATGAAGTATTGTTTATATTCATCGAATCTGTGGATTGCTTTGTAGCTTCGGAAACCCTAAGAAATCTTAACTGCACGATTATTGATAGCCCAGGACTCTTCAATAGCGCTTACGACACGATGGTAACAGAAAGTGCCATGGTAGATGCACACGCCATCATGTATGTATTGCCTTATGATAAGGCAATGCGTCAAGACGTGTGTAAATCACTATACAAAATAAAAAATGACTATCCAGATGTTCATAGGAAATTGTTCGTTGTAAACAATTTACAACCAGGTAAAAAAGCTGTTTACAAATCCAATTGCGAAACTATTAAGGGCATGTTTGGTGAAGACAAGATTGTGACCTGGTTTGATGCCAAGCTGTCTTATTTGCTCCAAGTGAAGCATTTATATGATGAGGGCAAGGCATCAATTAATGACTATCGACATCTATTGACGGTAGCAGTTGAAGACTATGATATGGACGGTGAAAGAACATACGACAATTTTGATGACGCATGGAATGAACGCATCACTGCTTACGAGCACATTTTGAAAGGCTGTTACGAAAATGGACTTCAGAAGAGCGGGTTCTTGAACGTAACAGTTGCACTAAAGACATTCATTGAACACAATGAATCGTATGCCATAATCGTATCCAATGGCATTGCACCGATGATGCAAGAGCTCTCAGGAATCAAAAACAGCGTATACCGAAGTTATGTTGAACCATATATTTCTTCACAGGCAGAAATAGGTACGCGTTGGAACCAACGAATCAAGGAAGCTAAAGAATTTCAGAATCTTGTTTCTAAATCCATACGAAATGCCGTTTTTGATGGCGGAAGCTCACTTATCCACCGTATGGCTCAAGATGAATATAAGAAATTGTTTACAGATGATTTCTACACAGAATTGTCTCGAGAAATTGCAGGAGTGATTTATGACAACAAAAAGTCTTTACTATCAATAAA
This sequence comes from uncultured Bacteroidales bacterium, assembly GCA_902800715.1. Taxonomy (GTDB): domain Bacteria; phylum Bacteroidota; class Bacteroidia; order Bacteroidales; family Muribaculaceae; genus Sodaliphilus. The sequence continues at coordinate 489,586 of CADCFN010000002.1, forward strand.
GTCCCTCTTCAACAAGAGCGAGTTTAAAGCGAAAATCGTTGCGAAGCTTAAACCTTTAATTGAAAAGAAGGTTGTTGAAGTCGTTAGTCGAAAGATTGAATACCTCAATAGTTTAATTGAAGGCAAACAAGATCTGACTGTAACAAACATGTTTGCTCCTATTATGGAAAATGTTGAACTAAAGTTATCTCAAGAGTGGCATAAATTGTTCAATGATGATAATTTCAAGATGCAAGATTATCTCGTTCTGACCAAAGATTTGAGCCCTACTCAAAACTTAAATTACACGGAGAATGCATATGATACAGATGATTTGTCTGAGAACACTGATAGACTTATTTTGTTTAAGGGTTTTGTAGCGGAAATTTGTACTATCATTGCTGGTGTCGTATCAGTGATTGCAGGCTACATAGCATTGGTGTTCGTAGACCCAACAGGCATAACAGAAGGAATAGCGATTGCTATTGCGGGTGTTCTTGGCATAATGGGAGGTATTGTTGCAATAATAGCTCCAGATTGGTCAAGAGAAAAAAGTGTCAATAAATTAGGGAAACTGCTTTTACCAAAAATAAAGACAAACGAAATAGAATCTGGTTTCCAGTCGTTGGTTAGAAAACAAATGGAATCAATACTTTTTAAATATATTGCGGCACAAAAAGTTGACATTCAGAAAATGAAAAATGAACGCGACTTGGCTATGCAGCCTATAGCTAGCCGCGAGGCGCTTTGTTTCAAAGCATTAGAGGAAACAAAACGTCTAAACGAGCAATTAATAGCATACTCCAACTATCAACAAAAGCACTTGGCTATCAATGAAACCCTTTAGAATAGGCATCATAGGCGAATTTCAATCGGGCAAATCGTTGCTAATTAACTGCTTGTTGCAGCGAGCAGTCGCTACTGTGGGAAAAGGTGTTGCCACAACTCATACAGTGGTATGCTATCGCTATGCTGAAAAACAAGACGAGCATTTTGTGTATTGTAAAGAAAACGGAGAGGTGTACGATGAAGCTATAAATGATTTACACAAACATGATACTGATACCGATATTGTTGTCATTGATGTCTATCTAAATTGTTCGCTTCTAAAAGACTATGAACTAATTGATATGCCTGGTTTTGGAGCTAATACCGCTGACAATCGCTCAGCGAGAAAAGCTCTAAAAACCATAGACTTCGCCCTGCTTATAGCTTCCAACGAAAAAACAATGGGAGAAGAATGCGAGTCATTCAAGGATTTGCAAGAGCTACAACAACACAGTATACCATATTATTTCATTCTCAACTGTGTTAATGCCGACCGCTGGAAATGCAGTAACAGCCAAAATGTTTACATTGCTGAAAAAGATTTATCGCTACTTGAATTCTATAAGCCATCCAATTATCCGTTAGAACCTAACGGTATCAACATTGTCAACCTAATGTGGTATTGGTATGCTATTAGCCAACCAAATGATGAGTTGGTCAATAGAGACGAGTATATTTCTTCGTTTGAGCGATATCACATTCACGCTGGTGTAAGAGATAAAGTGAGTCAGGCTAGTAATTTCAGTTTAATCAACAGACTATTTGATATGGAAAATCGAGTATTATTAGAGTTAAAACGAGATTTTAAGGAAGAGATTGAACGTGTGAAGCGTGAACTCTGCCCCGTTGGAACTATACAGACTTTCGCTTTCAATTGCATACCAGCCGGCTGGTTACCCTGCGATGGCCGGTCAATAGAAATCGAAATTTATCCCGAACTATATTGCGCCATTGGCTCATATTTTGGGCGTGAAGGTGACAAGTGTTTTCGTGTGCCTGATCTGCGTGGAAGGTTTATTCGGGGATTTGATGGCAGTAGTAATCGAAGATTTGGTTCTTATCAAGAAGATGCATTTCAAAGCCATTTACATATTTTTAATGATGGCAAAATAAAACTTTCTAATAGCGGAAATCATTATCATCCATTATGGTGTAGTGAATATGATACAGTATATGATGTTTCAGGCCTCGTTTCATCTGATAAAGCTAAACGAATGTGCTATCCTACTACTACAGGAGGCTCTGGTAAAACAGACTTGGGTCACTATGCGGGTGCTCATTCGCATGAAATAACTGTTTCAGAGTGTCCAATTGGTATTCCTTCCAAAGTCGATAAGTCTCCACTTAAAATGGAAGATGAAACACGCCCGAAAAATGTTGCATTGCTATATTGTATAAAGTGTTATTAGTAGCAATTTCACTCCTACAATATGATAATTATATGCAGGATGATAGGTGGTTCCTATTGAAACAAATGAATAATAAATGCTTTTCTTTTCATAATACATAATACCTCGTCAGAAAGTAAGCAATCAGTAAACCCCGTATTGTGAGATTATTTGAAAGTCTCTGAAAAGGTTGGAGATATTTTCAAAGAAGTGGAAGAATTCTCAGAGATTTTGAAAATAAGTCTGAGATTTTGGGAGGTTTTTCAAAGTATGTCAGAGGAAGCCTTACTGCTTGATGTTGTGCGGAAGGAGTTCCAGCAGTTCGCGTGAGTAGTCCTGGTCATAGTCGTGGATGTGGGTGAAGACGTGGTTCAGCTACATGCGGACATCTGCCTGTGCCAGTTGCATCCCATAATTATACAATCTATCCTACTCCGAGGAGGCGTTAGTCAAACATGTAGAAAAATTTTATTCATGGAGTGATAGATAGAAACCTTATTTTTCAATCATTAGATTAAAGGAGTGTAAAAGTTTTAATTAATTCAAAAATGTAAAATGAAAAAGGTTTCAACAAGGATGTTCTTCACTGTGATGTGGAGAGGTGTGTGTCAAGCAGTAAGTTGGTTCTTCGGGCTGTTCGGCTACAAGAGGGATGGCAAGTATGCCAAAATAATCTGGGGCATATTTGCTACAAGTGCGGCAATTTTTATGGCGATGTTGGCCTTCGTGGCCGTTGTTGCTACGATTGACGACATGAAGCCCAGGCACAGTGAATGTGATGATCCAGATTGTTATGAGAACACCTTCGTTAGCCGTGACATCTATTACCATGACCATGTTGACGGCAGAGGTTATGTTTTTAACTCCCTCACAGGCGAGCGCACTGTCAAGCACATTGCATGGATCGCCAAACCATTGGGTGACGATTCCCTTGTGTGCTACAGTGATGGCAAAAAGCGTGGCTATTTCAACAAGTTTACAGGCAAGGTGGTCATTCCGGCAAAATATGATCACGCCTGGGTATTCTCGGACGGACTTGCCAGCGTGGAGGAGGATGGTTTCATCAAGTTCATTGATGTTACCGGCAGGGTGGTATTTGAGCCCGGCTTGATGTACCATGCGTGGATGGATGGTTTTGTGTTCCATGGAGGCTATTGCGTTATTTACAACGAGAATAAGGACTTATACGGATTGATTGACAAAACTGGCAAGACGGTGCTGCCAGCAGAGTATAAGAACATCCTGGTCTGCAACGATTCGCTGATCTGTGTTGAGAAGGGCAATGAGATGGGTGTGCTCAATAAGAACCTCAAGCCCGTTCTCCCCATGATGGAGTGCATTATCACCGCGTGTGACGAGACCATCGGTGTCGTTATGCCCAACAACACTATACGTAAATATGACCTGTCCGGCAAACTGATTGATGGCTACTATATCCGTTCCACCCGTATGCTGGAGTATGAGACCGATGCAGTGGTTTATATCCAGCCCCAACGAGCAGATCAGGAACCGCCATGTGTTCCAGCCGATGAAGAAAGCGAGTGGTCTAACGGGGTTAACGATGAAGATGCGACCTACTATCACCCGAAAGCCACTGCTCGCCTGAGGGCATATACCGCTGGTAACGATTACGAAGGCCTAATGACCGCTGATGGCCATATTATGACCCTGCCGTCATATTACAATATCGAAGCTATAGGTCCCGACCTGTATCTTTGCCAGATCGATTACTCAAGCAGTATCGTCCTCAACGGCAAAGGCCAGGTGGTCAAGTAAACGATTAATGTTTTAGACCCATGCCAGCAGTTCGTATAATATGATACTGGCGCGGATTGCTGGCATTTTTAATAATTTTGTGGACTGAAAAACGAATATATACGATAGCTATGAGCAAGCGACACATCATAACGACAATTATCATTGCTGGACTCCTCTCAGCAGCCCTGTATGCCCTCGATATCAACAAGAAAGAGATTGAGGAGGATGAATGGGCATTTCTGAATGAAGTAGACGAGCCAGTTTATGAGTATTCAGAGTACGATGACAGTCTGGCGGAAAACAGAGAAATCAATGTGGCTGTGCCAGCCGAGTTGAATGCACTCCTGCCAGGAGCGTCATGGTCAATTGACACTATCTGTACTGTAGGTGGTGTGACCTATCTATACGCATCAGATAACGATTTGAGGACTTATGCTATCTTTACAGAGAACACTCTTCTGGTAGAGGATCCATCCTTGACCTACTTTGAAACCGACAGCATTACACCCACCGTAATCCAAGTTTTGGCTGGAGAGAAAACACTGACAGTTGACTTCAAGAACCCATCCGATATTGAACAACTAAGAACACTCAGTTCACCAGTGATGCCCGGTTGGAAACGCTACCGCTGGGATCGCAAGGCAGATTTCTGTGACCGAGTGATGAATAATATTGAGATTGATTATCCGAAGTCATCGATTTCAAATAGCGAGCATATCAGCAAATGGATTGCAACCGTGGCACTGGCTCAGTTGACAGGTCCCGTTAGGCTTCCATCGTTGGTATCCACCTATTTGAATTTCGAATGGGAAGACCGCAGCGGTTATCAAGGTCAATTGAACGATCGCAATAGTGTTGCCACTTTTATTGCCGACACTTACTTCGCTGATGTTGAAGAGGAGTTTGGTCAAGAAGATGAGAATATTCCAGCAGCACTATATTCAATAATCAGTCTTCGAGCCAGGTTTTTCAATGATCGATACGTGACCTATCAGTAGTTCACCAATGACTACAATGGCGGAATGCATGGCTATTATACCGACCAGTTGGTGTCATACGACTGCGTCCATCACGAGAGTATTGGCTGGGAGTACCTGTTCAAGCCAAAGACTGAAAGGTCGGTTCTGCGGCAATTGGAAATTATTGCCCAAATTGACGAAAAATATCAGTATTGGGATGCTGACATTTGGAGTTTCATCCTACGTGTTGACGATGAAGGCAACCCCACGGGAGAGATATTGCTGCCCATACCCTCTTTGACCCCCGATGGCGTGTTATTCTCGTTCCAGCCCTACGAGATATCCTGCTTTGCTGCTGGGTGCTTTCACTTCATAATCCCCTACAGCCGCTTGACGACCTATCTCACCGATCGCGCCAAATGGTGCATCGGCTTGAAATAATATAGTTACACAAAACATTAATTCTTTTGGTTATGAGCATCTACAAGAAAATCAGTAAGATGTTGGGAAATGAGAGTTATGAAGAAAAGCTCTACAAACTTCTTAATACCCCCAAATACAATACCAACATTTATGAAACCCGTCAAGCAGGCGAAGGCATGGCAGTCATAAATGAGTGTATATGGGGATGGTGGAAGCCCCGTTTCATACTGAACCATAATACAAAATGCGCCTACGAGTTCATGGATGGTGATGAATACCTCGTGACAGTGACTGAAGATGATATTAACTGGGATTCACTAAAGAAGTTACCAGAAGACGCTCAAGAGCGAGCAAGGACACTTTCTTTTCACTTTCCTTCGTTCATTCGAGGTTTTGTTAATGGCGTATCTATGGTGAGTTGGCAACTCAATCCTGATGGTCGCTATTATATGGATGATGACGGTTTCGGCATGACTAACGATGTTGAGATTGAAATCTACGGTTTTATTAATCAAAAAGCTGAAGTCGTAGTCAAGTTCAGACGCATCAAAGACGATAGCGAACTGGAAAAGATGCGAAAGGTTGCTGAAGAAATTGTTAGAAACAAAAAGTAATATTGACTAACATGAGATACGTTAGTTTCACAGAGATAGGGCCGCGACAGAACAACGAGGATTGTTGCGGCGTCGTGGAGTTGGCGGACAAGAGGATCTTGTTTGTCGTGTGTGACGGGATGGGCGGACACTTCGGTGGCGAGATTGCAAGCCGAACGATTTGTGATGCGTTCACTGCCTACTGGCAGGAACATGATGGATCCGATTCATGTCAGAAGGTGATCGGTGCGTCCAAGGCTGCAAATGCTGAACTTGACGAAAAATCCGGCTTGAGTGAAATGGGTACAACCCTGGTCATGGCTAGTGTGGAGGGTGATCAAGTGACCATCGCCCATGCTGGCGACAGCCGTTGCTACGTTATCGACCTCAGGGGTAACGTGAAATACCGTACCATTGACCATGTGGACAGCAGTCCTTTCGGACACTCCGAGATTACACGAGCGTTCTTTACAGGCCATCCCGAGAGTGCCATTCCCGATGTGAAAACCATTCAATTGGAGCCTCTCGACCGTATCCTGCTTTGCACAGATGGGCTATATAATGCCATCGATGATGAAACATTGCTTCACACATTGCAATGCGCCAAGGATGTCGAGCAAGTTGCGGAGAAATACCGTCTGATTTGCAGTGAGGAGGCAACCGACAACTATTCTGCCATAATTATTGAGATAGATTAAATGAAAACAAGTGTACACAACATGAGAACTAAAAAGCATATTTCGGTCATTGCCACAATCATACTATGTGTAATAATAGTGGCTTGTAGTGGTGAGCAAAGTCGTGACCGACAAGAAGAGCAAGAAAAACAGGTAACAGCCAAAACCACTTCTCAACAATCGAAATCAGTCCCTCAGCCAATTGCCACGATTTACATCTACCGCTATGATGACTTCCCGGAGGCAAAGGCAGAACAACTCAAAAATGAATTACAAGAAGTTTACCCGTCGGTAATACTTGTCAAGACATCAATTCCTCTACCAAAAGAGTGTTATTACAAGCCTCGTGACAGATACAAAGGCACAGGTCTGCTAGATGATCTCATGAAGTTCAGAAATGGCGGTTATGCACTCGGCCTAACTCGCAAGATCATTTATGATAGAAATGAGATTTCGTCTACCTTTGGTGTTTTTGGTATCAGTTATATTGGTGATAGTGTCTCAGTTATCTCATCCTTAAGGCCAAAGACATTAAAGCCGCTGAGTGATGATGAAATCCAAGAGTTGATGTTGCATGAACTTGGTCATGCTTTTGGCCTGCAGCATTGTAAGAATGAACGCTGCATGATGGTGGATGCCGAGCATGGGAACAAATTTGCTCAAACGCAATCCTTCTGCAACGATTGTAAAAAATACCTAAATAACAAGGGATGGAAACTATAGCATATTGTACAACGGCCATGAAACGGCTAACATTATTAATAATAGTTCCATTGATAACATGTCTCTCGGTTTTTTCCCAAAGTAGTTACTACATGGACAAGGCCCGTAGCTACATGCGTGACGCCGAGTACTATATCAGCAAGGCCGAGGGTTATGACCGAGAAGCAGAGCATCACACCAAGAAAGCTAAAGAGTACCAACGCGAAGCGGATTACTACACCCGCAACAAACAGGCTGATAAAGCCAGCACCTATAAACACAAGGCAGATGACGAGACCGACAAGGCCCGTCAGCAACAACGTTGGGCCAATGAAGCAAAAGAAAACGCCCGAACCCGTCTGCGCTGGGCTGCCGATGCAATGGACAGGGCAAAACAATAGTGAATAAAGCATTTTGATTTGATACACTGCTCAAAATTCCTCCGCCTCAAATCCCCCAGCTGCCTTATAAATAACTAAAGAGAATTACGCCCCATTTTGGACTGCTGGCTTTAATAGAAGAAACATGCCGGCGGATGTAAGGGGCGACAACAATATAATGATGGAAAAGGACCCGTTATGTGAAGAGCAAACGGGAAAACCACCATCCCGGACGCTATTATCTTGTTTTGGATAGACACCGGCCTTAAGCTGCCACCGTCGATTCAAATCAAGAGAGTCCGATCGAAGTGTGATATCAATGCTGGAGAAGTGTTAAACACTAAGAAGCTAGTGAAACGTGTGTCAAAAAAAACATCAAACAACACCTCCCATGATTTCCAGGTAACGATAATGTCTGTTTTTAGCCTTATTTATTTGCATGGGTGAGAAAAAGTTTCTAATTTTGCGCAATAATAGACACGTTTAAGGTGTTTTTGCGTAAATTCTGAAACCAAACAATGGATTTAAAGGCAATATATCGGTTGAGGATCTTTTCTCTCGAAGATGTGATGGATGCTCTCTCTGTCACAAAACCGTCGGCTGCCAAGTTACTGCAGCGTCTTCGAGATATGGGCATCGTTCAGCACATCCGCAAGAATCTGTACACAACCATAGACCTTGCCTCGGGGCAGCCTTTGGTCGACAAGTATGAGGTGGGATCTTCGGTTTCCCCTACTTCCTATATTGGCTGGCATACGGCATTGGAGTTTCATGGCTTGGCGCACCAGGTGTTCTATAACGCTTATGTGGGCAGCGAGAGCCGGTTCAATCGGTTCACATTTGGAAGAACTGAATTTGAGCACTGTGTAGCCCCCATAGCTGCCGATACCCAGACTGGAGTCATCACGCCCATCCATAGCCCTAACGTCAGGGTAACTGACCTTGAACGCACCTTTGTGGACTGCTGTGACCGGCTCGACCGCTCGGGAGGTGCAGGTGAATTGGTTCATTGCTGTGAGGGTATTGTGATGCTCGATGAGGACAAGCTGCGCCGATATCTTCAGTTGTACGGCAAAGCTTTTCTCTACCAGAAAACAGGCTTCATGCTTGAACGCATACAGGCACAGGCGCACATCTCCAATGAACTGATAGACTTCTGCCGCAAGCAGGCAGGCAACAGTGTTAAGCGGCTCACCAACGCCAGTGACTCGACACACTACGTAAGCCGATGGAAACTCTACGTCCCCAACGATTTAATGACCACAGTAAATAATAACGATTATGCTATCATTTGACAAAACATATCTGGACCGACTGGCTGCAGAAAGCGGGTTCATCCGTGACAATCTTGAAAAAGTACTGCGCCTTGTCGAAATCCTGAAGTTCTTCCACAACCACGCTTTATTGTCACAGGCCTTGGTATTGAAGGGAGGCACAGCCATTAACCTGACTGTATTTGATATGCCTCGCCTATCGGTTGACATCGACCTTGATTTCAACAATAATTGCAGCAGGGAAGAAATGCTCACTCAACGTGAAGACATCAACGACTTGATCATGCGCTATATGGCCAATGAAGGATACGGCCTCAAGCCTTCATCAAAAAGCCCGTTCTCTCTTGATTCTTGGATATTCGGTTATACAAACGCCAGTGGCAATCCTGACAATATCAAGATTGAAATCAACTATAGTGACCGTTGCCATGCCCTCCCATCCATCGAGAGCCCGCTGAGTATTGATATCCTTGGAGATGCCAAAATCAATACATTGGCACCTGTCGAGCTCTTCGCTAGCAAGATTAATGCCCTGGTCAATCGTGGTGCTATGCGTGACTTGTATGATGTGAACGAGATGATCGATAACAACCTTTTCAGCCAGCAGGGTGAACAAGACCTACTGAGGCATTTATTTGTGTTTTATCACTCAGTTGGTGCCACCAGTAAGGCCGAGGACGTTAATCTGCAGTTCACCGCCATGCCCAAGATTGAATCAGCCAACTATGCCCAGGTTCGGGCTCAATTGATACCTGTCCTTCGTCGCAGTGACCGGTTTGACTTTGAGCAAGCCAAAAGGAATGTTCTTGACTACCTTGGTCGTTTCCTTCAGTTCTCAGAGAGTGAGCACGACTTTGTTGCCCACTTTAATCGTCGCGAGTATCGGCCTGAGATCCTTTTTGGCCATGGCAACATAGCAGATCGCGTCATCAACCATCCAATGGCTTTGTGGAAGTGCCGACCTGCCGACGCATAACTCACCACTGAGCAACGCCAAAAAGCGATATTGAGGCGAAAAAAAAAGAAGGCGAGACCGGCACCTCTTCGGTGTTAGCCTCGTTACTTCTTTTCCAGACTCGCTGTCGGTTTGATTATGCCGTCTTGAGGGCACGGTCTCCCCGACAGGTGATAGCGCCTGGATGATGGCGGTGCTGGACGACTCTTCGCCGCCCAGTCCATACCATCGGGTTTTATATTGTCTTTGCCCCTCATGCCGCCGTGCACATTGTTGCCAGCGGTCCTCTCAGGGGCATGTGTTTCTCTAAATATAAGGTAACTGGGCAATCTCAACCGGCTGCTTTCACGATATTCCAGCATCTTCATTGATATCAGAGGCGACATATACTCGCTTTAAGTGCTCGAAATCGAAAACGGGAAATATAGCATCATCTTGGTGATAAACCTTAGTATACCCCTTCAAGTTGTCTCGCACTGTCTTCCTACGTTCATCTTCTGTGGTATCAACTGCATATCTCTTACTCAAGTAAGCAAACACGGCATAGATCCAATCAGTAACACCATTGTTGGTTGATACATATTTGTGATTCTTCTGTCCAAGCATGTATAAGTCCTTATCATTATTGAAGGAGAGATACCCGTTGTCAACGAATGCCTTGTACATCTCATGCATAGTTCGAAGTGCTCGCTTTTTATCAGCGAGTTTGTAAACCTTAATCTGCTTTTTCAATTCTTCAATGGTGAGAGCTGATTGGCTAAACCGATCATAAAACTGTTGTAGGATTACTTCCTCAAATAATTTAAGTGTTCGATCGCTATTTAACTCGGCATAATGACCTCGACCTTTGTTGATATCAATTCGAATACCATTTATATGATTTAGTTTTCCTGTTTTTGGATTATTAACTCTTAGGTGGTCTAACACTTCCCGGAAGGCTATCTCATCTCGACACTCGGCTACCATCTGATCCAAATAATCCTTTCTATGATCATAAAACCAATAATAGTTGAGAGCTATTGCTTTTAAAATGAGTTTATCAGTAATTTGAATTAGCTTCAATTTTTGAGCATCTTCAGAATCAAGAAAATCATTTATCTTCTTAAGCACAAGATCCGCTTTGTGCATGATGAAAAAGTCATTCCGATCAGCAATTACTCGAGTATATAACAGAAAGCGTGCAGTGTCTAATCTATTGGCGAGGGCTTGCTGGAAAACCGGAAGGAAGCCTGATGATTCTGCCAACAGATTTGAGCAATCTTCATACCATTTTCCGATCTTCTCCTCCGTTTGAAAACCATATACATCAACACCCTGATCAACCAGTCGGATAACTGCATCTTTCATGTTCAAATCGGGCAGTTTCGAGATAAATTCTTCTCTAGTCATGGGTAAATCAGTTAAAATAATATAAAATTTCGGTTGTCAAATGGTTGTCAATTTTACAACCACTCGTTAATTTATTTATTGATAATCAGATACTTATAATAAAAATATCGTGAACCCGTGGGGTTTACTTTCTACGAAATAACGTGTTTTCTCATTCTTTCCTTCAATCCGCGATTTACGTTTATAACTTACTGATTATATTGCATTTATAATAAATAACCACATTACAGTTGAGTTCACCTTGTTACACTTGTTTAATAATAAGTCGCCAAAAAGTCGCCAAAAATTATGGTCATATCGCTAGAAATTACTACCTTTGCATATCTCACAAAAAGCAGTATAT
>CADCFN010000003.1 GCA_902800715.1 uncultured Bacteroidales bacterium
CGTTCAGGCAAAGCCGTGATACTAACCGACGGTACTTATCAAAGTTTCAATCAGTCCGATACAATGGATATCGTCTATGGATTAGACGGCACCACGGTTTATCTGAAAAACATCCTTTATGGGTCCAATGTGAAATTTGGAGACTATTGGGTACAGGGACAGCTAAGTGCCGATGGGACGCAAATCACTGTGCCGATGGGACAGAGGATCTATCATTCATCATCGCCTGTCATCAATGTTGTACTGGCATGGGGTAGGTCGTCATACACAGTTCATGGTACATCCTCACGATTCACCTTTGAAGTGAATGAGGATGTGACCGAGGCGGTTTACCTGATTGATGGCAATACCATCACCCTGCAGGACTCATTCACGACGCTAGGGAGTTCGTATCCCGGTTTTGAGGGCACCGGCCTTGGCTGTATGGGTCGTTCAGGTACCTCAGATCCTATTTTTGCTGGCTTCTTTGAGTGGGAAACGGTACTCACTTTCGCTTCCTTCACGCCAAATCTCATCACCGAGATTCCCGAGAGCTGCACAGTACACAAGTATAAACGTAATAGTACTTCTATTTATCAAGCATGGTACATTGATTCTCCAATAGTTGATTTAACCGATGGCATTTTCAAGGTTGCCTTCGACCGCGACAACCAACCTGACGTTTATATTCAGAATCCAATGTGGGCATTAGATGTCATGAACACTTGGGTGAAAGGCAGCTATAATCGTTTCACAAAAATCATCACCATCCCCACCGGCCAGTATTTGAATTGGTCTGAACAATACCAATATGGCGAAGTTTTGGGGTGGGGAAACACCTATTTTTATCAGGATAGTGTTGATGATGAAGGTAATCCCCATTACGACATGGGCCATGAGGTTAGCCAGAGTGTCAAAGAGATACGGATGAAGGTTGACGGTGATAATCTCTACCTGCTGGGGACTCAAGGTGACTACTACGCCGATTTTCCCGACAACTATGTTGCTACGGGTATGATGGCCTATTGGAGTGATTATTTCGATTTCTCCGCTTTAGAGTTCAGCAATCATGACGGGTCGGGTGACGATTTGCCTTGGGGCGTGCGCATTAACATAGCCCCCGCAGTACCCGCCAATCCCACCATCGACGAGTGGCGTGACTGCGGTAATGAGTCGGGCTTCAGCAGACTCGACTTCACCCTGCCTGAATACGATGTCGATGGTAAGCCGCTGGATCCCGAATTGTTGAGTTATAGCATCGTCTTGGATGATAATCAACTGTTTACCTTCGATGCTGCCACCTATGGGTATAACCTTACCGAGGACATCACCGAGGTCACCTATGAGGTCTACTCTACTGGTTATGACTTCCAGCCATTTTGTGTATACTTCTATCGCACCAATGCCGAGGGCTACGAGCCCTTCTTCAATTGGCGCATCGGCATCCAGGTTTATTACACGGTTGACGGTGTGAAGAATTCCTCCGATATCGTTTATGTCGAGGTGTTTGACAACCCCAACTCAATGCTTGGTGACGTGAATATGGACAACCAGGTGAGCATTGGTGACGTGACTGCCCTCATCGACTACCTGCTCAATGAGGACTCCACAGGCATCAGTTTGTCCAATGCTGATATCAATCAGGATCAGGACGTGTCCATTGCCGATGTCACTGCGCTGATTGATATGCTGCTGGCTGGCAATTGACGCCAAGTACAAGCTTTCCACAATGAACAATTAACGGCGCCCCGAGGGACGCCGTTAATTTATTCTATTACTCTTCCTTGTTAGAAATCCTCCTTCTCCTTTGCCAGGTTACGGAAGGCAAGTTTATCTTCAAGATACTCTTGCGTTGCAATCAGGGTGGGTTTCGGCAGTTTCTCGTAATACTTCGAGATTTCAATCTGCTCGCGGTTCTCGCTGATTTCCTCCAGGTTGTCGTTCATTGTAGCAAATTCCTGAAGCTTCTTCTCAAGGTCGGACTTCATCTCGGCAGCAATCTGGTTTGCTCGCTTGCTGATGATGCAAACGGTCTCATAGATGTTGCCCGTGGGTTCTGCCATCTCGATGATGTCATGTACAGTGGTTGTGAGTGGAGCGTTGGTCTTCTTGTAATCCATGTCTCTGCTATATATTAAATGTGTTGTTATTGTTCTGATTAATTACCGTTGACAAATTTGTTGGCAATCTTGAAAATGTTGTCGGCCTCTTTGCGCATCTTGCTGTCGGGGTAGTCGTTGATAAACGAGTAATACTCGTCGATGACGGTGCGAAAACGGTCCATCTTCTTTTCCACGACACTCTCGACAGCCTCGCGGTAGCGTGCCCTAAGCACGAGCATCTCGAGTTCCTCCTTGTACTTGCTGTAAGGGTAATCCTTGATGGCGTTCTGGGCGGTGATGACAGCGCTCTCATAGTTGTTGCCCATGTAGTTACCCAGGTTGTAATACAGCGTAGCATTCTGCAACTCCTTGAGCACCAACTTGTCCTGAAGCTCAAAAACGGCACTCTGGGCTATCGACACCTTGTCGCTCTTGGGGAAGTAGTCCAGGAAGGCCTGCAGCTCTTCCATCGCGCGAATGGTCTCGGTCTGGTCCAACTGGGGATCGGGAGAGTCCAGGTAGAAGCCATAGCCAGCGTAGAAACGCGCCAACTCGGCATACTGGCCACGAGGATAACGCTGGTAATACTGCTTGAAGTAGGAACCGGCACTGATGTAGTCCTTGTTCTCGTAGTAACTCAGACCCAGCAGGTATAGCGACTCCTCGGCATGTGGTGTGCCACGGAACACGGGCACGAGATCAGTCAGGATGGTATAAGCCTGGGCATAACGCTTGTTCTCAAACGCTTTCTTGGCATAGGCATACTTGTACTCAAGGTCATCGCTTTTCATCACCTTGCTGTACTCGCCGCAGCCCGCCAGCATACAAGCCATCGCCACTATTATCGTCAATTTTCTGATCATCAAAAAGTCGTTTTTGCGCATTTAGCCCGCAAAATTACTACTTTTTTATAAGATGTGCAACCCAAAATCTGAAATCCGCAAAATATTTCGCAAAATTTAACGGACGCGATGGAAAAAAACGGCTTCATGGTCGGCATTACATGAAAAAGTACTATATTTGTGGGTTAAACAACATTAAACCAACCGAAGACATGAAAATTGGAGATAAGATTCCTGAGTTCTTGGGACTCGACCAGAACGGAAATGAAGTGAAAGCCAGCGACTTTGCAGGCAAAAAACTCATCATCTACTTTTATCCTAAAGACAACACTCCCGGCTGTACTGCCGAGGCCTGCAGCCTTGCCACGGGCTATGGTGCGCTGAAACGTGCCGGCTTTGCGCTGCTGGGCGTGAGCAAGGACAGCGCCGCCAGCCATCAGAAATTTGCCGACAAGTACAGCCTGCCCTTCCCGCTCATTGCCGATGTGGACACGACACTGAACCAGGCCTTCGGGGTGTGGCGCGAGAAGAAGATGGCAGGTCGCACCTATATGGGTACCGTGCGCACCACCTTCATCATCGACGAGCAAGGCGTGGTCAAGCACATCATTGAGAAAGTGAACACCAAGGACAGCGCCAACCAGATACTGGAGTTAGTTAATAGTTAATAGTTAACAGTTAATAGTTGACCTTTGATAACCGATAAGAAAGAGATATACTATGAAGAAGATATTTTTGACACTTGTGATGCTGGTGCTCGCCATGGGTGCCAGCGCTCTGACGCTTGAGGAATGCGTGTTGCGCGGCAACTCGCCCAGGGGCATCGGCGCCATGCAACCCTCAAAGAGCGACGGCCGTTACTTTTACCGCCTGAGCGACAACGGCAACTCCATCAAGCGCATCAGCTATGCCAAGGGCGACGAGAGTGTGCTGGTAGATACAAGCGGCGAGCAGGTGACGGGCTGGGATGACTTTGAGGTGACCGCCGATGGCGCCTATGTGCTGCTGTGGAACAATAGCCAGGAAATCTACCGCTACAGCTTCAGCGCCGACTACTATGTCTATGACCTGAAGAACAAGACGATGAAGGCCCTGAGCGACGGTGGCGGCGAGGAAATCGCTACCCTATCGCCCGACGGCAAGCGCGTGGCCTACGTCAAGGATAACAACGTGTTCGTGCGCAACCTGGAGGACGGCACTACGGTGCAAGTGACGCGCGACGGCAAGAAGAACAACATCATCTATGGCGTGCCCGATTGGGTCTATCAGGAGGAGCTGGGTATGCTCAACACCCTGAACTGGTCGAGCGACAGCCGTTCGCTGGCGTTCCTGCGCTGGGACGAGAGCCAGGTGAAGATGGCTTCGATGGTCATCTACCAGGGCACGTGCAACCCCAAGGACGAATATGCGCTCTACCCCGGCCGCTATGACTTCAAGTATCCCGTTGCCGGCGAGAAGAACTCCATCGTGAGCGTCCATTGCTATGACGTGGTGGACGGCACTTTCAAGAGACTCAATGTACCGCTTGACGAGGAGGACTACGTGTGCCACATCACCTTCAGCCCCGATCCGCAACGGCTGATGGTGCAGCGCCTGAACCGTCACCAGAACGACCTGCGCATCTACGCCGTCAATCCACGGAGTGGCGAAGCCAAGGAGGTCTATCACGAGACGTCGGACACCTGGGTGGACGCCGAGACGTCGCAGCAGGTACAGTACGAAGACAACTTCTTTGTCATCCCCAGCGAGCGCTCGGGCTTCATGCAGCTCTACCAGTATGACCCGAACGGCAACCTGATGCGCCAACTGACCAAAGATGAGAATCGCATCATCTCACAATTCTACGGATATGACAAGGCGACCAAGCGTTTTTACTATCAGGCCTCATGCGGTCCACTGAACCGCGTCGTCGAGTATGTGGACGCCAAGGGGAGGGTAAAACGTCTGGCACCTTCAACAGCTGAAGGTCAAGGGACTGCATCGGCAATCTTCAACGGAGACTTTAGCTACTATGTGGGCTGTTACAGCGATGCTCAGACACCGAACCAGTACCGCATCTATGACCGCAACGGCAAGCGCGTGCGCGACCTGCAGTTGAACGAGGAATATGCGCGTCGCTACACCGCCGTGGACGTTCCCAAAAAGGAATTCTTCACCGTTGAGTGCAACGGCTATCTGCTTAATGGTTATATGATTAAGCCCGTGGACTTCGACCCCAACAAGAAGTATCCCGTCATCATGGAGCACTACAATGGTCCTGGTTCGCAGGAGGTTGTCAACCGCTGGCGCATGGGCTGGGAACAGTACTTTGCCACCCAGGGCTATATCGTGTGTGAGGTGGACAGCCGTGGCACGGGATTCCGTGGCAAGGAATTCGAGTCCATCACCTATCTGAACTTGGGAAAATATGAAACCGAGGATGCCGTCGCTGCAGCCAACTATATGGCTAGCCTGCCGTGGGTGGATGCCGACCACATCGGCATCATGGGCTGGAGCTACGGTGGTTTCCAGACGCTGATGGCGATGAGTGAGCCGGGCAGCAACTACGCCTGCGGCGTGAGCATCGCCCCGGTAACTACGTGGCGCTACTATGACAGCATCTATACTGAGCGCTACATGCGCACGCCCCAGGAAAACCCTGAGGGCTACAGCAATTTCCCGCTCAACCGTGCCGAGAACCTAAAGGGTCGCGTACTCATCATGTTCGGCAGTGCTGACGACAACGTGCACATCGTCAACTCGATGCAGTATGTTTCCAAACTCGTGGACATGAACCGCACCTGTGACATGATGGTGTTCCCCAACATGAACCACAGCATCCGCGACTGCTCGGCCCGCTATGTGGTCTACAAACGCGCCCTCGAGTTCTACGACCAGTACCTGAAATAACCTAGCCCTGCGGGGCTAATGCGAATTTCACGAATTATGCTAATTTATCAAAAGGAGTCATACGACATAACTGGATGCCTAATGGATGTGCACCGAGAATTGGGATGTGGTTTTCTTGAAGGTGTCTATCAAGAAGCTTTGGCTTTAGAGTTCAAGAGGGCAGGCGTTCCGTTCAAGCAAGAAGTGCCTCTGCAAATAAATTACAAGGGTACTCCTCTCACAAAGTATATGTTGCTGATTTCGTTTGTTACGACAAAATCATTGTGGAGCTCAAAGCTGTTTCCCAAATTGCTGATATTCATAAAAGCCAAGTAATAAACTATCTAAAGGCTACTGGCTTCAGACTTGGTATCTTGGCAAACTTTGGTTCCACAAGTTTAGAAACAGCACGTGTATGCAATAGTTATAACCTCTTAGATAAATAAAAAAAATTCGTACAATTAGCATGAATCGTGGAATTCGCATTAAATAATTAGTGGATTTTGTTTTAGAGTTACAGATGGATTATAGGGATGTGTTTTTTGTGGTGACGGGGCCGACGGCGACGGGTAAGACGGCGCGGGCGGTGCATCTAGCGAAAACAATTGGCGGTGAGATTATCAGCGCCGACTCACGCCAGATATACCGTGGCATGGACATCGGCACAGGTAAGGACCTTGCCGAGTATGACGGCGTGCCCTATCACCTCATCGACATCCGCCCTGCTGGCTACCGCTACAGCCTGTATGAGTTCCTGGAGGACTTTGAGCGCGTCTATAACGACATCCGCGGACGTGGCAAGCCCGTCATCATGTGCGGCGGCACGGGGATGTATGTCGAAACGGTTGTCAAAGGCATCAAGCTGCCGCCCGTGCCCCGCAACGAGGAACTGAGGGCTGAACTGGCGGGCAAGTCACTGGAGGAATTGACGGCGCTGCTCAAGACGATGAAAACCCTGCGCAACAATAGCGATATCGACACCGTGGCACGCGCCACACGCGCTATCGAGATTTGCCGCTACTACGAGCTGCACCCCGAACTCAAGGCTCTTACCGAGCCTCACCCGATGGAGAACGCGCTGGTCATCGGCGTTGAGGTGGACCGCGACACACGGCGCGAGCGCATCAGCCGCCGCCTGCGGGCACGACTCGACGAGGGCATGGTCGACGAGGTGAGACGTCTCATTGACGAGGGCATCGACCCCGAAGACCTGATTTACTATGGCCTGGAATATAAATTCGTCACCCAGTATGTGATTGGGCAACTGACTGAAGAAGAGATGTTCCGCCAACTGGAAATCGCCATCCACCAGTTCGCCAAGCGCCAGATGACGTGGTTCCGCGGCATGGAGAAACGCGGCACCCCCATCCACTGGCTCTCGAGCGCCCTCGCGCCCACCGACTTCACTCAGCAGGTTCTCGCCCTTGCCGATTCCTTCTCAGACAGCAAGGACAACATTTAGGCAATTTGAACAACACCTTATAGACAAATCGGCTCAAAACTATGGTTTTTGAGCCGATTTGGTGTTATTACAGGAGCCAATCATGGGAAACTACTTGGATTGGTTTTTCTTTTTGATGTATTCTTCGCGGGCGTGGCGCAGACGACGCTGTCGCTCTGCCTCGCGGCGGCGACGGCGCTTCTCGGCGTCCTCTTGACGGTATGCAAAATCATTGTCAGCCATAATAGTCAACTACAAATTTCGCTAATTTAACAAATTGATTAACAGAAATATAATTAGACAAATTCGTGCAATTCGTAGTTTATTTTATTCCTTGTGGAAGGTGTCGGAGAAGAGGGTGCGGTTGAGGATGCTGCGGCCAAGCGTCAACTCGTCGGTATACTCGATTTCATTGCCCACGCTGACACCGCGCGCCAGGATGGTGATTTTGACGTCGGGATAAGGCGCCAGGCGGCGGAAGATGTAGAAATTGGTGGTGTCGCCCTCCATCGTGGCACTCAACGCCAGAATGACCTCCTTGATGCCACCAGCCTTGACACGTTCCTCGAGACTGTCCACCTCGATGTCGGCAGGACCGATGCCGTCCATGGGTGATATGAGTCCTCCCAGCACATGGTAGAGCCCCTTGTGCTGATGGGTGTTCTCTATGCTCATCACGTCCTTGACGTTCTCTACCACGCAGATGGTCGCGGCGTCACGCGACGGATTGCCACAGATGGGGCACACCTCAGTCTCGCTGATGTTGTGGCACACCTTGCAGTAACGGATTTCACGGCGCAACTTGATAATCGACTCACCAAAATTGACTGCCACCTGTTCATCTTGTTTGAGCAGGTGCAGCACCAAGCGGAGCGCCGTCTTGCGCCCTATGCCGGGCAACTTGGCAAACTCGCTGACCGCCGATTCCAACAACCGTGAAGCAAA
Source organism: uncultured Bacteroidales bacterium (assembly GCA_902800715.1). GTDB lineage: Bacteria > Bacteroidota > Bacteroidia > Bacteroidales > Muribaculaceae > Sodaliphilus. The sequence goes on from CADCFN010000003.1 coordinate 8,178, forward strand.
CTCCTGTTCCATGTCTCTGTTTGTTGATTTTGAGAGCAAAGGTAGTCATTTTGCCACGCTCCGATGCTAATTTCACAATATTTAATCATTATATCTAACATTTTGCTTGGTGATGTTGTTGAAAAATGACTACCTTTGCACTGGTAAAAATACAGACTAACAACTTAAAAAATTAAATAACATAACATTATGGCATTAACAAATGACAAATTGGTCATCGTCGGCGCTGCCGGCATGATTGGCTCAAACATGGTACAGACCGCCCTGATGATGGGCTTGACAACAAACATCTGCCTCTATGACGTATTCTCGCCCGAGGGTGTGGCCGAGGAAATGCGCCAGAGCGGTTTCGGCAACGTGAATATCGTTGCCACCACCGATGTCAAAGAAGCCTTTACCGATGCTAAATACATCATTTCGAGCGGTGGCGCTCCCCGCAAGGATGGTATGACCCGCGAGGACCTGCTGGCTGGCAACTGCAAGATTGCCGAGGAACTTGGCATGGACATCAAGAGGTACTGCCCCGACGTGAAGCACGTGGTTATCATTTTCAACCCCGCCGACCTGACGGGTCTGGTGACCTTGTTGTACAGCGGCTTGAAGCCCTGCCAGGTGACCACCCTTGCCGCTCTCGACACCACGCGCCTGCAAAGCGCTCTTGCCAAGAAGTTCAACGTGATGCGTAGCGAAATCACCGGCTGTGCCACCTACGGCGGCCACGGCGAGCAGATGGCAGTGTTCGGCAGCCATGTCGAGATTGCTGGACGCAAGTTGATTGACATCATGGGTACCGAAGAATTCCCCCGTGAGGAGTGGGAGCACATGAAGCGTGACGTCACCCTGGGTGGCGCCCAGATTATCAAGCTGCGCGGCCGCAGCTCGTTCCAGAGCCCCGCTTACCTGTCGGTAGAGATGATTCGTGCTGCCATGGGCGGTGAGAAGTTCAACTACCCCGTTGGCACCTATGTGAGCAACGACAAGTACAACCACATCATGATGGCAATGGACACCACGCTCGACGAGAACGGCGCATCCTACAAGGTGCCGCAGGGAATTCCCAGCGAGAACGCCCGTCTCGACGCCAGCTATGAGCACCTGTGCAAGATGCGCGACGAGCTGGTTACCTTAGGCATCGTTCCTCCCATCAGCGAGTGGAGCAAGATTAACCCCAACCTGTAATCTGATGAGGGTTAATCAAGCCCTTTAACATTGAATAACGGGTCTGGGGCACACAACCGTCCCGGACCCGCTTTTTATCACCTCATCACCATCCATATTTAAATTGGGTTTAATGTATCAAAAAAAGGTGTTAAAATTTTGGGGAAAAGAAACTTTGGAGTAATTTTGCAGTGCTTTTTAAGAGAGAAATCCATTTGGGCAGTTAGCGCAGTTGGTTCAGAGCATCTGCCTTACAAGCAGAGGGTCGGGGGTTCGAATCCCTCACTGCCCACAAAACAGATGGCAAACATCATCACCTGATTATACACATTGAAGTGTTTAACGAAACTGGCCGCGAGGCCCCAATATATATTTATTCATCAACATTTTATTGCTACAGACAACTTAACAACAAATCAAACCAATTTTAGAACAATATGGACGACAATCTGAAAAAGCCCAAGAGGCCAAGAATTGGCGAGGGCAACAACAATCCTGAAGAAATCATTGAAGGCGGTCGTTATGAAAAGGTAGAATACACCGCGCATGAGCCCAGTCAGGGTGAAGAGAACAATTCCCAAACTGAAGGTTATCAACAGCAAGAGGGTTATCAGCAGCGTCCCGGCGGTTACCATCGTCAGGGTTATCAGCCCCGTCAGGGCGGTTACCAGCAGCGTCAGGGCGGCTATCAGCCCCGTCAAGGCGGTTACCAGCAGCGTCAGGGTGGCTACCAGCCCCGCTATCAGCAGCGTTATCCTCAACCTCAAGCCGCAGGCGAACAGGATACTAATGCCGAAGGTACAACTATGAATCCCGAACAGCAACAAGAAGGCGGCTACCAGCAGCGTCAGGGTTATCAGCCCCGTCAGGGCGGTTACCAGCCCCGTCAAGGCTATCAGCAGCGCCAGGGCGGTTACCAGCAGCGCCAGGGCGGCTACCAGCCCCGTCAGCAGGGTGGTTACCAGCAGCGTCAGGGCGGTTATCAGCCCCGTCAGCAGGGTGGTTACCAGCAGCGTCAGGGTGGCTATCAGCAGCGCCCCGGTGGCTACCAGCAGCGTCAAGGCGGTTACCAGCAGCGTCAAGGCGGTTACCAGCAGCGTCAGGGTGGTTACCAGCAGCGCCCCGGAGGCTATCAGCAGCGCCCCAAGCGCCAAGGTCCCAAGCCCCAAATGCGCTTTACCCCCAAGCCCCAGCGTATTTTCTATGAGGAGCCCGCTATCGATCCCAACATGGAAGTTCGCTTGAACAAGTTCATGGCCAATGCCGGCATCTGCTCGCGCCGTGTTGCTGATGAATATATCCAGAAAGGCCTTGTCATGGTCAACGATGTCGTGGTAACAGAACTCGGCATGAAAATCACGCCCAAGGATGTCGTTAAATATAACGGTGAAATCGTAACCACCGAAAAGAAGTGCTACGTCTTGCTTAACAAGCCCAAAGACTGTGTCACCACCAGTGACGACCCCAACGGCCGCAAAACCGTCATGGATCTCGTGAAAGGTGCCTGTGAAGAGCGCATCTATCCTGTGGGACGTCTGGACCGCAACACCACTGGTGTACTGCTGCTCACCAACGACGGTGACCTGGCTGCCAAGCTCGCTCACCCGCAGTATGTCAAGAAGAAAATCTACCAGGTGTGGACCGATAAGCCCATCAGCGAGGAAGACATGCAGCACATTGCCGACGGTGTAGAACTCGACGACGGTCCCATCCACGCCGATGCTGTGAGCTACGTCTCCCCCACCGACCGCAAGCAGGCCGGTATCGAAATCCACTCGGGCCGCAACCGCATCGTGCGCCGCATTTTTGAATCGCTGGGTTACCATGTGGTGAAGCTTGACCGCGTCTATTTCGCCGGTCTGACCAAGAAGAACCTTCCCCGTGGCCGTTGGCGCTACTTGACTCAGGAAGAGGTTAACTTCTTGAAACAGAATTCATTTGAATAAACATAACAACACATTTGACTCAAACAGCCCACGCTAAGACGCTAAGCTTTTTTAAAAAGACAACAACCACCATTCTCTTTGCGACTTAGCGGCTTAGCGAGAGGCTTGTGTCGGTCATAAAATACTACAGATTAATAATGGCTTTGAAACGAACAAAAATCGTTGATATCTTTGATCCCGCTCTGGTGGGACAGCAGGTGTGTGTCAAGGGCTGGGTACGCAGCCGCCGTGGTAATAAGTTCGTCCAGTTCATCGCATTGAACGACGGCTCGACCATCAACAACCTGCAAATCGTCGTTGACCTCGAGAAGTTCAGCGAGGAGGAGTTGCGTCCCATCACGACCGGCGCCAGCCTGCACGTCGAGGGACTGCTCGTCCAGTCGCAGGGCAAGGGTCAGACCGTTGAAATCCAAGCCCAAAGCATAGAAATCTACGGCACCTGTGCCGACGACTATCCCATGCAGAAGAAAGGCCACACGTTGGAATTCCTGCGCACCAAGGCCCACCTGCGCATGCGCACCAACACCTTTGGCGCCGTGTTCCGCATCCGCCATCACTTGGCCTTTGCCATTCACAAGTTCTTCAACGACAAGGGTTTCTACTACCTGCACACGCCGCTGATTACTGCAAGTGACTGCGAGGGCGCTGGCGACATGTTCCAGGTGACCACACTCGACCTGGGCGATCTGCCCAAGACCGAGGACGGCAAGACCGACTACACGAAGGACTTCTTCGGCAAATCCACGAGCTTGACCGTATCGGGACAGCTCGAGGGCGAGCTGGGTGCTACCGCGCTTGGTGAAATCTATACCTTCGGCCCCACCTTCCGTGCCGAGAACAGCAACACACCTCGCCACTTGGCCGAGTTCTGGATGATTGAGCCCGAGATGGCTTTCTATGACATCACCGACAACATGGACCTGGCCGAGGAGTTCATCAAGTACTGTGTGAACTACGCACTGGAGCACTGCCAGGACGACTTGGAGTTCCTTAACAAGATGTATGACAACACGCTCATCGAGCGTCTGCACAGCGTCTTGAAGGAGCCGTTCGTGCGCCTGACCTACACCGAGGGCATCGAAATCCTGAAGGCTGCCAAGAAGAAATTTGAATTCCCCGTAGATTGGGGTGTGGACCTGCAGAGCGAACACGAGCGTTACCTCGTCGAGGAGCACTTCAAGCGCCCCGTTATCCTCACCGACTATCCGCGTGAAATCAAGGCCTTCTACATGAAGCAGAACGAAGACGGCAAGACCGTTCGTGCCATGGACGTGCTGTTCCCCATGATTGGCGAAATCATCGGCGGTAGCGAGCGCGAGGCCGACTATGACAAGCTGATGAGCGAAATCGAGCGCCGCGGCATCCCCATGAAAGACATGTGGTGGTATCTCGACACCCGCCGTTTTGGCACCGTGCCTCACAGCGGCTTCGGTCTGGGCTTCGAGCGCCTGATTCTGTTCGTGACGGGTATGGCCAACATCCGCGACGTCATCCCCTTCCCGCGCACACCGAACAACGCCGAGTTCTAATCTCCAAAACGGAACCACATTGCCAGCCGTAACATTCTTTTATCGTTGCGGCTGGCTTGATTAAAAGGACTTTAAGCCCTGTGACAGCCTTATATCTGACTCTCATCAGAGAGTATTGTACTATAGAATTATCACACAACTATTGTATCTATTAATTCAATCAGGTAATATGGCAAATTATTTCCATCTTAAAAACGAAACTAACGTATCAACAGTGGCGTCAGAAGAGAAAACTCCTCTCCTTAGCCGTACTGAATGTAATATCATGCGTGGTTTTGCTATCATTATTATCATTATTGACAATCTCACCCATTCTTTTCATGGTGTTTATAAAGATAATGAGTTCAATTTTTTTTGGAGTTCAGTACAGGGATTTCTAAATAATCTATCACATCCCGACAATCTACTTCTGTTTAATGTGATTTCATTTTTCTGTCCATATGGCGTGATGTTGTTCATATTCCTGAGTGGGTATGGACTAACATTGAAGTATGAGAAAGGGAATGGTCTTGGTACATCACATAAAGACTTTATATTTAGTCACTATAAAAAGATGTTTACCATGCATGCCAAGGGTTTCGCACTTTTTTTAATGGTTCTTTTAATTATTGATCCTCATATTATTGTCGGTGGCACACACACAATACTTCAAATATTACTTCTTGGCAATCTTAATCCTTCGCAGATTATTTCACCCGGACCATACTGGTTCTTTGGTATGATTATGGAAATGTATGTCATCTACCGTCTGATTATTTACCGTAGAAGTGATAGCACCGCCATAGCCTTATGCATATTATCCCTATTTGTAATGGCATTTACCGATCCTGAGGGTGAGATACTTAGATACTTGCGAAATAATTGTTTCCTTGCAATCTTACCATTCTGCATGGGCGTACTCACTGCGCGTCACTTGAATTATAAATCACTATCAATAAATAAACCCCTCATTTGTTTCGGATGGTTTATTCTTTCATTTATTCTTCTGACACTTAGCAAGTTTAATTTCTATTCCTGGTTGTTCATGCCTATATTTATCATCATGACAGCCATAACCATCGTTAAGTTGATTCGCAAGGTAAAAATTCTAGACACCATCTTCAATTGGCTGGGAGCCTTGTCTGGGGTTTTGTTTGTTGTCCATCCATCCATACGTGAATTATTGCTTTCTAGAGCCAATGAAAGTGGCGAATATTATCACACGGTATTTATTTTCCTGTTCTTATCTATCGTACTCAGCATCATTCTAAAGCCTGTATTCAGCGGAAAGAAATAATTGCTGTTTATCGATTATATATTTCTAGCCACAATAGCAATTTGCTATCGTGGCTAGTTTTCCAATTTCCAAGTGGGCAAGCCACTTGGACGTTAGAGTTGAGAGGGTCGTTTGCCCTACAAACGCGAGAAATACTTCAACTTTCATCCAGCCGCGACAGCCACCCGCTGCCGCGGCATTTTTTGTGCCCAAGGTTTAACTTTCTTTGGTGTTTTAGTGCCGAAAATTTGCACTTTGTCATAGTTCCTTTGCATCGTGAAAAGCGATTAGCTTTTAGCGGTTAGCGATTAGAATTATTATTTACAACTAAAACTGATAAACTATGACTGAGCAGATTTTAAAACAGGAAGTGATGATTGACGGGCAACAGGTACTGAGTATCGCCACGCCCGACATTGTGACCAACCACGTCGCCGAGACTGCGCCCCACTCGCCGCGCGTCACCGAGGTGGACCCCATGAAGCTGCAAGTGATGCAGAATGCCGTTGCCAAGATTGAGAAAGCGTTTGGCACCTGTGCCATCATGCGGATGAATGATGAGAGCGTTGAGGACGTCGATGTCATCCCTACCGGTTCAATCGGACTCGACAGGGCGCTGGGTGTGGGCGGTTATCCCCGTGGACGCATCGTCGAAATCTACGGTCCCGAGTCGTCGGGCAAAACCACGCTGGCACTCCATGCCATCGCCCAAGCCCAGCAGATGGGTGGTATCGCCGCCTATATCGACGCTGAACATGCTTTTGACCGCTCCTATGCCGAAGCCGTCGGGGTGAACACGCGCAACCTGTGGATTTCGCAGCCCGACAACGGAGAGCAAGCGCTGGAGATTGCCGACCAGCTTATCCGCTCGGCAGCCATCGACGTCATCGTCATCGACAGCGTAGCTGCCCTTACGCCCAAGGCCGAAATCGAGGGCGAGATGGGCGAAAGCAAGATGGGATTGCAGGCACGGCTGATGAGCCAGGCATTGAGGAAACTCACCGCCACCATCGCCAAGACGCGCACCTGCTGCATCTTCATCAACCAGCTGCGCGAGAAACTGGGTGTGATGTTCGGCAACCCCGAGACCACCACCGGCGGCAACGCGTTGAAGTTCTACAGCAGCGTGCGACTCGACATCCGCCGCTTGGCGCACATCAAGGACGGGGACCGCGTGCTAGGCGCCCAAACGCGCGTCAAGGTGGTGAAGAACAAGGTCGCCCCACCCTTCCGCAAGGCCGAGTTCGACGTCATCTACGGCACCGGCATCAGCCGCGAGAGCGAACTCATCGACATGGGTGTCGAGGCGGGCATTATCAAGAAAAGCGGTGCCTGGTTCAGTTGGCAAGACAACCGTCTGGGTCAAGGCCGTGAGGCTGCCAAGCAATACCTCATCGACAACCCCGACACCGCCGATGCCATTGCCGACCTCCTCCACACCACATAAACCTTAAATCCCATACCATGAAAACCACTTAAAACAACTGATTAGTCTGAGTGATCTGATTTTCAGAATCCTCAGACTAATCAGTTGTTAATTTCGACCTGTGTTCAGCGCTTCTTTGTGAGACGGGCGAGATAGTCGTAGTGCTCACCACGGGCGATGATGTCGCACTGGAATCCGTGCAGTGACACCTGTTCCCGCAGGGTTTCAGGATCGATGAACAGCCAAGGGAATGGCTCGCCCTTGATGCCACGATACTGCATCTGGTAGGTCAGTTCACCATAATAGCCCTCAATGCCCGTCAGGTCAATGAAGCCGTCCTCGTCCTCGAAGACATAGCAGATGTCGCTCGAGTCGCACAGCAGTTGTCCACCGGGTGCCAGCAGAGCGTCGAGCTGCAAGAAGAAAGCAGGCAGACGGCTCAGTGAGCCCACAATGCCAATGCCGTTCATGAGCATGATGATGCTGTCATATTGCCCACGCAGAGTGAAGAAATCCTGCTCCAAAGCGTTGGCCACGCCGCGGTCACGCATCGTTTCAACACACAGCGGAGAGATGTCAACCGCAGTCACGGTCTTGCCCATCGCCTGCAAAGCCAGCGAATGGCATCCTGCTCCCGCTCCCACGTCAAGAATCTTGCCGTCGGCCAGTTCCAGTGCCTTGCGTTCAATCGCCGGCATATCGTCAACCGAGCGAAACAGGGTGGCTACAGGGATTTCGTCCTCGTCGAACATCGGCGAGAATACACGCAGTCGAGCCGCTTTACCAGTAGTGTGGTAATCGGCGATTGCATGACCCATCGGGTCCTTCAACTCGGTCATTACCTGTTATCGGATGAAATGCGTTCCGTGCCAGGGCTCATACTTGGGCGCTGTCTCGGGGGTGAGTTGCCTGATCATCCACGCCATATTCAACGCCATGGTGCGCATCGTCTGCATGCCCTCGCCATCGAGGCGTGCCTCGCCAGCTTCGCGACCGTAAACGATGTTCCAGTACTGAGAGGTAGCGAGCGGCATATTCACCATCTGGAAGGGCATCTGCAGCGTCTGGAATGCCGCACTAGCACCGCCACGACGGCACACAGCCACTGCAGCAGCGGGTTTACCCTTGACCTTTGCGCCAGCAAACAGCACGCGGTGAATCAGATTCAGCATCGTTCCCGTGGGCGTGCCGTAATAGACCGGCGAGCCAACGATGAGTCCGTCGGCCTCGTTCAGCTTGTCTATGACCTCGTTGCACAGGTCATCATTAAACACACAATGACCGTCACCGGCGTTTACACAACCACCACAGGCTATGCAACCGCGTACTGGCTTCACGCCAATCCACACGATTTCGGTCTTAAGACCCGCTTCGTTAAGGGTCTTTGCTGCCTCATTCAGGGCAAAATAGGTGTTGCCCTTCTCATGAGGTGAACCATTGATCAATAAGACTTTTTTCATATTCGGTTTTTCTTTTAATCGTTTTTATGTCTGTTATCATCCATAAGGACACTTCTGTCCAATTAAACCTAATTTCTCTATGTAATCCAGCGATTCTTGATTGTCAAGCGTACGCTCGCACCCTATTCAATCAACGTCATCTTATAGCCCATCGACTTGAGCTGCACCGCCATGCCCATCTGGTACATGCACTGCAGACACGCCACATAGCCCCTGAAAGCATCGGCTGTTCCCGGCTCGATATCCTGCTTGAAGAGAAGGCGCTTGGCGCGCTCGGCACAGTCGCCCACCAGCATCTGCATCGACTCGGCATCGTCGCCGTGCAGGTCCAGCACCTCGTCCAGGATGTACTCGTCCAAGTTGTCATATCCCCGCTTATCGCGCAAGTAGAGATACAGATTATCCATTTTGCCGTAGCGTTCCCAGTCTTCATCCCAGAATTTGGTCACTGCCATGGAAACAAACATCATCCAGCCCAGCGATGCCACGGGATAGTTGGCAAATTCACGGGCGCCATCGGGCAGATAAGCCTCGGCGATGGCGGGCCATTTCTCTTCAACGTCGGGGCACTCGGGCAGACGCTCATCGAGAGCGTCACGTTCACACAAAAATCGGTGCAGGTCACTCAGCAGCGTAGCGGCAAATTCTTCCATTGTCGTTCATTTAAAAAGAGTGGGAAATGATGATTACTCGGCGGTGGGCTGAAGCTTATCGGGTGCCGATGGCACTTGAGCCATGTCAGACTGCTCGATTTCCTTGTCAATAGACTCAAACTTGCTCTGCTGGCTCTTGTACTCGGGCACAAACTTCTTCATGGCAAAGACCATAGCATGGACATCCCCCTTGCCAGCAAGCTCGATAATCTGGTCAATATTGGCACACACGTCAGTGTAGTCATAGGTCTTGACCTTGGCAATCATAATCTTCTTGTTGACGGTAGCTGTTGTCTTCTCCTTGTCGTTGAGCAGTTCTTCAAATAGTTTCTCGCCAGGGCGCAGACCGATTTCAGTAATTTTGATATCGACATCAGGCTTGAGACCAGCCAGCGAAATCATGCGTCGCGCCAGGTCATAAATCTTGACAGGTGCTCCCATGTCGAAAATGTAGATTTCGCCACCGCTACCCATGCAACCTGCCTCAAGCACGAGTGAACAAGCCTCGGGAATCGTCATGAAGTAGCGGATAATCTCCTTGTGGGTCACAGTGACGGGGCCACCGGCGGCAATCTGCTTGCGGAACAGAGGAATCACCGAGCCGTTGCTGCCCAGCACATTGCCAAAACGTGTGGTGATGAACTGCGTCTTCTTGCCTTGTTTCTGGGCATAGAAGAACAGTGACTGGCAATAAATCTCGGCTAGACGCTTGGTACAACCCATCACATTGGTGGGATTGACAGCCTTGTCGGTCGAAATCATCACAAACTTGTACACATTGTACTTGAGCGCCAAGTCAGCGACATTGCGGGTACCCATCACGTTGGCTAAAATTGCCTCGGTGGGGTTGATTTCCATCATGGGCACATGCTTGTAGGCAGCAGCATGGAAGACATAGCGGGGACGGAACTTGGCGAAAGCTTCCTCGACGCGCTCCCTGTTGCGCACATCACCGATAAACAGCTCGATATGGGCCTTAGGATAGTCCTTTTTCATCTCTATCGAGATGTCGTGCATGGGCGTTTCGGCCTGGTCAAACAGCACAATCTTGCTGGCACCGTAATTGGACACCTGACGCACGATTTCGCTGCCAATAGAGCCACACGCACCAGTGATGAGCACACATGAGCCCTTGATGTGTTCACTCACCAGCGGATTGTTCAGCACAATGGGATCGCGGCCCAGCAAGTCCTCAATCTGTACCTCCTTGACATAGGTGGAAATACCCTTTTTGTCATTATTGCTCTCGCTGTCCTGTTCAAACTCGGCAACCCTGTTCATGGCGAGTAGGGCAATATCGTTCTTGATGAAGTAGTCGGCGAAACCGCTGTTCATCAGATAATTGCTGCGGGAGTCAAAAATCAGGGCATCGATATTTTTGCTGTTGAACACCTCACTCATTGTCGTCGGGTCGAACTTATAGACCTTGAAGCCGTTAAGTTCGCTCGTTTCATCGCCCGCTTTCAGACTGAGAAGGCCCACAGGCAGATACTTACCGCCCACTTCACCCTTCAAAGCGTTTGCAAGGAACACCGATGCAAACGAGGTGCCCAGAACCAGCACACGCTTGCGCCCCTCGGTGGAACTCGTCATACGCATATACAAGTACTTGATACACAGGCGTTCAATCATCATCATCGAGAATGACAGCGCGCCAATGACAAGAATGTTCCAGAATTTCATCATCATCGTGCCCCAAAGAGCCAGATGCACGGCATTGATGCCGACAAGCAAGATAGTGGAGAAGACTATCAGCATGAAGATGCGGTACAGGTCCTCGATTACCGAGAGACGAATAACGCAAGTATAACTTCTTGAAATATAAGATATTACGAAATATACAGCAAGAATAATAAAACCGTTGACAAGGATGCTCATGGGCGTCGGCACCTGATGCAACGAGTATATATCGGCTACAACTGTGGATACATAGCTGACCATGACAATGAGCATGTCAAGCAGCAGAATAATCCACCGAGGTGTGGTTTTTACTTTAAAGGACCTGAACAACCTCAGATCCAAGAGTTTATTTATTATTCTCTCCATTTGTAGTGTCCAATTTTCATGTCAGATGACTCAATGATGCCGCAGGATAACAACTCATCCTTAGCCACAGAACTTGAGCATCTCTTGCCTCGACAAGCAACACCAGTGAGTATAGCCCTCAACCAGCATCAAAAGAACCTTGCCTGTCATGGCGCCATTTTAAGACCACAAAGTTAATGTATTTCTTTTATAATGCAATAACCAATATAAAAAAATACTAGAATTCAGTGAGAAAAGCCCAGCACTAGCGACCGTCAAGTATCACAATAAATAGGCGAATAATTGTAAAGAATTCTAAAAAAGCATTGCGTCAATGAGCCCCATTAAAGGAATTTGCTTAATTTTGCAGGTTTAAAAGTTGTTATTATAAATTACGCATGGTTTTATCATCAATTATAAAACTTCTGAAATTCAGCCTGATGGCAGGGTTAACAACACTGTTGGCGGTGCTGACCACCTCATGTTTCGGTTCAGAGCCCGACTGTTGTGAGGCCGATATCGAGAAGGTCACGCTGCATGTGGACGACCCCGCAGACTTCTTTTTCCAGCCCACTGACTCAATGCAAGTGGTGTTCTCGACCGATACCATCATCACTTTTGCAGTCCGCAACCATGTTGATGTAACCTCGCTGGCGCCTGAGTTCAAACTCTCTCCCGGTGCTTCGGTCAGCCCCGAGAGTGGCAGCACTCACGATTTCTCGGCAGGTCCTGTCATCTACACGGTGACCTCGCAAGACGGCAAGTGGCAGCGTCATTACCGTATCAGCGTGGTTCCCACCGCCATAATGGTAGCCGACACGCTGCGCTTCGACTTTGAGCACTATGAACTGGACCCCGCCAGCCAACGCTACTACATCTGGCACAACGTGCTACCCGACGGCACACTTGGCAACGACTGGTCCACCGCCAATGCCGGCTACCGCATCTCGATGAGTTCGGCTCAGCCCGAGGAGTACCCCACTACCCCACTGGCAGCGGGATTTGACGGAGCCGGTGTCTGCCTGCGCACCTGTGACACAGGACCTTTCGGCAAGATGGCAAACAAACGCCTTGCTGCCGGCAATATGTTCCTGGGCACCTTCGACATCAGGATTGCAATGAGCGACCATTTGCATGCTACACGTTTCGGCATTCCCTTCACCAACAAGCCCGAGAGCTTTACCGGCTATTACACCTACGAGCCCGGCCCCACGGTGCAGGACTTCTACGGCAACGCCATAGCGGGACGTGTTGACAGTGCCGACGTCTATGCCGTTTTCTACCGCAACCACGACGCTAACGGCAACGAAGTCGTGCTGTACGGCGACAACGTCCTCTCGAGCGACCTCATCGTGGCTGTCGCCGAACTGGAATATGTTGCCCCCACGAGCCAGTGGACGGCGTGGGACGTGAAATTCAAGTATCGTGAGGAGGTTGACGAGCAGTTGCTCGCCAATCGAGGCTATAGTCTGGCTATCGTATTCTCATCGAGTTCTGCCGGAGGCGACTTCATCGGCGCCATCGGCAGCCGCCTGTGTGTGGACAAGGTGAGACTCATCTGCAGCCACGAAGAATGAGCATCCACAAACTGAAAATTGAAAACCGACAATAAATGATTAACATCAAACATATCGTTTTATTGGCCTGCATGACCGTGGCTGCCATGAGTCTTCACGCTACGGTGATGGACAGCCTGAGGGTGGACGCCCGCTTAGGTTATACCGTGGGCGGTACCATTCCCACCCACATGGGCAAGGAGATTCGTGGCATCAACAGCTTCAACCCGGGAATGAACTTCTCGGTGGCTATCGAAGCGACACTGCCGCTGAAGAATCATTGGGCCTTCCACTCTGGAGTGCGTTACGAATTGGGCAGTATGGACGTGGACAGCCGCGTCAAGAACTATGACATCGAGGTTGTCAGAGGCGAGGAGTCGCTTAATGGCATCTTCGTGGGCAATGTGCGCATCAAGACCACACAACGACGCATCACGCTCCCCATACAGGCACAATACGAATTCAGCAATGAGTTCAAGCTGCGTGGCGGACTGTTCATGGGTTGGCTCACCAGCCGTAAGTTCTGGGGATGGGCCTACGACGGTTACCTGCGCGAGGGCACGCCCATTGGCGCCAAAATCGACATGGGACGTGAGCCCGGCGACCGCGGTGACTTTGACTTCGACAGCAATATGCGCCACATGCAATGGGGCATCGACGTGGGAGCTGACTGGCAGTTCCACAGACGTTGGGGTATGTTTGCCGAGCTGACTTACGGCTTGAGCGGCATCTTCAAGAGTGATTTCCACTCGGTCCAGACACTGAGGCCCATGTACGGCACCCTAGGCATTCTTTATAGAATCAAATAACATTATTATTATAACTACATTAATTCAAAATGAAAAATTTTATTTCTACTCTTTGTTTGGCACTGACGGCCGTGTTGGCCCTCAATGCCCAATCCTACAGCGGCAATATCGTTTTGGTAAGAAACGGACAAACCTACAACCAAAATGTAACCGTGACGGTTTCTCAGGGCGATAACGGCCTTTACAACTTCGACCTTCAAGTGCCCCTCTTTGGCACCATGAAGATGAATGACGTTCCTGCCAATGAGACTAACGGCATTACCGTTTACAGCGCCGTGCGTGACGTGGCTACCAACTTCGGTAGCATGCGCACCACCCTGTTTGCCCGCGTTACCAACGGTATGATGGCTGCCGATGTTGCCATCCCCGCACAGAATACAACCATGTGGTTCAACACCGTGGGCAACTACTTCCAGATGCCCAACAGCGACCTGGAAGACTGGAACAGCAGCTACACCAACGAGCCTAACCGCTGGCACGGTTTCAAGAGCGCAGGTGGCACGTTTGCCGGCACATCTGCCAACATTGCCAGCCTTGGCTCCAGTAACGACGTGCGTCCCGGTGCAACAGGCCACAGTGCAGTTCTCACTGCTGGTTCATTCTTGACTGTCGTTGCTAATGGCACCATGACCAACGGCAAACTCATGGCCGGATCATATGACGCCAACAGTCCTCTCAACCATGCCGAGATGGACAAAGCCAACGGCACCAACGACTTCTACATGCCGCTGTATGCCAAGCCTGATAAATTCAGTGTATGGATGAAATATACACAAGGTACTACCAATGCCAGCAACAAGGCCAGCGTCAGTGTGAAGACCTTTGACGGCAACTACTATCAAGAACCCGTAGACAAGACCTACACCAACGTGTCAGGCAGCATCGTGGGCGGAGCAATCGCAGCATGTGACTGGACACACTTCACATTCGACTTCGACTACAACAGCTATGCAGCCAACAATGCCGAAACCAAGGCCATCTTTGTGACCTTCTCGACCAACGGTAATCCCGGCTCGGGCAGCAAGAATGACGCCGTCTATGTTGACGACATGGAGCTGATTTACCTCGGCAACATGACCGACCTGCGCTATCAGGGCGTGACCATCGAGGGTTGGGACCCCGATGTGAAGGAGTATAACATGGAGATGGCTAGTGAGCCCGTCCTTGACGACTTCACCGCCACCATCGAGGGTGTGAGCGCCGTGCTCACCAAGTCGATGGAGCAGAACGCCGACGGCAGCTACCGCATCGCCATCAGCGTTGTTTCGGCCGACCTCCAGAATGCGTCTTGCTACGTTATCAATGCCACTGTTCCCACCGTCAAGAAGGGTGACGTCAACAATGACGGCGAGGTGAGCATCGGCGACGTGACTGCACTCATCGACTACCTGCTCAACGGCAACGTCGAGGGAATCAACCCGCAGGCAGCCGACGTTGATGACAACAACGACATTTCAATCAGTGACGTAACTGTTCTTATTGACATGTTACTGGGCAGCAATTAATTAACACACTAAACGAGATAATAAAATGAAGAAGTTTTTTGTATTTATGGCAGCTGCATGCTGCGCTGTGGCTTTGAGCGCCACCACCTACACGTCTCACCTCAAAGTGACCATCAACCAGACCGTCGCTGAGCAAGACCAGGTGCAGGTAGAGGTTGTCAACACCAATGGTGTTTACACCTTGACACTCAAGAATTTTGTGCTGGTTGCTGAAGGCGTACCCATGCCTGTTGGCAATATCGAGGTCAGTGGTGTAGAGGGTGTTGACGAGTTCGGCTACACCACCATCACTTTCAACGGTCCCATCAACATCGCTGCCGGCGACGACCCCCAATACGACTTCTGGGTAGGTCCGCAACTGGGCGAAGTGCCCCTTGACATGGTTGCCCGATTCACAGGCACTGCCATGAGCGCCAACATCGACATCAATCTTCAGGTGTTACAACAAATCATCGGCGTGCAACTGTTCGGCGTGGCTCCCGAACTCAAGGGTGACGTGAACAAGGACGGTGAGGTAACCGTTGCCGACGTCAATGCCGTTGTTAAAGAGATTATCAATCAGTAAACATCATTAATACATTGTAATTTACTGAATTATGAAGTATTTACTGTCAACTGCCTTTTTACTTGTGGCCATCTTTTCGCTCACGTCATGTGGCAAAGACGAGCCCAAGCAGAAACAAACGGCTACTGCCACCTATAACTTGTCGTTCTCACAGGACCTGCTCGACGCCTGCAACGTGATTATCACCTACAAGGCCGAGAACGGGCGCAATGTGATGGAACCTGTCACCGAACCATGGTGGACCAAGTCGATTACAAGCGATAAGTTTCCCGCCAAGTTCGGCGTGATGTACCAGTTCAGCACGAAGTCTGATGCAGAATTGGTCAAAGAGAAGTATGACCTTAAGGGTTCTCTCATGATCAGAATCATGACGACCAATGGAGCAAGTTACTCCAACACGGTATCCATCATTGATGCTGAGGGTGTTGCCAAGAACAAGGTAGTCAGCACACTTAACAAGCAGAGTGGCAAATCCATTGGCTATTCAGTAAGCATCGATGGCAATGTCACTCCCGCCAACAACATGGATTACGATTAAATGATGTTGGTGACATACTATTAATGAGCAGAGGCGCAAGATTTTGCGCCTCTGCTTTTTCTATACCTCATTTCATGGGCTCCATGTGGATGGTGACATGGGTCTGGGGACCAAAGCGTTGCCTGATTCGTTTTTCAATGGCGGTTGCCCTGTCATGGGCGACAGTGAGCGACGTGTTACCATCCATGCGCACATGGGCCTCGATGGCAAAACGGTTACCGATGCGGCGAGTGCGCAGGTTGTGGGGCTCGCTCACGTCGGGAAACGAGCAAATGATGTTTTCTATCTCCTCTTCAATCTCTCCTGAGAGGGAATGCTCGGTAAGTTCTCCCACACTGGAGCGCAGCAGGTCGAGAGACACCTTGACCAGCATCCCGCCCACGACCACCGAGGCCAACGGGTCAAGCACCGTCCAGCGGTTTCCCAACAGGATAGCGCCCCCGATGCCAACAGCAGTCCCGATAGACGAGAGGGCGTCGCTGCGGTGGTGCCATGCGTTGGCGATGACTGCCTGGGAGTCGAGACGCTTGCCTTTAATCACGGTATAACGGTAAAGTCCTTCCTTAACGAGTATCGAGACCAAGGCTGCCGCAAGTGCCAGCCATCCGGGTGCCGCCAGTTCCTTGCCTCCTGCCCAATCGATGAGTTTGGCGGCGCCCGACACGATGATGCCCGTGGCGGCTGCCATCAGCGCCAGACCGATGATAAAAGTGGCAAAGGTCTCATATTTGCCGTGCCCGTAGTCATGGTCTTGGTCCTGCGGCTTGGCGCTCACGTGGACAAAAGCGAGCACAATGACGTCGGTGATAAAATCTGAGAGCGAGTGCACGGCATCGGCTATCATCGCCGAACTGTGCCCCATCACACCCGCAATGAACTTAAAGGTCAGCAGCGCCACATTGCCCGCGCTGCCCACCAACGTCACCTTGTAGATTTCCTTTTCTCTATTCATCACCCCGCAAAGATATACTTTTTTCCTTATCCCACCAATGTCCGCATCTAAAAAAAAACATGTCCCCGCCGACGGACATCGGCAGGGACACGCTATAGTGATAAAAGTGTATTATTAATTGAGGTACTGCTCAATAACACTGTCCTTAACACGGACAAAAGTAACTGCAACGGGGAAATCCTGGTAAGTAATCATCAACTTGTTATTCTTCACCTCGTAGGTAAATGATTCGCTAACGCTCTTACCATCCTCAGTATAAGTCACGGTTACCTTGTTTCCAGAAATGGTGTAAGTACCTTGGTCAACCTCAACCTGAACGCCAACCTCGTCAGTGTAAATATCCACTGAATTCCATTTGCCGCTCTTGGTGAACTGAACCAGACTCTCATAGGATGCACCGTCTTCATCAACGGCCTGAACCTGCCAGGTACCAACGATGTCAGCGCTCTTGGGCTCGTCCTTGTCATCACCACATGATGTAACACCAACGGAAACCAAAGTCAGTAACATGACTGACAAGAAAAAATACAATTTCTTCATAAAAAATAAATAGTTTGTTAAAAAAATAGTAAATATAAAAGTTAATAAAATAAAGTAACCTTCTCTATAATATGCGATTATCAACAGTTTTTTAAAGACAATGCCTCTTTACTGAAAATCGTGGTAAAATTACGTCAGAATGGCCAATCAAGCATTATTCCCGCACTCTAATTAACACAAATTAACAAGTAACAACCACATTACCAACATATTTCTGTGATTACACATAGTTTTATTTATTTTCTCGCCTGCCAGGGCAATTTCTGGTTCAGGCGAGAAAACACTAACTACTATTGGCGCATGTAGGCAGCTTGGTCGGCGGGGTTGAAAGCGCCGATAAAGCGTGCGTGGCGTGCTACCTCGGCCTCGCCCATGTTGACATAGACCTTGGCGCTGTCCATGAACAGGTCAGGCTCGTTGCTGGCGTCACCAATGAGCAGATAGCCCATGATGATGTGACCAAGCATCTCGACCAGGCGACGTGCGTGGAAGGTGATGTACTCAGGATCCTCAACGGCCTGTACCTTGGCCATCGTTTCCTCATACAGGGCGGTCATCGCCTCGAGCTTGGCCTTCATGGGAGCAACGGCCTCGCTGTACTCGCGGGTAGCGTACTCCTTAATCTTGTTCAGATAGGTGCCCGTAGTGACGTGGCGGATGGCAGCAACCACCTGCAACTGGGTAGTACCCTCGTAGATGCTGGTGATGCGGGCGTCACGGTAGATGCGTTCACAGGCGTAGTCGCGCATGAAGCCGCTACCGCCGTGAATCTGCACGCAGTCATAGGCGTTCTGGTTGCAGAACTCGCTCGTCATGCCCTTGGCCAGCGGCGTGAAGGCGTCAGCCAGGCGGTTGTAGGCCTTCATGGTCTTGCGCTCCTCGGGGGCGAGGGTGCGCTCGCGGCTGATGGCCTCCAACGACTTGTACATGTCCACAAAGCGGGTGCACTCATACAGCAGGGTGCGCGAAGCATCCAACTTGGCCTTGATATTGGCAATCATCTCGCTCACAGCGGGGAAGTTGATGATGGCCTTGCCGAACTGCTCACGGCTGCGGGCATAGGCGATGGCCTCCTGATAGGCGGCCTCGCTCACGCCGACGCTCTGAGCTGCGATACCCAGGCGAGCGCCGTTCATCAGCGACATCACATACTTGATAAGACCCAGCTTGCGGTCACCGCACAGCTCAGCCTTGGCGTTCTTGAACACGAGTTCGCACGTGGGACTGCCGTGGATACCCATCTTGTCCTCGATGCGGCGCACGGTCATGCCGCCGTCGCGCTTGTCATAGATGAACATCGACAGGCCGCGGCCGTCACGGGTGCCCTCCTCACTGCGTGCAAGCACGAGCGAGATGTCACCGTCACCGTTGGTGATAAAGCGCTTCACGCCGTTCAAGCGCCAAGTGCCGTCCTCGTCCTGGGTGGCCTTGAGCATAACGGACTGCAGGTCACTGCCTGCATCGGGCTCGGTCAGGTCCATGGCCAGCGTCTCGCCCTTGCAGGTGCGGGGCAGGAAACGCTCCTTCTGGTCCTCGCTGGCAAACTCGTTGATGGTCTCGGCACAGTCCTGCAGACCCCACACATTGACGAAGCCTGCATCGGCACGGCTCACCATGTCGGCAGCCATGATGTAGGGAATCGAAGACATGTTCAGGCCACCGTACTGGCGGGGCAAGGTGATGCCCATCAGGCCAGCCTGGTTCAGGGCCTTGAGGTTCTGCTCAGTGCCCTTGGCATAGCGCACGCGTCCGTTCTCGTGGTGAGGACCCTCGAGGTCCACATCCTTGGCATTGGGGGCGATAATGTCACCGCACACCTCGCCGATGATGTCCAGCACGCGCTCATAGGAATCCATTGCGTCCTCGAAATCGAGGGGAGCGTAGTCGAATTTCTCGCTCTGGGTATATTCGCGCTCACGCAGTGCGACGATTTCCTTCATCAGCGGGTGACGCAGGTGGTACTGGAGCGCTTTATTGTCGGTATAAAAGTTAGCCATATTTTTAGTTTTCAGTCTTCAGTTTTCAGTCTTCAGTTTTCAGTTGGCAGTAATTGCGGATGCCGCTGACAACTAAAACTGACAACTGAAAACTATTATTTTGAATTCTTCTTGTAGTGCTTGATGAGACGGGGAATCACGTCCTCGACGCTGCCCGTGATGACATAGTCGGCAATCGCGTTGATGGGAGCCTCGGGGTCGGTGTTGATGCTGATGATGATACTGCTCTCGTTCATACCGGCGATGTGCTGGATTTGGCCCGAGATACCGCAGGCGATGTACAGCTTGGGACGCACGGTGACACCGGTCTGGCCAATCTGGCGGTCATGGTCGGTGAAACCGGCATCGACTGCAGCGCGCGAAGCGCCCACCTCGCCACCGAGCACGTCGGCGAGTTCAAACAGCATGTCGAAGTTCTCCTTGCTGCCCACGCCGTAGCCACCAGCCACGATGATGTGGGCATTCTTGATGTTCACCTTGCTCTGCTCAATCTCGCGGTCGATGATTTTCACCACGAGGCTGGCGGGGTCGATGTACTTATCGGGGTCAAGGTTGATGACCTCACCCTTGTAGTTGGCATCAAAGATTTCCTTCTTCATCACACCCTCGCGCACGGTAGCCATCTGGGGACGGCACTCGGGGTTGACGATGGTAGCGACGATGTTGCCACCGAATGCGGGACGAATCTGATACAGCAGGTCCTTATATTCCTTGCCCTTGGCGGCATCGGTGTGGTCACCGATTTCCAGCGAGGTGCAGTCGGCTGTAAGACCGCTGTGCAGGCACGATGACACGCGGGGACCCAGGTCACGGCCGATGGTGGTAGCGCCCATGAGGCACACCTGCGGCTCAATCTCCTTGAACAGGGTGGTCACCACGCTTGAATGAGGCAGCGACGTGTAGGGGAACAGGCGCTCGTCCTGTACCTTATAGACCACGTCAACGCCATAGGGGAACAGTTCCTGCTCGATACCCTCGAGCTTATCGCCCAGCACCAGCGCCTCGAGGCGGCAACCCAGGCGGGTAGCCAGCTGGCGGCCCTTGGTCAACAGTTCGAGGCTGACGTCGGCGATGCGGCCCTCGTCATACTCGCAATAGACTATCAAATTATTCTTGTCTTCCATTATTGTCATTTTATTGATTTCTCTCTAAACTCTAAACCCTAAACTTGGTTAATCATTTGCTGGCAAATGATTAACCAATGATGTGGTCGGCGATAAGTTCTTGCACGAGGCCTTCGAGTTCGGCGTCGGCGGCAGCGTCGATGCGGCGGGCTTCCTTGGCCTGGAAAGCGACGTTGACGATGGTCTTCACCTTAGTGGGCGAGCCAGCCATACCAATCTGCTCGGGGTCGGCCTCAATCTCTTTCACGCCCCATTCCTTGATGGCAAGGTAAGGACGGGCGTCAACGAGCGCCTGGCGGTCAGCGGGCAATGCAGCCTTCTCGCTGGGCGTCACGGCATATTTGTACTTCTGGATGAGACGGGCGTTGCGGGGACGGCATGCGTCGGCGCTGCCGTTCACGGTAACCACCAGGGGCAGCGGGCACTCCACGGTCTCAAAACCGCGCTCGATGCGGCGCTTGATGGTAGCCTTGCCGTCAGCGACATGAATGCTCTCGGCATAGGTCACCTGGGGCAGACCCAATTTCTCGGCAATCTGCGGACCCACCTGTGCGGTGTCGCCGTCGATGGCCTGACGTCCGCCCACGATGATGTCAAACTCACCCATGTGCCTGATGGCCTGGGCCAGTGAATAGCTGGTAGCGAGGGTGTCGGCGCCACCCAGGGGGCGGTCGGTCAATACCACGCCGTCATCACCACCACGGTACAGGCTCTCGCGCACCATCTCGGCGCTGCGGGGCAGACCCATCGTCAGCAGCGTAATCGTCGAGCCGGGATGGGCATCCTTGAGTTGCAACGCCTGTTCAAGGGCATTCAAGTCCTCGGGGTTGAAAATAGCGGGAAGGGCGGCACGGTTGATGGTACCATCCTCCTTCATCGCGTCTTTACCCACGTTGCGGGTATCTGGCACTTGCTTGGCCAGAACAATGATTCTTAAACCCATGTTTTTTTCTTTAATTATCGTTATATCGTTGATATTTCTTTTATTTACAGCCACTTGTGTTTTAATACACAAAAAAGCGCCGCAAAGGTACAAAAAATCCTTCAAAACACGCCTTCTCCACCCCTTAAAGTATATTAATAATGTGTTTTTAGTTCATCATTAGGATTTGACATTTTGTTTTTGGGGTAAAAAAGGCTAACTTTGCAATGCTTACCAACATGAATCGCTATGATGAGAATTATGAGATATTTAATCGTTGTCATGGTGGCTATGCTGCCAAGGATGCTGATGGCAGCACCAGTTGATGCCATGACGGCAAGCGAGGTGGCGACAAGGTTTATGGCTTCGGGCAACGCGGCTAGCCTGCGTTCGTGCCATGCACCGTTGAAGCTGGCTCACACCGCAATATCAGCAAGCAAGCCCATTGTGGCCGACTACTATGTGTTCAATGCCGTTGACGGCAGCGGCTTTGTTATCGTCGCTGGCGATGACCGTGCCCGACAGGTGCTGGCCTATGGCGACCACGCCATTGATATGGCCTCGGTGCCCGACAACGTGCAATGGCTATTGGACCAGTACGCCGAGCAGATGGAATACCTGTTCGCCCACCCAGGCATGGTGCCCTCGCGCAGCACCATTAACGACAGCACAACCATTGTACCCCAGCTGATGACGACCCTGTGGGGACAGCGGACGCCCTACCGTGACCAGTGCCCGCAGGTTGACGGCAAGCCTTGTGTCACGGGGTGTATCGCCACAGCGATGGCCCAGGTGATGAACTACTGGCATCACCCTGAAGTTTTGCCTGCCCTTCCCGGCTATACCACATCGACGCTAAGGTTACAAGTGCCTGCGTTACCCGCAGCTACTGTGTCGTGGGACCTGATGCTTGACAAATATCGCGAGGGGTATTATACGCAGGAACAAGGCGAAGCCGTTGCGTTGCTCATGCGCTACTGCGGACAGGTCAGCAAGATGGATTATACGATACCCAGCAGTGCTGCAACCTGCGCGGACCAGCTTTCGGGATTGAAGACATTCGGCTACGAGAAGACGGCGACCGACTTGTCCCGCATGAATTTCAGCGACGACGAGTGGCACGCTTTGCTCCAAGAGGATTTGGTTGCGGGCAGACCGGTAATCTATTCGGGCAGGAATGAAACTATCGCACACAGTTTTGTGCTCGACGGCTTCGACGGCAGCAAGTATCACGTCAACTGGGGATGGGACGGCGTGTTTGACGGGTACTACGAACTGGATGCCATGGACGGAGGTGGCTATAGACCTAGCAATGCACACCAGATGCTGCACGGCGTCTGTCCCGCCACCGAGGACTATGATTGCGACTACAAGGTTGATGGCATCTATTATAACCAGAAAACCCAGACCACTGTCGCCGTCACCTTCAGGGATAAGCAATACAACAGCTATAGCGGTGAAGTGGTTATCCCCGATACCCTTAAATTTAACGGGGCTAGCTTCAGGGTTACGGCCATTGCCGAGAGTGCCTTCCGCAACTGCGATCAGCTCACGAAGGTGCATATTCCCAATTCCGTTTCCGAAATCGGCACCCGGGCATTCAGCCACTCGGGTGTGGACAGTATTATCATCCCGGACCAGGTAAAGACCATCGGGTCGCTGGTTTTTGAGTATTGTCCTAACCTGTGCCATGTGGAAATGCCTAATCATGTGAGGAAAATCAACAACGGAGCCTTCAATAACTGCCCCAAACTGGCAACAATCAATCTGCCCGACTCGCTCACGACAATCTCCGAAATGGCATTCTACGCCAATGGGCTTGAAAGCATTGTTTTCCCGCCCAGGCTTGTCCGAATCGAGGACAACGCTTTCGGCGCTTGCAAGAGCCTGACTGCCGTCCACGTCAAGGACATCGAGACATGGAGCAAACTCAGGTTCACAAAAATCAATGCCAATCCCTTAACGATGGCTCACTACCTGTACATCAACGGGGAAAAAGTGACTGAAATCGTTATTCCTGAGTCGGTTGACATTTTGAGGGATTATGCCTTCTGTGGCCTGGCAGTTGACCACATGACCATCAACGCCGGCACCCTGCGTGCGATTAATACCTATACCTTCTACAACAGCTCTATCGAGCAACTCGACATCCAGGATGCCGAGGCGTGGTGCGGCATCACACTTCATGACGCTGAGTCCAACCCCATGAGGCACTCCAGCCACGTTTATCTCGATGGGCAAGACCTGAATGACGCCCAGCTGATGATATCAGCAACGGTAACCGCAATTGGGAACTATACGTTCACGGGTCTGAAAATCAACGGATTGACGATACCGCGCAATATTACGTCGATTGGACGTGGCGCGTTCTTTGACTGCGACCAGCTGAACGCTGTTACTTGCCAATCCATGACACCACCCGGAACCCAATCGTGCTTCTCCACCTCGTGTTACAACAATGCCACGCTCTATGTGCCTCGACAGGCGGTCAACGCCTACAGCAGCGCCGAAGAATGGAAGAAGTTTGAGCACATCGTAGGCATTGACATGGACCTCATCAATGGCGACGTGAACGGTGACGGCAATTTGGATATCGACGACCTCACCTTTATCATCCAAGCCATCTTGGAGAGCGGTGACGCCCCAAGCCTCGACGTCAACGGCGATGGGCAAAACGACATCGATGACGTCATCTGCATGATTGACATACTACTAAGCCGAGGTCATTGAAATGCTTTTCCCTAAAATGATGTTTTTTTGTATCTTTGTGCAGTTTTTTCAACAAACTACCATAAAAAAAAACATCAATTAAACCAGTAAATAACAAACTGATAACTCATGTACACACTCAATTATAAAGTAACTACCAGCACTTGTGACAGCGAAGGAAAGCTGAAGCTCTACTCGGCACTGCAGATGATGCAGGACTGCTCCGAGATGTGGATTGACAGCGAACCTACTGCACGTAAGTTTTTCAATGACAACAACATGACGCAATTGCTGGCGACGCGCCAGGTCGAAGTGGTGCGTGTGCCGCGCTTTAAGGAAGACTTGACGGTGACAACGTCCATCTATGAGGTATTGCCGATGTACGGCTTCCGCAACACGTTTATCCGCGACGCCCAGGGACAGCCCTGCTACCGCACTTGGAGCATGGGCGCCTTTGTGGATCTCGCCACGGGCAAACTCGCACGACTATCTGAGGACGCCATCGCCTCGCTCACCCTCGAAGCCAAGCAGGAGATGAACTACCGCGGACGCCGCATCATCCTGCCCAAGCAGGAAGGCACCGTGCTGGAGCCCGTCACGGTCATGCGCGCCGACATCGACTACAACCGCCACATGAACAACGCCAACTACGTGCGCATCGCCATGGAACTGCTGCCCGAGGGCTTTGAGGTCCACGACATGCGCGTCGAGTACCGCATCGCCGCCAAACAGGGCGACCTGCTCACCCCCACCCTCTACCCCATCGACGGCGGCTACATCGTCTCCCTCGCCATCGACAACCAACCCAGCGCCATCATCGAATTCCTCGCGCATAATCAATGATTACAACCAGGATGTTGTAAATGTTGTTCACTAGTTGTCCATGTTGTTTGAAAATCCACAGACTGTTGTTTGATGATTTCAACAAAAGGTTGTACCTTTGTGGCAAAACCACCCCCCAAAAACATCCGCCCAATGGAAAACGATATTTTCATCAGTTACTCGAGAAAAGACACAGCCATCGTCGACCAATTCGTAAACCAGATCACTGAAGCCGGCTACAGCGTGTGGATCGACCGCGAGGGCATCTACAGCGGCGACCAGTTCAAAGCTAAAATCGTCAGAGCCATTAAGGATTCAGCCATCGTGCTCTATTTCTCGTCGGCCAATTCCAACGCATCTGAATGGACCGTCAAAGAAATCAGCTACTCCCTGAAAAAAGGCAAGACCATCATCCCAATCAAGCTCGACAACGCTGAATACGAGGACAGCATCGACTTCGACCTGGTGAACATCGATTATATCCAATGCGACCCAAATCAATTATTATCAACCATTGACCGACTGTTAGTATCGGTTGCTTCCAAAATCGGTGTACGCCAACCATCTGCAGACAACACAAATCAGTTCACTTTGCCGCCTGAAGAACTATTCAAGCTTGGAAAGTCTTACTTTGACAACAATGAATATAAGCAAGCCGTAAAGTACTTTCAAATGGCAGCACAGCAGGATGACGTTGATGCTCAATACTATTTGGGGCGTTGTTACTTTTATTATACCGAAGACGAAGATGACACCCAAAAAGCTTATGAATGGCTTTATAAAGCGGCAGAACAAGGGCACGTTCCTGCTCAACACATGCTGGGCACTTATTACGAATATATTGAAGAAGATTATACTGAATCTGTTAAGTGGTACCAAAAGGCAGCCGAACAAGGATATGAAGATGCGCAATATCAGTTAGGGTGCTGTTATGAAGAAGGCAAAGGAGTTGCTCAAGACCTCGAAAAAGCTTTTGAATGGTTTCGTAAAGCGGCAGAGCAAGGACAAACAGACGCACAGTATTCATTAAGTAATTGCTACAGGAATGGTAAAGGCGTCATTCAAGATTTACATGAAGCAGATAAATGGTCTCATGAAGCATTAGAGAATGATCCTAATGGTCAATACAATCTGGGGGTTATGTATAGAGATGGTGATGGGGTTCCTCAAAACGAGCAAGAAGCCTTTAAATGGTTCAAGAAAGCCGCAGAACACGGATTGAGTTTTGCTCAAGAAGCTGTGGGAGAATGCTTCTACTTTGGAATAGGCATCGAGCAAGATTATAATGAAGCCATCAGATGGCTTCGTATCGCAGCAAAAGATGCCAATCATTTCAGCAGTTTAGAGTTACTGTTAGGCATATGTTACGCTGAAGGCAACGGAGTTACACAAGATTACAAGGAAGCCGTCAAATGGTTCAGGAAAGCTGTGCAAAAAGATAACAATAAGGCAGCCCAAACACGCTTAGGCATTTGTTTCTATGAAGGCTTAGGTGTTGAGCAAAATTACGTAGAAGCCGCCAATTGCTTCAGGAAAGCAGCAGAGCAAGGCTACGCCGAAGCACAATATTGTTTAGGTGTCTGCTACGAGAACGGAGAGGGTGTGAATAAAAACATCAAGGAGGCAATCAAGTGGTACCGAAAAGCTGCAGAACAAGGAAACGCTAGCGCACAATGCAATTTAGGCGTTTGCTACGAAGAGGGGCTAGGAGTTCCAAAAGATCTGAATAAAGCCATCAATTGGTACAAACCCGCAGCCGAACAAGGCGATGAAGAAGCCATCGAAGCCTTAAAGCGCCTGAACGCTTGGTAGCGCAGCATTTGTCCTTATTGTATTTATTGTTTTCATTTTATAGTTACCGATAGTCGTGTGGTACTTTTTCATGTAAAGTGTCGCACGGGTTTCGGGAAAAGGTTGTATCTTTGCGGGAACAAAAACCAGATAAAATAACCTTCCAATATGGAATACGACGTTTTTATTAGTTATTCGAGAAAAGATACTGCAATCGTTGATCAATTCGTGAATCGGCTCACAGAAGCCGGCTATCGCGTGTGGATCGACCGCGAAGGCATCTACAGCGGCGACCAGTTCAAGGCAAAAATCGTCAGGGCCATTAAGGATTCAGCCATCGTGCTCTATTTCTCCTCGGTCAATTCCAACGCATCCGAATGGACCGTCAAAGAAATCAGCTACTCCCTGAAAAAAGGCAAGACCATCATCCCAATCAAGCTCGATGACACGGAATATGAAGACAGCATCGACTTTGACCTTGTGAACGTTGATTTCATCCAATATGCACCCACTCGCCCAGCATCAACTATTGAACGACTGTATATATCATTGTCAGCACACGGCTGTGAGCGCAAAACATCTGCAAAAAATAAGAACGAACAACGACAAGCTGAAGACTCGCCTGAAAAGTTGTACTCAATTGGTAAAGCCCATTACGACAATAAGGAATTTGAGCAAGCCGTCAATTATTTTAGATTAGCGGCAGAACAAGGCTATGCCCCTGCACAAAATGGGTTAGGCGATTGTTATTCAAGTGGCCTTGGGGTTGATCAAGATGACGCTGAAACATTCAAGTGGTACAGTAAGGCTGCTGAACAAGGAGACCCAGCAGGACAAAGCAACTTAGGTTTCTGCTATGAAGCCGGCTTGGGTGTTGACGAAGATTACAACAAAGCATTCGAGTGGTACAAGAAAGCTGCCAACCAAGGAAACAGCAGTGCTCAATTTACTTTGGGATATGCTTATGAGAATGGCATCCTGGGACTCGAACAGAATCCACATCAAGCTTTCAAATGGTATCTGAAAGCAGCAGAACAAGGAGATAAAGGGTCTCAATATAAACTGGGTCTTTTCTATAAAACAGGAAATGGAGTTTTACAAGAATTTGACGAAGCCGTCATGTGGTTCAAGAGAGCAGCGGAACAAGGGCATACAGAAGCACAATGCGCTTTAGGAGTATGTTACGAATACGGCCAAGGAGTTGAGCAAGACGCCAAAGAAGCTGTCAAGTGGTATCGGAAAGCCGCTGAACAAGAGTGCGAAATAGGACAATTTAATTTAGGATATTGTTATGAAAATGGCATTGGAGTTGAACAAGATCTTTCTGAGGCATTTGATTGGTACCTTTTAGCTGCTGAACAAGAAGATGAAGACGCACAGTACAAAGTGGGGCTTTTTTACAAAATGGGCACCGGCATCCAACAAGATTATCACAAAGCGGTCAAGTGGTTAAGGAAAGCAGCAGAACAAGGACACGCGAAAGCACAATGCGCTTTAGGAATATGTTACGAAGATGGCGAAGGGGTTACAAAAAACGCAAGCACAGCCGTTGAATGGTATAGTAAAGCTGCGGAGCAGGGATATGCAGTAGGGCAAGTCAACTTAGGATTATGTTTTGAATATGGAGACGGCGTTGAAAAGAATCTCTCAGAAGCCTTTCATTGGTATAAATTAGCGGCAGAACAAGATCATGACGGAGGACAATTCCATTTAGGCTTATGCTATTATAACGGCATCGGGACATGGGAAAATGACGAAGAAGCAGCTAAACTGTTCAGGAAAGCAGCAGAACAGGATAATGCATCCGCACAATTCATGTTAGGTTCGTGCTATGAAAATGGCCAAGGGGTTCCACGCATCTATATGGAAGCGGTCAAGTGGTATAAAAAAGCGGCCGAACAGGATGATGAAAATGCCATTGAGGCACTAAAGCGACTGGGGAAGTATTAAGGGGTGATAACTGTTTATTCTTCGCGTATTTCATCTATATTCGCATTAGTCCCCATTGGGATAACACATCGGAGCCGCAGTTTTTTTGCGGCTCTAATTGTGTCACGGGAATGTTTGGTAACCAGTCACACCCGAATTAACACATGATATTGTTTGTGTTATTGGTTTTGTTTGAGTAAATCAAAAGGCAGCCATTTGATAATCTAGAAAAAACTTGTAACTTTGCAGGTACCCTAAATTGACGCAATTATGGAATACGACATTTTTATCAGTTACTCGAGGAAAGATACGCAGATTGTCGATCAATTTGTGCGTTCATTAACTGATGCAGGCTATCGTGTATGGATCGACCGCGACGGCATCTCAAGCGGCGACCAGTTTACCAAAATCATACCAAAAGCCATCAAAAGTTCGGCTATTGTCATCTTTTTCTCGTCAGCTAATTCAAATTCGTCGAAGTGGACCGTCATGGAAATCGGTTATGCCCTGAAAAAGGAGAAAACCATCATACCCATCCGTCTCGATGACACAGAGTATGAAGACAGCATCGACTTCCTATTGACACTTATCGATTTTATTCCATACAACCCTCAGCAACCTTCGGCATGCATCGACCGGCTTATCACCTCGCTAGCCGCCCACGGCTGCAGCCGCTCAGATAGCCAAGCCAACGAGACCGCCAACGCCCCCACACAACCCGATATGTCCCCTGAGGAACTCTTCTCTCTCGGCAAGGAGCATTACGACAACGAGGAATACGACCAAGCAGTAGAGTGCTTCCGAAAAGCAGCCGAGCAAAGAAACGCTGACGCACAAAACGGTTTGGGCGTTTGCTTTAACAATGGCCAAGGGGTGCAACAAGATGACCAACAAGCAGTCTACTGGTACAGAGAGGCAGCAGAACAAGGGTTCGCTAAGGCACAAGACAATTTAGGCATTTGCTACTATAAAGGCGAAGGGGTGCAGCAAGACTATCAGCAAGCAGTTTACTGGTACCAAAAAGCTGCTGAGCAAGGATACGCTGCCGCACAAACCAATTTGGGCATTTGCTACGAATGTGGCTATGGGGTTAAAAAAAACTTTCGGCAAGCAGCAAACTGGTACCAAAAAGCGGCAGAGCAGGGAAATGCTGACGCACAATTCTTTTTGGGCTGCTGCTATGCAAGGCAAATTGACTACCAACAAGCGGTTTACTGGTACAAAAAAGCAGTAGAGCAAGGACATGCTGGCGCACAAAACAATTTAGGCATGAGCTACGAATGGGGTAATGGTGTACTGAAAGACATTCAGCAAGCTATTTACTGGTACAGAAAAGCAGCAGAACAGGGTCAAGAATATGCCATTAAAAGGTTGAAGCGGCTGAATGCTTGGTAGAGCAGCATTTGTCAATATTTATTTATTTTATATTTCCCGATAGTTGTGTGGCACATTTTCATGTAAGTGTCGCGCGGGTTTCGGGAAAACATTGTACCTTTGTGGCATTGAATCAAATCACATTTTTTATTGTTTAATCGAGTAAGAGAAAAATGAGAAAGAACATTGTTGCGGGCAACTGGAAGATGAATACCACCGTGCCCGAGGGCGTACAGCTCGCCAAGGACGTGTGTGCCGCTGTTGCTGCAGAGGCTAACTTGAAGTGTGACGTCATCATGGGCGTTCCCTTTACCCACCTGATGGCCGTTAAGGAGGTCATTGGTGATGCCAACATTGGTCTGGCAGCTCAGAACTGCGCCGACCACACCAGTGGCGCCTACACCGGTGAGGTTTCTGCCCCCATGGTAGCATCGACAGGTGCCAACTACGTGATCCTGGGCCACAGCGAGCGTCGTGGCTACTACAACGAGACTCCCGAGATGCTCAAGACCAAGGTTGACCTGGCATTGGAGAATGGACTGAAGGTGATATTCTGCTGCGGCGAGAGCCTTGAGGAGCGCGAGAACGGCACATTCAAGGAGGTTATCAGCGCTGAGCTGCGTGACTCGCTGTTCCACCTCACTGCCGAGCAGATGGCAAACATCGTCATCGCCTATGAGCCCATTTGGGCCATCGGTACCGGCAAGACCGCCACGAGCGACCAGGCACAGGAAATCCACGCCCTGATTCGTGGCCTGTTGGCTGACCAGTTCGGCGCACAGGTTGCCGACGACACTACCATCCTGTACGGTGGCAGCTGCAAGCCCAGCAATGCCCCTGAGCTGTTCGCCAAGCCCGACATCGACGGCGGCCTCATCGGCGGCGCATCGCTCAAGGCCGGTGACTTCATGGGCATCGTCACCGCTTTCTAAATCAAGCCCTAACGACATCATTTTGGGTCCAATTGGTCAAACAAGTCCAATTGGACCTTTTTCTGTTTCAAGCACACGACAAGCATCATCTCAAGTGTGGCTAGTCAGTGTAATGCAAGGCTTTGCCTTGTACACGCCTAGGCATTTTCCCCCAATAATTCATAATTTCATGAAAAATCTCACCTATTACGGAAAATTGCACTATCTTTGCGCCAAAATTTGACTTCAACACATCTATAGATACATGTTCAAGGTTTTACACATCCGCATCGTGAGCCTCTGCCTGATGCTTGTCATCGCTTTGGCAGCAAGCGCTCAGAAGCCTCAAATCACTGACCGCCTGAACCGTAGCGGCCAAGTCACCGTTGATGCACCCAAGGAACTCGTCAAGCGCAACAACGCCGACCTCGGTAAACAGCAGACGTCCTCCAAGGACAAGAAGGTCAAGGAAAAAGACAAAAAGAAAGTAGACCCCAAGGCTGACGAAGAGAAGCTCAACGAGCTCGACGAAGACGACAACAAGAAGGACGAGGATAAGAAAAAAGAGGAAGAGAAGAAAAAGAAAGAAGAGATCTCAACCCCCAAGAAGCCCAAACGCACCCACACCTCTCAACAGACCATTGAGAACCGTGGCGTGGGATTCCGTATCCAGGCCTATACCGACAACAATGCCAAGACCGCCAAGGCCGCCGCACAGAAGCGCGCCCGCGACATCGCAATGAAGTTCCCGCAGTACCGTTCCTACATCACCTACAAGGCGCCCTCCTGGAGGCTGCGCATCGGTGACTTCAAGACGCAGCAGGAAGCCAAGGCCGCACTGAACCGCATCAAGAGCGTATATCCCAACTTCGCACGTGAAATGGTCATCGTACGTGACCGCATCAACATCTGGAGCAATGATTAAAATGAAATTCAGCGACGAGGACATCCGCCTCGCCGAAAAAATAGCCGAACACTACCGCGCCATCATCGAACTCATCGGTGAAGACCCAGAACGCGAAGGTCTGGCCAAGACGCCCATGCGCGCCGCCAAAGCGCTCATCGAGAACACACGCGGCTACAACGAGGACGCCGACGCCATCGTCCACAGTGCCATCTTCGAGCACGAGGGCAGCGAAATCGTCATCGTCAAGGACATCGAGTTCTATTCCTTGTGCGAGCACCACGTGCTGCCCTTCTTCGGCAAAGTTTCCATCGGCTACATCCCCGCCGGTGGCATCGTCGGGCTCAGCAAGCTCGCGCGCATCGTCGATACATTCTCACGTCGCCTCCAAGTACAGGAACGCATGACACACGACATCTGCGAGCTCCTCACACGCGTTCTGCCCAACCGTGGCGTCATTGTCTATGCCGAAGCACAGCACATGTGCATGAAAATGAGAGGTGTCGAGAAACAGGATTCAACCACCATCACATTCGAGTATAGTGGTGAGTTTGAGGACATTCACCGCCAAAATGAGTTCTTCACTCTACTAGGCGTGAAAAAATAATTTCAAAAAATGCGATTTTTTCTGGCAAAAAATTTTGCCAGTTCAAAAAGTCGCTGTATCTTTGCACCGCAATTCTCGAAAGCACCCCTGCAAAGGGGTCAGAATTGACTGCGAAAGTAGCTCAGTCAGTTGGTAGAGCACGACCTTGCCAAGGTCGGGGTCGCGGGTCCGAGTCCCGTCTTTCGCTCTATCTTTGTCCAGGTGGCGGAATTGGTAGACGCGCTACTTTGAGGGGGTAGTGCCCAATTGGGCGTGTGAGTTCGACTCTCATCTTGGACACAGTAAAACGGAGGTCGTTGAATTTTCAACGGTCTCCGCTTTTATATCCCCCACCCCTTTAATTTTCCACACCCTAACGACAGTTGCAAACTGGCTCCCAGATGAGCGGCAGGAACGGGGTGATTTCCGCCGGGCGAAGTCGCCCAGCGGCATGAGGCTGGGAAGGCTATCCCTCAGGAAAAATACTCGAACAGCATGTTTATTCCTTAGGAAAAATGTAATTTTGTGGCAATTATTCCTTCGAAAAGATGTAAACCATTGCGAATAATCATAAGAATTGAGTTCCTATGATCAAATAATCAATGGCTGGAGAATGTTTAATCGGCAAGGCGCCCCTTTTTTAATCTTATTGACAGGACATGAAGATTGATATCCGACAAGCAAGCAAGGAGCAGGCCCCGGAGATTGCCCGCATGATCATGTTGGCCATGACGGACGACTGCTGCCTGAGTTTCTGTGGCGACGGCTATGGGCTGGATGACTTTTACAAAATGATGACCCTGCTGGTGGAGCGGGAGGATTCACAATACAGTTACAAGAACACTCGTGTTGCCCTGGACGGTGACAAGGTGGTCGGCATCTCGGTCAGCTATGATGGCTCAAGGCTCCACGAACTTCGCCGTCCTTTCCTCGAATTGGCTTTGGAACTCATCGGTAGGGATCATTCCGGCATGAATGATGAAACGCAGCCCGGCGAACTCTATCTTGACTCGCTGGCTGTGCTACCTGAATATCGCCGACAGGGAATTGCAAGGCGCCTGATACGCGTCACCAAAGAACGCGCCGACCAAATGGGCCTTCCTTGCCTTGGGCTACTGGTTGATAAAGGCAATCCCATTGGTGAGGCACTTTATACATCAATCGGTTTCCGATATGTAAACGACAACCACTGGGGCGGTCATGACATGAAGCACCTGGTGCTGTAAAGGAAAGAATATCATGTCAAAGCCCATCAAGAGGACATCAGCTGGTTATACAATAGCGAGCAGCCGGCTGTATGGGGTGTCGGCGCGGCCAGTGAGCCTGACCAGGCACTCTCCAGCCGATAAGTCAGTCATTCGGAGCGGACGCAGACGGAGCGGAACGGCCCATCGCCAGCGGGGTTCGCGGGTGGGCCAATCGCTACAGGCGATGATTAGGATCTTGTCACAGAGATAGGCTTCCTCGTACCGCTATCAATATGGATTCGCGACACGGAGGCCTAAAGAAATGCCTGCTAAGAATATGCAAACAATGTGTCCATTATCATAGCCTTTAATGATGGCGTTAAACGCTCAGCGCTGATGGGACAAGACCCAGGCGATACGTTCGCTGGTAAAGGCATTATCTATCGCTGAACGGTGATCGCACCCCTCCAAGGGCTGGAAATTGACTTCACCACCCAAGAGCCTGATGTCGTCAATCATCTGCACATACTTGCTGTAGTTTCCTTCACGGGTTCCCTTGGTGCAAAGCAGCGGTGTGCTGCCCAAGTCGGGTACACCCATTCCACGGTAGGCGCCCGAAGCCGCCATGGCTGCTGCGAAGTAGTCAGGATAATCTTTCACGATGTGCCACACGCCATCGCCTCCCATCGATGCTCCAAAGATGTAGATCCTGTTGGGGTCGGCGCCGAAGTCCTGCACATACAGGTCGGCCAATGCTTTGACAAACGGGTTGTAGGACGGGCATTTGACGGGCCCTTGGGGATGGGGGCCTCCTGGGGTGCGGCGTCCCGACCGCTGTGCTCGGGCAAGATAGGCGGCGCCTCGGGATAAAAAAAGAATGAATTCTTTTTGTTCTCCGCTCGGCTTGCTCTATTTTCCCTAGCTCCATGGCTTGAGGCCAAGGAACATTTGTGCCAGGTCGGTGTCGTTGTTGAAGTCGTTGATGAGGTTTTCGCCCTGATCTAGGCGGTCAATGGCCTCCATGTCCTCGCTGGAGAGTTCAAAGTCAAAGATGTCCAGATTGCTTGCCATGCGCTCCCTGTGCGATGTCTTAGGCACCGGCATGATGTTTTGCGACACCAGCCAGTTGAGGGCCACTTGGGCGTTGGTTTTGCCATATTTTGCTCCGATGGCCTTGAGTGTCTCGTTTTCGAAGAAACCGTGTCGGCCTTGTGCCAACGGTCCCCATGCCATGAGTTGCGTGCCATAGCCCTTCATGAGTGAACGCATAGCCTTTTGCTGGGCAAACACATGAGTCTCGAGCTGTAGCACAGCGGGCTTGACGTCCATGTGCTCGACGATGTCGATAAAACGCACGTTATAGAAGTTGCTCAGTCCGATGGCCCTTGCTTTGCCAGCCTGATAGGCTTTTTCCATAGCCCGATAGGTGCCATAGCAGTCACCATAGGGCTCATGCACCAGCAGCAGGTCTACATAGTCGGTACGCAGTTTGCGCAGCGACTCATCGATGCTTAGTGCCGCACGTTCCTCGCCGGCGTTGCTGATCCACACCTTGGTGGTGATGAACAGTTGGTCGCGCGGGATGCCGCACTTCTTGATGGCGGCGCCCACACCTTCTTCATTCTTATAGTCCTGGGCAGTATCGATGCTGCGGTAGCCTATCTCGATGGCGTCCTGCACACAGCGCTCACATTCGGCTGGTGAGAGTCTGAATACGCCAAATCCCAGTGCAGGCATCTCCACACCATTGTTCAGTTGAATTGTTTTCATACGGGTGAAATCATGTCATTTGGTTACTATTGATGGCAAAGGTGATTTTATGGCTTTCTTCGGTGTAACAACACCCACTCTATCCTTTCGGGAGTGAATGCCGCAGAGGTCGCTTCGTGATGGTCCAACCCTTCCAGCAACTGGAAGACGGCATTGCCGCTGAAAAGGTTGATGTCATCTATCAGTCTCTTCACTTGTTCGAATCTCGTTTCTAACGTACCTCGTGTACAAATTATGGGAGTACGAGCCAATTGTGTGGTGTGATGTCCCCTGTATCCCCCCGAAGCCACCATGGCAGCGGCAAAATAGTCCGGATAGTCGGCAAGCAGATACCAAACGCCTTGACCGCCCATCGACGAGCCGAAAACATAAATGCGCGTCGAATCGACACCAAGCTCTCCAACATAGTAATCGGCCAAAGCCTTGACATACTTGTTGTAGGCCTCGCATTGCTGTGGCTCACGAGGGCGACGCTCACCGGGCGATGGGCGACCGCCACGATTGCGCTGCCGTGGTGCATCTCCGTTCCATGAAGCGTTGCCCGGACATTGCGGCACGAGGTAATAGGCTTTGATGCTGTTCCTGTCCAGGTAATCATAAATCTTGCCAACAGCAGGCGACATCATCTGTTTCTTGTTGTCACTTCCGCCTCCGCTACCGCCATGCAAGTAAATGACCAGAATCGGTTGAGCGGTATCTTGCGGAGCGGTTAGCACTTCGCGATACTTTAACTTCTTACCCTGTAATTTCAAGGCCTTGTCGCCAAAAACTCCGAGTAAGTCTGACTCGGTTTGAGCGTTGGCCTCAAACAACAGCGAAGTGAATATCACCAATAATGTAAATGAAATGATTCTGTTCATGTTGCAAATTTAGGTGTTTTCTGTGAAAATCAAGCATTTTTTCCAGTGGTTTGCACTTGGCTATTGTCATGCATGGTGGTGGACCCTACTCGCTGGGTGCGCTGCGACTCAACAGGTGCCGAACACGTGACCGCCATCGCCCATGTCATAGTCACACATGAACACCTCACGGGCAAAAGACACAAAAAATATCAAAAAAAAGAATTTGTTTCTTGTAGTTTTTTGACGGGTCTCTGCGTCTAAAGAGTGAAATTAATAACCATTAAATACGAAACATTATGGAACCACAAAAATTAACCAATGAGAGAGACAGGCTCTTTGAAAATTACAAGAGCTACTTCTCAAGGCAGGCCAAAACAAGCACAATAACCTTTGTCATTTTTTGCGTGCTTGCTGGATTGTGTATATTCAGTGCAGTTATCGGGTATTGGGACTGGCTAATCGGTATTGTAGGTTGTATTATATTCTTAGTTGCAGGGATTCATGACATGATTTGGTACCCAAAGCTTGCCAAAGCGGACGATGCACAAGAACTCTTAACCATCTACGACAAAAAGAGAAAGATTGAGAAGTGGACTGCTTTTATTCAAGCACTATTCATAATTGCCTCCATTATTATGCTAGTCATTTTTAAAGTAGATATATCAACAGTCATTTTTTGGGGCGCAATATTGTGTTTATTTTTATCTTTTAGATTTTGGAAAGATCCTGAGATGAAAGGTATCGAATGGTTGCGTGAACTGGTGCAACAATCCTGAATAGTATATGCAAGAAACATAGCCGGGCGTTCCCCATCGATGGGGGCGCCCGGCGCCGGTTCCGATCGGTGGGCGATCGCTCGCCCACCTGCGGAATGGGAGGCCTTAAACCTCGTACTCGATGTACTCACTCAACTCCTCCAGTTGGGTATTCAATGTGACTGACATATTATGCGCCTTTGGCGCAGTTTAGAGTTTAGTGATAATCATATCACAAAGGTAGATTTCCCATGTGAAATGCTAAAAGACACAAGATTTGCACCACCAAAGACTCCCTTTAGAATAATTATGGTTATATTTGCAGTCACGATAATTACTGAATAAACAATGGATATAATGAAATCATTAAGAACTATGTCATCCAAGCCGCTTTGCGGAATAATGATTCTTGCTGTGGTAGCAGTCATTGCTCTTTCATTTTCATGCAACAGCACCGTAAACTATAAAAGCAGCAAAGTACAAAAAGATGCTGTGTCTCAAATTGGTTTTTATGAAACATACTCTTGGGATGAAGTTGCCAAAGCATTTATAAACCTGAATAATGAGGTTAAAAAGCAAAACCTCAAGCCTGATGAATTTACGCTTGAGCAGTTACTAAATACAAGAAGTCATACGGAAGACTGGAGCAGACCGGAATATAACAACCCAACACCTGTAATCGGTCATACTCTTGTTGAAGACACAGCAAGAGTAAACAGCATAATAGCTCAGTATGGAGCTAAATTCCTACCTAAAGACTTGAAACTTGCGTGGTCTATCAAGCCCTACAAGCCATCCCGTGATTTTCAAGGGCCTGAGTGCTATGAGCTTATTGCGCTCAAAGTTCTTGATAGCAAGCCTTATATGACTGGAGAATTTATAATCAGTGCAAAGAAAGAGACCACGCCTGATGGTCAGTATTGTATGTCATTCAGATTTGATGATAACGGTACACAACAGTTTTCTCGATTAACTGCACAAAACATCAATCGCTACTTAGCAACTGTGATAAAAGGGAAGGTATATTCTTATCCTATGGTGATGTGTCAAGTGGAAAATGGAAATGTTCAAGTTGCAGGTAATTTCACTGAAGAAGAAATTGACGACCTTATCGGTTTCATATATGGGAAATAACAATTAATCACTGGATCGATTGCAAGAAATAAAACCGGGCGGTTCCCTTTTCAGGGAATCGCTCGGCGCGGTTTCAATCGGGAGGGCTGTGCCCTCCTGCGGAACGGGAGGCCTCATGGGACACAGGGACGGTTCTTTTGTCCCAAAGAAACGATATTTTGGGACAAAAGAACCGTCCCTGTGTCCCATATAACCTGACAGCCTTACGGGCTTAGAAGTAAGCCCCTTAAGATAAAATAGCCATTAAGGTACTGTTATTCATCCGTTTATTGAGTTTATCAATTATTTGCAGGACAGTATTAAAAATTTTGTATCTTTGCAGAAAAATAAAGACTTATGAAAATGAATGCTAAAGTGCTGGTGACGTTAATCGCTTTTGTCGCCATTGGGCTGGCAACTGCCAGTGCACAGATTACACAGGAGCAGTTGCGGGCCGGAAGTGACGAACAGCTGCTGAGGGAATGGACAAAGGTGCTTGCCAGTGATGAGTTTGGCGGAAGAAAACCCATGACACCCTATGAGGACAAGACGGTGGAATATCTTGCCAATCAGTTGGAGGTAATGGGTTTGGAGCCGGCCTTCAACGGCAGTTGGTTCCAACCCTTTGAAATGATTGCAGTCACTGCCAAGCCCGTGGGCGGCATGCTCTCGGTGAGCGGGAAGAAGAAATCGTTGCTCCGCTATCCCGACGATTTAATCATCTGGACGACTCGCGCCACTAAGAAAATCGACCTGAAGAAGGCGGAGTATGTGTTCTGCGGTTTTGGCATCAACGCGCCCGAATACGGTTGGAACGACTACGAGGGCATCGATGTGAAAGGCAAGATCGTGGTCGTGATGGTCAACGACCCCGGCTTTTATGACAGTCAGCTATTCCGAGGACGCAATATGACCTACTATGGTCGTTGGTTATATAAGTTTGAAGAGGCCCAGCGCCAAGGTGCCGCCGGATGTCTGGTCCTCCACCATACCGAAGCCGCCAGTTACGGGTGGCATGTCTGTGTGAATGGCCACCTGAGTGACAATCTCGCCATCTATGATCCGGACACCCGCAATGCCAACGAATTGGCCGTCAGGGGATGGCTGCACGAGGACGGTTGCCGGAAACTGTTTCTTGCGGCTGGCATGGACATGGACAAGGCACTGGCTGATGCCAAAAAGCCGGGCTTCAAGAGTTTTCCCCTGAACGTGAGAGGTGATGTGAAGATGAATGTGACTTACAACATCCAGCAGACCCGCAATGTGGGCGGCATCCTGCGAGGGAGCAGCCAGGACGGTGAGGCCGTCGTGTTCTGTGCCCACTGGGACCACCTGGGCATCGGGAAAGCCGATGAGCGCGGCGACACGATATACAACGGTGCTGCCGACAACGCATCGGGCATGGCTGGAGCGTTGCTCGTCGCCAAGAAATTCAAGGAGATGTCCCAAACGCGTCGAGACCTGCTGTTCATCTTCCCCTCGTCCGAGGAGAGCGGACTTTTCGGCTCGGCATACTACTGCGACCACCCTGCCGTACCGATGGCGAAGACAGTTGCCTGCCTCAACTTTGAGAGCATCGGCCCTGCCGAGCTCACGCACGATGTCGTGATTCTGGGTGGTGGGGAAAGCGACCTGGACAATTATTACGTCGCTGCCGCTGCTGCTCAAGGCAGGTACATCTATTTCGACGACGACAACTCCGATGGCTGGTTTTTCCGTTCCGACCACTATAATTTCGTGAAAAAGGGTGTCCGTGCCGTGGTGTTGGAGAACGGCCTTCATCCTGTGGATGTGAGCAAGCCCAATAAATATCCTATGCCGGTGTGGTATCACAAACCATGTGACGAGTATCGTGAGGATTGGGACCTCAGTGGCACATTGTCCAACGTAAACCTCATCTTCAGCATCGGTCTGTCCTTGTCCAACAATTCCCGATAAGGCACTCTCGGTAACGGAGCGAACTCGACACGTCGCTACTGGCGACAGGGTCATCGATGAGCGATTGCGGCCCTCAATGGTTTGCCGGAGAGAATGGGCAACGCCGTCCGATGCACTGGTTGTTCTTGCCTGAATAGCGGCAGATGACCTCAGGCCGTTCCATCTCCACACCGAAGTGTTCCTTGACGAAATCGACGGCAGCGAGAATGGAGAGGAATGAGTCGCGTTTGCAGCAGCGCGGGCCGCCGAAATGACCTATCTCTCCGAGGGACTTTGATGTCATCTGATACGACAGGGCAAAAGGCTCGTTAGCGAGCGGCGTGGACTTGGAGACAATCGACACGAACATCCCCGTGCTGATGCCTGCACCACAGGCGCCCCAGAAACCGCATGCTCCGCCAGGAACACTCTTACCACGGGACATCATCTCGTTCAGGGCTTTTGGCAGGTCTATCCCACCCCCGGCGTTCTTGTAGGCCGTGAGCAAGGCTGCTCCCACCATCACATGGTGCTCGGGGCTGTGCATGTGGCAGAAGGGCTGAGCCATCATCCTCTCGATAATCTCAATGGGGTTTCGGGACGTCTCAGCGAGGCATAGCCCGATGATGGTGTCCAGCCCTGACGTATGGCAATCATTGCACACGTAGTGCCCATGGACGCAGCGGGTCTTGCTGCTCTCCTTCTTGTGGCAGATGGCACACTCCATGAGTTCGTCGTTCTCGAGATACTCCAGTGGAGCCTTGCAAATCAGACATTCTTCTTTCATCATCTTGATTGTTTACTTTGCTAACGCATAGCCGAGAGCGACGGCAACGATACCCAAAACAACACTGCCCAGAGCGTACAGTACAAACGTGGAATAGTTACCAGCCTGCAACAGGCACAGGCTTTCCTTTGAGAAAGTGGAAAAAGTGGTGAAGCCACCACAGAAGCCCACAATCAACAGCAGATTCAACTGCGACGAGGCATTGACGCGATTGAATGCCGCCCAGAGCAAACCGATGAGCAGACAACCGACAATGTTGGCGGTCATCGTTGCCCAAGGGAATGCGGAACCCATGCCCTTCATCGCCAACGATATCAGGTATCGGGCGATGCCGCCCATAAAACTACCTGCTCCAACAAGAAAAATGTCCTTAAAGATAATCATACAACAGGGTGGTTTTCCTTACTTGATGATGTATTTCTTGCCTGAGTTGATGTAGATGCCGGGAGCCGTGGGTTTGGTGTTGTAGGAGCGGCCGAGGATATCAAACCACAGGTTGCTTTCAACTGCCGGTTCATCGCACTCGATACTGTTGACGGCAGTGGTTGCCTTCTTGATGTATTCAATGCCTGCCGCAGCATCAATTTTACCGTAGCCCCACCTGATGGGGTCGTCGACTGTGAACTCGTCGTTGCGTGAGGTAGCGGCGAGCACTTCTTTGATGTCATCTAATGTGAGGGTGGGGTCGGCTTGAAGCCACAGGGCGATGATGCCGCTCACCGTAGGGCACGACATCGAGGTGCCACTCAGGGCACCATAGGGATACCCCTGCCACTGCATCCACTCGGCAATCTCCTGGTAACAGTTATAGTGGTTTAAAGACGAGACGATGTTGGTGCCTGGAGCGGCAACAGTTGGTTGAGCCACACCGTTTATCGACACGCCGTGGCTTGAACTGAGACTAATGTTGTTAAGCGTGTAATTGCCGCTCACATCTGAGACATTGCCAGTGTAATCTCGCTTGGTGGTGTTTGCCACATAATCGCCTACGCTGATGACATTTGGGGTGGACGTCCAATCGCCACACGAGATATCGCTGTCGCCATAGGTGTAACCCTCCATGTTGTCAAATGAATCAAATCTATCTGACGTTTCCCACAAGTCCATCTCGATGGGTGAAGATGATGACAGCGAAATGAAGAAAGGCCATCGTCGATCGAGAATACCATTCACAATAGTATGCAGTTCAAGTTTGCCATCAATGACGTTGCCATAGATAAACACTAAGCCACCATGCAAATATTCTCCCAGTATCTCGTCATCGTCACTCAATACTTCAATATAGACCTCCTCCTGAGACGGGGTGATAGTTAATGGCACTGTTTGCCACACAATTTCGTCACTGCTGCGATTTAGCATACCAATCTGTACACTTAATGTATCATTCTCGCCCAACGCGTTGCGTGAATAGCCACATAGTGCCGAGTCAATAAATCTTGAGATGTTGCCTTGTTCGTCAAAGAAAGGAAACGGTCGAGGAAGAAACGCCTTCAGGCTGCTATTCTCTTCATCAAATGCCTTGTAGATGTGAAGCGTTTTATCACCTTCATTTCCAACACTGAACACGGGAATGACATGATGGGACAACTCATCAATCAGTTCCGGCATTGTACCGG
The DNA here is from genome assembly GCA_902800715.1 of uncultured Bacteroidales bacterium. GTDB lineage: Bacteria > Bacteroidota > Bacteroidia > Bacteroidales > Muribaculaceae > Sodaliphilus. The sequence continues at coordinate 51,151 of CADCFN010000003.1, forward strand.
TGCCATTGTGGGGGCCTTCGTGTGAGTTCATGCTTGCGCTAAGCACAACGGGACCTTCGATTTGCTGAGCGTAATGCGCTACGAACTGGAAGGCAATCTCGGTTGCATCTCTCTCTCCCACAATCGACACAAGCACGATGTCGGCATCGGGAGCCATGCCGCCAAACCCCAACGGCGAGCGTGTGCCTGCTGCAATGCCGGCGGTGTGAGTGCCATGTGTAAGATCCTCGGCATCGGTGGTAAGCGTGGCAATGAGTTCGGGCGTATCGAACACCGATCCGGGATACTCTATCGTTCCGGCCTCGTCATCCTCGACGATGAACTTGTGGCCATTGTTGTTACCGGGAAGATAGACACAGCGCAGGCGGCTGTTGCCGTCGGCATCCTTGAATGCCGGGTGCTGGAAGTCGAATCCCCCATCGACGAGGCAGATGGTGACGCCCTTGCCGGTGTAAACCTCTTCAAGGCCGGGAATGGTGCCGTCAATCATGCTCACGCCAGTCTCCACAAGTGAGACATCGGTTTTCAACTCCCCTTTACTGGTCGCGTCCACCTTGGTCACGCCCTCGATGGCAACGAGGGCATCAACCTTGTCGGCAGGAATGCTGATTACAGCCTGATGTCCGAGTTTTGACAACACGGTGGCGCCAGCCTCACGGATTTTGGCAAACGTGCCCGCCGCATCTTTGGCATCCACCTCCACCACAAGCCTGATGCTCTGGTTGGCGTCAAGTGCTTTTACTCTCTTGCCGTTTGAGTCATATCGTGACGTCTGTTTTTGCAGTAACGACAGCTGTGCGTTAGGGGTGAGTTTACTGTGCGCACTCGACATGAGAGCGCAAGAGCAAGCAACAACGGCAAATAATATGATTTGTAATCGTCTATTCTTCATGATTGTTTTGTTTTTTCCTCTGTTTGATTCTCTGTTTGATTGCTTGAAATTTCATTTTCAAGAATTGGAATAATGTTTGTTTATTTTTCTCCCTAAAGTCAAATGTTTTTTTGCTGATAAACATTCCAACAAGAATGGGTACCACCGAATAAAATGTCAGTTCTTTTATTGCAATGAATTCATCAGCATAAGATTTGGGTGTTGCCGTCATCAGATCGGTTATTGACAATGCCAGAGCTGCTAACAAGAAACCGCTTCCCAATGTAATAGCCACTCTCCAGAAATTTCCCCAGTAGTCATAGCCAAACAACTGCCTGTAGACATAAAAATAGCATAAAGGGAGCATAATATAGAAATAGTCACCGAAAAAGTCGGCCAGGTCATCCACAATCAGAACCTGAATGGCCATGAACACCGTGATGAAGAAACCCTGCGGCAACGTGTGGCGGGTGTTGCGTGGCGCATAACGGAAGAGACACCATGTGGGAATCATGAAGAAGCCTGTCATGACCAGCCATCCCCATCCCGGACTGCTCTCAAGCCACGCAAAGAATTGATCGCCGTATGACGTGCCGCCTTGAAATGCCTTGACTTCATGGGAACCGAACAATTTATCAATGAGGACACTGAGCACTCCCATGAGAACCAGCATTTTCACAGGCGGGAACGACACTTGCCGCTTGCCATTGATATAATCGCTGATGAAATATCCGGGACGCCAAATCAGTTGCCACAGCGAGTACAGCAACGAACGGTTACCCATTCCCCACACCTCGGCGGTGCTTTGAAGCACACTCTTCCACGATACCTTTTTCAAACCGGCCTTTTGCGAGCAATGCGGACAAAACTTCCCTGCGAAGTCATACCCACAATTCACGCAATGATGGCGCTCGTTCTCGTCATAGCTCCAATCGAAGGGATCGAGCTGCCATGCCTTGAATCGTTTATATCTCTCTTTAAAAGTCATCCCCCAAAAAATCTTTTTGCAAAGATAATGGTTTTTCTTTAAAAGTAATATTCATTCAATGACTTTCTCAATCAAAACCTTCCCTCCATCCCATCCCGTCCAGTCCATCCGCGACAGCGTCCCTCTATGCCGCGGCAGGAGCCGCGGCCACCCCCGCCGTCCCATCCTGTCCGTCCCATCCGTCCCATCCGTTTCCCCCGTTCCATCTCTATAAACTTTATCCATGGCGATAACCGTTAATTGGCACAAAATTTGAAGATTTTTTATGGAACGCAAAAAGACTGCGGTCGGCCATATTTCCTTTGCAGCGTCAAACGGATATGGCTCCGTAGCTCAGTAGGTCAGAGCACCACACTTTTAATATGGAGGTCCTGGGTTCGAGCCCCAGCGGAGTCACAGTAATGAAGTAACCTAAGAAAAGATAATATGAAGAAGTTTAGACAGTTATACATAAGATGGTTGGTTCGTCGGGGAAAGGTCATAGATATATGGTCGCACAGCGACTATCCCTCCCAAGTGTTATCCAACCTGTGCAGCAACCCCTTCACCTTTGACGGGGTGCAGTGCGGCAGTATGGAGGGGTTTCTCCAGTCATTGAAGCAGCAAGACAGCAACAAGCAGCGCCAGATATGCGCCATGAAGGGCCGCAATGCCAAGAGGGCGACCACCGCAAGATGGCAGGCCGACCAAATCGTTTGGTGGAAGGGCATCGCCATAGACCGACAGTCAGAGGACTTCCAGCAGCTGCTCCGCCATGCCTATCAAGCCATGTTCGACCAGAGCGAGCGGTTCCGCGCAGCGCTGATGGCGACACGGGGCATGAAGCTCTACCACAGCCGTGGCAAGAGCGACCCGTTCAAGACCATCCTGACCGAGCAGGAGTTCTGCCAGATACTCACCGACCTGCGCGACAACTACGACCGTCGCGACAAGGGTCTGGGACACCGCAAGCTCATCTTCGTCGAGGTGGAGTACGAGCCTACCGCCCAGGACGGTGAGAACTAAGTTTACCCCAATAAAAGCGTGAAGTGCGCCCCAAGAGTTTTGTGTCCAAACTTTTGAGGCGCCTCAACAATGCAAGAAAATTTGTTTTTTCTTGCCATTGCGCTCGGCTTGTACTACCTTTGCAGTCAAAGAAGCTATTAATCCTGCGCAAAGGCCTAGTGCCGCGCCCTAAAACCATTTCACAACTTAATATGAACAGATTCACAACACTTGCTCTGGCAATAGGCCTCGCCTTTGCCGGCTCAGCACAAGACCGTTCTCAGGGTGGTATCAGCCCCGACATGATGCGCCAAATCGTCGCCACCTCGGCTGGTAGCCAAAACAAGGCCGTTAGCAATGCCATGGCGGCAAATTCCATCGACGATCTTGCCAGGAACTACCGCAACGAAAAGATTACAGACACTTACTTCAGCATCGAGACGCCCAACCAGTCAATCCACAACCAGCGGCAGAGCGGGCGTTGCTGGATGTACTCCAGTTTTAACGTATTTCGCGCCAACTTCGCCCATCGTCACGGCGACTCCATCGCTGTAGAGTTCTCTCACGACTACCTCTTCTTCTACGACCAGCTCGAGAAGGCAAACCTGATGCTGCAAGGCGTGATTGATTGTGCCGACAAGCCCATCGACGACACGCGCGTGCAGTTCTTCTTCCATCATCCCATGAACGATGGCGGCACCTTCTGCGGTGCGGCTGACCTTGCCGAGAAATATGGCCTCGTGCCCGTTGAGGCGCAGCCCGAGACCTATTCGGCTGAACGCACCTCTCGCATGAGCCAGCTCGTCGACTCCAAGCTGCGCGAGTTCGGTCTGGAACTGAGGCAGATGGTCGCTGACAAGAAGAGCAAAAAAGCCATCAACCAGCGCAAGACCGAGATGCTGGGCACCATCTATTCCATGCTCTCGCTCGCACTGGGCGAACCCATCAAGTCGTTCACCTATGCCTTCCGCGACAAGAACGGCAAGGCCGTGGGTCCCGCACGCACCTACACCCCGCTGGAGTTCTACCGCGAGACGGTGGGCGGTCCCGTCAACGGCACTTTCATCATGGCGATGAACGACCCCCGCAGAGAATACTACAAGACCTACGAGGTGGAATATGACCGCCACACCTACGACGGTCACAACTGGCGCTACGTCAACCTGCCCATGGAGGACATCGCAGCCATGGCCATCGCTTCGCTCAAGGATTCCACCAAGCTCTATGCCAGCTTCGACGTGGGCAAGCAGCTCAACCGCGCCAACGGATACCTTGCGCTCGACAACTTTGACTATGCCACCCTGTTCGGCACCACATTCCCCATGAACAAGGCCCAGCGCATTGCCACCTTTGACAGCGGCTCGACCCACGCCATGACAATCTGCGCCGTCGACCTTGACGCCGACGGCAAGCCTATCAAGTGGAAAGTGGAGAACTCCTGGGGAGGCGACAGCGGTCACAAGGGATACATCATCATGACCAACGAGTGGTTCAACGAGTATTCCTTCCGCCTGGTTGTGGACAAGAAATACGTGCCGCAGCACATCCTCAAGGCTGCCGAGACCAAGCCCGTCATGCTCATGCCCGAAGACCCCCTCTTCGGCACCGATGACTGACCTTCGACAGCTATCTAAACGCAAAAAAACTCCTGCTAGCAACCGCTGCGGCAGGAGTTTTTACATCTATAAGCAGATAGAATGAGACTGCGTTATCATTAAATGCCCGTAACATGAATCGTGCTACCGCACGAGAAATCAAAGAAAAACATGAATACAAATAAATAGTGCGCGGTAGATAATCATCAGAATCCAATAAACATCTGAATATCATCATCTTAATGAAATTTCATATAAAGGATCTCACCTTTAAGCCCGTAGGGCTGTCAGGTTATAGGCAGGAGTGTAGCGAAGCGGAACTCCTGTAAATGACCGCCACACGCGATTATTAGCCCCATTAGGGGCGACACGCTACTGCCGCCCCGATGGGGCTAAGACTTCAATGTTCACGATTGCAGGGGTTACACTCGGCTTCGCCTCGTTACACCCCTGCCTATGCCCTGCTCGCTCCTAACGGAGCTTTTACCAAACACTAATGAATGCAAATAATACTTTTTATTTGATTCTGATGCTATTCTTTTGATTTCTCGGCCGCCAGGCCGATTAAAAGCACAGAAGCAAATGATGGCACAGCCCCATTCATTCTATCCGTAGTTCAGCAGGGCGGTGAGCCGCTCCCGCACGAGCATGAGCACGTCCCGCATCTCGTTCACGGTTGCCTTGCCATCATCGTCAAGCATCTCGACGGCCTGCTTGAGCAGACGGCAGTCCTCCTCGGTCAGGGGCATCCCGTTGATGGAGTAGTTGGGGTCGGCGTACCTGTAGTATATCTTGTCAAAGACCTCAATCGGAGCGTTGTAGCCCAACTTGTCGGACCGCATGATTTGGAGGTCGCCCTGCACGGTGCGCACCGACACGCCCTTGGTGATGCCCTCCATCTCCTGCAGGGCATCCGAGCATGCCTCGGTCAGGTCGTCTATGGTCCACAGCCGGAACCTGTTCCGCAGGCAGCGGTCTATAGTCTTGTAGCGTATTAACGCGTTCTTGTTTGCAGGCATTTTTATATGATGTAATTGATTTGTCCATAATGTTTGTTGTTTAAAATATCAGGCAGTGCACTGGGCGGCATTCATCCGCGCTGCGCTTCTGATAATGGTTGATATGTTTGAATGAATAACTCGTTGTTTTAGGCACTTCTCTAAGTCTCATCAGTCTTAATCTGTCCATGATAGTTGTCGTTTTAAAAAAAAGTAGTTTAGTCATCACGTTGGCGGGCGTTGATAATCTCCTTCACCCGTTCAAATGAGATGGGAGTATAATCGTTGTTGTCAACGCCCACGTCATATTGCGTCGCCATCAGCAGGGGCAACCGCTGCTTGTCCTTTTCCTTGCCCTCGCCGTTCCCGCGCGTGTGCACATGGCCGAACAACTGCCATACCGTGCCATGCGAGTCACCGTAACTCAGGAAGGGATGGTGGTTCAGGAAGATGGGCTGGTTGTCGATGACGACATACAGCTCAAATGCGACCTGCTCAAAGCGTTCAAGCATTTCTGCCCGCAGGTGATAGATGTCGTGGTTACCCACAACCAGCACTATCCTGCCGTTGAGTTGGTCAAGGAAGCGGTTCCACACCTCAGCACCACCAAAGGCGAAGTCGCCCAAGTGGAACACCAGGTCATTCTTGCCCACGACACGGTTCCAGTTCTCGATGAGCGCCTGGTTCATCTCTTCAATATCGCCGAAGGGACGGTTGCAGTGGCGCAGGATGGATGTGTGGTCAAAGTGGGTGTCCGACGTGAAGAACACCCTCTTCCCCGAGAGCGTATTTCTGGGTTTCAGTTTCTCCGCATGCATCAGGTGCAAGCCAATCGTGTCTTGTCTCTCTTTCATGTTTCGACATTTTTATGCGCCCCAATCGGGCACCAGTTAATAATAATCCAGGCGTAAGCCCATTAGTATAAATTCAATTCAATCGAACGCGGATGCCAGTTAGTAAAATTCGCGTAATTAGTAGTTTAAAAACTGCGAGCAACGCGAGCATCAACGTGTAAGCCTCTCTAAACTCTAAACCCTAAACTCTAAACTGCGAGCAATGCGAGCATCTCGTAGTTTATAAAAAAAGCGGCTGGAATGTCTTTGCTTCGACTTTCCAACCACTCTTTATCGTTCGTTTGAGAGCAGTGTCTCGGATATGGGCTACACGTTACATCACCATGTGAGTGTCATGTTGGCACCGGGTCCTGAAAGTCGTTGAGCACATTTCGGGCTTTGCATTATCTGGCGTGCAGATATGGCGATAGCCTCCAAACCAACTCGTGGTCTGAACGCTTTTACCTTTCAATATGTCAACTCTCAGTGTCAGCATGATAGCCTTCTCTTAAAATTGGCTGCAAAATTACACCTTTTTGCCGAAACCGCCAAATTTCCAACAGATTATTTCACTCCTGGGCTTTTCTTATATACTGCGTATATAATTTCCTTCAAACCCAATCGCCCAACAAAACCAATCAGAATTGCCACAACGACCAGTGTACGCCGATTCCTGCATAAGGAACAACCTTACCCTCGGTCGTTACACCCACGCCGATTTCAGGACCGACACCAAAGTGCTTTGTTCTCTTTTGCGTTTTGCTCGGTATGGTGAATCCAGTGAACTCATCAAACTTGACATAAGGGTTCTTCGATTTAATGTACACTTTATTATCCTTATCGGTCACGACAGTGTAGTCAAATCTCGTTACATCCTTGGTAATTGCCATCGACAGCGATTCATCGGCATAATTCACATTTCCTTCCAGGTCGCGCCATTCATCATTGAACGCGAAATTATGGTTAAATCCATTTTTAATCGTATCATATTGAACCACATAGGTCGTATCATGCAACACATGGACGATTTCACCGCTGAACTGGGTCGCAGAGGTCACGTCATTAGGTTTCACAAGGTTTTTCATGTCCTGGATTTCATTGTATAAGTCTTCATTCAACTGGCGCAATTCTTTGATTTTCTCAAGCACAAAACCTTGTTTCTCACCGACCATATCGCCCGACTTGCTCTTGTAATACTTGATGCTGTCGGTCAACGCCTTTATATTGGTTTCATATCGGCTTTTGTCTTCATTACACGAACGCATTGAAGATGCCAACGCGCCAAGCAACGCCAAGATGATAACAATAAAAGCCACATCACGTACCCTTAATTTTTTAAGGCCAGATACACATTTATCCACTATCTGTTTCATGTTCAAGTCCATAATCCAATCGTTTAATGTTATTGCAATCTTGTTTTTGCAAAGTTACATGCTTTAATTTGATTTAGCAACGAAATCAAGCAGAAACCTTAACACCCACCCCGAAAAAAACCACCACCCCCACCCCACCGAGGAAGGCAAATCAAACCGGACAAAAACAAAATGAAAACAACGGGTACAAGAAAAGCCGCCTTTTTGTTAGGCGGCTTTCCCCTGTAGCAGTAACAGGATGTGACGTACGGTCAAGGCTTATCGCCTGAGCATCTTTTTTCCGTCTTGGATAATGATGCCTCGTGTTTCGCTCGTGGCGGGAACACCGGTGATGGTGTAAGCCCTCGAGGTGCCGACGGGAGCGATAATCTCTTTTGCCTTGCTTACGCCCTGGGTTTTCTCCCTGAATTCCTGCTGTGCCTTTGCCAGCTGTTCACGGAAGCGCTCGTTGCCCTGCAATTTAGCATACAGCACCGAGCCACCCAGACGGCCGGCATCCACGTCGCTCTGCCAGTGATATCCGGCGATGACGCGGCTCTGGCCGTACTCATAACCGCGAGCCAGCAGCGCGTCGGCAACAACGGGGTTGATGTCCGACAGCAACAATGCCATCGTCCAGCCCAGGACGGTATGTCCCGAAGGATAGGAACCGTTGTTGATGTGCGACTCCTCCTGCTCTGGCACAAGGGTCTGCTGGTTGTAGTACACGAAGGGACGCGTACGCATATACTTCTCTTTCGCACGGTTGCTGATACTGTCGCACGTTGCTCCCACGTCCTGCAAGAGGGTGTACAGCTCGGGCGTGTCTTCCTTAGTAATCATGAGGCCCAGGATGGGGCAGAACTCATCGATGATGGTTTGCATTCCATAGACAGCGTCACGGATGGCCATTTCGGCGCGTTCCTGATTCTGGCGCTGACGAATACCCCACAGGTATTGCGTCTGGTCGGCAGCAAAGCGTGATGACTCGAATTCGGGAGGTGGCGGCAGGAAGTTTACCATGTTAGGCAGTTCCGACTGCGTGAAATAGGCATGGCCGTTTTGCTCGTCCTGGCCTGCAAAGACCGTCATTGCGCCACACACGACAAAGAGGGTGGCAAAGATAAACTTGTTGAATTTGCTCATAACGATTAAAATTTTTAGTTAATCTTGTTATAAAAAAACTGACAATAGTCCGGTTTCTTCAAGAGGCGATTAGATGCCGGTTCCAATGCACGGCAATTGGTACCACATCCGATTTTCACTGCAAATATAGTAAATTCCTATGGAAAATAAGCAAGACTGACACCAATGATTTACAGAAAACCGCATTTCGAAGGCTGCTTTCCTCTCGTTCCCGCCAAATTGTGACAAGTAACAAAAGGGCGGTTTGCCCCGTTTTTTTTCGGGTTGCCAACCGCCAACAAATCAGTAGTCAATGAGATTATCCCTTTTTCGTTTCTAATTCCTGAGTTTGAACTCACCAGTACGGATGCTTGCTATCACGCCGCCATCGATGAGCAAGTCGGTACCCGTGATGAAGCGCGCATGCTCTCCAAGCAGGAAAGCGGCGGCTTCGGCAATCTCGTCGCTGGTACCCGTGCGACGGGCAGCAGAGGCGTCAATCATCGCCTGATAGCCCTCGCCACTGGCACGGAACTCGTCATAAGCAAGCGGGGTGACGATGACGCCCGGCGAGATGGTATTGATGCGGGCACGACGCTTGTTCCACGAAGTGGCAGCAGCACGCTGGGCCTGCAGGTGATTCATGCGCTTGGCAATCATATAGGCAAGGCCACTGTTCTGCATGGCAACCTCCTGGATGAAAGGCACCTCGACGAGTTGCTCGGTCGGGGTGTTGACAAGCTGCAACTCAATCTCGTTGGGGATTGGGTACATATAGGCAGCCTGGCTGGAGATGATGAGCCCTGCCCCACCCTCGGCCATCACCTTGCCAAAAGCATCCACGGCATAGCCCGTGCCCACCATGTCAAGGTTGACGATGTGTTCGGGACTGGCCTGGTTGGGCGAGGCGCCTGCGGTGTCGATGAAATACATCACGGGACCCAGTTCTGCCGCTTTCTGGGCGAAAGCCTCAACACTCTCTTTCTGCAAAGCGTTGACCTGCAGCGTCTCCACATCGTAGCCACAACGGCTGAAATCGTCGCTCACACGCTCCAGCGCCTTCTCGCTGATGTCACCCAAGAGAATTTTCTTACCCGCACCGATGCGGCGCACGATGGCGGTGCCCATGCTCCCGGCACCCAAAAGTGCCACCACTGACTTTTGCTCGTTTCTGTCGAATATCATAATACTGTCCAGTTTTATTTGGTTAATCTATATTCTTGATGAATTTGGCTGGATTGCCGCCCACGATGGTGTTCGGGGCGACATCTTTGGTCACGACGGCACCAGCGGCAACGACGGCATTCTCGCCCACCGTCACACCAGGCAGGATGGTCGCACCGGCGCCAATCCATGCGTTGCGGCAGATGTGTACGGGCTTGCACAACAGCAGCGGATGGTCGTGCAGGTCATGGTTGTTGCTGATGAGTTGCACATTGGCGGCAATCATCACATCATCGTCGATGGTGATGCCACCGCGCGACATCATCAGGCAGTCGTTCATTATCATCACATTGTTGCCAATCTTCACCATGTCAAAGCACACGCCCTTGAGCGGCGGCATCACCGTGCTGCCCTCTCCCAGGTTGTCGCCGAAGAGTTCCTTCACCAGATTGTTATATTCTTCGGTATAAGGCATCGTGCGGTTGATGTCGAACACCAGTTTCACGTCTCTCATGCCTCGTGCCATCTCCTCGGGAGTGGTCTTGCGGGGATCTACTACAAATGCTTCCATATCCGTTTTATGCTATTTAGTTAACGCTTTCATTTTTGACAAATTTCATGCTGCAAAATTACAGCTATTCTCAACGAGAAGGGTTTTACAAATTACTTGAGAGTTTTCACAAATTCCCCAACTTCACACAACCCCGAACATTACCGAAAAACGCTCAAGGGGATTATATTTGAGCATTTCTGAAACTTAGCCTCATTCATCCAAAATCGTGCAAAATTAAATGAGGTGAACGATTATTTCGTCCACCTCACTAAATCTAAGAGCTAGCCCTTGTGCCTTACCAGTTGAGGGGCTCTTGCAGGATGATGCCGTCGGTCATGGGGCTGTCGGCCTCGGTGAACGAGGTGGCCTTGTACTGGATGCAGAGCATCGTCAAGTCCTCGTTGCCCGTGTTCTTCAACGCGCGCTTGCCGTTGGGCGACACGCGAATCACGCTGCCCTCGCTGACGGGGAAAATCTCACCATCAACCTGGTACTGGCCCTCGCCACGCAGGATAAAGTAAAGTTCCTCGTGGGTCTTGTGGGTGTGCAGGAAACCGCTGTCCTGTCCGGGAACGAGCGTCTGGAAAGAGAACTCGCTGGCAGCGGCGCCAACGGCCTGTCCGCCGAAGACCTTGCCCTGAATCGTGAAGTCCGGACCCATGGGCAACTCGTGTTCAATAATCTCGCTGATGCGGCCAACATTGATGGCGGCATAATTTGCACCCTGTGCAATCTTTTCAATCTGTTTCATTGTGTAGTAAATGTAATTAATGGTTTTTATTGGATGAATATTTCTTGCGGTCGTTCAAGATATCGGCGAGGTTGGCCAACGCCCACTCTATCAGGCTGTTGATGTGGGGCATCAGTGACTTGCCGCGCTCGGTGATGCTGTATTCCACCCTTGGCGGAATCTCGGCATAGGCCTGCCTCAGTACCAGCCCGTCGGCTTCCAGGTTGCGCAGCGCCACTGTGAGCATCTTTTGCGAGATGTCGGGGAGGGCTGCGAGGATGTCAGAATACCGCATCGGCGTTTTCTTGCCGTCGAGCGTATACAATATCAGCATCGACCAGCGGTCGCTGATGCGCGACAGGATATTGCGTATTGGGCAATCAGGAAAGTATGGGTCAACTATAATGTCTCGTAACATATTTCGTTCTGATTATCAGTTATACTAACTTTTCTCTCGTTTCGGTTGCAAAGTTACTAACGATGTTCCGAACCGCAATGAACCGCCCGAAATGTTCGCTACGCACTTTGATGTTAGAAATGGACAAATCAACAGATTAGAAAACTCACTTTTATGTTTTGTTAAGACTTCAACATCAATACTCAATTAAATGGATTCAGGCAAATGAGATACCCCCCCGCTGCGTCCGTGTTGTTCTGTATTGCGGGTTGTTAACCCGCACCAGCCCGCCGCATCCCCGCCCGCAGGGCGGCTATAATTCCAGCAGATGAAGAAGGGGTGACGGGAGAAAAAACTCGTGGGGATGCAGACAGGTTTCTGCACCCCACGGGAAAATAGTTCAGAATCTATCGTCTGGCTTACTTGACGAAGACCTTCTTATTGCCAATCAGATAGAGACCGTTCAGGCCCTCAAGGCTGGTGGCCTGGCGACGCACCAGACGGCCATCAATGGTGTACACGTCAACGGGTTTGCCATCCTGGGCAATCTCGGTGATGCCACTGTGGATGTCCAATACAGCCGTAGCGGGAGCAGACTCCCTGCCGCCCTCATAGACAGCCGTCACTGCAAACGTGTGCTGGCCAGCGGACAGGCCCGTACCAGGCAGCTCATAGGACGTTTCAGGGGTACTGCCGACCAATTCACCATCGACATAGATGTTGTAACCCATAGGAGCCGATGCGCCACGCTCGAAGGTGACGTCATCAATCATGAGGCCGAAGACGTCTTGAGCCTTGTGGCGGATGGCAAAGTACTTGGCGCCCTCGGGGAGCGTGAAGGTGTACTCGGTCCAATCGGTGGCATCGAACCATACCTCTTCGAGCGAGATAAAGCTATCGATATCACCACGGGTGGCAGAATAGAGCACCTCAAAGCTCTCATAGCCATAATCGGCTGTAATCACGCGGGCGAAGAAGCTGATTTCCTGCTCATTGCCCATCAGCTCAGGAGAAATCAGCCAGTGGTCAGTGCCGGGAATCGGATCGCCATCTGACACACAGGTGGACAGCAGCAACTGGTTACCACTGTGAGGCTCATAGATTGAACCCACCTCAGCGGGGAATCCCTCATACATGGAATTGAAGACCATCCAAGCCATGGGGTCACCCAGGTTGGGAACCTCAAAGCCCGAGAAGCTATAGCACATCAATCCGTTGCCGTCATAGAGCGACCAGTCACCCAGGGCACCATCGTGCTGCGTGGCGGTGATACCACCCAGGCTGAACTCGGGGAAGGCTTCGGTATCTTCAAATTCCTCGGTCACGCGCATCGCGCCTTCGGTATCGGGAGCCGTCCACGTGAGTGCAAGGTCGTTACTGGACATCTTCTCAACAGTCAGGTTAGCAGGTGCAGGCACGGCAGGCTCAACAATGGTGATAGAGGTCTGAGCCTCGTTGTTGGCGAGCTGTTGGTCCATATCATAGACAACACTTGCCACAATCTCGACATCGCCGGCGTCGTCAAGAACCGAGGTCGGGAATTCAACCTGCTCAGTCCATGACATGAACGAGGCGAGCGTCTGGTTGGGAGTCACATCCAGCAACTGCTTGTCACCGGCGGTAATCTGTACACTGAAGCCGTTAGCCTCATTTTCGCCCTCGTTGGTCACGGTAAACGAAATTGTAGCTGTGTTACCGGCAACAACGCTTGAGGGTGCACTGACAGCGATTGACAGGTCATGCTCATACAAGTCGGCAATATGGATATTGTCCACCAGGAGCACGTCGCCAAGCGAAACCAACTCGTTCTCCCAATGGTCAATCTCGGAGGCGTTTTCATACCTTGCCAAGAGGCAAATGCGGGCATAGCGACCACCTTGCAACGTCGTGAGGGGCACCTTCACCTGATTGAATGAATTGCTGACCGTGATGTTGTCCTGAAGGACAGCAAACTCGGCACCATCAACACTGCCATAGACTGCCAGCGAACTGATGTCGGGGCTAGCGACGTCGAAGACGAGCATCGGTTGAGCAAGTCTCTCAAGGTTGAGTTTGCCCGAGTTGAAGTACACCATGCCAGCTTCCTCGGTGAGCAGTGCCAGCGACGAACCGTCGTCGTCGGTGGACTGAGGCGAAATCATAATCTCGCCGTTGGTTTCCCACAGGTAATGCAATTCGTCATCGGTGAAGCCCTCGACAAGAGGCAACTCATAGGGAGCGCCCACCAGCAGACCTGTCGTTGCAGTCATGCCATCAAACTCAGCATTAGCCTCATTCTTGGTCTCAACAATCCAGTATTCCACGCGCTGTTCGCCCTCGTTGGTGTCGAAGGGCACGTCATAGGCGTCAGCATCGGTGAGCGTGGCAAGCCGTTCATTCTTCTCGATGGAATAGTCGGTCCATCCCTGCTCGATATAGGTGCTCCAGACGAGATAATCGACAGTGGCAGGATTTACGGGGCCACCATTCTCGCCGGTGTTGCCCACCTTGTCCCAGCTCAGCGCAACGATGTCATCACCATCGGTAGCAGTGAGGTTTTCAACAGCACTCGGAACATCGGGACCGACATAGACAGTCACCTTTTCACTCTTCAAGCCCTTGCCCGACTCGTTATAGGGGATGGCTTGGTAAGTGTGGTCACCGACGTAATCAGGTTCATCAACATAGACTACACTCGAGCTCGGAACGACATGCTCAACGCTGCCGACAACGGAGCCGTCACGCAGGATGTCGATGCGCTCCAGGTTGGTGGTCAACGCTTCGCCGTTGAGTGCAGTATTGGGGGCTGTCAGGGTGACTTCGGCACGTAGTGCGGCTTGCTCGTCGGCAACAACGCTGATGCCAGGTGCGGCAGGAGCCGTGGGTTCGGGACCGAACTCAATGCTGAGGTAATTCACCGTGAGGCGGTACTTGTCGGCTTCGCTGATGGCATGGATCGCAATGTAATACTTGCCAGCCTCATTCACCGTGAACAGGCCCTCGTATTCCTCGCCCATGTCGTCATAGGTGGTGACATCGGTGGGTTCAATGACCGTGGTGGTCAAGGCGTCAGCAGTGGGCTCGGTGCCCAGCAGCACCTCAAATCGCTCGTCGATGCCTGCATTACGGGCATTGACGACCACATTGTAGTTCTTGCCTGCCTCCAGCTGAATGGGCAGCGTGACAAGGTAATCATCGGCGTCATTGTCAACACTATAATTGTAATTGGTCAGGTAGGTATCATCCCAATTCCATGTGCAGTCGTCCTCGTTGGCATCAATCACCGTGAAGATGTCGAAAGCCTCGGGCTGGGTCAAATCGGCGGTATAGGGCACATTGTGCGTGACCATGACTTTCACAGTCACCACCTCGCTCTTGTCACCAGCACCCTTTTCGTTATAGGCTACAGCATAATACTTGTGAGTGCCCAGACTCAGGTCATCGCCGTTGTCCACCCATGTCAACTCTGCACCGGGAGCCACGTCCTCGAAGGTTTGGATTACCTGCTCGTCGCGCACGAGTTCAACCTTGTCCAGATTGCCTGACAGGGGCTCTCCGTTGCGTTTCTCCACAGGAGCGGTGAAATTGAGGGTGACTTCGAGCTGTTCTTCGGTCTGCACGGCGGTCAAGCCGGTGGGAGCGGCAGGTGCCTCTATCTCATAGACGTCAACCATCACATTGTCAACAAACAGCTTGTTCATGTCGGCGGGCGAGATGGCATGGAAACCGATATGATAGGTTCCTGTCTCGCTCACGATGATTGTAGCTTCCAGTTGCTGGGGTTCTTCCCAGGTCACGTCGGTCGGTTCAACGACCTGGATGGTCAAGGCCTCGGGCGTGGCAGCGCTGCCAATCAGCACCTCGATGCGCTCGTCGTAGCCCTTGTTCCACGTGTCAAAAGTCAAGGTGTACTGCTTGCCGGCTTCGAAGTGGAAGGCTGGCGATACCAGCCAGTCATCGGCATCAGACGACGAGTTGTAGGTGTAACGGGCAAACCAGTCATCGTCGCTGTTGTAGGCGAAATCCCAGGTGGATTCGTCCTCGTTGGCATCGATGATGGTGAATGCCTCTTGCTCGTCCACCGTCTGGAAGGTGTTCAGGTAAGGATAGACCTCAATGGGTTCGACAATTCCGCCATTGTCGTCACGCACTTTTCCGGCACGTCGGGCATTCTCATTGCCCTGGCTCTTTCTCACGGCGGGATGATGCGCCTTTCCCTTGATGGCACGTTCCTTTTTGTCCTTCACGATGGACGCAACAGCGGCTTCTTGAGCCTTGATTTTCATAACGGCGTCCCGTTTTTTGTCGGCAGGCGTCGTCGGCACGGTCGCCACATCGGTTTTTGCAGCGGCAACGTCAACTTTCTTGGAGGGCAGATTCTTAGCCTTCCGCAGTCCGTCATGGGTGGTCCTGGCCATTCTCGTGGTCAAGTCCACTGGCTGCTGAGGCGAATCTTGTGCCCTCACCTGTGATGGCAACAGCAAGAGCATTGCCATAGCAAGTAAAAACATGGTTTTCTTCCCCATAATGTTGATTTTTGATGATAGAATAAAACTTACGCTAGAATTATGCTTGCAAATTTAGCAAAAAATATTCATCCAGCAATCATATTCAATGCTCGTGGCACCTTTCTAATCAACGAATCAACGCTTCCAAAACACAAACCACAGCGCAAACAAATCAGAATAACCAGACTATTCCGTAGTTTTTCAAAAGAATCTTTGCTGCACGGTAAAGATTTTCAGTACGGCATAATTCACTATATATGAGTCGAATAAGCATTTCTACTGTGGCATAGGCTTAGATTTTGCCTCGAAGAGGCTGGTCGGGTCGAAGACTCGACTTTTATGGAAAACACCATGCAAGCTCATCGAAGATGAAGGCAGCTTGGTGACTGCCAAATCAAGTGGAAAGTGCGTCGTAGACGAACTTCTACATCCGCCAAAAAGCCTTCGAGGCACTTGCTATGTTCAGTTCATTATCAGATTATTAGTTGTTTTTAAAGAGCACCGATGCCGTTAGCTCGTACCAGTTCGATGGCTTGTTTGCCGGACAGGTGTTCGACGTCGAGCCGCAGGAGCAGGACGTGGTCCAGCGACTTGTCGATTTCGTGTTGCAGGCCGTGCTCGTCACCTGGCGAGTAACGGCTACCCAACAAGCGCAGGGCTTGCACTTTCTCGTCGGTGCCTTCCAGGATGCGGATGAGGCCAAATGCTATCACGCTCCTGAAATAGGTCGTGAACTCGGCAGGCTTGATTTCGTCTTGCTCGATGACGCAAAACGAGCAACGGCTGTCACTCCTGATGGCTTCGACTTTGTGCCCCTCAACCGCCGAATGGAAGATAATCGCCCCGTCGGCATACACATAGCTGAGCGGCACGGCATAAGGGTAACCGCCGTCGCCTGTCAACGCAAGCACGCCCGAGGTGCAACGCCCGAGGATGCGCTCACATTCTTCCCTGGATAACTGTTGCCGATGGCGGCGCATGGGTCTGAATTCTGCCATGTTAAAAATGGTGTTAGCGGTTATTTTATTCTTTTCTCGAACACGAACAGGCCGTCGCTGGGGTCAAACTGCTCGGGCATGTTCGGGTCGCGGTGATGTGAGTTAAAGAACTCAATGGCATGGAAGCCGCAGCAGTTGATATAGAAATGGATGTTACGGCGGTCGAAATAGGGGGTGCAGGTCTCCCACACCTCAACCTCGGGGTGCATCGCCTCGATAGTATTCCAAATGGCTTGGCCGATGCCTTTGCCCTGCACGCCGACTTTCACATAGAGGAACGCCAGCTCGCCATGATGCTTGGCGCTGTCGATGGTGATGATGGCACCACCCACGCGCTTGCCGTCTGCATCGACAGCCTCGTAGGCCTCGGCGCCCTCGGCTCGCATCGCCTGGTAAAAGTCCCCATCGGGCAGCACCTGCCATTGGTTGGAGTTATCGGCATCGTCTTTGATATGCCCCTGAAAGCCTTTCTCAAATGCCTCCTGCATCTCCTCTTTGAAGGCGATAGTGCGCTCCTCAGCAAGTCTGATAAGTCTGATTCCTGTTTCCATTGTATTTCGCTTCAGGGCTGTTTTTGATTTCCATAAACACCAAGTCTATCTATTTGCTTTGTCTAAGTAATCAAATAAATCAATGGTGCCGACGACGCTATCGACATCAAGCGCCGGGACCGTCTCCACCATGCGTGTCTTGCCGCTGGTTTTATCGACAAAGAAATACACCAATGCGCCCGTATAACTGCGGAATATCACCTGATATTCCGTTTCGGTCTCCTCCCCCATCGTGACAGACATCATCGAGGGATTCTCTTCGGCAACGCTCCAGTCATATTCGCTATGGCAATATTTGTTTACCCCCTCGTATGCCATTTCGGCAGTGACGCATGGCGACTGTATCACATCAGTTTTGCTCCTGTTGCAAGCGCAAAGCAGCAAGACCATCAATACGGATGTTATTACGATATGTTTCATATTTCAGGATTTATTAAATTTTCTCTATAATCATCTCGACGGAGCCTTCTTCCAGCGAATTATGTTCATCATAATGGATGTGGCATTCGGCATCTGAATCAGCCAGAGCCACCAAATGCCTCGCCAACGAGAGCAAGCCCTCTTTGTTGGCACGAACCACTACCGCACCGTCATCGACCTTCACTTTGATAGTGAATCCGTCTTCCCATTCTATATCCATAATTCACGTTTTGTCTTTCTCACATTGCTGCAAAGATAGTGTTTTTTCGCTAAGAAATCATCTCTGATACCCCTATTGAAACTGTTTTCTAAAGTTCCGTCAACCATCACCCGAAGGGTGACCTTTGAATAACCCCCGATAAATCAGGCGGTTGAGCGAAGCGAGGGCGCCTCATTCATCGGGGGTATGATGCACTGCGACCTGTCGCCGAAGGCGACCCCTTCATCAACGGATGGCGCAAATGGAATCGCACATTCGTCATAATCTCTTCTTTTTCATTTCATCCCGCCAACACTTCTTCTGATATTGATGTCCGTTAAAAAATAAGCTGTTTTTTACCATTAATTGAGTTATTTTCCCTAATTTTGTGGCTGCAATCTTAGCGGCAGTTCTTATCATGGCACGCCATGCAATGGTCGCTGTTTTGCCTATCGTTTTTTATAATCACATTTACTCACGTCAATTAATCTATTTATTCCGATGATGAAGAAATCACTTTTTACCTTGATGCTGATGCTCATGTCGGCAATCGTTCTTAACGCACAGAGCTTGACAGCCCATCAATGGGGCACCAAACTCACCGATGATGACGGCAAGGATGTGCTTGTGGCTTTGGCATTTGATAAAAACGGAGCCTGCGAACTCCTCGTCGGCGCCGAGCATCAGATGAAAGAAGATGGTGTGCCCATCACCATCACGGGCAGTGTGACCGTTCCCGGCACCTATACCCTGGATGGCATAAACTTGACCATGGACCTTAACCGTGGCAAAGCAGAGGTCGATTTTGACTATGAAATCAAGGGAATGGACGCCAAGACCAAAGCCAAGATGGACAAGCAGATCAGGGGAGAACTCAACGGCATGAAAGGCGAATTCAAAAATACTATGCTCAACGGCATGCCCAAGATGCACAAGATGAAAATCGTCAAGCTCACCAGCAGTGAACTCACCCTCCAGATTGACAACGGACGCGAAATGCCCTTCTACGCATTATAACGATTAACCCATCACCACCACACAACCAAGGGTGCAGACTGCCACAGTCCTACACCCTTCATTGACTAAAATAAAGCCAATCCCAACTGAAGGCACCATAAAACCCACCACAGTGAGTGTCGGCAAAGTAAAAACCGCCAAGTCATTAAAAAAAAACATAGTGCCTTTGCGCCTTAGCGTGGGGCAGTACAATGCGGATGCCAACTCTAAATCTTAGCGTCTTAGCGCCTTAGCGTGGGGTCCAAAGAGCGCGGATGCACTCTAAACCCTAAACTCTAAACCGCTCGCAACGCGAGCATCAACGCGGATGCCATTGTTTTCTTGTTTTTTTACTTCATCGAATTAACTTTTGGGGCTTTTCTCAGTCTAACAATTAACGAAGCCAAGATAAACGCTTCAGGGAACCAGATTATTTGGGTATTAATCAATCCGAATGATGCATTAATCTGGCATCTTGCAGTTTATTAATTGGAAAAAAATATCAACTCTAAAAAACGACATGACTATGAAACGATTCTGGAAATTTAAAACACTGGTCACGGTTGCCATGCTGACCGTCCTGCAAGCCTGCGTCTGTGATGACAGCATGCTCAATGTCAATGCCGAAGAGCCGCCTGCACATCATAAGAAAATCTCATTGACCGAAGCCCAACGCCAGATGCGTGACAACAACAATGAGTTCGCATGCAACCTGTTCCGCACCATCAACGCGCAGAAAACAGGTGATGCCAGCACCATCGTGTCGCCCATCAGCGTGAGTTATGTGCTGGGAATGCTCAACGATGGCGCTGACGGCGAGACACGCCAGCAGATTGCTGACGTACTAGGGCTGGGCAATTCGGTAGAGGAAATCAACCTGTTCTTCAAGAAGATGATTGAGGAGGCCCCCTATGTCGACACCCAGGTAACGGTAAAAATCGCCAACAGCATCGATGTCAACTCGGGATTGGACATCAGCCTCATCCCGCAGTACGAAGCCGACATGATGAAGTATTACAAGGCCCCGGTCTATGCGATGGATTTCAACGAAAACAGTAACTTGGCGTTCATCAACAAGTGGTGCAACACCAACACCGACGGCATGGTTCCCAGTATTCTTGACGAACTCAACCCCCTTGCCTCCATGTATCTGCTCAACGCCGTCTATTTCAAGGCCAACTGGACCGAGAAATTTGACCCCAAGGAAACCCGCAACATGTACTTCACAAAGCAGAATGGCACTAACGTCGAGCGTAAAATGATGCACCTCAAGACAAAGGCTGACTATGCCAAGAACGACTTGTACAAGATGCTGTGCCTGCCTTATGGCAGCAAAGGCTACTGCATGTATCTGTTGTTGCCCAACGAGGGAAAGACTATCGACGATGTTATCCAGAGCCTCACTTCACAGTCACTTGACAATCAGCGGTTAAACACTTTTTCGGCTGCTGTCGATATCCTGATTCCCCGTTTCACCACCGAAAACGAGACAAAGCTTGAAAATGTACTCTCATCGATGGGAATGCCGCTGGCATTTGATTATGACCTTGCCGATTTCCCCAACATGGCTCAAGGGTACAATCTATATGTCTCGATGATGAAACAGAAGGCAAAAATCGAGGTCAACGAAGAGGGCACCAAGGCTGCTGCGGTCACGGTTGCCGAGATGACAAATAGATCATCGAGTAGCGTATCAGGTTACACGTTCCACGCCACGCGCCCATTTGTCTATTTCATCATGGAAGAGAGCACGGGCTCAATCTTCTTCATGGGCACCTATTGCGGCGATTGATAAGCTCCAATCGTCCCAATACATTTGCAGATTATATCACAGTTCCGCAGGTGGAGACAAATAGTCCACCTGCGGAACCTGCGATTATTAGTTCTGGCAAAAGCTCCGTTAGGAGCGCTCAGGCCATAGGCAGGGGTCTAACGAGGCGAAGCCGAGTGTAACCCCTGCAATTGTGAGCATGGAAGTCTTAGCCCCATCGAGGCGGCAGTAAACCATTGACACACAGCGTGTCGCCCCGAATGGGGCTATTATTTGTGTGTGGTGCGGTCATCAACAGGAGTTTCGCTTCGCTACACTCCTGCCTACAACCTGACAGCCCTACGGGCTTAATAGTAAGCCTCTTAATATATAATATCCATTAAGACTTTGATATTCAACCGTTTCTTGAACTCACTTGTTTCCACCTGCGGAACCTGCAATTATTAGTCATTTGCCTGGCAAAAGCTCCGTTAGGAGCGCTCAGGTCATAGGCAGGGTCTAACGAGGCAAAGCCGAGTGTAACCCCTGCAACAGTGAGCATGGAAGTCTTAGCCCCGTCGGGGCGACAGGATACTCAGAACTCGAGAGGAATGGTGAGCTTGACGATGATGTTGCGTCCCATGTTCAATACACCCTGGCGTCCGGTCACGGGATTGACCTCGGCATATTTGAGTCGGCTCAAGTGGCTCTGATAAGCCTTATTGGTGAGGTTGGTTCCCATCAGACTCAGGCATGCCACACGCTGTCCCTTGAACATGATGTCGGTGCCGATGGCGGCATTGAGCAGGCAGTAGGCAGGCGTGGCGGTTTCGGTGTTATCGGCACGGTAGTAATGGTCCTGCTTGAAGTTATAGTCCACACCCAGCGAGACGAAGGCATTGTTCAGCACGCGTCCGTCATGCAGGATTTCCCACTTGATATCCGACTGCCAACGTGGGGCCGGAGTGAATGGCAGGTACTTCGATTCCTCGGGCTGGTGCAGCTGCACGGCATTGACCAGGGCAAAACTGGTGCCCAAGTGCAGGAAATGCCAGGGATGGATATCCAGCGCCAATTCCCCACCCAACAACTGGGCATCGCCGCTGTCGTAGCGATAGGTCATGAACTCATCGTCGAGGACCTCGCCAGTGCGGTGGATGAAGATATAGTTATCGATGCGGTTGCTGAACAGTGACAGCTGCGCATCCAGCCAGGACGTGGTCAACTCGGCACCCAGGTCGAACTGCAGGCTGAACTCGGGCTTGAGGTCACGGTTACCCACCTCGTAGCGCAGCGAACCCTCGTGCACACCGTTGCTGGCCAACTCGCTGATGTTAGGGGCGCGGAAACCACGGGCGGCGTTGGCCCTCAGGTCCAGATGCTCGTTAGCGTGCCACACGGCGCCCACGCTGGCGGTAAAGCCGTTGAAGTTGCGCTTGAAAGCCTGGAAGCGCACGTCGCCGTCATCCATCAGCTCACGGCTGTCGAGATGGCGGTTGTCAAAACGAAGACCTCCGTTCAGCGCCCATCGGCCCACATTGGCCGTAGTCGTGATAAAGGCGCCGAAGTCAAACAGACTATAGTTGGGAATCAGGAACTCGTCACCCTCGTTGAGCGAACGCTGCCACATGCCGCTCACACCGCCGGTGATGCGCCAGTCTTCGCCCAGGCGCCGCGTCACGTAGTGGACGTTGTAGTTGACCGTGTGCAGCTTGAGGTAAAGCCCGTACTCATCAGGGTAATCAAACTCCTGGCGGCGGTTCTGCTGGTAGGCCAGCACGGCATTAAGTCTCCCCTCCCCCACATAGAACGCATTGTCAAGCACGGCCTTGTAGTGATACACCTGCTGGTAAGGCAGGCCGTGGTGATAGGTCTTGGCATCGGTATAAGGTTGCTCCAGTTTGCCCGTCAGCGGGTCACGCCAGCCCTCGGCAATGCTCGGCGTCAGGTGGAAATAGGAGCCCGTCAGGCGCGTGTGGCCCCAAGACTTGTTGACACCCAGCATTCCCGACAATGCGCGCTCACGGAACTGCGTGTTGGGCACATAGCCATCGATAGGCGTTTTGTAGGCATGGGCGAACTTGTCGCCATAGCGGATGTTCCATGACAGGCCCTGCTTGTTGCCGCCGAAGTTGAACGAATAGTTCACCAGGCCGCTGTTGGAATGATATTCAGTGTTCACGTTCACGCGCATCTTGCCCAGCGGCACCACGGGGTCGGTGTTGAGTTTGAGAACTCCTGCCAGGGCATCAGAGCCGTAGAGCAGACTCGCGGGACCCTTGAGCACCTCTACCGAACTCACCGCATTGCCGTCAATCTCCACACCGTGCTCGTCGCCCCACTGCTGCCCCTCCTGGCGCACGCCGTCAGCAACGACGACCACACGGTTGTAACCCAGTCCGCGGATGACGGGTTTAGAGATGCCGCTACCAGTGCTCACCTGCGACACACCGGGCAGTTTGGCAACCGCGTCAACGATGTTGGTAGCAGGGGTCATGCGCAGGCTGTTACGGTCAACGACACCTGCAGGCATCGACATATCCTGCATCTTCACTGCACCGGTCGGACCGGTGACGACCACTTGTTTGAGTTCTATGTGGCGAAAGAACACGTCGGTCGAGTCCAGCACGACCGCTTCTTGCGCTACCGCCGTGCCCACGCACGCCAACAGCAGAAGAATCGAAAGGTATGATTTCATTCTGTGATTCTTTTTAATGATTAAACGGGATGTTGTTGCTTGTGATGGTGTATCATCAAGCGTGACTTCATGTTTAGTCAGTCTAGCGTTTGAGAAAATCTAAGCAGAAATTGTCATAAAAATTAAATAAGACGTGATTTTATTTAATTTTATTAATCATTTTGTTTGATTTCTCGCGCGTAGCGCGATTCTAGTTGTGACAAATGTATGACACAACCTCAAGTGCTAATGTATCACAGAAAGAACGGGGGAGCACGCAGCGAGGGATGCGCAACGGCCCTGACTACAAGCTCGTTGGGCAAGAAATACTCCAAATGGACTGCCGTTTGCTTCACCACAAGGTCGGCGACCATGCGGGGGACATCTATCTGTGTGCTGAGGAAACGGCACGACAGGCACTCATCAATGTGATGGTTGCTTGCGGTGATGTGGCCCGAGTGGTGAACAGCTGTATGGCATTGGCATTGCTCACAGTCTATTGCCTTGGAGAAATCGTTTAGCGAATGTACATGAAGCGAAGCAAGCAACACCATCGGCACATAGACCGATAGCATAACCCAGGCAAACAATCGTTGCCTGCGAGTGACACCGTTATGTGTATGCTTGCAGTTCATCGGCAGCAAAGGTAATGGTATTTTTCAAAAAACAAATCCCAAACCACAATAATTCAGATTATTTAAGCAATCCTAGCCGATTTGTTTTCAGTCAAGCCCATAACTGCGTTCAGAGACAAACCAAGCGTGTCATAATTATTTGTTGCTGATTGAATCACACGGCTCACGAGAAATCCAACAAAATAATCAATGTAATTATAATACAAACCCGTTGGCGGAATTAATTGCATAAGTAGAGTGTACGCGATAATGCCTAGGTGACTATGGCAAAAACGCCCAAAGGGCGGTCATTTGAGTAACCGTGGGTGATGCAAACCGCTGAGCGGTAGCGAAGTGGTTTGCATCACCCACGGAAGTGCAATACTATCCTCGTCGCTGGAAGCGACCCCATTCCATCTAGCCCATGTTGAAGGGGTCGCCTTCAGCGACTGGTCATGGCTCATCACGCCCCCGATGAATCAGCCACCTTCGCTCTGCTCGGTTGCCTGATTTATCGGGGGTTACACAAAGGACACCCTTCGGGTGTCAATTGACTGGCAAATAAATCGATTCTATAATTCCGCCAACAGGTAATACGATTTTTTTGATTTCTCGGCCGTTAGGCCGATTATAACGGACTCAATAGCAGTTTAGCAACACCCTCATTGAAACCATTGGGGGCTGCATCACTCTCCGCGGGCCAACTCGTGCGTTGCAAATTTCAACGTAGCAAACCGCAAGTGCGTAATTCCCCTGAATCCCGTCATGAACACACGCATGAAACGGATGTTGGAGAAATCCTGGATAGAACCGAACTTCCTCTCGTAATCAGCCAGTGGAATCATGAAGTGGTACCATGTAGCCACCTGGATTTCACCATTACGGGTGTGAACTTTGGCCACACGCTTATCGGTGATATAGTTCCTACCCACCAGCATCGAGTCGGGATGGATAGCAATGCGATATTGGAAATAACGCTCATTCTCATTAAGCGTGTTATCATTGTTGATGTCCTCGGTATCGGGCGTTGAACGAGCCTGCTGGTACTGGCTGTCAGCAGCATCACTCTGGGACAGCGAGTTGCCATCAGTGCCATTGTAGTGCTTGTAGCGCTCGAGAATAGAACTACGTTGCAAGTCGTAATAATTGTTAAGGCAGTAAGCATAGTTGTCACCTGCCGGGTCGTTGAAAGGAGAGAACGGATCATTCATCATAGCAAGATACGTGGACTCAGGCAACATAGCGCGCAACTTATTCAAGTAATTGGCGTAACTGGGATGAGTGTACTCATCCTGGTTGATGAGACCGTCAAGGCCGACATCTTGATGGATGCGAGCACCACTGGCGTTGTCGTAGGCATAAGTAACCGGACCCAGATTAGAGACTCTCCCCCAAACCGTTGTGATAAGATTTGTATTGTCACCATTGGCGGGCAAGCCGTTCTCATAACTCTTGAGACCATCCTTGAGGACATCCTCACTCACATCACCCAAGTTGAAGTACAACAAGCCTCCATCCTGGTTGTCCAATTCGGGGTCCATGAACGGGTCAAGCATCCAGAACTGGATATACTTGATGCCAGCCTGCTCAAAGTTGGTATTGTCAATTTTGCACATAATGCCACCCCATCGCATCTCGGGATAGAGCAGATATCCTTCAACGTCAACATTGGTAGCATCCAGGTTGTAGGGACCGCGCTCACGAGGATAGAACGAGAGGTTAAGCGTCTGGATGACGGACGATTCACCATAATTGATGTCACGACCTGGAAACACTTCGTTAATCGCTACCTCACGGGCGTAGGGATAGGACAGCGCATCCAAGTCATTCTTGATGTATCCAGGAGCATAGGCAGAACCGCGTTTTGTGAACAGCCGGTCAATGGTATACCACGCCAGCAGCGCGCGATTCTTGCCATAGTCCACGTCATTGATTAATGAAGCCTCAGGGAATAGTGCTGGAACCGAGGCGAGCGACCAATTCTTTGGATTGCACAGGTCAAAAGAGGTCTCAGGGGTTTCGGGCTCGTCAATGATGGAGTTACCCGAAGTAGAATCAGAGCAACTCGTTAATACGCCACACAACAATAAGAGTAGCAGGATACTTTCTATTCCTTTCATAATTCTAGTTTTTTTTAATTAACGTAAGTTTAATAACAATTTGGGTAATGATATTCTCTTTCCTAAATATAGCATTAAAATGTAAAATATCCGTTCAAAGTGACCATCCGCGTGAAAATAGTCCCTTTTTCTAATAAACGGAATAAAGCATGAATTATTATCTGAAATAAAAGTGTATGAGGGCGATTTACTGAATTGGTTTACAATTCGATATAGAGCAGGACAATGTCCTCGTAGTGCCCGTCCTTCATGAGAAAGCCCGTGGGATGCGGCCCAACTGCGTGAAGCCCAGACGCTCATACAGGTGCAGGGCATGGACTGCCGCCCTATTTCAGGCGGGCGGTCATGTACGCGTCGTTGCCAACGACGCCGATACCTGAAAAGATATCTAGCCCGACAGTTGCAGAACTTGAAGTAAATTCTTACCTTTGCAGGTGAAGAACCATTCAACAGGATATGATTATGAAACATTTATCGCTTTTTTCTATCGTTGCACTGCTGTGCCTGATCGGGCTCAGTGCTTGCGACAGCCCAGTGCTTGACCTCGATAAGTACCACCGCAATGCCAAGCAGGCCGTCGAGGCGCTCTACAACGAGTTGCCCAACAAGAGTGACAAGAAATTCCTCAAGGAGGCCGTGAAGTTCAAGGAGAACGACAAACTCAGTGACTATCAGAAAAACGAATTCTTTAAACAGTTGACACAGAAGAATTTCAAAGTCACTGCCAAGAAGGTCAAGGTGCGCGATGGCTACACCGAGGTAGTCTGTGACCTCACTTTTAGTGACGGCACCGTGAAAAAGAAAAAATTCCACCTGTACAAGGAGGACAATGTGTGGAAGACACAAATCGGCTTCGCAGATTTAAGGGATGCCGTTTACAAGTAAGTTCCTATCAACATCGCCAAGAGACAGAAAACCATTAATAAGCGTATGAAGAAGTTTTTCATTTTTGCCATCATATTGACCATGTTATCGTTGCAAGATATTGCCGCCCAGTCCCTTGAGGGCTACAAAGCAATTAACCTAAAAGAGGAATTCACCGACAATGCGTTCACGTTCTTCTCGCGGGCGCCCATCCTGCTGTCTGGAGACAAGACCGCCCACAACGCCATGACCATCGGTTGGGGCAGCCTGGGCAATTACCTGGGTTACAACCGTCTGACCGTGAGCGTCTATGTAGCTCCGGCACGTTACACCTACGAGTTCATGGAGCGCTACCCACGGTTCACCATCATGGAGTTTGACGACGAACAGGTGGCACAATACATGGGCAGCCACAGCGGCCGTGACGGCGATAAAGCCGCGGCATTGGGCCTCCATGTGGCATACACCCCAAGCGGAACGCCCTACTACACCGAAGCCAAAACCGTCATCGAGTGCGATATCATCACCGCCTTCCATCAGCAGGAGGGGGACTTCCGCAGCGACACCCCGCGCAACTTCTATGAAAGGTTCAGCGCCGGCATCCACGCCGTCTACATCGGCGAAGTCATCGGCGCCTGGAAAAAATAACCCACCCCTATACAGGCCAAAGACAAGACCGCAGGTCAATCAGTTATCCGCCTTGTCTAAAAAACCTTAGCACCTTAGCGTGAGGCTAAAAGAGAGCGGATGCTCTCTAAACTCTAAACCCTAAACTCTAAACTGCGAGCGCAGCGAGCATTAAACCTTAGCGACTTAGCGCGAGGCTAAAAGAGCGCGGATGCTCTCTAAACTCTAAACCCTAAACTCTAAACTGCGAGCGCAGCGAGCATTAAACCTTAGCGTGGGGCAGTACAATGCGGATGCCAAATAATCAGTTGTCCGTGTTGTCTGAAACTGAGCGCTCGCAGCTTTTCGTTTGAAATCAGATGCTTTTACCCAGTTCGAACGCCTCTTGCAACTTGCTGTTGCCGGTGATGTCACGCGCATCGTTCACACCGCCGCAGAACAGATGCCCCTTCAACGTGGATTTCTCGTAGCAGTCAATCCAGCCCTGCAGACCGCTCTCTGCACGCTTGGGCACGAATTCCTCGTCCTCGGCAGCTGTGGTCAGCAGGTAGATGTCGCGAAAATGGTAATCCTTGGGGTACATGGCATTCATGCGGTCGATAAGCGTCTTCATCTGCCCCGACATCTCATAGTAGTAAATCGGCGTTGCCCAGCATACCACGTCGGCATCGAGCACGCTGTCCATGATGGCGGGAACATCGTCCTTGAAGACACAGGCACCGGTCTTCTGGCACGACAGGCAACCGATGCAGAACTTGATTTCCTTTCCGCGCAGCGAAACCAGCTCCACTGCATGACCTGCGGCTTTAGCACCCGCAGCAAACTGTTCGGCCATCGCCTGGCTGTTCGAGCCGGGGCGCAGGCTGGTAGAGATAACTACAACTTTCTTCATAATCCTATAATATTACTTTATTACCGTTTTTGATATATATCCCGTGAGATGGATTCACCACCTTTTGCCCATTGAGGTTATAATAAGCGTCATCTTGAGGGCTGATATCCATCCTCACTGCACTGAGGCCCGAAGATACGGGTTCGAGCGACAGCGTGACGCTGATATTACTCTCACCGGCCTTCAAGAATGCCTGCAACGCGTTCCCCGACAACTCATCGATGTGACCTAAACGGGTATAACTCCAGGAATTGGAGCCATAGAACAGGCAAATGTTGCTCCCGTTATAAAGAATCACATCGCCGGGATGCGCAGTCATCTGCTCATTGCTCGTGGGCAGCGAGAAACCCAATGCCCCCCAAATTTCAAAGCCGCCGCTGGAGTTGAGCGACACCGTCACATTGCCCTCTTGCAACTTGGCCACCAAAGCCTGTGTCGCGGCATTGTTGTAAAGGGTTACAGGCTTTGACACGCCATCGATAGTTATGTACATTTTTTGAGACATGGTAGGTTGGGCCACAGCCTCGTTGCCGTCATCGCTGCAACTGAACATGAGTATTGCAGACATCATCATCAGAATTTTGGTGAATGTATTCATCTTGTTTCGGTTTGAGTTGATTACTGATATGTTTTACCGACTGCAAAATTACCAACAACCCGCAAAAGGACATGTATCCATTTTGCGGGTATTTGTGCCACTATTACCGATTTCGCCTCTTTCCAAAAAACTAACTGCCTTAACGTGGGGCAATGCGATGCGGCCACGCCAAGGCGAGACCCTACAATGCGGATGCCAAATAATCAGTTATCCATGTTGTCTAAAAAACCTTAGCGACTTTGCGCCTTTGCGTGGGGCAAAAACAGCGCAGAGCCTCTCTAAACTCTAAACCGCTCGCTACGCGAGCATTTCATTTCTTCTTGAAAATCAGCTGCATCGTCGCGGGGTCAAGTGGCTGCATGGTGGGCAGTTTCAGGCTCTTCACCATGTGCAGCGTGCCCTGCTTGTACTTCTGGAAATGCTCCGTCTTCAAGTGCTCCTGATAGGCGGCATCCGACGCATAAATCTCAAGGATACGAATCTGCGTGGGGTCTTCGGCACTCTGCATCGGGAACAGGCAGATGACGCCAGGCTCGCGCTCCACGCTCAGCCGGTCCACCTCGTTGGCAAACTCCAAATACGCTTCCAAATACTGCGGATACACCTCAATTTCGGCAATACGGACAATCATATTTGAAGACTTTGCTGCAGCCGAGGGCTTCTCCCCTGTCCGATGAAACAGCCAAGCGGCATTCTTCCACAGGAACATATCCTTGAACGGTGCCAGGTCAGGCTCGTCGGTGAGGTACTGCTTCATCCTCTTGAGGCCCTGCGTGAGCACCTGTGGAGCCACATAGGGATAGTCCGAGCCATACAGCAGATGGTCGGGCGTGGTGATAGTGAGCATCATGCGGATGGTCTCGGGCGAATGCGCGCCTGCCAGGTCATAATAGAGCGTGGCGAGGTTGGCTTCCCAATCGATGTCACCCACCATTTTGTTGGCTTGCATGACGGGCGTGAGCGATTTCATGCGCGGCACAGCCAGCGGCAGATAGGCCCCGCAATGGGGAACCACGACTTTCACGTTGGGATAGCGTGCCAGCACATTGCGGCTAATCATATTGGTCACGGCGCGGGTGGTTTCCGATAGGTATTCCTGCATGGCGAGCGGCGTCTGCGCCATCACTTCGCCGTTGACTGGGTTAGGACGGTGAGGATGCAGGATGATGACGGCGTGCCGCTCATTGAGCACAGCGAAAAGCGTATCCAGCTCCGGTGCACCCAGGTATTGTCCCTGCACGTTTGTCGCCAACTTGATACCGTCGGCACCCAGCGTGTCGAGCGCATAGACCGTCTCGCGGATAGCGGCATCCACATCAGGCAACGGCAGGGCAGCGCAGAACAGATATCGGCCCGGATGCTCGCGCTTGATGCGGGCGGCCTCCTCATTGGTCGCTCTCACCACGGCAGCCGATGACGGCTGCGGCGCGGCCAGCGTCAGCACCGAGGTCTCGACACCCGCCTCGTCCATCCACCTCAGATGGCTCTCCAAGTCATATTTCGGCAGCGGGAAACCCTCCTCCATAAGCCTGCCCTCAACTTCCAGGGCAGAGACAAAGCCGGGGGTGATGATGTGGCTATGCACATCCATCACTCCCTGAGCCATCATCCTTAAGGCCATAGCCATGTATATAAACGTGACCTTGACTCTCATATCACTCCATACTGTGTTCCCAGCCGCCACGGGTATCAATGCCAGTGGCATCGGCCAGCTGCTCTAATCTTGCCACCTCTTCGTCGGTCAGTTGAATCTTTGCGGCTTCAGCGGCCTCAATGACGTGGCGCTCTTTGGTCGCTCCGATGAGAGGCAACACTCCCTTGGCGATAGCCCAAGCGATGCCTATCTGTGAACACGATGCACCGTACTTCTCGCCGATAGCGGTCATCTCATTGGTCAGTGCCTCCAACTGGGGCAGCACGGGGTTGTACTTCTTGCCGCGGTCGCTCTCTTCGGGCAGCGGGTTCTCCTTGTTATACTTGCCGCTGAGCGCACCCTGCTCCAGTACCATGTAGGCCCAAAATTCGATGCCGTTCTTCTTGCAGTAGTCCAGCACGCCGCCTTTCTCACTCGAGCGGTACAGCAACGAGAAATGGTTCTGCACAGCCGACACCTTGAAGCCTGCTTCGCCCAGGATTTCGTTGGCGCGTTCAATCTCCTGGATGTTATGGTTGGATACGCCCACGCGTTTCACCTTGCCCGACTTGAGCAGGGGAATCAGCCCCGGTGTCCAGCGCTCCACATCCATGGGATTATGAATCCAGTAGATGTCGATGTAACCGCAGCCCATGCGGTCGATGGAGGCCTCGGCCATATTCTCGACGCTGTTCTCATAAATCTCAGCAAGTTGAGGTGTGAACTTGGTCGAAATCGCCAACTCGTCACGATTCACACCCTTGGCAAGAGTGCCGAGGATGCGTTCCGATTCGCCCATGCCGTATACCGTGGCAGTGTCCCACAGGTTCAGTCCTGCCTTCATCGCTGCATCAAACACAGGTTTCAAGTTCACAATATCGGTATTGGAACCGAACACGGCATCTCCACCAAAAGCACCTGCGCCCCAGGCCCAAGTACCCAATGCAATCTTAGTCTCCTTCATCTTAGTGTTATCTTGATTAAAATAATGAACATTTATTTTCTACATGCAAAATTACAAAGAGATGAAGGTCTAGCACTTATACAAATTATTGATAAAACAACCAAAAATTTGGAATATAACTATTTCCCGTTCACAATACCACCAATCCACTCAAACAATTCGTCAAGGGCATAGTCGCCACTATGGGGACGGTTCCATGCCAACAGGAAGTTCACGTCCTTGCCTGCATTCTGGAGTTTGAGGGCGAGGTTGATGGGCACAGGGAATGAGGTGTCGCGGTCGCGGGCACCATGGCGGATATACCAATGGGGAGCGACGTCGGTCACGCCGTCACCGATGAAATTCATCGGGTTCAACAGGCGCACGTTCTCACGGATTTCATCGGTCACCACCGAGCCGGTCTTGGTGGCGCTATAGTCGGTAAAGTTGACCTTGCTGCCGTTCTTGTCGCCAAACTCATCATTCTCGCCAGACGCACGGCCGCCTGCAACGCCCTGGGTGTCAAAAGCGGGAGCGGTCTTCAGCGGCTGGGTGGAGACGACATAGTTGAGGTAGGTCGGCATGTCGAGGTCAATAATGTAATCGCCAGGTTTGCCGCCACCACGGCCACCGCGCTGCATCATGGGAGGCATCTGTCCCCCACCCTGACGCACGCCGCCGTTGATGGGTGGCATGCCGCCCATTGCCTCCTTGTCGAACTTGAAGCCGAGGCTGTCGGGGATGTCGGCACCAGCATTCTTGGCGAGCTGTGCCGCGCGGATGAGTTCTTGCTTGATATAATCCAGATAATTGTCGGCGGTGAGCAGTGTGCCGTCGGGCATGTGCAGGTTCAGGCTCTTGAGATAGGCGGGGAACTGCGCCTTGAGTTCGTTGCTCACGGCGAGCACGGCCGCATCGCCCTGCTGACGGCTGTCGGTGCCGTTATAGAGCCACTCATAGGCCATGTCGGCATGGTCCAGGTCGATAATCGGGCAATAGCACACCGATGCAAATACGTCATCACGCTGCTGGGCGGCACCCATGGCACGCAGCAGCGGCTCATAGGCGGGATTGTTGCCCGTGGCGCCCATCAGGCTCGACATCGCTCCACCGGCGCTCGTGCCGTCGGTGATAATTTTCTCGGCATCGCCAAGCATCACGTCGTCAAACTGGCGCAGGTAGCGGATGGCGGCCTTCAGGTCCAATATGGCGGCAGGAGCACGGCCTGTGTAGATGGTCTGTCCTTTCTTGATGCCGGCCTTCTTGTCGGTTTTAGTGGCAACTACTGTCGAATTACGGCCTCGACTGCCTGGGATGGCTACCACATAGCCCTCCTTCAAGGCCCTGCCAGTGGCATCACCAGCAACGGGTTGTTGGGCAGGCGCCGCCATATAGCCGCCCACATAGGTGCGCAGCAGTATCGGCGTCTGCTGGGTTGCGCCATCGGGCACATACACGTTAATGGTCTGATAGGCGGAGTCTTCCACGTTGGTCACGAAGAACATGCCCTCATAGGCCATGTAGTTCACCTCTTGACCATCGGGCATCGTCAGAGTCCTCGTCTCGCCGATGGTCGGGTCAAATCTCAGTTGCGGCGGCGTTTTCACCGCCTTGGTCTTAGCGCCAGCACCAGCCACCACGGCAAGTGCCAGCATCCATGTCAATATCCTCTTCATGTCATTATTTAATTGATTACTTGCTCCAAAAGTAATCAAAAAAACGACATAGGCGGTTCAGTGAACCGCCACTTTTTTCATTTTCCCCCAACCAATGGACCAGAGGGAAGGCTCTTCTGGTACATGAAAATGTGTCCGTTGTCTAAAAGACAGCGTTAATCGCCATTCATGTGAAACATAATCACCTCGCCACTGGTTAAATCAACGATAGCATACCCAAAACTATTCCCTCCATCGTCAACTGTTATAAGGCTATTACTGATACTATCTTTGAATTGAGGCATCAAACTCGATGAAACGAGATTGATAAAAACTATCTTGTGTCCATTGTGTTTCACTCCCAAAAACTGTCTCACGTATTGGCCAAGACGCATCTTACTGATTCGTGGATTATTCACATCTTTATTGATTTTTTCACAGATAAGATACTTTGCCCTTCCAATCTGTTGTCTATTTAGTTGAATGAACTTACCGCTAAATAATTCATCATACTTTAGTCGAATGAACTCACCGCTAAATAATTCATCATTCAGTTGCAGTTTTTTTAGCTCGCTTTCGGGTAGGGAAAAGTCAAAAGAATCAGGACTGAGAATAGGTGGGGGAAAGCAATTTTTGTTAGCAATAATGGAATCTATATCTTTAAAATCTTTAGGTAGAAGTTCAATGAAAAGAGAGGAATCATTCAAGACCTCTACTTCCTTGGAATTGTATTTATAATAAGAGAACCTAAGGATTGCGCCTTTTTCAACTTCAATGCTGAAATTGCCATCTACATCGGTGATAGTACGGCGGTCGGCATCTTTGACCTCAACTTTCGCGAAAATTATAGGTACATGGACTTCATCAACCACCTTACCCGTTATCTTAAGCTGTTCGGCATTTACACCACAGGCGAACAATATGAATAAGTATAGCAAGAGCTGTCTCATCATCCAATCCTTTTAATTTCTACACCGCAAATATACATAGATATTGATGAAAAACAAATAAAAAGGACAAGAATACGCAATGATGACAGCTGGTTTTGGGGAAAGTCTTGAAAATTTTGTATTTTTGTGTGCTTAAATTAATGGAATGAAATCTGTTGGCCCAAAACCCTGCGGGGCTATATCATTGCCTTATTTTTTTATCTCAAGAATCCCGTCCGCTTCATGCTCGACAAAAGGTCCTTCCTTGCATTCCAGCAGCACACATGGCTCCGAACACTCAAGGCTATGCCACACATTCTTCGGGATATCAACGCCATATCGGCCCTCTTCATGACTCAGCACACAGGACTCCACGACCTCGCCATCATCATTATAAATCAGCACCTTCACCCTGCCCTTCAATATCACAAAGGTCTCATCCTTGGTGGGATGATGATGGACAGGGATCTGGGTACCAGGCTCCAAGGCATTGAGAAAACGATGGCATTTGTCTTCAAGGCTCTGATGGAAATTGTAGTTCTTCCTCAGCCTGGGCGACTTTTTCGCCTCCTCAGCCAAATCATTCACCAATTGTTCGTCTATAATCTTAATAAGCGCCGACATAACCAATTCAAATAAAACCCCATACCACAAGCACCAACGCCAATGCCAAATAATCATTTGTCCATGTTGTCTGAAAAGTTGTCCATGTTGTCTGAAAACACCTTAGCGACTTAGCGCCTTAGCGTGGGGCAAGAGAATGCGGATGCCCTCTCTAAACCCTAAACTCTAAACTCTAAACTGCGAGCGCAGCGAGCATAACTACAGTTTGCCCACGAGTTCTTCTATCTTCTGCTTGGTGGCATCGGTCTTCTGCTCATTGACCGTGGCGGTCACGATGCCGGTATCCTCAACCTTCCAGTAGTTGCAGATGTCGCGATACTCAGCCTTGGCTCCGTCATACACGCCCGGAGAATAAGAGGACATGAGCAGTGCCATCTTCTTCACCTTGGCGGGACTGTTCACGCAGTACATGCGCTGGATGGGCGCCTGAATCTGTGCGTTCATCGTGAAGTAGTAGATGGGGGCAGCCAGTACCAGCACCTCAGCCTCAGCCATCAGCGGATAGAGTTCCTGCATGTCGTCCTGCTGGATGCAGGCGCCGTTGCCCTTGCCGTGGCAATACTCACACGCCAGGCAACCCGCAATCTTCTTCTTCGACACGTTCACCAGCGTCACTTCATGACCTGCTGCCTCGGCAGCCTTCTTGTATTCTTCAGCCATCCAGGCTGTGTTGCCGTTTGCTCTGGGAGAGCTTTGTAAAATCAGGATGTTCAAAATGGTAGTTATTTTTAGTTATTAGTTGAATGTGAGTTCAATGAAAATTCTTCATTTCAGATGCAAAGATAGCAATTATTCTTGACATTTATCACATTATTCTATATATATCATACAATTTCTCAATTCCCCCCCCCCTCACATCACTTGAACCCATTCTTGCTTTGTTTGGGCTGCAGACTCTGGCGGTAAACGCTCGGCGACTGGCCCAGGTGCTTGGTGCAATAGCGGCTGAAGTATGACAACGAGGCGAAATTCATCCGTTCGGCAATCTGGGTCAATGAGAGGCGTTCATCGTTGAGCAGTTCCTTCAGGATGGGCACGGTGTGGCGGTCGATATAGGAGGTGACGCTATGACCCGTAACGCGCTTGATGGTAGCCGAGAGGTATTTGGGCGACACATTCAGCCGCTCGGCATAGTAACCCACCTCGCGCTCCGTGCGGCTGACGCCCGTCGCGAGCAGCGCCATCAGCTGTTTCACGATATAGGAGGTGCGGTCGGTATGCGTGTCGATGGCATCGCGCTGGGCATGTGCCTCAAAGATATCATACATCATCGTCAGGCACAGGCTGCCCATCAGTTCATCGTAGAACTGCAGGTGGCGGTCACCCATGCGGTCGCGAAGCCGGTGCATGTCCTCCAGCAGATGCTCGGTCTGCTCATCGGTCAGCGGCACAACGGGATCTCGGTTCAGCGAGATGCTGCCCCCGATGCTATAGTTGTTCGATGGCAACAGGTTCTGCAGGAACCTGTAGTCGGCGGCAAACCACTCCACCTCCATGTCGGCATGCGCGGCAAGGTTGCTGGCGCGGTTGGGCATCGGTATCACCACCAGGTCATTCTTCACAATGTGATAACACCGCTCATTGAACACAAAGCTGCCCTCGCCAGCCTTGCACAACAGGTGCATGCAGGTGTTGCTCAACTCCGGGGCATTCATCCCGTAGAAATCAGTAGAATAAAGAAAATCCATCTTCATGTCACTCTCTTTTTTCGACAAAATTACACAATTATTTCCCTCCAAACGAACAATTTGTGCAAAAAGTGAAAATCATAGTGCTTTTTGTGAAACCACCGCATCAAAAAATCGTCGTTACTTTGCACCAGTAATCAAAACAATCACAATTTATGAACTTCAAGAACATCATTATCGCCGCTTTGGCTTTGCTCATCCCAACGGCATGCAGCGGCCAGGCAAAACAAGAAAAAGTTATGGAAACAACAGGTAAAGCATTGGTAGTCTTCTTCTCCCACGCGGGCGACAATTACGCAGTAGGTAACATCGAGGTCGGCAACACCAAGATTGTCGCCGACTATATCAGCGAACTCACAGGTGCCGACCAATTCGAGATTGTGACGCACAAGTACGACGGCATGGCTTACAACCCCCTCATTAAACTCGCTCAGGAAGAGGCCAACAAAGGCGAACTTCCCGAGTACGAGGGCGACGTGGACCTCAGCCAGTACGACACCGTCTTCATCGGCGGTCCCGTGTGGTGGGGCACCTACCCCCAGGTGATGTTCACCTTCTTCAACAAGCACCGTGACGACCTGCAGAGCAAGACGGTCATCCCCTTCACCACCCACGAGGGCAGTGGCTTGGCAAGCTGCGTCGATGACGTGAAAGCCGCCTTCCCTGGCGCCAACGTCACCAGGGGCTTCAGCATCTACGGACACGAGGTACGCACCGGCAAGTCCAAAGTCGAAAAATGGCTCAAAACCATAAAAAACTGAAAAATGGAATACATCAAACTGAATAACGGCGTCGAGATGCCGACCCTGGGCTACGGAGTGTTTTTGGTGGCCCCCGACGAGTGTGAGCGCTGCGTGACCGACGCGCTGAGCGTGGGCTACCGCCTGATTGACACCGCCCAAGCCTATCAGAACGAGGAAGGCGTGGGCAATGCTTGGCGCAAGAGCGGCATCAAGCGCGAGGACCTGTTCCTCGTCACCAAAGTATGGATTTCCAATGCCGGCGAGGAAAAAGCCGCACACAGCATCGACGAGAGCCTGAGCAAGTTGCAGACCGAGTACATCGACCTCCTCCTCATTCATCAGGCCTACGGCGACGTCTTCGGCTCATGGAGGGCAATGGAGCGCGCCTACCGTGCCGGCAAGGTCCGTGCCATCGGCGTCAGCAACTTCCAGGCAGGCCGTTTCTTCGACTTCGCCCATTATGTCGATGTCAAGCCCATGGTCAACCAGCTGCAGTGCAACGCCCTCATCCAGCAGCAAGGCATCGAACCGTTGCATGCCGAGTTCGGCACACGCATGATGGCGTGGGGACCCCTCGGTGGGCAAGGCGTCGACGGCATCGTCAAGAGCGAGGCACTCGCAGCCATTGGCGCGAAATACGGCAAATCGGCAGCCCAGGTGGCACTACGCTGGCTCACCCAGCGCGGCATCGTCGCCATCCCCAAGTCCACCCACAAGGACCGCATGGCACAGAACTTCGCCATCTTCGACTTCACCCTCACCGACGACGACATGGCCCAAATCGCCACCCTCAACCAGCACGACACCGGCACCATCAACTTCAACGACCCCCAATTCGTGAAATACCTAATTCAAAACTACGGCTAACCACCCCTGAGGGTGCTCCTCATGGGAGGCACCCCCACGCCCCCCCCGCGTCAGGGTCCATCCATGCCGCGGCGGGAGCCGCGGCCCCAACTATTACCAGCCTCGTCCACCCCAATCCACCGTGCCGCGGCTCCCGCCGCGGCCACCCCAGCAACCAGTCCCGTGGGCGGCGGCTCTGCCGCCGTCACCCCCGCGACAGCAACCCCCGCATCAGGGTCCCTCTATGCCGCGGCTCCCGCCGCGGCCCCAACTATTACCAGCCTCGTCCACCACGGTCCACCGTGCCGCGGCGGAGCCGCGGCCACCCCTGCGACCTGTCCCGTGGGCGGCGGCTCTGCCGCCGTCACCACCGCGACAGCAACCCCCGCGACAGGGTCCCTCTATGCCGCGGCTCCCGCCGCGGCCCCAACTATTAACTATCAACTACAATAGCACCCGCGCTCCATCAAGAAGCGCGGGTGCTATTGTAATGTAATTTCCTCTCTTTTTACTGGAAGGCGTTCTCGCTCAGGCCCTTGCCACCGATGGCGAGGTCCTTCATGTACTCGGGAACGGGCTTGCCCAGATATTTGTCCACATAGAGCTTCGCCAGGTACTGGCCCAGCATGAAGCCGTGGCCACGCAGGCCTGTCAGCAGACCAGCCTCCGGGTCGATGATGTAGCGCGGCTCGATGTAGTAGCCAGCCCACACAGCGTGGAAGCCCACCGATGCCAAGTTGGGAATCCACTGGGCAAACATCTCGCTCACAATCTTCAGGAACGCCTGGCTGTTGTATTTCAGGTTCTGGCGTGCCTCGTATGGGTCACAGTCGGGCGATGCGCAGCCGATAATCTGTCCCGTGTGCAGGAACTGCTGACCGTAAACGGCATTGAAGCCCTTGTAGTGACGGCGGTCGATGATCATGTCGAGCGAGTCGCCATTGACACCCATGTTGGGCAGACGGCGCGTGATGAATGCCTGGTGCTTCACGGGGAAGAGCTGGGTGTCGATGCCGAGCATGTCGGTAAACTTCTCCGAACCCCAACCCATAGCGTTAACAAAGTGGTCACATGTGAATTCCACATAGTGCTTGTCGTGACGGCGCACCAGCACGCGGAATTTGTCACCGGCACGCTGCACGTGCAGCACCTCGCAGTCCTCGAGCACCTGTCCGCCATGCTGCTTACCCACGGTGCGCACATACTCAATCGTGCGTCCCGGTGTGGCCTGCCAGCAGTTCTCTGAAATCAGAGCGTGGCTGTAGATATTGTCGTTGGGATTCCAGTAAGGCGAAATCACCTTGGTGAAGTCCTTGCGGTCAATCATGAAGGCCTCACTCCAGGCGCGCGAGGCGTCGAGCGAGCGATAGGTGGCGTCATCGTGAACCAGGTTCACATAGCGGGTCATCTTCAGGTCGATGTTGCAATGCTGCTGGTCATCGCGGAAGATTTCCAGGTTGTGCATCGCGATGTCGCTGATGTCGGGGTTCGAGAAGGCAGGACGGCCACCGCCGATGCAGCGCCACGTCGAGCCGCGGTCATAGTTGACCAGGATGACGCGCTTGCCGGCCTCGGCAAAGTAGCGGAATGCGGCACTACCAGCCATACCGCCGCCAGCGACGATGATTTCGGTCTCGGCTTTCTCGATGACTGAGCCGTGTTCAAACACGAAGGTCTCCTTCGTTTCTCCGTTGTACACATCGCCCAGGGTCACCTGGTTGGCAAGCGGGGCGCGAGGCGTGCTGTCGCCGGTCACCTCGATGCCGTGGGCACGCAGTATCTGTTTGGCGCGTGACACGCAGCGCTTGCCGCGGCAGGGACCCATACCCATGCGCGTGGTGTGCTTCAACTCGTCCACCGAGATGAACTTGCGGTCACCCACCAGTGCTAGCAGCGTCTTCACGTCAACGTCCTCGCAGTGGCAGACGAAGGACTTGCCTTCCTCCGCATCGGTGAGGGGACGCAGGTTCAAGGGCTCGGGATAGCGCTCCTTGAGGATGAAGCCCTTCACATTGTTCAACTCGTCAACCTTCGTAGCCTGAACGCGGGCCACATGCGTCTTGTTTTCTTTCTTGAGCACTTTCTCGATGACACCCTCGCCCACCTTGGCGCCGTTGTCATCAACCAGGAATACTTCCTTACCCTCTTCAACATCATACTCTACCGGCAGGAACACCACGTTCTTGTGCTTGTCGTAGCCGAAGATAGCCAAGCCGGGGCAGTGGTTCACACACTGCATACAGCCGATACATTTCTCGTAATCGACCATCGGTACCGATGATGTCGTCGGCTTGGTGATGGCACCCTGCGGACATGCAAAAGTACAGGGGTTGCAGGCAAAGCCGTAGAGGCAGTTGATCTGCACATAGGGCTTAGCGGCCATGCGCTCCTCTTCGGGAACGCGCGGGGCATCCAGCAGGCGCACGGGGCGCTGCTGCGAGTCGATATACTGGCGGGAAACCTCCAAGTAGTCCTCATACGGGAAACGCAAGCCCAACTCCTGAGCCACCTCGTAGGCCACCTGCTTGCCGCGCAACACGGCACTGGTGCCCTCGCCGATGCGAACGGCATCACCCGCGCCATAGACGTTGCGGCCAAATACCGAACGGCCCTTCACGAGCAGTTGGTTATCGGGAATCAGACCCGTGCAGATGTTGATGATGTCGATGTCGTCAATCACGCGTTCGGTGCCGGGGATGGGCTGGAAATTCTTGCACTCGGCAATCACGGCACCCTTCACGCCGGTGTAGTCCTCATTGGGGATGGCGCGGATGAGCACGTGTGATGTCATGATGGGGATGCCCAGACGGCGAACGCGGTTGGCCTGAACGGGGAAGCCGCCCTCGTGGTCCATACCCTCGATGATGGCCTTGATAGCGGCACCAGCCTGCATGGCCTGGTAACTGGTCAGGTAGCCGATGTTACCGGCGCCCACGGTGAGCACGCGCTTGCCCAGCAGGGTGTGCTCCTGGTTCATCATCTTCTGGAACACAGCAGCGGTGTACACGCCCGGCACGTCATCGTTCTCAAACACGGGCATGAACGGAACGGCACCGGTGGCAACGACCAGATGGTCGGCATCGATGTAGCTTACCTCCTGGGTGACGATATTCTTCAGGGCAATGCGGCGACCTTCGAGCAGGTCCCACACGGTATTGTTGAGCAGGATGCCGTCGTGATTGTCGCCGGCAAGGGTCTTGGCAATGTCAAAACCGCGCATGCCACCAAACTTCTGCTCCTTCTCAAAGAAGAAGAACTGGTGAGTCTGCATATTGAACTGGCCGCCCTCGGTAGCGTTGTTGTCCACCACGATGTTGGGAATACCCAGTGCGGTGAGCTGCTCGCGGCATGCCAGACCGGCAGGACCGCCGCCAACGATGGCAACTGTGGTCTTGTAAATCTTGGTTTCACTGGCTGCGCGGTTCTTCACCTCGGGCATGTAGTCCTTGGGTATCTCGCGCACCTCTTTCACACCGTCAACGCTCGTGATGCAGATGCGGCGCACCTGACCGTCGACAAGCATCTCACAGGCACCGCACTTGCCGATACCGCACTCCAGACTGCGGTTGCGGCCCGTCGTGCTGTGGCTGTGTACGATAAGTCCGGCCTGATGAAGGGCAGCAGCGATGGTTTTGCCTTTCTGACCGCGAACGGTTCTCCCTTCAAACTGGAATTCAACGTATTCTTCTTTTGGAAGGTCAAGAATAGGATGATTTTCAATTTTATACATAATGACTGGTTTTATGGTTTAATGGTTATCGTCTATAGTTCAGCCATTTACCCCCATCAGAGGCAAAAAAAACGAAACAAAAAGTCTTTCGACATGGCAAAGATAATCATTTTTTTCTCGAATAACCAACTTATCAACTTTCTTTTTCCTCCTTATTCCAAATAATTCCCACCCACCCCACCAAAAAAACAAAAAACACCCGCGTCTTCGACGCGAAGCGGGTCGAAGACCATGGTAGCACGTCACGCACCAGCAAACAGGTCGAAGACCTGCACAAGGCCAAAGGCCTTGACTTGAGGTAACACCACGGCGCGAGGGCCGAAGGTCCTCGTGGCGTGGAGGCAGCAACCAAGCCTCGAACGGGCCTCGTAGAGGGCCACCCACACCAGCAAAACACCCGCGTCGAAGACGCGAAACGGGTCGAAGACCCGATTTCAATGAAAAACACCATGCAAGACCGTCGAAGACGGTCGCAGCTTGGTGCAAAAAAACAAAAGCCAAAGTGCGTCGAAGACGAACTTCCATCACTTCACCCGATGATTTTATTAGATTTCTCGGCCGAAGGCCGATTCAAAACCGAGTCAAGCGCAGCTTGGTGCAAAAAAACAAAAACCAAAGTGCGTCGAAGACGAACTTCCATCACCCCACCCGATGATTTTTTTAGATTTCTCGGCCGCAGGCCGATCCAAAACCCCACCATCAAATCACGCCGTTTTTTTATTTATTACTAGGAATATTAACCAAATAACCCTCCAAACCACAAAATGCCACAAAGACACCCTAACGACATTTCATAAAATTTATTGAAAAACCTATAAAAAAAAATAGCAAAAATTTCTCTCATTATAAAAAAATATTATAACTTTGCGACCAGAAATGAAAACCAGTATTGCTTTTTAACAATCATTTAATAACGCGTTTTTTATTACTTTTTATTATTAACCACTTAATTTATTCAGTTTTATGAAGAAATTATTAGTACTTTTGTTTACCGCAGCTGTTGCTCTCGGCGCTTCTGCAGGTGTGAACAACATGCGCATCAACACCAAGATGAGCAAGACTAACGTGAAGGAAATGAAGGCCCAGGTTATGGACCGTCAGATGCTGAAGAAAGGTGCTGTTCAGGACTTGAACGCTTTGCAGCTCAACGCTTTTGACGCAACTGCTCGCCCCAAGACCAACCACGCTCTGAAGGAGGGTGACACCTATTTCTGGGATTTCGAAGATGAAGCTCAGGCTAGCGACTGGACTGTTCTCGACGAGGACGGCGACGGCTTCAACTGGGAACTCATCACTGGTGAGGGTTTCAACACCCACAGCGGTGCCTATGCAATGTCATCCGCTAGCTATGACAATCCCACCTACACCGTGCTCT
This sequence comes from uncultured Bacteroidales bacterium, assembly GCA_902800715.1. Classification (GTDB taxonomy): domain Bacteria; phylum Bacteroidota; class Bacteroidia; order Bacteroidales; family Muribaculaceae; genus Sodaliphilus. The sequence goes on from CADCFN010000003.1 coordinate 94,700, forward strand.
ATCCCAACAACTGGCTCGTATCGCCCTGGCTGCCCCTCCACGGCTACCTCGCATTCTATGCTTGTGGTCAGGATCCCAGCTATGCAGCTGAGGTATTCGGTGTTTACATCTACACCGCTTCCGATCCCGAGTGGAAGCAGATTGGTGGTGACATCACCGTTACCAGCAACATGAAGGTTTATGCTTTTGACCTCAGCGAGTATGAGGGTACCGAAGGTACTCTGGCTATCGTTCACCACAACGTATCCGACATGTTCCGTCTGAACGTGGACGACATCACCATCGGTGACTTTGAGTACGTGCCCGAGCCCGAGCCCGAGACTCCCACCGTTATCGAGAACATCCCCGATGGTCTCAACGTGATGACCTTCAACCGCAACACTGGCTACATCGCTAGCTCAATCTTCGGCATCAGCGCTGGTCACACCGATGGCAAGCTCAACGTTGCTTTCGACGAGGAGAATGGTGAGGTTTACATCCAGAACCCCCTCTGGTGGACCGACAGCTACGACACTTGGGTAAAGGGTACCTATACCGTTAACGAGGATGGCACTTGCCTGCTCTCTATCCCCACCGGCCAGTACCTGTATTGGAGTGATTCTTATCAGTATGGTATCCAGCTCATGTGGGGTTACAGCTACACCTACATTGATGGTCAGGATCCCGACACCGGCGAAGACCTCTACTACCTGGGCACCGCAGTTGACGACCGCGCTGAGGAAATCGAATTCCTCCTCGACGGCAACAACCTCTACCTCCTCAACGGTGAGGGTGACATCGATGCTGAGTTCCCCGAGTGGGCTAACGCTACCGGTATGATGGGTATCTACAGCGACGACCTCAGCTTCATCTCTATCGAGTTCGCTAACGCCGAGGCTCCCGTGGGCGAGGTATTCGAATATGTTGATGCTATTCCTGCTGATCCCAGCGCTGACGAGTGGTATGACTGTGGTGACGAGAGTGGTTACAGCCGCTTCTACTTCACTCTGCCCACCACCGACGTTGATGGCAACAAGATCGCTCCCGAGTATCTGAGCTACAGCATCTACACCGACAACGACGAGATCTTCACCTTCGACTACGACACCTACTACTATGACTTTGAGAACTTCGATATCTACGAGGATCTCACCGTTATCCCCTACGAGATGTACGTAAGTGGTTATGACTTCCGTCCTGGCTATTGCTACTTCTATCGCACCAACGAGGGCGACAACCCCTTGTTCGAGCACCAGATTGGTATCCAGGTACACTACGGTAAGGATCGCGCTATCAACTCCAGCAACATCGTTTACCTCGAAGTCTTCCCCGACACCAAGGTTAACGAAATCAACGCCGGCAAGACCGTTGCTAACGTACGCTACTTCAACGTAACTGGTCAGGAGATGGCTCAGCCCCAGGGCGTAACCATCAAGGTGACCACCTACACCGACGGTACCACCAGCACTGCTAAGGTTGTGAAGTAATTCCACTAACCTTTAAGGCTAAATGTCCCTAACGGGACAAAAATGGTAGAGACGCAAAAATTTGCGTCTCTACTTGTTTTTTGTCGCAAAAAAGCATTATTTTTGTGCTATGGATAAAAACAAGACTTACCAACTGCTCGCCAAGCAGGTCGAGAGCCTCATCGAGGGCGAGAACAACACCACAGGACAACTGGCAAACGCCGCTGCCATCATCCACGAGACCATGGGATGGTGGTGGACCGGATTTTACCTCGTCAACGACGGCGACCTCCACCTCGGGCCCTTCCAGGGACCCGTTGCATGCTACACCATCAAGCCGGGACGTGGCGTGTGCGGCACAGCATGGCAGCAGAACCGCACCATCGTCGTCCCCGACGTTGAGCAGTTCCCGGGACACATCGCATGCAGCAGCCTCTCGCGCAGCGAAATCGTCGTCCCCCTGCATGACCCGCAGGGGAACGTCATCGGCGTGCTCGATATCGACAGCAAGGACGTCGCCACATTCGACGACGTGGACGCCCGATGGCTCGAAGAAATCGCCCGCATCATCTCACAACACGCCTTCAAGTAATCACAGTTAACCCGACCACCCCACTATGAGCTACGAACCTCTTGCTGAACGCCTTCGGCCCCGCTCTCTCGACGATTACATCGGCCAGCGACACCTCGTCGGCGACGGCGCCGTCCTGCGACGCATGATCGAGAGTGGCAATATCTCCTCTTTCATCCTTTGGGGACCTCCTGGCGTCGGCAAGACAACGCTCGCGCGCATCATCGCCGAGCAGACCAAGGTGCCATTCTACACACTCAGCGCCGTCACATCGGGCGTCAAGGACGTTCGTGAAGTCCTCGACCGATGCCTCGCCGACAACCGCAGCGTCTTCTCCAAGGGACGACCCATCCTCTTCATCGACGAGATACACCGCTTCAACAAGTCGCAGCAGGACTCGCTGCTCGGCGCTGTCGAGCGCGGCACGGTAACCCTCATCGGCGCCACTACCGAGAATCCCTCCTTCGAGGTCATCCGCCCGTTGCTCTCCAGGGCACAGGTCTACGTCCTCAACCCACTCGACCGCGACGACCTCCTGCAGCTGCTCGACCACGCCATCAAGACCGACAAGATGTTCCAGAACCGCGAGGTACGCATCGAGCAGACCGAGGCCCTGCTGCGCTTCTCGGCAGGAGATGCACGCAAGCTCCTCAACATCCTCGACCTCATCATGCAGTCCCTGCAAGACGGCGAACCCTTCGTCATCAACGACGACATCGTCACCAGCCGACTGCAGCAGAATCCCCTCGCCTTCGACAAGGGAGGCGAGATGCACTACGACATCATCTCGGCATTCATCAAGAGCATACGCGGCAGCGACCCCGACGCCGCCGTCTATTGGCTCGCACGGCTCATCGCGGGTGGCGAGGACCCAAAATTCATCGCACGACGCCTTTGCATCCTCGCCGCCGAGGACATCGGACTCGCCAACCCCAATGCCCTGCTCTTGGCCAACGCCACCTTCGACATCATCAACAAAATCGGCTGGCCCGAGGGACGCATTCCCCTCAGCGAATGCGCCATCTACCTGGCTACCAGCGCCAAGAGCAACAGCGCCTACCTCGCCATCGACGACGCCCTGGCGCTCGTCAACAACACCGGCAACGCACCCGTGCCCCTCCACCTGCGCAACGCGCCCACGGGCCTGATGAAGCAACTCGGCTACGGCAAGGACTACATGTACGCCCACGACTACCCCGGCCACTTCGTCCGCCAGCAGTACATGCCCGAGGAACTCCACCACCCCCAAATCTGGCACCCACAGGACAACCCAGCCGAGAACCAGATGACCGCACGCCAGCAAGCACGCTGGGGCAACAACCCCACCGGCCAAAACCCGACCGAGAAAGATTAAACAATCACTTTAAAAACCATCATACAACACGATATGGCTCAACGAGGTAAATTAGGAAAAGAAGGCGAACAGGCAGCCTGCGACTTCCTCATCAGCAAGGGCTACACCGTACGCGAGACCAACTGGCGAATGGGCCACCTCGAAATTGACATCGTCGCACAAGAACCCGGCGCCAACATCCTCCACGTCGTCGAGGTAAAGACCCGAACCACCGACCTCCACTTCGACCCCATGCAAGCCATCACCAAAACCAAAATCCGCAACCTCGTCAACGCCGCCAACGGCTACATCACCAACTACAACCTCCCCATGTACGTCCAGTACGACGTCATGATTCTCATCGGCACCCCACCCAATCTCCACATCCACTTCATCCCCAACGCCTTCCAGCCCCCACTCCGCACCCTCCATTAAAAAAAAGAAAAAGCCCCCACCGCCATCCCCGCGACAGCGTTGACTATGCCGCGGCTCCCGCCGCGGCCCCAACAATTAACTATTAACTTCCCCCGTTGCGCACCTGCGACGGCGTCATGCTATAGTGCTGGCGGAACACCCTCGAGAAATACGCCACATCCGTGAAGCCGCACTGTTCCGCCACGGCACCTATCAGCGTGTCAGGCTGTTCCAGCAGCAGTCGCTTCGCCTTCTCCATGCGCAGGCCCATGACATACGCGGCAACATTCTTCCCCGACAATTCCTGCACCTTGCGCTTCAGCTGTCCTTCGCCCATCCTGAACTCACGAGCCACCTTGTCAAGGTCTATCCTGGCCACACCCGGAGCAACCTGCGCCATCACCAGCCCGTCAAAGCGCCTCAGGAAGTCAGCGTCGTCAATATCATCAACAACAACAGCCTTCACATCGCGTGTAGCACTTAAAGAATTACTATAGACATCCTTCAATATCTCTCTATTATCCAACAATTTGCCAACCCATGCACGCAGCTCTGGTGCGGCAAACGGCTTCACCATATACACATCAGCGCCGGCCTCAATGCCGCGGATGCGGTCCTGACTGCTGTTACGGGCACTCAGCATGATGACCGGGATATGGCACAGGTGACGTGAAGCGCGTATGCGCCTGCACAGCTCACACCCGTCCATGACGGGCATCTTGACGTCGGTGACGATAAGGTCAGGTATCAGCTCATTCGCTTTATTCAAGCCCTGCTCGCCGTCATCGGCATAGTGGACCTCATAGCCCGACCCCAATGCCAAGCCAACGAGATGCGCCACGTCGCGGTGGTCCTCAATAATCAGCACTTTGGGCAGCCCTCGGCGCTGTTCCGGCGTGTGCTCGACATCTACCCTCGCATGGCGGCGCGTCATCAGCGAACGCACGGGTTCCACTACATACTCCAACTGCTTTGTCACCCCTGCTGCATGGCGGCACGGCAGTTTCACCGTGAACACCGAACCATGGTCTAGCTCGCTCTCGACCGAGACGGTCCCACCCAGCGCCATCACCATATCGTGAACCACCGTCAGACCGATACCCACGCCCTCCACCATGCGCTCGGCAACGGCGCCTCTGAAGAACGGCTTGAACACATAAGGCCGCTCTGCCTCACTGATGCCCATGCCGTCGTCGGCAACACGGATAACAAACTTACCCCCTTCCACCTGCGACGAAACAGTAATTTTACCGAACTCCCGGCTATAGCACACGGCATTCTCCAGCAGGCTGCCCACGATGGTGTTGAAGTACTTCGGCACCAGGTCGATGAGAACCTCTTTCTCGTGAGGGACATAGCTCAATTCAACCTGCCTGTCAAGGCAGTTGTCACGGTAGCTCTCTACCAGCATTCGCAGCAGCAACACGGCATCGCCATGCTGCCATTCGGGCTCCTTGATAGCGCTCCTGACACCGCCCACCTCAAGAATGCGGTCCACGAGCAGCAGCAGCTGATTGCCTTGGCGTTCAATAATCTCGACGTTTTCACGCTGCTTGGCGCTATACGCCTCACTGTCGCCATCAGCACGCTCGTTGCCGATGATGCTGTCAATCGCGCTCATTATCGCCGTCAACGGCGTGCGCAACTGGTGAACCACATTGGTGAAAAACAGCGAACGCGTCTCCTCAACCTGACGCATCTGGCGCTGGGCACGCGAACGCACCCGCACGGCATACACCAGCAGACCGATAACGCCGCCCGCCATCACCAGCAGCAGCACTATCAGCAGCGCCATCAGGTTCCTCAGGTTTTTCAACCGCGTGATGTCCTTGTTCAGGTAGTCCATCTCGCCCATGATACGAGTACGCTCATAGTCAACATTTTGAGCCCTGAGCTCATCGTTTTTCTTCGGGCCATAGACGCTGTCGTGCAGTTCGATGCTTCGAGCAAAATGCTGCAAGGCAGAATGGGCATCACCCTCCGCCAGCGACAAGTCATGGTGAATCATGTGCGCCTTGCTCTGGTGAATCACACTCCCGCTTTGCATAGCAACCGAATCGGCTTCCATCAGGTAGGCACGAGCATCATCTCGCTCGTCCAGCTTCACGCTCACGCGGGCCAGCGCCAGGCAAGCATCCAGCCAGTGCCAACGGTCGTCCAAATCCTTCAGCAAGTCATAAGCCTGCTTATATTCATCCTGAGCATGAGAGAATCGGCGTTCCAACTCATGCAGCTCACCATAGCGCAGATGGCACACTCCGATTCCCAACTTGCCGTCCAACAGCTGATTATATTCCATCGACTTGCGATAGTAGTACCAAGCCGAGTCAATCTCGCCAAGCGCCTGCTTAATCACACCCAGGTTGTCATAGTTGACGGCAAGACCCACATGGTTGTCCAGCGCAAGTTCACCCGACAGAGCCTCACGCAGCACACTGTCTGCCACGGGATAGTTACACAATTCCAGCTCGATGTTACCGATGCCGTTCAGCGCACGAATCCGCCCAAGAACAGCCTCTTCATCCTCCTGGTCACCATACAAGTCACTCAGTTTCAACGCCTTGAGAAACGCCTTGTTAGCACTCGCCAAATCCGGCAACCGCCTGTAGTCAGCACCGATGTTATTCAGCGCCGCCATCATCTCCAGGGTATCCTTAACACTGGTAGCGAGTTCCAGACCCTGGTTATGATACCTGATGGCCTCATCAATCCGCCAATGCTCCCTCAGCCGTTTGCCGTAGTACTTGCACGCCAGCACCTCGCCCATCACGTCCTCACTCTCATGATAGCCATTCACCATCGCATGCAGGCTGTCCAAATCAGCAACACCCCTCAGCAGGCTGTCCACCTCGACAAAATGCGCATCATCAGCATGGTGGCGCAGCGTTTGCCTACCACACGACGCCCCCATCACCATCATCAGCGCCACGATGACAGCAAATCCAACGCGCAAAACACGACAAGCAATATTTTCCAGGCTACTATCCAATCAAAAAGCAAAAATTAAAAATTCAAGCAACACAAAGCATTTATCCAACTCGCAAAAATACACATTTTTTTCGACATCCACTCAACAAAACCCCAAAAAACAAAAAAAACACCCGCCCCCCCCGTGCCACACCCGCCCCCGCATCAGGGTCCCTCTATGCCGCGGCTCCTGCCGCGGCCCCCTCACCAGCCCCAGTCCCCCGTGGGCGGCGGCAATGCCGCCGTCACCACCGCCCGCAGCCCCAGTCCCCCGTGCCGCAACAGCCCCCCCCCGCAGCCCAGCCCCCCGTGCCGCGGCTCCCGCCGCGGCCCCCTCACCAGCCCCAGTCCCCCGTGCCGCGGCTCCGCCGCGGCCCTCAACTGTTAACTATCAACTATCTCCATCCCCCTCTCAAGAAAAAAGAAAAAATTTCCCCTCTCAGCCCCTCCGTCTCAATTATAATGTTTATCTTTGCAGTTTGGATTATGAAACAGAAACGCACCATCTACCAATGTGCCAGCCAGTGGGGACTACCTTTTGGCCTTTATTTGTCGTGCGCTGCCATCACGTCGATTTTCGCCGACTATTTCCTCCCCCTCAACATCCTCTTCTACATCATGGTGTTGGCATTGCCCTTCATCGTCTATTATTTCCAGAGGCGCAAGTTCATCGAGGACGATGGTTTCACCGAGTATGCCGCCCTCTGGATGATGGGAATACTGCTCTTCATTCTCGGCATGGTCATTGCCAGTTTCATCGCTTTCTTCGTCCTGAAATACGCCCGTCCCGACTTCCTCTACGTGCAAGCCGAGGGCGCCATCAAGGCCTACAGCCAAATCCCCGAGATGAAAGACAGCGAGATGCTCAAGGTTCTCAAGCAGATGGTTGACGAGAGACTCATGCCCTCAATCATCGACATGGTTTTCAGCATGTTCTGGTTCGTTTCCTTTTCCGGTTCCGTCATCAGCGCCATCACGGCACTCGTTGCACAGCGTTCAATCAAGTATCACAACAACAAACTATAAAACAACAATATGGACATTTCAGTAGTAGTTCCCCTCTATAACGAAGCCGAGTCCCTGCCCGAACTCGCCGAATGGATCGAGCGCGTCATGGACGAGAACCGATTCTCCTACGAGGTGCTCTTCATCAACGACGGCAGCACCGACGAATCTTGGAACGTCATCAAGCAGCTCAACGCCAGGAACCCAAGGCTCAAGGGCGTCAGCTTCAGGCGCAACTACGGCAAGTCACCAGCGCTCAACACGGGATTCGAGCGTGCCCAGGGCGACGTCATCATCACCATGGACGCCGACCTCCAGGACAGCCCCGACGAAATCCCCGAGCTCTACAAGATGATAACCCGCGACGGCTACGACCTCGTCAGCGGATGGAAGAAAAAACGCTACGACCCGCTCAGCAAGACCATTCCCACCAAGCTCTTCAACGCAACAGCTAGGCGCGTCAGCGGCATCCACAACCTACACGACTTCAACTGCGGACTCAAGGCTTATCGCCGTGAGGTCGTCAAGCACATCGAGGTCTACGGCGACATGCACCGCTATGTCCCCTACCTCGCCAAGAACGCCGGCTTCAACCGCATCGGCGAGAAGGAAGTGAAGCACCGCGCCCGCAAGTACGGAACGACAAAGTTCGGTCTCGACCGCTTCGTCAACGGCTACCTCGACCTGCTCACCCTCTGGTTCCAAGCCAAGTTCGGAGTCAAGCCGATGCACTTCTTCGGCCTGTTGGGCAGCCTCATGTTCTTCATCGGTTTCATCGCCGTCATCATGGTGGGCGGACTCAAGCTCTACAACATGTACCACGGCAACAACTACAGGCTCGTCACCGACTCGCCCTACTTCTACCTCGCCCTCACCTCGATGCTCCTGGGAACGCAGCTCTTCCTCGCGGGCTTCCTCGGCGAACTCATCATCCGCCACAGCAACGACCGCAACCACTACGAAATCGGTGAGGAGACGCCCAACGTCAATCAGGAAGCACTGCCCGCACGACAGCCCGGCAACGAGCTGCCACCACAAGCCACGGTAACCAACGAACAACCTGTCAGCGTCAGCAGGCAATGAGACGTCTGCTTCGACACATAGCACCCTCGGTACTGCTCGCCGCCTCAGTCTTCCTGGCAGCGTGCGGCGACAGCAGCTGCTACGACAACGGCAGCAGCCTCCCCCTGGCATCACTGTATATGGGCAAGTCCCAACAGGTCATCCCGCAGCTCACCGTCAAGGGAATCGGTGTCCCGGGCGACAGCCTGCTTGCCGATGCCACCACCGTCAGCGAAATCTACCTGCCGCTACAGGCTAGTGTCACAACGACCAGTTTCGCCTTCTCACACCCAGTGAGCGACGAAATCGTCGTGAGAGACACCATCACCTTCCACTACCAGCCCATCGCCTATTTCCACTCCAAGGAATGCGGCGCGATGTACAACTTCGACATCCAGAGGATAGACTGCACCCACCACGGCATCGACTCGGTTGTTGTCGTCAAGTCCCTCATCACCAACTCAACAGTGCCCTCCTTGCGCATCTATTTCACCGACTTCGACCTATTATGACAACCAGCTTCTCACACAGCAGCACAATCAGCCGTCCATCAAGGTTTTACGCCTTGGTGATTCTGGCGCTGATGGTCGTCATGAGCGCAACGGCACAAGAGCCCGACAAGCGGCACGTCACCCCCGTCAAACCCGAGACCAACCGCGTACAGCCGCCACCCAAGGGCACCAACGAGAAAATCATCCAGCAATACATCTCCGGCGACAGCGCAGCAGCAGTCGCCGAGGCACGCAAGGACTCACTGCGCCGCGTCTACAAGCACTACCCACCCCTCAACGACATCTCCTTCGGCATCAACTTCATCGAGCCCCTCTTCATGGCGCTGGGACAGACCTACGCCAGCACCGATGTCAGCGCAACGCTCAATATGTGGAACAGGCTACAGCCCACCGTCGAAATCGGTCTCGGATGGGCAAAGACAACCCCCGACGGCATGAATTTCACCTATCGGGGCAAAATCTCACCCTACTTCAAAATCGGCGCCAACTACAACTTCCTTTTCAAGAGCAACCCTGATTATCAAGCCCTTGTGGGACTCAGGCTGGGCTACAGCACCTTCCGCTACGACATCACCGACATCAGCTACGCCAACTCCTACTGGGACGAGTTCATCTTCACCCACATCAAGGGCGAACGCTCACACGCACTCTGGGGAGAAGCAGCAGCCGGAATCAAAGTCAAAATCTGGAACAACCTGTCATTAGGATGGCTCTTACGTTACCACGGCATCTTCAACTACGGCAAGAACAAAAACTCAAGACCCTGGTTCATACCCGGTTACGGACCTAAAAACAGCTCATTAGGCATCTCTTTGAGCCTTTATTACATCTTGCCGTGGCATCGCGAGAAACCCGCAGCCACTCAACCCGACAACATCCCCCAGCCATAACCTCAGCACCATGAAACCCAAAAGACTCCCCTTCAGCATCAACCGCCCCGGCGGACGCATCCCCAAGCTCACCCCACCAGCCCAGCCAGGCTGGTACAAGCGCTTCAAGCAGCTAGCCTCAATAGCCAACAAGCCCTTCCGCCTCAAGCAATAAAAATCCCACCACCCACCAGCAAGCCCCGTAACACCCCCGCGACAAGCTCCCGCAACAGGGTCGACTATGCCACGGCTCCCGCCGCGGCCCCGCCCTCCAGCAAGCCCCAGCAGCCCGGTCCCCCGTGCCGCGGCTGAGCCGCGGCCACAACAATCCTGTCCCATGGCCGCCGTCACCACCGCCACCCCATCCAGCAAGTTCCGCGACAGGGTCGACTATGCCGCGGCTCCCGCCGCGGCCCCGCCCTCCAGCAAGCCCCCAGCAGCCCGGTCCCCCGTGCCGCGGCTGAGCCGCGGCCACAACAATCCTGTCCCATGGCCGCCGTCACCACCGCCCAGCAAGTCCGCATCAGGGTCAACTATGCCGCGGCTCCCGCCGCGGCCCCAACTATTAACTATTATCTATTAACTCTCAACTCCCCCTTCCCCCCTAAAAAAATCACCGATTTTTCAAAAAAATTTTGTCAGTTCAAAAAAAGTTAGTAATATTGTAGTCTGAAAAGCGGGTAGTATTACGCCACGAGCGCATACTGCACTCATTTTCAATTTACTACAAGCAATGCTCCTGTCTTGTCGGGATATTCTATGGGCACCACTGGAGTTTACTGTATTAGAACTTAAAAAATTAAAAAATATTAATTAACATTATTACTAACATTTTAACTCATTTAATTATGAAGATTAAAAATTTACTTCTTTTAGCTGCAGCAGCATCGATCAGCGCTTCTGCTTTTGCCGATGACCTCGCTACTGGCGAATTGGCATGGTTGGTAAACGGTGATCCTGCTACCGTAGGTCAGACCACCAACGACCACATCTTTGCACGCAACAGCTACAACGACATGGGTGAGGTTAAGGAGTATGACAACACCATCACTTTCAAGGGTGGTACCCCCCAACTCGTTTGGTTCTTCCTCGATGACGACCAGATTTACAACACCGATTGGGTTCAGGCTCTTCCCAAGACCGCTTACAACGCAGCTGGTGACCTCTACAACGAGATTACTTATTCTTCGTTCCAGTTCACTATCTACTGCCCCCAGTCCATCGCTCTCGTAAAGACCGAGAACGAGGATGGTGACGAGATCAGCTTCGAGGGTGGTCCCCGTCTCCCGCTCAGCAACATCGTGTTCAGCTGGGGTAAGCAGAGCTTTACCAAGGTTATCGACGGCGTTACCTACGACGTTTACACCGTAGTTCAATCCAACACCGGTGAATATTGCACCCACTTCTCCTCCAAGAACGGCAACCTCTACAAGAAGAACGGTGCCCTCAAGAAGGACGACGGTGCCCTCGTTGGTCTCTACTTCCAGAACAACAACCAGGATATCGCCGAGAGCCACCTGCCCGACATGATTCTGGCTAACCAGGAGTTCGGTGTTACCGAGTGCAACACCCTCGACGATGTGAACAAGCAGCGCTTCATCTATGGTGAGGGTGGTAACGGTGAGACCCAGCGTTTCCAGTACTACAACCGCATCTCCCTCTTCGGCAGCACCAGTGTTGTTGAGAACCTCGATGAGAAGACCATCAGCAGCGTTAAGTATTTCAATATCGCCGGTATGCAGAGTGATGTTCCCTTCGAGGGCATCAACATCAAGGTGACCACCTTCAACGATGGTACCACCACCACCTGCAAGGTGATGAAATAAGTTACTGCTTTAAACTTATACATCAACAAAAAACCGCAAGCCTAACAGCTTGCGGTTTTTTATTTACCCCACCCCATCCAGCAAGTCCGCGACAGGGTCCCCCATGCCGCGGCTCCCGCCGCGGCCACCCCACCAGCATGTCCCGTGGGCGGCGGCTCCGCCGCCGTCATCCCGTCCAGCAAGTCCGCAGCCCGGTCCCCCATGCCGCGGCTCCCGCCGCGGCCCCAACTATTAACTATTAACTATCAACTATTAACTAAAAAAACAGTTTCCTCGGGTAGTACGCCACCCCACGGTCCCCCGTCAGTCTCTTGTCCGGCGTCGAGTTCCCGCTATACAGCCGCTTGATGATATACAACCCGATGGCCCTCGTCATCAAGATATCATCATGTTTCCCCGCTCGAGCACGATAGTGGCCATTGTGGTCCTCATAGTCTCGCATCTCATTCACCGCTTCGATATCCCGCTCGATATAGTTACCATCCCTCATCGCGGCAATCAGCTCAGCGATAGCCATCCCTTTGCTCTTCACATTAGTGTGGAAGCCCAGTTGGCCACCCTCCCGCTTATACATCGTGCCATAGACCCGATACAGCGACTTCAGGATATACTCACTCTCTCCCACACGGGCAGCCTCATTGGTCAGCGTGTTACTCTCAATGGCAAGCAGCGCATCATTGTAGTATTTGGCAAGCTGCATCGACTTCCACGCCAGGCGGTCATGGTCGATATGGCCCCGCCACTGCGCAACCACACGCGTCTTCTCAGGGCTACGCCCCATCTTCAGCACAGCAATCACCGAGTAATCACTGGTCTCGCTCCTGCCACCCACGTCAACGACCACAAGGTATTTCGACCTGACAGCACCCTGCTGAACCGGATACTCCCACACCTGCAGCAAACCGTTACTGCACTTCACCAGACGGATGTTACGCTTCGCTTCTTTTCCCTCCTGGCCATCGCCTTGGATGTCGCCCCTCAACACGGGGTCCACGGTACAGCCCTCCGCCAGGCGGTCAAGATGCTCAGGAGCAAACGGATTATGCCCCGACATGGTAAACGCTTCGCTTGCATTGCTGGGATACTCTGCCATCATCAGCTGCTGCACGCGGTATTCGCGGCGCTTCTGGTGATACCAGTTAATCTGTTCCAACGTGCAACCGTCATTCCACAGACTGCGCTCATAATCATCCAACTCCTCCCACAGCGACTTGGCGTCATCAACGGCACGACGGTAAATCCCAATCTCATGCCACGGCACGAACACCCCCTCCTTGTCGCTGCGGCCAGCCTGCGTACGCAGCCACTCGGCATGAAAATAGTCACCCACACCATTGGCAGTGGACTCCAGCACAACCACGGTCTCTGGCTCCAGAACGATGCTGCCGCACACACTCCTCACCACATCGTCAGGGCTATGCATCACACTCGATTGCCAATAGGCAACCTCGCTCAGATGAGCCATCGCGATGTCATAGCCGCGAACAGCATCCTCGCTGCGTGAACTCCCCGTCAGGACAAGGCATTCACGGCTTTCTATCTGATGCACATTCGGTTGCCCTTCAAGCTTACTGAAACGCAACCCTCCGGCAGCATCCTCATCGAGCAGTTCGCGGGGATAATGGCGCAGCAGCAGGTTATACATCCGCTTGATGCTCTTGCTAGCAGCATGCAGATGACAGCATATCAGGCTGTTCCAACCCTTATGACGCACCAGCTGCATCCACGCCATGTACATCTGCACCAGTGTCGAGCCGCCCCACTGACGGGCCTTGAGCAGGATAATACGTATCGGGCGACCAGCAGCACGCTGCTTCTCCATCACCGACAGCAACCGCCGTTGAGGGCGGTTAGGAATCAGCCGCACATTCCGTCCGCTCAACTTATCCTTAATCGTCACACAACGAGCGCACCAGAACTCAAAATCCTCCACGATGCGCAGACGCTCCTGTTCTAGCGGATCCAAATCAGGATACTCAGGATGCGCCATCAGCACGCTTCGCGGCACCAGGCAGTCCCCCACCGTCACCCTGTCTCCCCAGCAACCCACTCCAGTCAGCGGGTCATACCGGCTACAGTCAAGCAACGCACTCCGACGCGCATTCTCCTTCAGTATCTCCTCAATATCACATTCCGCAATCTCTTTATTATTATATAATGTGTCTTTCATAATATCAACTATTAAAAATCAATTAAACAATCTCCACCCCTCCGCGACATGTCCCGTGGGCGGCGGCTCCGCCGCCGTCACCACCGCCAGCAACTCCGCAGCCCGGTCCCCCATGCCGCGGCTAAGCCGCGGCCACCCCACCAGCAAGCCCGCATCAGGGTCGACTATGCCGCGGCTCCCGCCGCGGCCACCACCGCCAGCAACTCCGCGGCCCAGTCCCCCGTGCCGCGGCTGAGCCGCGGCCCCAACTATTAACTATTAACTTTTAACTATCAACTACGATCCCCGTCGGCAGCAGCAGGCACCCGCTCTTCGCCATCCCATCCATCTCCAACCGCACTGTCCTCGCTGGCCACATCACCATCGGCGACGCCAACGGCACCTCCACTTCACCCGCCACCGTCATGACGTTTACATCCTCATCCCGGCACATAATGCCACGCTGTCCCGTCACCCGCAACGTCAATTCCACCTGCGAGCCCTTCAAGTGCCACACCACCCGTCGCACCGCCTTCCCCATCAACACGTCTAGCGCCACGGGGTGCGAGAGCCACCTCACGCGACACACCACATCCTCTTCTTGTTCCAGGTCAAGCAGCCTGCCAGCGCTATCCACAGCCACGGCATGCTGCGCGTCACTATACAGCTGCCCGGCATCAACCGTGCGTTCACTTGTGGCACCGCTCCGCAGCAGCACCACAGGACAACCCCCACGAGGAACCATCCACAACTCTTCATAGCGATTACACCATGCCAGCGCGCTATAATCCGCACTCCTAAGGCACACCTCGACCCGCGCCCCTCTCAAACGGCACAGCTGGCGATGCCGTGACACAAACCAGATGTCACCGCCGCCCTCAACAGGAGCCACATCAGCAGCAATGACGGTACGGTCCACCAGCCGAGCCTCACCCAGCTTGCCGGCAGCACTTTGCGGCACCGCAAAGATGCCCTCACCGGTAAACAGATACACCGGATAACGGCCGAACCCGCCAGAGTACAACGGCCGTGCCACCGTGGCCATCGCCAACGGCGCAGCACCCATCACACTGCGACGATGCGATTCCACCAGGCCATTACCCGCAGCACTCACAACGACCTCACCGCCCCTTGTGCAGCAATACAGGCGGCCACCCGCACTGACCGAGCAAACCACACCATCCACTTGCATCGACCTGCCGATGGCATCACACTGTGCGTTACTCAGCTTCACATCATCGACTGCAGGCAGGAAATCCCCGCCACTAAGGTGAGAAGCAGCTTCGGCTCGAGCCACAACCCGCCACGGCGAGCCATTCAACTCTGTCGCGATGGCAATAGCACTGCGACGTTCCAGCCCCATCTCCAACACATACTCGTGACCGCCCGTTGTACGCGTGATGCAGCGATAATCCAAGCGGCGGCTGGCACTCAGCAGCTGGGCTTCACTGGTGACAAGCACATCAATACTGGCAATCAGCGGTAACCACTCAGGCGCAATATCGCGCGTCACGTTGATGTCCAGGCTGTAATGCACAAGCGGCATAGCGGTCGCCAGAGTACCCGTAAAACTCCCGCTACCGGTAGTCACGGTAGCAGCGATGCGGTTGGCATTGACAAGAGTCTCATCACCCACTCGCACCGCATCACTCATCCACAAGTAGGTGTCATCTTTCAACCTGACGGCCCACCTGACTAGCATCGGCGACGTGTGGCGACCCATAGCTGCAGCATCGGCATGAAGGGCATTCCAGGCCGTGCGCAGCATTCCGGCAAGCGCCGTGCTGTCGCTATCGGCGAGCGGAGCCACCCACTGCCGATACGGCTCAGCAAAGCTATACGCCGCTATCTCTGCACTCATGATGGCAGTATTGGCACCAAACGACAACTGCGGGACAGCATCTGCAGGTTCCAGCACAACCCATCCGCCATCGTTGGGCAACAGATAAGTAAAACCCATGCTGGTAACCACAACAATCAACGACCCGATGGCATGAGCGCCCACAACATCCCCGTCAACAGCCACAACAACCTCATTATCAACCATTAGCGAACGGTCTCTACACGTCACAAAGTGCCCGTCGGCTATCAGCAGCAGCCTGCTGTCCGCAGCTATCGAGCCCACCGTTACCGGTTGCCCCGTCACTTGCAGCGACTCCTCCTGTTCACGCACGTTCACAGCCACGGCACCATCGCCGCATCGTGCCGCCTCACCATTAGCAAGCGGCACCACACCACGGGCGACAACCCGTGACATCTCCATCTTTTTCTTTCTCTTCTTCTTGTTCATTTTTTCACGGTATTATTACTATTAAAAATCAATCAAAACAATCCCCGCCAGCCCGTCCGCAGCCCGTCCAGCAAGTCCGCGGCCCGGTCCCCCGTGCCGCGGCTATGCCGCGGCCACCTCACCACTCCTGCCCCGTCGGCGCCACCCCCGCCGCCGTCATCCAGCCAGCAAGTCCGCAGCCCCTCCAGCAAGCCCGCGGCAGGGTCGACTATGCCGCGGCTCCTGCCGCGGCCCCAACTATTAACTATTCTTGCCCCCTCTCTTGCTCCCTTCCGCTCGCAAAGTTACAGCCCAGCGCCCCCCTTGCGCCATACCAAAAAGCAAAAAATGAAAAAAAAATGATGGAAGACCTCGTCCTCCATCACTTTTTTCATTTCCTTGCTCTAATCGACCACTATCAATTGCCTGTAAGCAGCATGTCAATCAGCAATGTCACATCACCGATAGTCACTTGGCCATCCTGGGTGCAGTCGGCTGCCTCAGGGCTGAAAGAATCAGATTCTTCCATATCACCGCTCAACAGGTGGTCAATCAGTACCGTCACGTCGCCGATGTTCACAAGACCGTCACGGTCCACGTCACCCAGCGTATACTGACCGGGAACGACAAACGACTGGCCATTGGTCCACACCAGCTTGTTGTTGCTCCAGCCGGGCCAAGTACTATTGTGGTCCCAAGGAGTCGTCATGCCCCAAGTAATTGCCTGACGGGTTGCCTCGCCCACATTGCCGTCGGTCACTGAACCCGACGTTGCAGTGGCATTATACCACATGCCATCACCATTGGGAGCGCTAGCATCTTCGATATCACACAACGGCTGGCCAGGATAGCTCATCGAGCCGCCCTCACCCAGCACCATGTAGCACTTGGGACCGCCCAAGCCATACAGGTTCATCACATAGACCGTGTCATTGCTCTGATACATGTGAACTGCATTCTGGCATACCACGCCATCCGACTCGCGGGTGTACTCATGCACGCCATTGGCCATCATCAGCCAGGTATCACGATACAACGGGGTTATCGAATGCGTCTCATCAGTGAACTCGGTCGGCTCGCCATTCTTCGGCGTGATAGTCGTCTTCTTCACAGTTTCCACATAGATGGCAAAGCCATCAGTAATGTGGATCGAACCGTCTTGCTTGATTTCTCCGGTCACGTCAGCCAGTTCACCATAGTTCACCAGCCAGTCCTCATT
Organism: uncultured Bacteroidales bacterium; assembly: GCA_902800715.1. Classification (GTDB taxonomy): domain Bacteria; phylum Bacteroidota; class Bacteroidia; order Bacteroidales; family Muribaculaceae; genus Sodaliphilus. The sequence goes on from CADCFN010000003.1 coordinate 112,341, forward strand.
GACGATATAATAATAGACTGTGCTGTCGATGGTCGTCGTCATCGGACCACTGGTGACTGTCATCGTGCCGCTGGTAGTTCCAAAAGGCTCATCACCCACCTCCAGCGTCACAGTGTTGGTATTATAATCCACCTTCAACGGCTGGGCCACATCAAGCACCAGACCGTTTTGCAGAATCAAATAACCCGTCTTGTCACCAGCCACCACATTAGTCAACCAGCCACCAACATAGAAAGGATCGGCTGCATTGACCTCGACTTCGCCTGTGGATAACTCATTCCAGTCATACTCATGAAGGAGGCAAATTCGCTCTCCCAACATGGCACTGGGACCGATGCCCAAGCTGGCACTGCCACTCTTGGCGACAGGACGGACTGCCATACCGGCTGCCGATGACATGGCAGCTGAATTCTCATGATGTCCCATCACTCGAGTAGCCTTGACAACATCCGTTCGATTCATCTGAGGCGCGCCTGCCATCGCAGTCAAACATGCACTAACACATAACAGTGCTAAAATCTTCTTCATATATTATACTTTTAGTTTGTTGATAAAAATTTCTGCGGCAAGACAGCTGGATAACCGACAATCTTCTGATTCAAAGTGCCACCACCAAACTCGGTGCCACTCAGCAGTATCCTCGCTGTTGTTACAACTTGCAAAGATATATAAAATCAACGCAACTCAAACGAATTATCCTTCTAAAAATACTTAATCCACTAAAAAAGTGCAGGACTCCATCTGGAATCCTGCACCTGTTTTTGCTAGATGTAGAATAAGAATTCTTACATCAACTCAATGCTCTGGATTAGCCCAGCATCATATCGAGCAGAGCGGTAAGGTCATCGAGGTCAATCGAACCATCCTGATTTACATCAGCACCAGTTGAGCTGAATTCGTCGCTGTCATCGAAGTCGTCACTCAGCATGTGGTCGAGCAGAGTGGTGAGGTCATCGAGGTCAATTGCACCATCGTTGTTTACATCACCAGGCTCAGCATCGCCACCACCAGGAATCTCGAACTTGCCACCATTGATCCAGGTCAGAACATTGTTGTTGTAACCATAGAACAAGTGATAACCGTTGCTGGGAGCAGCGTAGTCCCAAGTGATCTTCTCGGGAGTAACATCACCCTCGAAGCCCCAGATTAACTCGTCAATGTAGCCATCCTCGGTTTCAGTATAGCCACCAATTGCATAGCACATGCCGAGACCGCCCTGGATCCAGCTGTCGTCAATGTCCCAAACGGGGTTCTCCAGATATACAGTGCCTTCCTCGCTAGTTTCGGCAACGCAGTTGTAGTGCATCTTGGCATCGCTGTCAATGGTCATAACGACATTGGGCATACCATAGTTCCACATGTTACCAACATAGAGAGAGTCAGCGTTCTGATACATGAAGACGTATGACTCATCAGCAGCACCATTCTGCTCACGGTTGTAGTTCAGGATACCATTAGCAGCGAGAATCTCAGTGCCAACGAATACGGTTGCATTGACAACAGTGTCGGTACCAGTCAGACGACCGTTCAGATACTTCTTGATGATGTCCTCACGATAGTAAACATAGTTGTCATCAAAGATGATTGAGCCATCCTCATACAGGGTACCCATGCAATCATTCTGCTCATTGTTCATGAAGTAATCCTCAGAGAAGAGGGCGTGCCAACGGATGGTGTCATTACCGGTACGGCCACTGTGCTTTACAGTGTCGTCACGCAGCAGCAGACCCCAAGTCAGAGCAACTTCGCCAGTCTCGTAATCAATAGTGGTGGGCAGATAATAGGTGCTACCTTCTTCATCCCAATAGTAACCTGCGAAGTAAAGGGTTCCATCCTCGTCAATCTCAGGATACCAATAAGCACCCGAACCAGCAAAGAACGGATCTTCCTCTACATAGTTACCGTCCTGGTCATAGCCAGCAGCATACAAGAAGCAAACATAAGGCTTAGAAATAATGTCTTCACCAGTGATGCGGCGAGGAGCACGCTTGTTCACCAAGTTGGTGTTAGCCTTTACAACGGCTTTCTTTGCGCCTTCCATGAAGCTCTTGCTAACGCCAGCGGTCATGTGGTTGCTGAGCGTGTTAGCCTTCATTACCATCTGGCCCTTGTTCTGGCTCAGGTCAGTCTTGTTCACCTGGGGTGCAGCCATAGCAGTAAGACCTGCACACACAAACAAAAGTGCTAAAAATTTCTTCATAAATCTGTTAATTGAACTTTTTTTAAATTATTAATGATGTTAATAAAAAAATTGAGTGTCTATAAACATAGGTTTTCTTTCTAAAACCCGAACACTGAAAAATTCCAATATCGAGTTTTAAAAAGATGGCACAAATTTATATCTAATAAATGAATAACGCAACTTTTTTTCATGATTTTTATGCTCACAATGTCTTTTTCATTAAAAAATGCTTTTACCTCTGTCACAATGCAAATTATGCTCCCCGCTATTAATTACCCGACACAGACACGTCTATAGCCAAAGATGCTCCCTCCTATCTACAGGAGAGAGCATCAGTAACAGTATTATCAATTATTTAAAAATCCTGCAACATGCCGGAGGCAACCTCAGCGGCCTTCTCACGCCCCAGACTCTCGGCCACGATTGTCAAGGCAAACGGTGCAGCCGACGCGGGGCCGTTTCCTGTCACCACATTGCCATCGACGGCAACACGCGTATCCCCCCAGTTCACCTCTCCTTCAGGATTCTCCATGCCTGGATAGCACACGGCCTGACGATGGCTGAGGATACCCAGCGGTGCCAACACCAATGATGGCGAAGCACAAATCGCAGCAACCTTGCCGCCACGTTTGTTCTGGGCCAAGAGTGCATCACACAACGGCTCACAAGCTACCAAATTGGGGGCACCAGGCACTCCGCCAGGCAACACCAGCCACTCAGCATCACTGTAGTCGTTGTCTTCAAACAGGCTGTCGGCTACTACCGTCACCCCATGAGCTCCAGTTACTTCCAAGACAGGATTAATCGACACCGTCACCACGGGCATCCCTGCGCGACGCATAACATCTACACATGTCAAAGCCTCGACTTCCTCAAAGCCATCGGCAAAAAATACATAACTTACCTTCATGATTACAATACCATCACATTTTATATATTAAACTTGTTAATTCTCCTCTCTCAATACGCTCAGTTTTCGCTTGAGAAAACCCAGCCAGTTCCTAATAACCTACCAACGTAGAAAAATCAGCTGGATGCATCCAGACTAAAAAACAGCAAGTCCAGCCCACGAAATTACCATTTTTCCTCGAAAAAACGGCCCAAAAACCCATTTTTCTCGAAAAAAATCACTTTTTTTGAAAAAAATGTCCGATTTTTTTTGGTGGTTTCAAAAATAGCAGTACCTTTGCATCGCTTTTGACAGCAACGGGCAGTTAGCGCAGTTGGTTCAGAGCATCTGCCTTACAAGCAGAGGGTCGGGGGTTCGAATCCCTCACTGCCCACCAACAAGGGTCCAGCATCTAGGTGCTGGGCTTATTTTTTTGTCAAAAAACCAGAAAATCCCTTAAACCTGCCCCACGATTGAAAAATAATGTGTAGTTTTGGGGTTTGAAATTATTTAAGACATCACAATGAGCAAGAAAATCCTTATCGTTTTCCTGTTGATCGCCATGGCTCTGCCTGCTGCGGCTCAGTTCCACATGGGCGTGCGCGGTGGCATCACATTGAATAAGATGCGCTTCGACCGCGACATCATTAATAGTGATAACCGCATGGGCTATACCGCAGGACTCGTCTTCGACTTGGGCATTCCTGTCGTTGGTCTGGGCATTGAGGCAAGCCTCATGTACACACGTCGCAACAATCGCCTCACCGACCACGAGCACGTGTTCAAGCGCCACTATTTTGAGATACCCCTGTATGCCCGCTATCGCCTGGAACTGCCCTCCGTGAGCAGGGTTTTCGCGCCTTACATATTCACGGGACCAAGTTTCGCCATCCTGTTCGACAACAGTTCCAGCGACCTCTACTCCAACCGCAAGACCTACATCTCATGGGATGCGGGACTCGGTATGGACTTATTCCAGCATGTGAGAATCTCGGCATCTTACGGTCTGGGCATTACCAAGGCGCTGAAATATGTGAACAAGGAATATGAGGGCAGCACTGTCAACGGCAAGGATAAGTTCTGGACATTGAGCGCCGCCTATCTGTTCTAACACGGCAAACCGACTCAAGACTCGATAGTCATCTACCAAAGAAACAAAACAAACACAACGCATAACATGAAAAAAAATGCTTTACTTTTCGCCGCCATTATGATTACATCGGCTGCAGCAATGGCACAGACCACTTCACGCTGGGGTATCACGGCTGGCGCTAATATGAATAACGTACACTTCAAGCAACAGGACATCGTGCCAAGCAAAAAGGCATGGGGACCACAATTTGGTCTTACAGGTGAGATGAACTTCAACGGCATCGGATTTGGTGTCGATGGAGGCCTGCTTTACACCCTCAAGCAGGGCAAGGTCAATTATGGCGACCGCACCATGTGGGCCGCAGTGGGTGCCGGCAACGAGACCATATCGATGCACTTTCTCGATGTCCCCATACACCTCAAATTCAAATACAATCGCTTGAACGGCTTAGAGACAACCTTCATGCCCCTGGTTTATGTCGGACCACAGTTTTCCTTCCTCGTGGGAGCCAACCACCGCGAACTCAACACCTACCCGCCCGTACACGTTTACCTGGACATGGGATTGGGCTTTGAACTGAAGGAACGCGTTCAAATCAGGGCTGGCTACAACTTCTCAATCGGCCAGTCATTCCACACCAAGCTGCTCGACGAAAACTTCGCCAAAAACCGCACCTGGTACGCCAATGTCACCTGGTTCTTCAAGTAAACCCTAAGTCTTACTTGTCATTTGTGCCGTAATTCCGGTCTCGGCTTGTTCAAAGTATGAAAAAAAGTCGCTATTTCGCCATATTACTTGCCCTCGTTATTGCCATCGTGATGATGTTTGTTTCTCGCGACCGCAAGCGTTTTTTCTCACACGAGGGTGTGGTATGGACCACTGAATACCACATCACCTACGAGGCATCCCGTGACCTGAACGACAGCATCCAGCTCATACTTGGCAATTTGGACATGAGCGTGTCACCCTACAACAGAGCATCGCTCATTTCGGCCATCAACGAGAACAAGACTACACGAACCGACGGCTTTATCCAACTTCTTCTCAACGCATCACGCATCATCAACCAGGAGAGTGGCGGCGCCTACGACCCGACCGTAATGCCATTGGTCAACGCTTGGGGATTCGGTTACAAAAACGGCAAAATGCCCACACGCGCCCAGATTGACAGCATCCTTACGTTCATCGGCATGGACAAGGTGATGCTTAATAGTGACACCCTCACGAAGAGCGACCCGCGCGTCATGCTCGACTTCTCTTCTATCGCCAAAGGGATGGCATGTGACGAAATCGGACGCATGCTGGTACGCAACGGCGCCCGCAATTGGCTTGTTGAAATCGGTGGCGAAGTAATGGCAAGCGGCGTAAATAAGCGCGGAACGCCATGGCAGGTATCAGTCGACATGCCCATCGAAGAACAAACATCAGCCACTCACGAGAGCGCAATGACGCTTACCCTGGACAGTGGCGCAGTAGCCACCAGCGGCAATTACCGCAAATGGCGTGAAGAGGGCGGCGGCAAACTGTCACACATCATCGACCCGCGCACTGGCGATTGCCACACCGGGACACTGCTGAGCGTCACCGTTATTGCAAACGACTGTATGACAGCCGACGCCTGGGCGACAGCCTGTATGGTGATGGGAGAAAACGAAGTGAAAAAAGTCATGCAAAAACGCAAAGACTTAGGCGTGATGACCATCAGCGCCGATACTACCAGCGGCAGCCTCATCGTCTGGAGCAACGCCCCCTTTGCCGAGAAAGTCAATCGGTAAACACACGCCCCAAAGGGCCCAAAACATCTAGGCCATCAGAGCATCGCATCTCCAGCGATAATCAGCTCGATGCCCAAATCCTCCAACTTCTTGATAACCTTGGGTGAGACGCCTGCGTCCGTAATGATGATATCCACAGCATCGATATCAGCAATTTTGGCAAAACCTCTGCGTCCGAACTTGCTGCTGTCAGCCAGAACTATGGTCTTTTGGGCAGCAGCCATCATCTTTTGATTGAGCGTCGCTTCACGGATTTCGGTCGTGGTTATTCCGTAGTCCACATCTATACCATCCACTCCCAGATACAATTTGCTGAATGAGCACTGATCCAAGATGCGTGAAGCGTACTCACCAACCACCGACAGACTACTGTGACGCAACATGCCACCCAACTGGTAGATATCGATGTTCTCGTGCTGGGATAAAATGTTGCTCACCGGCAGCGAAGCTGAAACAACCGTCAACTTATGGATAGGCACGATGTCGCGCGCCAACGCATGAACCGTCGTCCCCGAGGCAATGCATATACTGTCATTGCGCGTAATCAATCGAGCAGCCTCACGACCGATGGCGTGTTTCTCGTCGGTTGCCAGTTTCTCTTTCTCGTTCACCGAACGATTGTTGATGTAAGGATTGACCAGCACCGCCTTGCCATGGCTACGGTACAATTTGTCACTCTTCTCCAGTTCGGTAAGGTCCTTGCGAACCGTCACCGCGCTCACGTTGAGCATGGATACCAAATCTGAAACCAGCACCGAACCATGCTTGATCAGCGCCTCCATAATTATCTCGTGACGTTCTTCCTTGGTCATGACAAATCGATAGCTATTGTTTTTCATTTTGATGCGGCAAAAGTAAATAAAAGACAAATACGTTCCAAGAAAAACAAGAAAAATCTTTCGAGAAAAAAACAAAACGAAAAGAAAAACAAACACATTTCACCTAAAAATACTTTCTAATTTATTTTGAAACGAAACAAATTAAAAATCAAACGAAACCACCAAAAACAACAATCGATATATGGGAGATTTTATTTAAATAACTATTTAACAACGATTTAAATTAAGTTATCAAATGCCATATCAAAAATAAATACGAAATTATTTGGTCAGTCCAAAATACTATTGTATCTTTGCACCGAAACTAATTCATCAATTGGTTTTGCTACCTTAAAAACAATATTTATGGTAACAACTGATATTTACAAGAAAGAATATGACGTGATTATCGTTGGCGGCGGCGCAACAGGCGCCGGCACAGCGAGGGATTGCGCATTGCGTGGCTTGAGCGTATTGCTCGTGGAACGCAACGACTACAGCACTGGAGCGACAGGACGCAACCACGGCCTGATGCATAGCGGTGCGCGCTATGCCGTGACCGACGGGGAGAGCGCTAGCGAATGTATTAGCGAGAACATGATACTGAGGCGCATCGCCCGCCATTGCGTGGAGGAAACCGACGGCTTGTTCATCACGCTTCCCGAAGACGACCTGCAATACCAACAGACCTTTGTCGAAGCATGCCAGCGCGCTGGAATTCGCGCTGATGTCATCGACCCCGACGAGGCCCGACGCATTGAACCCGCTGTAAACCCCGAGCTCATTGGTGCAGTACGCGTTCCCGACGCCGCCATTGACCCGTTCCGCCTTACGGTTGCCAACCTGCTTGACGCTCGTCTCCACGGCGCCGACACCCTAAACTACCACGAAGTGGAGGGGCTGGTCATCAGCCAAGGTCACGTCGAAGGCGTGAAATTGTTCAACAAACTCGAAGGCACCCATGTCGAGGTGCGCGGTCGCGTGGTAGTTAACGCCGCCGGCATCTGGGGCCAACGCATCGCCCAACAGGCAGGAATAAACATTTCGATGTTTCCCGCCCGTGGGGCGCTTCTCATATTCGGGCACCGCGTGAACAACATGGTCATCAATCGTTGCCGTAAGCCCGCCAACGCTGATATTCTTGTACCTGACGACACCGTGTGCGTCATTGGCACCACCAGTGACCGCATTCCCATCGAGACCGTTGACGACATGCGCGTGACACGCGAAGAAGTGGACGTCCTTCTTAAGGAGGGCATAAAAATCGCTCCTTCGCTGGCAACGACACGCATCATCCGCGCATATGCCGGCGTTCGACCCCTCGTAGCCAGCGACAACGACCCCAGCGGCCGAAGCATCAGCCGCGGTATCGTCTGCCTAGACCACGCCAAGCGCGACGGCCTGGAGGGCTTCATCACCATCACGGGTGGCAAGATGATGACTTACCGCTTGATGGGCGAAATCGCCACCAATGCCGTATGCGCCAAGTTGGGCAACACTGCTCCTTGCGTTACCGCCAGTCAGCCACTGCCCGGCTCAGAGCCTGACGCACCCGACCAGAAAGATGCCACTAAGCGCTACAGTTTTGGCCAGCGTGCCGCCATTGGCCGCCACGGCTCACTCGCCGCACGCATCGAGAAGGATAATGACATCGACAATGCCCTGGTATGTGAATGTGAAGGCGTCACCGTGGGCGAAATCAAATATGCCGTACATCAGTTACACGTACACAACCTGGTGAATCTGCGCCGACGCACACGCGTTGGCATGGGAACCTGCCAAGGCAAGTTGTGTTCCTGTCGTGCCGCATCGCTGATGGGTGAATTCAACGGCAACGTGAAGGCCGCCCAAGAAGACCTTGCAGCATTCCTTGACGAGCGCTGGAAGGGTATGAGGCCCGTGGCTTGGGGCGACACGCTGCGCGAGGCGCAGTTGACCTCCATGATTTACGAGGGCCTATGCGGACTTGATATGGCAGTTAATATGGAAGGAAAGGAGGACGTGCAATGAGAATGGACACCGTCATCATGGGAGGCGGCCTGAGCGGCTTAGCCTGCGGCATTTCCCTTGCCAAGCGCGGCAAGCGCGTGACCATCGTAGCCAGTGGACAAAGTACCATGTTTTTTAACGGCGGCTCAATGGAACTGCTGGGATGCGTCAATGACAAGACCGTTGAGAATCCATTGGAGGCCATTGCTTCACTTCCCGAAAGCCATCCTTATCACAAAGTCGGCGTTGACCGCATCGCGTCAATAGCCGAACGCGTGAAACTGCTGTTTAGCGATTCGGGCATCGACATGACCGGTTCGGCCAATGCCAATCACTGGCGCATCACTCCGATGGGCATTGCAAAGCCCGCATGGCTTACCCTGAACGACCACCTACGCATCGACGATCTCAATCAGCTGCCCGCCAAGCGATTGGCACTGATGTGCATCCGCGGATACTTCGACCAACCCAACTCTATGTTGGCAGAGGGCCTGAGAAATCTGGGCTTTGAGGTGGACATGATTGAGTTCACGACCGACGACATTACCGCCCTGCGCCGCAGCCCCAGCGAAATGCGTGCCACCAGCCTCGCCAAGCATTTGGTAAGCAATAATGCACTACAACGCATTGCCGACCAATTCAACAACTTAGCCGAGAATGCTGATATGGTGCTGATGCCCAGCGTATTTGGACAGAGTGACAGCAGCGACTTCCAGACATTGCAAGCAAGAACCAATAAGCCGCTTCGACTGGTTGCCACGTTGCCTCCTTCGGTGGCTGGCATGAGGATGATGAAGCAACTGCGCCACTACTTCAAGATGCTAGGCGGCACCTATCTGATGGGCGACACCGCCCTCAGCGGCACCTTTGATGGAGATCGCCTCACTAGTATCACCACCGCCAAACTTGCCGACATGCCCCTGAAGGCCGATAACTTTGTGCTCGCTACAGGCTCATTTATCAGTCGTGGACTGAAAGCTGACTTTGAGCGAGTGTATGAGCCTATACTGGGCGTTGACGTGGATGCCGATGCTGACCCTGAACAATGGACGCGTTTCGGCGTGTTACAGCCTCAGGCCTACTTCGGCTACGGCGTGGCCACCGACAACCAGTTGCGATGCCTCAAGCAGGGAAAACCCATTCAAAACCTGCGCGCCATCGGCTCTGTCCTGAGCGGGCATGATGCAGTGAAGATGGGTGATGGTACAGGTGTGTCGCTGTTAACAGCCATAGCTGCTGCCGACCAAATCAGGGAAAACAAATAACCGCATTCATAACCATGCGTTACCTCTAGTCGAAACATTTCGACAAAAGGTTTAAGAATAGATAGATAACGATTTGATTGATGATTTTTTAATTAGTTATTATGGCTGAACGAATGCAAACATGCAACCTCAGCGAAAACAACTTTGAGCAGTGCACCAAGTGCAGCATTTGCACTACTGTCTGCCCTGTCGCTGCCGTAACGACCGACTATCCCGGTCCCAAGCAGGCTGGTCCAGACGGTGAGCGTTATCGCTTGAAGGATCCAGCCTACTTTGACAAGGCGCTGAAACTCTGCCTCAACTGCAAACGCTGTGAGGTGGCATGTCCCAGTGGTGTTCACATTGCCGATATCATCCAACAGGCGCGCATGCGTGCCTCCGAGGGAAAGCGTGCTAGCCTGCGCGATACAATGCTTGCCAACACCGACCTGTTGGGCACCGTTGCCAACCTGGTAGCTCCTGTTGCCAACACGACGTTGGGACTCTTCCCCACTAAACTGGTGATGCACAGCGTAATGGCCATCGACAAGCACCGCACTTTCCCCGCCTACAGCCGCCAGAAATTCACTACCTGGTTTAAGCGCCACGCCGCCAAGGAGCAGGACAGCTACAGCCAGCATGTGAGCTATTTCCACGGTTGCTACGTCAACTACAATTTTCCCAAGTTGGGCCAAGACCTCGTGAAAATTCTGAATGCTATCGGTTACGGCGTTCACTTGCTCGACAAGGAGCAGTGCTGTGGCGTAGCACTCATAGCCAACGGTCTTTACAAGCAAGCCAAGCGACAGGCCCGCACTAACATCGACAACATACGCACATCAATGAACCGCGACCATCGCGTGGTTCTCACCACTAGCTCGAGCTGTACCTTTAACATGCGTGATGAATACCCCTCGATGCTTGGTATTGACAATGCCGATGTGCGCGACAATATCAACCTCGCAACACGATTCATCTATAACCTTGTTGATGAGGAGAAAATAAAACTAATCTTCAAGCAAAACTATAAGCGTAGATTAGCCTATCATACTGCCTGTCACATGCAGCGCATGGGTTGGCAGTTGTACAGCATCGAGCTGCTGCGCATGATTCCGGGTATGGACCTTGTGGAACTGGAACAAGAGTGCTGCGGCATCTCGGGCACCTATGGTTTTAAGAAGGAGAATTACGAGCGTTCTCAGGCCATCGGTTCGATTTTATTCAAGAGCATCGAGGAAGCACAGGTTGAAGCTGTCACCACCGACTGTGAGACATGTAAATGGCAGATTGAGATGTCCACCGGGCTACCCGTCGAAAATCCCATCAGCGTCCTAGCCGACGCCCTCGACGTCGAAGCCACCCGACGAGCCAACGGAATCAAATAAACAATACATATATAAATTAAAACCAACAATTTACAACTAAAAACCAAAAGAAATTATGGCAAGTTTTTTAGCACCCCCGGCCTATAAGCCGGAACAGACCGGCCCCGAGGCCGATGCCCGCTACAAGATACTGCGTTGGCAAGTCTTCATCGGCATCTTCATCGGCTATGCCGGCTTCTATCTGGTGAGAAAGAACCTCTCAATGGCAGTTGCGCCTCTGGGCAAACTCGGATTTAACGAAGCCGAACTCGGTGGTGCCATGGCAATGAATGCCCTGGCCTACGGTATCTCCAAGTTTGTCATGGCCAGCGTGAGCGACCGCAGCAATGCGCGCCGCTTCTTGCCTTTGGGCTTGATTCTGTCGTCCATCGCCATGTTATTCATGATTGTGCCCGTTGTGGCTATCGGCCCCGAGAACAAGGGATTGGCCATCACCTTGATGGGTGTTTTCAACTTCCTCGTGGGTTGGTTCCAGGGTATGGGCTGGCCTCCGTGCGGTCGTGTGATGACCCGCTGGTTCTCCATCAAGGAGCGCGGCACGTGGATGAGTGTGTGGAACTGCGCCCACAACGTGGGTGGTGCCCTCGTAGGTCCCATGGCCGGTTATGGTGCACTGTGGTTCGGTCACTGGTTCTTCGGCAAGAACGAGAATCTCTACTTCCTGATCGGTACTTATGCCTTCCCCGCCGCTGTGGCCATCCTGATTGCCATCATCGCCTATGTGCTCATCCGTGACACCCCTCAGTCCTGCGGTCTTCCCTCGATTGAGAAGTGGAGCGGCAGTGCTTCCAAGAACTATGACGAGAAGAAGAGCGAGCAGTCGCTCAGCGTGAAGGAAATCTTCCGCACCGTGCTGTCCAACAAGTTCTTGTGGTACATCGCCTTGGCCAATTCCTTCATCTACATGGTGCGCTACGGCTGCCTTGACTGGGCTCCCAAAATTCTCGATACCCAGGGTGCCGACCTCAAGAGCGCCGGTTGGGCCTATTTCGCGTTTGAGTTCGCTGCCATCCCCGGTACCATCTTCTGCGGCTGGTTGAGCGACAAGGTCTTCAAAGGCCGTCGCGCGATGCCCACGATGCTGTTCATGGCCATCATCATCGCCGTGATTGTTGTCTATTGGCAGTTCATCAACAACTTCTGGGTTGTTGTCGGCTGTCTGATTGCCATCGGTTTCCTGATTTACGGTCCCGTCATGCTCATCGGTGTGCAGGCCCTCGACCTGGCTCCGAAGAATGCAGCAGGCACCGCTGCCGGACTCACGGGCTTCATGGGCTATGTACTCGGCACCAGTATTCTTGCCAACACCGTTCTAGGCTATGTGCTCAAGATGGCCAAGAGTGCCGCCGGCTATAACTTCACCAATTATTTCCTCTTGCTCATCGGAGCCTGTGTGCTTGCCATCTTCTTCATGGCGCTGACATTCAAAGAAGAACAGTACCTCGTGGCCGACCGCAAGGGCGAACATGTTGAGGATAAGAAATAAACATTTAACACAATAATTTATTCATTTAAAACCAATTAACTTATGTTTAAGAATCTCGTTAGAGTAGGTTTGCTGAGCGCCGTTGTGCTTGCAACCTTTACCTCATGTGAGGAAGAACAGCAGTTCACCAATGAGAAGCTTGACGCCAAGCGCGTGGAGGTTCAAGTGCTGAACTCAGAACTTGCCAAAGTTCGTGACTATGTGCCCCTGTATGCAGTTATTGCACACCGCGGCTCCACCTTCTGGGCTCCCGAGGAGACCGAGGCATCGTGGCGTTGGGCCCGTGAGATGGGTGCCGACTACCTCGAGAGTGACGTACAGTGCACCAAGGACGGTATCGTGCTCGCCAACCACGATGAGAACCTGAAGCGCACCACCAACATCGAGAACGTCTTCAGCGAGACCGTTCCCGCCAGCCGTGTTGACTTCTATATGAGCCTGGGCTTCTCGCGAGCTGACGCCGAAGCACAGTACGGCCGCGACATCGCTGCCTTCCGCCCGTTCTACACCTTGAGCTACTACTATGCCGAGCTGCTCATGCTCGACGCCGGTAGCTGGTTCAACGAGAGCTCGCTCGAGCAGGCTCGTCCCACCTTCAAGGCCACCGAGAATGGCCGCTTTGAGAATGGCAAGATTGTTTACAGCAACGGTCTCTACATCAGCGCCATCCAAGACCAGATTGCCTATGCACAGGGCAAGCGCTTGATTCGTGACGCCGAGGGTCGCCGCATTCTCACTTACAAGATTAAGGACGAATACAAGGGCATGACACTGGAGCAGATTTACAACAAAATCAAGGAGAAAGGCCAGTACAACCCCAAGTACATGGACTTCATCGAGTACGATTTCGCTAACGCCTACGAAGCTGACCCCGAGGACACCGGCAACCGTCCCGGCATCTATGTCGAGTTCAAGGAGAGTTGGCTGAACCCCGGCAACATGGAGCAGCGTGTGTATGACGTGCTGGCAGAGCAGGGCTGGAACATCATCACCAAAGATCCCGGTGATCAGCCCTTCTATAAGAACGGTAAGGTGAACGTGGGCAACACCCGCGGTCGCGTCATCCTGCAGACCTTCTCGTTCGATGCACTGCGTCGTGCTAACGACGTCTTCAAGGGTCGCATTCCCATGTGCTATCTGCTGTGGATCAGCGAGCCCGCTTATGCTACCGATATCGCCTATGACACCCCCACTGGCTATGCAGCCTTCATCAAGTGGGCCCAGGACAATGGCGCTCACATCATCGGCCCCGCCATCAGTGGCGCTCCCAACAACTATCCCGAGATGAACGCTCCCTGGCAGGCTTACATGATTCGCCGTGCCGGTATGATTAACCACCCCTACAGCTTCGACAGCTGGGCACAGATGTGCAAGTACATGGGTTACTACAACTACGAGTGGGAGACCGAGTTCGACGACCTGCTCCGTCTGGAGATTCCCGTTACTCCCTACTGCACCGCCAGCTATCCCCACAGTGTGCCCGTTTACATGGACGGTTTCTTCACCAACCGCACCGAGATGTCGCTGCGTTACATGATTGAGAACGGTTTCCGCGGCAATGCCCAACTGCCCAACCCCTTCCATGAGGGACAGGATTATGACAACTCACAGGCCAATGTCATCGTTCCTGATGCAGTTGCTACCCTTGAGCGTCTGGGTTACTAATCCACGACTGGTGTAATAACATTAACAACATTAAATTGACACATTTAAATATGAAAAAATATATTTTAATGCCTCTTATGGCAGTCTTCGCTCTGACAGCAGCAGCTCAGGATTTCGACACCGACCCCACTCTGGAGCTCGAGAACGCCGAGAAGCAAGTGAAGTTCACCGTTGGTGCCCGCATGATGGCCGACGCAGCATATTATCACAGCGATTTCACTCCCCTGCAGAGCGGCGCTTCGATTACTGACGCCCGTATCCGCACGTCGATGACCTATAAGGACTGGTATTTCTATGCCGACTTCGGTTTTGGCGGTGGCAAGTTCGCCCAGAAGAACATCTTCTTGCAGTACAGCCACCTGGACAACAACGACAACACCCATGCAGTAAAGGTGGGTTACTACAACGACCCCGCCGGTTCGATGGCCCGCAACACCTCGCTTGGCAGCTACCATTTCATCAGCCGTCCCGGTTCGTCCTATGCACTGGGCGAAGGCCGTGAGCTGGGTATCAGCTACAAGTACAACAGTGACCGTTTCATGGCCTATCAGGGTGTGTTCACCGAGAACCAGTATAACAAAATTGATGCTGGCTTCAATGGTATTACCGTTGCCGGTCGCTACTTGTTCCGTCCCATCAGTAATGATTACCAGACCCTTCACGTGGGTGTGAGCGCTCGCTTTGCCCATCTGGGTGGTGGTGAGGTTTATAACAACGTGCTCAAGAAAAGCCTCCACTTGGGTCAGGCTCTTGAAACCCTCGTTGACGAGGACGAGCAGTTTATGAACGCAGACCTCGATTGGGCTAACAACGTGGTTAACGTGGGCGCTGAGGCCCTCTATCAGAACAACAAGTTCTTTGCCCGTGGTGAGTTCTTCTACAAGCATGTGACCAAGAAGCGTGACAGCTACTCGCTCTTTATCGATGCCCAGAACAACATCGACGGTTGGGGCGACATCGACTGGTGGGAGAATGC
Source organism: uncultured Bacteroidales bacterium (assembly GCA_902800715.1). Taxonomy (GTDB): domain Bacteria; phylum Bacteroidota; class Bacteroidia; order Bacteroidales; family Muribaculaceae; genus Sodaliphilus. The sequence goes on from CADCFN010000003.1 coordinate 127,843, forward strand.
CAACAAGCTGAAAAACAACAACTTCTTTGGTGGATATGTTGAGGCTGGCATCCAGCTCCTGGGTAATGGCTTCAAGTATAACAAGCAGGAAGGTGTGCTCGGCGGCATGGACGGCAAGTCACTCGAACTGGTGGCCCGTTACAACTATACCGGTTTGAACAACCTCACCAAAGGTGAGTATTACAATGCCGGTCGCGGCCACTACTATGCTAACGGTTACATGGAGGATTGGCCCGGCACTGGCGCTACCAGCGTTGGCGGTGGTGACATCCACAGCTTTACCCTTGGTCTGAACTACGCGTTCAACCGCTACGTGCTGTGCATGGTAGACTACACCTTCCACAAGCTGGACAAGCCCTTCTTGCCCAACGACAAGAACATCCACGTGGCTCAGGCCCGCGTTCAGTTCACGTTCTAAAAAGTAGTTTTTAACTACCATTCAGCATATACTTTTTAATCATTTTTTCCTATCAATCAATCCCGCCAAACCCGCGAAGGGCATGGCGGGATTTTTCTTTTCCCTGGCAGGCTTGTGGAATAACGGCGGCAAAGCCGCCGCCCACGGGACAAAGCTGCTTGGGGCCGCGGCGGGAGCCGCGGCATAGTCGACCCTGACGCGGGGACAGGGCGGACGGGGGTGCTCTTGGGGCCGCGGCGGGAGCCGCGGCATAGTCGACCCTGTCACGGGAACAGGGCGGACGGGGGCGTTCTTGGGGCCGCGGCGGGAGCCGCGGCATAGGCGACCCTGACGCGGGAACAGGGCGGATACAAGAGGCGCGGCCGTGGAACGGTCGCGCCTCTTGTATCATTGGGTGGTTGTGATGGTTACTTGATGACCTTGGTGGCGGAGGTGGTGCCGTCGCTATAGGTTGTTACCTGGATGGTCAAGCCACTGGGTTGTGCCATCTGCTGACCTGCCATGTTGTAGTAGCGCACATCAGTTACTGCCTTGGCTGCTGACAGTTCATTGACTGCAGTGGGCTTGGGATAAACCTCGAGATAAACGATGTCGGACTTGTTGGTCTCACGACCTACGGTATAGTTCACTTGGATACCAATGCGCCAATCAAACATCGGGTTGTCACCCATGTTGGTGCGGTAGAAGTAAACGCGGCGCAGATAGAAGTCATAACCGCTGTAACCATAAGGAATCTCGGTCATGTCAGTCTCAAATCCATTGTTCAAGCCGTAGGTGTCATAGTCGAAGGTGAACAGTTCATCATCGTCGGTGAAGATGCTGTAAGTCAGGCAGTCGGGGTCAAGCGGGTTGCCGTCAACGTCAAAGAGATTGATGTTGAAGTCAAAGCGCGTGTAACCTTCCTCAGCAACGCCACAGTCAAAGAAGTCGAGAGCCTCGGGGTTGGCAGGCACTGCAGGTACTGCCTCGCCAAGCGGTGTCCAAACCGAATTCCACTCGATGGTGGCAACGCTGCCATCATCGCTCCAGATGCCAGCAAGACCCGTTGCCACGCAGTTGTTGGGATAAGGATTATCCACGCTGCCCTCACTACCGACCATGGTGATGGTACCGTTTTCAGGGTCGATGGCATAAATCACTTCCTCGGCACGGTCGTCGGCAATGTAATCGAGCCAGTAGAAATCATCGCCCAAATCGATGACTTCGGTCGAACCCCATGATAATATCACGCCATAGCCAAACTCCTCGTTGAAGGCGACATACTGTCCCAGAGGTACCGAAATCATTGTTCCGTCCTCAATCAGCTCGCCAACTACCCAAACGCCAGTACCCTCGGCGTAGCAGAGGATGTCCTGAATGTAAACCGTTGTGCCGTCATCGGCGTAAACGACCTTCACTCGTCCAGTCTGATAGTCGGTGTCATAACCATAAAGGCTCGACAGCAGGTACTCGCCCCCACGCAAGTAATTGACGACAGTGCCCTCGGGCTGCTCGGTGATGATGTCAACACGCGAGGTGTGATTCTTGGTAGGCTTGTCCATCGGGCGATAGGCGTTGCCGTGGGATTTCACACCAGCCGACGCACACATTGCGACAGCCACACAAATGATAAGTAATGTTAATTTCTTCATACGCTTAATAGTTTATGTTTGAATAAAAGATTCTTCCAGAGTTGGGAACATTAATCGTTAATAGTGATGCAAATTTAGTGAATTATTTCAAAATAATTGCTCAATTAGATAAAAAACATTAGTTTTGTAGTCGCAATAATTACATTCTAACAAAATACTGAAATGACAATGAAACATCTGATTAAGACATCCTTAATGCTGCTGGCATTTTGCTTACCCATGAGCGCTATGGCCTATGACTTTGAAGTGGACGGTATCTACTACATTACAGATTTGTGGGGCGACTTTGCTATGGTCTGTGACCAAGGCGAGGACGGAGATCATTACAGTGGCAACGTGACAATACCTGCAACTGTCACCATTAGCGATGGTACGACCTATCCCGTTAACAGAATCAACGCCTATGCCTTCAGCAATTGCGCTGAACTCACCAGTGTAATCATTCCCGGCTCTGTTACTGAAATCGGTGACCATTCGTTTGAGAATTGCACAAGATTGTCGTCAGTGGAGCTTCCTGAAGCGCTCACTGAAATCGGTGCTGCCGCTTTTGAGGGTTGCACAGCATTTACCCGGATTGACATTCCCGCCGGTATCACCAAAATAGGAATCTGGGCCTTCCAGAACTGCACGAACCTCACCGACGTGTATAGCCACATTGCTGACCCGTCGCAGGTGGATTTCGGTTTCAATACCTTTGCTCTTGAAAACGAGAATTACTCGCCGCGCACGCTGCATGTGCCCGCAGGCACCATCCAAGCCTATAAGGAGGCCGGATGGGACAGTTATTTCGGCAAGATTGTCGAGTTTTAAGCACCATATTCACGCATAAAACCACCCTGTCAGATGCCAACGCATCGTGGGCAGCCATAACTTGGATTTCTGGTGAAAAAGTCAGTTTTTTCACCAGAAATTCTTATCTTTGCACATTCAACCTTAATAATGACCATTCATGATGGAAACCTTGAACAACTTTTTTGAAACTATGAGCGGCTACCTGTGGGGGTGGCCCATGATTATATTGCTGCTTGGAACACACATTTTCCTCACCATCAGGTTAGGATTTCCCCAACGCAAATTACTGACAGCCATCCGTTTGTCAATCAGCAAGGACAAGGGCTCTACCGGCGACGTGTCGCAGTTTGGTGCGCTGGCTACTGCGCTTGCAGCGACTATTGGCACGGGTAACATCGTGGGTGTGGCTACGGCTGTCGCCCTGGGAGGCCCTGGCGCCGTGCTGTGGTGCTGGCTGTCGGGCGTGTTCGGCATTGCCACCAAGTACAGCGAGGGCTTGCTCGCCATCAAGTACCGTGTCAAAGCCAAGGACGGCCGTATGTTGGGCGGTCCGATGTACGCCCTGGAACGCGGTCTGGGTTGGAAATGGCTCGCCGTGCTGTTCGCCTTGTTCACCGCTCTGGCATCATTCGGCATCGGCAACACCGTGCAGGCCAATGCCATCTCGACGATAGCTCAGGAATCCTATAACATCCCCACCTGGCTGTCGGGAGGCTTTGTGTGCCTGCTCACAGCACTCGTGCTGCTGGGAGGCATCAAGAGCATTGCCCGCGTGTGTGGCGCTTTGGTACCCTTCATGGCCTTCTTCTATGTGCTTGGGTGCATCTATATCCTGTTTGCCAACGGTCAGTACGTTTGGCCCGCTATTAAGCTCATCTGCGAATCGGCATTCACTGCCAAAGCTGCCGGTGGCGGCTTTATCGGTACCACGGTCATCATCGCAGCACGCATGGGTATAGCGCGCGGCTTGTTCAGCAATGAATCGGGTCTGGGCTCCGCGCCTATCGTCGCTGCAGCAGCTCAGACACGCAACCCGGTGCGCCAGGCGCTTGTATCCTCGACGGGCACATTCTGGGATACAGTGGTCATCTGTGCTTTCACCGGTCTGGTTATCGTCAGCTCTATCCTCGCCCACCCCGACATCAGTGCCAGCGACGGCGCCGCGTTGACCAAGGCCGCCTTCTCCAAGATACCGTATATTGGTACACCGCTGCTGTCCTTCGGTCTGCTGACGTTTGCCTTCACCACGATTCTGGGCTGGTGCTACTATGGTGAGCGTGCCGTGGAATACCTCAAGGGCAAGCGTTGGATGCTGGCCTACCGCATCCTGTTTGTCATCATGGTGTTTGTGGGCAGCATCATCAGCCTCGACATCGTGTGGAACGCCGCCGACTGCATGAACGCCCTCATGGCAATCCCCAACCTCATTGCCCTGCTACTGCTGAGCAACGTCATCGCCCGCGAGACGAAGCATTACCTGTACGAGAACCGTCTGGACCACCACGCGCCCAGCCAACCAGAGGATGACCGGGACCAATAAGTCCAGAACATTTTAAGGATAGATTTTATTGAGATATAACTATCTCATTATCAGATACTAGCCGATAATGAAAAATATTTTTCCCAAAAAAGGCTTGCCAGTTCGGGAAAAAGCAGTACTTTTGCAGCCGGGTAAGTCCTACACGGCCAGCTCCCTCCCAATCCCCCAGGCCTTGACCGGAGCAAGGGTAACGAGGTTGTAGCGGCGCGCTGTAGCTCACTTGCCCTTTTTTTTATATCTATTTCTATCTTTCCAACGATGAGCATCATCAAACACCTCAAGGGCATCTATGGACACGTTGTCGGTATTCCGTCAAGAATGGCCGACTGGGTGCTGCTAAGAGGTTCGGACAAGGCTGCCACAGCATTCCTGAAGCGATTTCCCCAACCTGAATTATCGGCTGCTGACAAGCAAGCGATTGACGCATACTGGCGTCAATATGGTGTTCAATTCAAGGACTACAGCTGGTTCCAGATGTACTATGGTGTGACGGGCAAACATGACCCGCGCTTCATACCCGACTCTATCGCCCGCTTCGCTCTCTTCAAATATTACAACGACATCAGGGCAATACCAGGATGGGATGACAAGAACCTGTATGAGAACTTTTTGCCCGACATCAAGTTTCCCAAGACATTTGCACACATCTATCATGATGAAATTTATGACGGAGAGTGGAAATACTATTCCCCTGAGAATCTGCCGCTGCTGAGCGAGAAAATCTTCATCGAACTGGGTGATGATAAGGAATTTGTGTTAAAAGTCACTAAAGGCTCCTATGCCGGCCAGGGCGTGAGGTTAATCCATGCCGATTCCCCCGACGATGTCCTGGCTGTGCTCACCGAGAACGCCAAGGGCAATTTCATCGTTCAGGAGCGCCTTCACCAGAGTGACTTCATGAGCCAGTTCTGCAAATCGTCGGTCAACATTTTCAGGGTCATCACATGGCGTCATCAGGGCGAAGTCAAGGTGCTGTCGACGAGCATCAGGTTTGGTCTTGAAGGATATTTCACCGATGTTTGCTATATCGATGGCGAAGAAATCGTGAATGTCGTGGGCGTTGAGAAAGACGGCACTGTGAAAGAGCAGTATGGCTCTTTTAGGGGTCTGACCGATATTACCATAGATTTGCACGAACGTATATCCCCCAACTTTGACACCATCATCGCAATGGCCAAGAAAGGTCACGAGAGGCTTTTTCCATTTGGCCTCGTCGGTTGGGACATTACCCTTGACCAGGACAACACTCCCTACTGCATTGAGTTTAATGTAAACGCACCCGGAACCATCTTGTATCAATACGCCAACGGTCCCTTTGGTGGTGATTACAATGAGGAACTCATGGCCTTCCTTCTTGACAAAGAAAACGTAAAAAAGTATATCCCCAAGAAATACCGCATCAAGTAGTATTCTAGGGGATATTCCCGTTTATCAGCAATCACATTCTTGCCTGTCAACGCAGCATGTCGGCGACCTCGTCGAGGGTGCCGTCGTTGGGTGACGGTGTTACGCCTAGCAGGTAGCAGAGCAAGGGGTAGATGCACACGTTGCGGAAACGGTCGGGCTTTTCATAGCCCACCTTGAAGTCGGGACCGATGGCGCGGAATCCGACCTGCATGTCGGCAGCCATGTGGTCGAAGCCGTGGCTGCCACGCTGCTTCTTAGACGGCTTGTCAGCAAAAAGCCATCCCACGTCGGGCAATACCACCACGTCTCCCATATTGGGATTAGTGCCATAGTTCAAGTAGGCGGGTAGCTCCCCGCGTTTCCATGCACGGATGTGGTCAACACCCTGCAGCTTGTTGTAGATGGAGTCGATGTATTGTGGTGCGCTGGCATAAATTAGCGTGGGATAATCGTTGCAGAAGCGTTCATACCATTGCTCGGGCAGCACGTCGTCGATGTCCACAAAGCGTTTGGGGTCTACGCTGGTCATGCCGTGGTCGCCCGTGACAATGAAGTTCACCTTGTCGGCAAAGGGCAGGAGCTGGATGCGTGCCCAAAGATTGCTCAACAGCAAGTCCATGTCCTCCATGGCACGGCGTGTCATGCGATTCATGGGGCCGTAGTTGTGACCGGAGCGGTCGGGCTCCTCAAAATAGGCCATCACCAGGTGGGGGCGCTTGTCCTCGGGGAGTGACAGAAGCCTGATGATTTCGTCTACCCTACCGGGATAGTCAATCTGTTGGGTCTGATAATCAAGCCAGTAGGTGGGATGCTCGCCCTGGATTGCCACATCGCTGCCCACCCAGAAGACTGTTGCCGTTTTCACGCCCTGATGTTTGGCCGTGAGCCATACGGGGTCGCCACCATAATAGTAGCCCTTGCTGCGTGTTTCCTTGTTGCCGAGCGAGAACTCGACGCCACGCTCACGGTCCCAGAAGGTGTTGGTGATGATGCCGTGGTGATCGGGGACGAGTCCTGTTGCCAGGGTATAATGGTTGGGAAAGGTCTTGCTGGGGAATGAGGGCTGCATGACCGCCTTGACGCCCTCACGCGCCAACTGCTGCATGAACGGCACGTCATAGGTGTCCAGATAGTCCCATCGCAAGCCGTCGAGGGAGATAATCACCGTGTAATTGTCGCGTCCGGCTGCCCATGCCTGCAAGGGCAGCAAGGTCAGCAAAAGCATAAGATAAATAAGTCTTCTCATTTTCGTGTATCTAGTTTTTACATTATTATCTAACTGTGAGGGATTTCGCTCCATCATGTGAGCAAATGTTCATTCCACTCTACCCCATTGCGTACAGCTATCCGTTGGTATTCCTCATCAAAGCACCATACTCCTTGCCCCAGGCCACAAATTCGGGAAGAGGCCGCTTTTCTTAGCCCAGTCGCTGCTCGACCGCTTGATGTCACATACTAGATGAGATAAAGTGACGGTCGGCGCCAAGTCAACTAGCATGTGGATATGGTTCTCGATGCCTCCAATACAGCAGCACTATTATTTTTCCACAAAGGTAATCATAAATAATGATACATACAAGCGCAGGGGGGACTACCGCACCTCGTAGAGGACCCACAATGGGATAACGACATCGCCACCGCTCTGCGGTGGCACGGGCGGACCCGGAGGGTGATGGGGGACGGAAAACGGATGGCGGAGGGGCGGCGACAATAAGGGCCGCGGCGGGAGCCGCGGCATAGATAAACCCTGATGGCGGGGGGGCGGCGACAATAAGGGCCGTGGCGGGAGCCGTGGCACAGGGGACCCTGATGGCGGGGGTGGCGACAAAAAAGGGCCGTGGCGGGAGCCACGGCATAGATAAACCCTGATGGCGGGGGCGGCGACAAAAAGGGCCGTGGCGGGAGCCACGGCATAGATAAACCCTGATGGTGGGGTGTTGTGGGCAAAAAAGAGGGGGCGGCTGTTGGAGCCGCCCCCTTTAACAAATTCATGTGTTGAAATGTAATAGCTTAGTAACGGGACTCAGAAAAATGTTTCTTTCCGTTACTGGGCCTTCTCGTGCGAGAAGTAGATACCGTTGGCCAATTGAGGCGTGCCATTGTAGGTGCTCTTGACACCGATTACGCTCAACTGGTCACCCAACTCAATACCCTTGGACTCAAGCAGGCCCTTGCGGTTGTCGCCGGTAGCACCCCAACCGGGATAGCAGCCATAAACGTACACTCTGTTGGTCTCATCCTCAAGATAGAGGTTACCGTAGTCAGCCCTTACGATTTCGGTGATGGTACCAGAGATCATGTAATAGGTATTGGGATTGTCTTCCATATCAAGGAACTCGTCGATGGTGACGCGGGTCACGGGGATAATGTCCTCGACAATGCCCTCGACCATTTGAGGCGAGCCCTTGTAGTCGCCGCGCTTGCCCACAACAGTGACTACGTCACCCTCCTTGACCTCGATGCCAGTGAAGCCAGCGGGACGGTAAACCAAGGTCTCGCCTGAGTAGTCACGGATGTAGAAGCCCTGGGTCTCGCGATAGATACCAGTCACAACACCAGTCATACGATACTGGGTCTCACCAATCTCGGCAGCGAGGAAGTCGGCCACGGTGCATTCAATGATTGAACCAGTCTGATAGACAGTAGCTTCGGCAGTATATTCCTTACCGCTATCGTCGGTGGTCTTGAAGACTACAGTTGCGCTGCGGTCGCCACCGGTATTGGCATTGGCATGGAAGGTTACCACGGGCTCAGCACCACCGACTACGGAAACGATTCCCAGCCAGTCCTTTGCCTCTTCGGGGACCTCGACCGAAACGCCATTGTTGGTCTTGCAGCTCAGGGTAATGGCTACATTACCGCCCTCAACGGGGATGGTAGCATCCAAGGGGTCATAACCCTCGACCTTGACGAGCGATTTCTGAATCTTGACAACGGTCACGTCGACGAGCTCGACAGTACCGTTATAGACGGTCTTGGGACCCTCAACGGTGACGATGTCACCCACCTCGAGACCGAGGCTGAGGAAGTTCTTGGTGTTGCCCTTGGCGTCGAGAGTACCATAGATGTAGATTTCGCCGGTCTCGTCACGCAGGTACCAGTTACCATAGGTCGTATTGACGATTGAGGCAACAGTACCGGTCACGCGGTAGTTCTTGCTCTCGGGACCTTCAATGACCTCGGCACAAGTGGCATTCTTTACAACGGACAGACCTTGTATTACGTTGATATTCTGAGAGTTGATTCCACAAGCGATGTGCAGCACGGTGTTGCGGCCGTCGGGGGCAGCAGGTGCGGTAAAGGTCACCGTGGTCTCACCAGCGCCACCATTCATGGGGCTAACGGTGAGCCAAGCGGGAATCTCAGCTTCATCAAACGACCAAGCCTCCTTGGCATTGACGGTAATCTTGTTGGAGCCACCGTTAACATCGATGCTCACATAGGAGGATGAAACCTTAATTTCATCGAGCAGAGTCATTGCATCATCGTCGGAGCAACTAGAGAGCAGAGCGACCAGTGCAAAAAACGAAAGAAAATATTTAAGTTTCATAATATATATTCTGTGACTTTGAATTAGTTGAAGATGTACTTAATACCGATGGAGGCGTTCCAGCACTGACCGATGGACTTGTTGGGCACAAAGGTCTTGGTAAGGCTGTTGATAGCAGGATTGGTCGAGAAGGTAGCGTAACCCTCGGCATCAACGCCCTCATACTTGAGCAGGCGGGGATCGCTGCCAATCTCGGGATTGAGATACTTGCTCACACCCCAGCTGGAGTTGAAGAGGTTGAGGACGTTCTTCACGTCGAAGCTCAACTGCAGGGTGTGCTTAGCACCGCAGACGCGTACCGAGAAGTCATGCTTGTAGCTCAAGTCCACGCGGTGAACCCAGGGGCTGTAGAGGCTGTAAGGCTCGGCATACTCTCCCTGATGGTTCTTCAGGCTCTTGTTGTTGTGAACATAGTCCATGAAGCGGGTCTTGCTATCGTTGTTGATGAAACGGAACTGGCCGTTCTCAACCTCGGCATCGGTGGGGATGTACATAGCATCGTAGTTGTAACCGTCACCGTTCATATCATTGCTCATCATGTAGGAATACTTGTAACCGCCGCGCCAGGTCTCATAGATCAGGCCGTAGTGGTTACCGCTCTTGTCATGACCGGTTGCAGAGAAGACGAAACGGTCGGGAGTCACATACTGTGAGTTGTGCAGCTTGATGTTGTTGGGACCCTCAACAGTGGGAACATAGGTGAAGGCGCTCTCGGCAGCCGAACCGGGCATACCGGTAACCTCCTTGTTCACGGTGTGGGTGTAAGCAGCCATCAGGCTCAGCCAGTCGACGGGACGGGCATTGACGGTCACGTTGGCAATCCAACCATAACCGCGGCTGGTGTTCTCGAGGACGAAAGCCTTGGTACCACGACGGAAGTTGTCGGGGAAGATGGGACGGTTGTCAGCACCGTTGAAGCGGGCATAACCACCCACGCTGGGCATGCTCCAGTCACTGATGCTGGCAGCATTGATATTGCGGTTGAAGATACCCTCAACAGTCACGCTGAAGGGGAAGGAAACGGGGATGTTGTAGTCAATAGCCAACGAGGTCTTCCACACCATCGGCATCTTGAACTTGGGATCCACGCCATTGACGGCCGAGGGAACGGTACCCATGTCGGAGGTAACATTTTCGGGATAACCCATGCTGATGAGCTTGTCGCGCAGAGCGTTAACCGAAGCATTGCCATTGGCGTCGGTTACCAGACCACCAGCAAACTGGCTCATGTCGATGTAACGGTTGCCATTGCCATCGGTAATGTAAGCTCCGGTGTAGTTCTCAAAGCCACGGTTGGGAACATAATTGCCATTCTTGTCAAGACCGCCAATCTTGGTGTTGGCGTTGAGCTGTGCCTGATACTGTACCAGACCACCGTTGGTGGGCATGTTGGTGAAGAATACCAGGGGCAGACGGCCTGAGAACAGACCAGAACCACCACGCAACTTGAGGGTGTTGTTGCCAAATACGTCCCAGCTGAAACCAACGCGCGGTTGGATAATCAGGTTGCTGTTGGGCCACTTACCTGTGTCGATGTGGCGAACGTTACCGTTCTTGTCATAATAGTCAAGAGCCAGGATGGCGTTGTTGGTGATCAGGTCACCGTTGTTGAAGAACAGACCGTCGAGACGCAGACCGTAGGTCAGCTTGAAGTTGCGGGTCACGTTCCACTCGTCCTGCAGATACAGGCCGGCCTTGTTGAACTGCACGCGAGCAGCGGGCTTGGTCTCACTGCCGTAACCGTAGGTCAAGCAAACGACCTCGGGGATAGCGCCGTTGATAAAGTCGTCAACGCTGTTGTAGCGATAGTAACCGGTACCGTTGCGCATGTACTGGTTGTCGGCCATCTGATGCTCAAAGGTGAGACCACCCATGAACTTGTGGTTACCATAGTACCAGGTGACATCGTCACGGATGTTCCAAATGGTGTTGTGAACGGCGTTGTTCCAAGTAAAGAGCTCATAACCCAGAGCCATGTAGTTGTCCTTGTTGCCGTACTCATCGGTCATCGTGATGTCGATGAAGGGGAACTCGCTGGAGTTGCTGGCGCGAACGTCATCGAGCTTGGAGAAGGTAGCCAGGAACTCGTTCGACAGGTTGTCGGCGAGACGGCTGTTCAAGTTAGCAGCAAACGAGTGTACCAGGTTGTCCATGCCATACATTGAGTTGGCGAAGGAGAAGGAATACATGGACACGCGCGCGTTGGGCATACGGGTACCACCGTCCATCGAAGTGGCGTTGGGGTTGGACCAGTAGCGGTTCTTGGTGTAGTTGTAACGCAACGACAAGTGGTGGTCGTGGCTGATGTTCCAGTCCAGACGGGCCAGCAGCTTGTAGTTGTTCTCATCGGCGGGGAAGTTGGTGTAAGAGCCAGTGTCATAACCATACTTGCCCATCACGTGGTCACTGACGCGAGCCAGGTCGCGCAGGGTGGTGCGAGAGATGAAAGCATCAGCGTCACCGACGCCGTTCTCGGAAGCACGCCAGCGGTTAACGATGGTCGGCTGCTTGGTCATCTCACCGTTTACAAAGAAGAAGAGCTTGTCTTTCCAGATGGGGCCACCAAGGGTGAAACCGTAGGTGGTCACCTGGTCCTTCTCGCGAGACTGAGGAATCTGATAACGGTCTACAGCGTCACCGCGCATATTCTCGTTGCGGTGGAAGATGTAGGCGCTGCCGCGGAAGGTGTTGGTACCGCTCTTGGTGACGGCGTTCACGCCACCACCGATGAAGTTGGTCTGACGCACGTCGTAGGGCGAAATCACAACCTGCATTTCCTCGATTGCCTCGATAGAAATGGGGTTGCCACCACCGGGCAGACCGTCGCTCAGACCGAAGTTGTTATTGAAGTTGGCACCGTCAACGGTGAAGTTGGCCAGACGGCCGTCGGTACCGGCAAAGCTCATGCCGTTACCACCGTAGGGTGACAGACGGGTCACGTCGGTCAGGCTACGCGTCACCGTGGGCAGGCTGCTGATTTGGGTGCTGTTGATGTTGGTTGCAGCACCAGTTTTTTCAGCCCTGAACTTGGTGGCCTCGGAGGTGATAACCACCTCGCCGAGCGTATTGGCACCAAGACTCATGTCAACATTGAGGTCATAGGTCTCAGCGAGCTGCAGTGTCACGTCCTCGATTTGACGAGTCTGGTAACCGATGTAGCTTACCGTAACCGTGTAAGGACCACCGGGTCGCATACCACGCATGGTATAGCGTCCGTCGATGTTGGTAACGGCGTTGTACTTGGTGCCCGAGGGCGTGTGCAACGCGGTAACCGTGGCGCCAATCAACGCCTCCTGGTTTTCATCGGTCACGACACCGGACATTGCCGAGGTCGTCACCTGAGCACTTGCCGACAATGCCACGAAGAACATTGCCACCAAAGCCAAAAGCTTAACTGTTCTCAACATACAAATAATTAGTTTTTAAATTTAATAAAATAGTAATTATAAATAATTTGGTTTGTTTAATTGACATTTAAAAAGAATTCGCGCCATATTAGCGGTAGTTATCCCGTCTAATGTGGCGCGTTATTGCAGTCTTCCCTTGCTTGCAGTTGGTTGTAGAACGTGTTAACCGATCGACCACTACAAGTTATCCTAAAAGGTATTACAAAAGAATAAACTGACATTTCTCTTAATAGCCCATAATTCGAGTGCAAAGGTAGACAATTTTCCCCAACTGACAAGCATCTTGCAGCTAGATTTATTAACAAATCCTGCCTTTAACACAATTAACTAAAAATAGTCAAAAAGGAAGGGGGAATGGAGAATAGTTAATAGAGAATAGTTAATAGTTGAGTTACGGCGGCAGAGCCGCCGCCCACGGGACATGCTGCTCTTGGGGCCGCGGCGGGAGTCGCGACACAGGCGACCCTGACGCGGGGGGCGACGGGACTCTAATTGGGGCCGCGGCGGGAGCCGCGGCACAGGCGACCCTGACACGGGGGGCGGCGGGACTCTAATTGGGGCCGCGGCGGGAGCCGCGGCACAGAGGGACCCTGACTCGGGGGGCGACGGCGCAGCGAGGACTGCGGCATGGGCGACCCTGACGCGGGGGGTAGTTGGGGATTAATTGGGGGTTGAGAGATTATTTTTTTACTCAAGAATGCTGATCAAGTGTCTATTTCTTGACGCGGTCGGGGTGCTGGGCGATGAAGGATTTCCAGGATTTTGAGCCCTTGCCCTGGAAGGGCTTGTTGCGCTCGTAGAAGTGGCAAAGCGCTGCCGCGAGGGCATCGGTGGCGTCGAGCAGTGCGGGCATCTGTGCCTCGTCGATGCCCAGGGTGCGCTGGAGCATCATCGCCACCTGCTCCTTGCTGGCTGCACCGTTGCCGGTGATTGCCATCTTGATTTTGCGGGGCTCATACTCGGCAATGGGAATCTCGCGGTTGAGAGCTGCGACCATCGCGACACCCTGTGCGCGCCCCAACTTGAGCATCGACTGGACGTTCTTGCCGTAGAAAGGCGCCTCGATTGCCATCTCGTCGGGGAGATACTCATCGATGACGCCGCTCACGCGCTCGTAGATGTGCCTGAGGCGCATGTAGTGGTCCTCCATGCGGCTCAACTGCAAGACGCCCATGACGATGAGCTGCGGCTTCTTGCCATTGACGCCCAGCAGCGCATAACCCATGACGTTGGTGCCCGGGTCGATGCCGATGATGATATTTTCAAACTCCCTCTCCATCGCTGTGCAAAATTACAATTTTTCAGGTAAAAAAACAACAATGGCCACGGATGAATCTTCAGAAACCTGAAAGACTCACCCGTGGCCACGGTTGCTTATCAATTACCACTTGTTGGACAGGAGGTAATCAACGAGGGTTGTTACATCACTGATGTCCAAGTAGTTATTCTGGTCACAATCGGCATTTTCCAGATTGATGGCCGTTGAATTGCCACTCAACAGATAGTCGATGAGCTCGGTTACATCGATGATGTCAATGTCACCATCCTGGTTCACGTCACCCCTGACGACAGTGACCGGCTCGGTCCACTTCTCGACCACGAGAACGCGTCGCGACAGGTAGAACGTGAGGTTGTACTTGCCAGTGCGAATCCTGAAGGAATTGGTGCCAGGCACCACGCTCAACTCGGTACCCAGACGGGCATCGTTGATGAGGAAGTTGTTGCTTGTAGCGCCCATTCGGTCATTGGCAATCTCGTCCCAAGTGCTGCCCAATGCGGTGGTGAAGCTGAAGTAGCTGTAGCCACCGTAAGGATCGACGAAGTCGATGGTGGCGGTGTATTTCTCGCCATTGGTGGTGGTCATCTCATAGCCGTTGCTGGGAGACCATCCTGTGGAGTTGATGTTACCAAGGACATAAACCTTGTCGTAGCTAGCTGCGCCAGCACCAGCATACTTCTCGGTCACGTCGAGATAGGTGTCGGTAGCGGGGTAGTTATAGGTTGACAGGTCGCTGTTGGGATAGATGAAGAAGGCATCGCGCGTCACGGTGATGGTTGATGTCTGCTTCTCGAAGCCGCCAGTACCGGTGTTGAAGATGAGCGATACCTCGCTAGCATCGACATGGAGTCGATTCCACTCGATGTCGTTGACGGTCACCTTTTCAAGGCTGGAGATAGCCTTACCGGGCCAAGTGCTGCCCGTCACGCTGCCCTCGCTTGTCCAAGCCCAAATGTTGGCGCTGCTCAACGAAGATTTCACATAGATGTCGATGCCCGTCGTAGCAGCATCGGTGATGGTGTAGGTGTAGTTCTCGATATTCTCGACCTGGTTGCCGTTGAGGACACCCACCTTGAGGGTGGTGTTCTCGGTAAAGGTCATCGAGGTCGAGGAAGTAATCGTGGCGCTGGAAACCGTAGGCTCGCTGCCGTCGGTGGTATAGACGAGGGTCGTACCGCTCTTGCTGGGAGCGACGGTGAGCGTCACATTGCCCACATAGTTGCCAGCAGGCTTGTTGACCACGGGATAGCCCAGAATGCTGCCATCCTTGCCCACGTGCTTCCAGTCGATGCCGTTGCTGATGAACAGGTTGTAGCCGTCACCGCCCTGGACCAAGGTATAGCCCGCAGGGGTGCCGTTGAAGACAGCACCGCCCACCTGCAGATAGAGGTTGCCGCGCGTGCCCTGGGTTTCCAGGATGTAACCGCCGCTGCTCTCCTGCTGCGTGAGGATGGCGCTCTGGTTGTGGACGCCTGCAGCGCGACGCGCCTTGATGCAGTTGTTGATTTCGTCGGTATAGACGAGGTAGTGCTTGTAGAAAATGCACGGGGTGCCCGGCATCGTCAGGATGAAGGCATTCGCCGGCATGATGTTGGTCTTGAGGCAGTCATAGTTGGAGCCTTGACCCGTGTCGTGGTTGTCGACGAAGGTCACCGAGTAGCGCTGATAGTTGGGGTCAGCAGCCAAGCCCTTGTCATTCAAGGCGCTCCAGTTGCCAGCAGCAAAGGCGCTCTGCATCGGGTACTTCAGTGCGAAGTCGAAGACGGCGGTCTGGATGCGTCCGTCCTGCTTGGTCTCGTTCAGCCACCAGCGGAGGGTCTCGGCGTTGCCGTCCCAGTACTCACCCACCGAGAACGTGGGCTGGCTTGCCTGGTTGTACAGACCGACGTAATAGCCTGCATAGCCCTTGCACATATCGTAGCGGAAGCCGTCGTAGCCGAGTTCCTTCATCAGGTACTGCTGGTAGGTCTTGACGTTCTTCTGCACATTGGCGCTGGTGTGGTCCAGGTCACGGCTGCCGTCAAAGTCCTCGCCCTCGTCGGCAGCACCCGTTGCTGCATAGCCGGCGCCGACACACTCGTCGGTGCGGCAGATGTCGGCAAGCGTCCAGGTCATGCTGTAGGTATCACCCGTGACGGGACCTGTCACGGTCTCGTTGGCGAAGTCCACCCAACCAGTCTTGCCGCTCTTGTGGTTGATGACCATATCCATGAGGACACTGGTGTTGTGCTGGTGGAAGACATCAATCATCTCGCGCAACTGTGACTCGGTGCCGAAGCAGGAATTGTGCTTGAGCCAGTAAACGGGCATATAACCCATGCTCTGCCCTACTCCATTGGCATCGACGCTGCCCGAGTTGGGAACCCACATCACGTCGAAGTACTGACCCAGTTCCTGAGCCTCGTCGGTTAAAGTGGACCAGCGCGTAGCCTTGTAGCTGTCCCAATAGAAGCCCTGAAGCATGACACCGCCATACATCGCGGGCCATCCCTTGCCAGCCACGGGACCGCCACCGCCCTCACGCGTGATGACACAAGTGTGGTCGTTCACGTTCACCGTGATGGTATAGGTACCGGCGGGGATGCGGAATGCCACATCGATGTTCTCACCGAACTGGTTCAAAGGAATGGTCTGTCCCAAGGTGGAAGATGTCACCCAGTAGTTGCCCTCGCTCACGGGCGTGAGACGATAGGACTGGATAGAAGCCCAGTCCTCGCTGCTGGCCGATAACTTGGTCGTGAAGGAGAAGTAGCTTACACTGGCATCCTCTTCGGACCACTCGCCGTTGAAAGTCACCTGAGAGGTGAAGACGTTGCCGTCGGTGGTCGTCATTTCCACACCATGTGACGGATCCCAGCTGTTGCCTTCGGCCTCGCCCAGGATGTAGAGGTGGCCTGTCAAGGGATTGACGGGGCCGCCACCGCTCTCATTGAAAATCCTGAAACGCTTGTTGATTGTGTCAAAGGTGAAGGTGTAGCTTGTACCGTTGCCGGTGAAGTAGTAAGCACCGGCGCTACTCTTCTGGGTTGAAATCCAGGTATCATTGGCCGAGACCGCCTGGTCGGTGCCATTGGGGCCATAGCGATAGTTGTTGTTGAAGGTGTCCCAATCATCAGTTGATGAAGCCTGATTGTCGGCAAAGACAAAATAGACCGTTCCGCTGATGGTTGTCGTCAGATTGTAGGTGCCGTCAGCCTTGGCATTCATGCGGACACCGCCAGCAGGGTTCCACCCGCCAAAGGGTCCATCGCCCACGATGAACATCTGGGCACTGGCTTGCAGCGTCAATAATGATACTGCAAGTGCTAGAAAAAATGTAAGCGTTTTTTTCATATCCTGAAGTTTTTTAAGTTATGGTTTGAATTGCTTGGTTATTCAGATGGCGAAAGACCATAGCAGCGCATGATGGTCCCCTTTGATGTGTCCAAAATTAGTGATTCTTGCCCACATTATTATAAATACCAGTGGCAGCAGCTAGTAAAAATCAACGCAAACGATTGCACGTCAAGACGTAGTTGAGAGTTAATAGTTAATGGTTAATAGTTAATAGTTAATAGTTGAGTTACGGCGGCAGAGCCGCCGCCCACGGGACATGCTGCTCTTGGGGCCGCGGCGGGAGCCGCGGCATGGGGGACCGTGACGCGGGGGCTGGCGGGGGGCGGGACTCCAATTGGGGCCGCGGCGGGAGCCGCGGCATAGTCGACCCTGACGCGGGGGGGCGGCGGGCGCGGGGGGCTGGCGGGGCTCTAATTGGGGGATTGTTGGGGATTTTTTGCATCTGTTGGAGAAAAACTGTACCTTTGCGGATATTTTTTTAGAGAGATGAAGAAGCTGGTGATATTTGACCTGGATGGGACACTGCTCAACACGATAGAGGACTTGGGGCAGGCGGCGAATTATGCGCTGGAACGTAATGGCTATGCTACTCACAGCATGGCAAGTTACCCGTATTTTGTGGGTAATGGCGTGCGAAGACTGATGACGCGTGTGCTGCCTGAGGATGCCCGCGACGATGAGACGGTGGACAGGGTGCTGGGGGACTTCTTGGAGTACTATGATGAGCATTGTACTGACTATACGAAGCCCTATAATGGTATGCACGAGCTGCTTCAGGACCTGCGCGACCTGGGGGTGTCGATGGCTGTTGCGAGCAACAAGTACCAGAGGGCTGTGGATAAGATTATCCCGCACTTCTATCCTGACATTCCCTTTATTGCTGTCGAGGGCCACCGCGAGGGCGTGAACGTGAAACCTGACCCGAGTGTTGTGTTTGCCATCCTCGCGAAGGCTAGAGTCGCCAAAGCCGACACGCTGTACATCGGTGACAGTGGTGTGGATATGGAAACCGCCCGCCGTGCGTGCATCGACTCGGTGGGGGTTACCTGGGGATTCCGCAGCAAGAAGGAACTGGTGGAATATTACGCCAATGTTATCGTCAACAATCCTATTGATATCCTAGGTATCGTTGAGAACGGGATTGGAATAGCTTAATTCCATTTTAACGTGTTAATTCACGTTAAAATGGAAGTTTAGAGTTTAGAGTTTAGGGTTTAGAGTTTAGAGATTAGAGATATTTAGTGAATTGAAGCTTAAAAAAGGATATGGACTGGTTTACTGAATTATTTGTCGGGAACAGTGTGGCACACACACTGCTGATTTATGCCGTGGTCATTGCCATCGGTGTGATGCTGGGCAAGGTGAAAATCTTTGGTATCTCGCTTGGGGCGACCTTCGTGCTGTTTTGTGGCATTTTAGTTGGTCATCTGGGCGTGGAGGTGGACCATGCGACGCTGAAATTTATCCAGGAGTTCGGTCTTATCCTCTTCATCTTCTCGATTGGTCTGCAGGTGGGTCCTAGCTTTTTCTCGTCGTTCAAGCACGAGGGTATCCAGCTGAACGGTATCGCCATGCTTATCGTAGGCCTGAACGTCGCTGTGGCGTTTGCCATCTATTTTATTGCCGGCAACATCAGCATTACTGACCTGGTGGGCGTGTTGAGCGGTGCTGTTACCAATACTCCCGGTCTGGGTGCTGCCCAGCAGGCCCTTATAGAAACCGTGGGTGATGGTGCCACTGAACTCAACGAGTCGATGTCGCTGGGCTATGCCGCTGCCTATCCGCTGGGCGTTGTGGGCATCATCTTGTCGATGGTGCTGCTGAAGATTATCTTCAAGATTAATGTCGAGAAAGAAGTGGATGACATCGAGCGCGAGAAGGAGGACAGCCAGCTGAAGCCCCACGTCATCACCTATCGTGTGACCAACAAGCTTATCTATGACATTCCGGTGACTCGGCTGCATGCCATCATCGACCGCAACTACACGATTTCACGTCTGAAACGCGAGGACGGTACGGTGGAGATTCCGCAGGGCGAGACCATCATCCGCAAGAATGACGTGCTTCGCATCGTGATGAGCGCTCACGACCAGGATATGTTTGATGCCATTATCGGTCCGCATGAGGACTTTGACTGGCAGTTGGAGACGTCCCCGAAGGGCATCGTGAGCAAACGCATCGTCATCACCAACAATGAGCTTAACGGCAGGAAAATCGGTTCCATCCGCCTGCACGAGGGCTATAAGGTGAATGTCACCCGCATTTATCGTGCCGGTGTCGAACTGCTCGCCAGCCCCAACCTGTCGCTGCAGGTGGGCGACCGCTTGACCGTCGTGGGCCGTGAGGAGGACGTTGACCGCCTGGGTAAACGCATGGGCGACTCTTACAAGCGTCTGGAGCATCCCAACCTGTTCACGATGTTCATCGGCATCTTCCTGGGTATCATCGTGGGCTCCATTCCCATCATGTTACCGGGAATGTCGGTTCCCATGAAACTTGGTCTGGCAGGAGGACCGCTGATTGTCGCCATCCTTATTGGCCGCTACGGCTATAAAGCCCGACTTGTCACCTATACCAGCACTGCAGCCAGCTTGATGCTACGAGAATTGGGCCTGTGCCTGTTCCTTGCATCGGTGGGTATTGCTGCCGGCGGCAAGTTTGTGTCGACTATCCTGAGCGCCAACGGTGCCATGTGGGTGCTGTATGGCTTCCTGATTACCATCATCCCGCTGATTATCGCTGTCATCGTGGCGCGCGGCAAGCTGCACCTGAACTATTGCACCATCATGGGCCTGGTTGCCGGTGCTACTACCGACCCCCCTGCACTGGGCTATGCCAATAGCACTGCAGGTAATGACGCTCCCGCGGTGGCGTATGCAACGGTTTACCCGCTGACGATGTTCATGAGGGTGCTGATAGCTGAATTGATAATTATCTTTGCTGTCGCTTGACGGCGGCAGAGCCGCCGCCCACGGGACAGGACTGCTCTTGGGGCCGCGGCAGAAGCCGCGGCACAGGGGACTGGGCTACAGGGGTGGCGGGACTCTAATTGGGGCCGCGGCAGGAGCCGCGGCATAGAGGGACCCTGTCGCGGAGGGGCTGGAGGGGCTGGACAGGCTAGACTAACGGTTGATTGGTTTTTTTCTGAGTTATTCAGTGATTTATAACAAGAAACAGGCTACCCTGTGATAGGGTAGCCTGAATTTTTGGAATCGTTAGCTAGAAGCTAATCATGGATTACTTCATCACCTTGGCTGCGGTGGTGGTGCCGTCGGTGTAGGTGGTCACGACGATGGTCATGCCGCTGGGCTGCTGCATCTCCTGACCTGCCATGTTGAAGTAGCGTACAGTAGCAATGCTCTTGCCGCTCATGAGCTCATCGATGCCGGTGATCTTCCTGGCGGGAACCAGAACGGTGATGATGGTCTCGCCGTCGATCTGACCGTCGATGTGAGCTACAGCCACGAGTTGGATTATCTGATCCTCCTCGGTGCGTGTTACGACGAAGGGATTGGTTACCAGCACGCGCTCGCCGTCCTCGTTAATCACATAGATGCTTACCTCGGCCTCGGGATCACCTTCCTTAACCTGGCCGGTGAAGGTGAAGACCTCGTCATCGGGAGTGGTAACGATTTCGGGAGCAGCCGTCTGACCCTGAGGAGCCTGCTCGGGCAGGGTGGTGAAGACAACACTCTCACACCAGTCGCTCACGAGGTCATAATTGTAAGCGTCAACAGCCTGTACCTGTACCTCGTAGGTAGTCTCGGGCTCAAGATCAGTAAGCGTGGTGAAGGGAGCATCCACATGGTCCATGTTGGTCCATTCAGCAGCCCTGTTAGCGGGATTACCGATAGCCACGTCGTCGATGTTCAGGCGGAACATGTCGTAGCAGTTGAAGTGACGAATAGCGATGTGTCCAGTCTGGCCCTCATACTCAGAGAGGTCGAAGGTGTACTCAGTGCATGTACCGGTAGCTTCGATTACGTCGGAGAGCGCTACATAGCTGCTCAAGTCATTGGGATCGCCAACGGTAACATAAGCAGCAAAGTGCTCTTTAGCCCAGCTGGGATCCTGACCACAAGCCCAGAACGAAAGCTGTCCATTGAGAACTACCTCAGGCGATACCAGCCAGTTGTCGGGGCTGAGAGCTGCGCCAAAGTAGCTTGCCGAGGTCAAGTGACCATATCCACTGTGGCAATTGTATACGCCTCCTGCTGTATTGAGGTGGTACCAGGTATAGCCGTCGCCATCGGCGTCAATCGAGGTCCAGCCATTCTGCAGCGAGTTATCGCTGTTCTGAGCCTCCTCGAAGTCCCAGAGGTAGTACGGATATTCGGGGGCAGGCGAAGAATCGTAGGGACGATAGCGCAGGTTCCAGATTACCATGGGCAGATTACCGGACTCCAGTGCTTCCCTCTCCCAGTAAACCTCAGCGTCACGAACGCCGGGGTCAACAGTCAGGCCAACGGGCACCTCGGGAATCGTCGGGTAAACGGGTTCACCGATGGTCTCGAGATAAACGCCATCATAACCCCAATCGGTCATTTCAACTGTGAAGATGTACTCCATACCAGGCTCGAACTCGAAGTTGTCAAAACGTCCAGGCTGATCACCAAAGTTGGAAGCGATCCACATATAATCATAAGGAGTGGGATTGGTGATGACATAGTCATAAGTACCCGCGGGAATGGTAATGGTCTGCCAGTCCTCAACGACAATGTTTGTGGTGTAGATTGAACCGTCAGCATTCTCGGGAATCTTGTACTCGAACTGGGCATACACTGCATCGTCTACACTACCGTAAGCCAAGGGGCCCGTCTCAAAGAAAAGAGTGCCATAGGCATCGTGGTCGGCATCGAGCAGCATCTGATAGCCGGAACCATCATCCCAGATATCATTAGGTACACTGAGTGACACCATGACCATGCCGGGCGCCAGGTTGAGGGCGGGACGTGTAGCCACGTGGGTTACCCTGGGATGAACAACGGGGTTGTCGGTGTGACGTACCACTTGCTCTGCCATGGCCTTCTTGGCTTCGGCCTTAGTCGTGAAATGGTTGTGTGCCGACATCGGCAATGCCAATGCAGCCAGCACCAAAAGATAAGTTAATTTTTTCATAAGCGAATAAAATTAAAAGTTAAACAAAAAAAGGTTCTTTCACTACATTTGTTTGCAAATTTACTGAGAAAAAAAAGAATCACAAAGATAATCAAGAGATTTTTTTAAAAAAAATTAAATATAAAAAGGCGTGACGAGCGAGCCATCGTATGCTGGTGGGCCATTTCATGCCCCCGTCCTTGCTCAGAGAAACGAACAGGCGGCCCAAAAGGGGTCGCCTGTTTGTTATATAATCCTAAGAAGGATTAAAGTCAAGATGAGAGCTTACTTCACAACAATCTTCTTGCCGTTGTGGATGTAAATGCCAGCGGGCAGGTTGTTGGGATTCATCTTCTGGCCCATCAGGTTGTAGTAAGCGCCATCAACGGTAGCGGCATTGATTTCCTGAACAGAAGTCACATCACCCTCGGTGGTGAAGATAAGAGACTCGCTCCACTTGCTGGGAATACCGTCCTCGGAAATACCCTGAATCTGTACCTCATAGGTAGTCTCGGGGTCGAGGTCTGTGAGCGTGAAGTTGGGCTCAGTGATGTTGTCAACATAGATCCACTCAGCCGGCTCAACGGGCTCGGGCATCTCGCCGATGAGCACGTTGTCGATGTTGAGGCGGAACATGTCATAGCAGTTGTAGTGACGGATAGCCACATAACCCTCCATGCCCTCATACTCACTCAGGTCGAAGGTGTACTCCTCGATGGGGCTGGTAGCGGTGATATCGTCAGAAATCTTCACGAATTCGCCACGGTCCTCAGTCTTTACATAAACAGCGAATACCTCAGATGCATAGGAGGGATCCTGTCCGGCAGCCCAGAATGAGAGGGTCTTGCCAAGGGTTACCTTGGGAGAAATCATCCAGTCATCGGGAGTCAAAGCGCCATAGCCATTGTAGCTAGCTGAAGTAGCGCACTTGGTACCAAACAGTCTCACGCCATCACCGGGATCATAACCTAATGAAACGGGATCCCAGAGGAACCAGCCAAAGCCATCACCGTCGGCATCCTCGGAGGTCCAAGAGAGTTCAGTCTCATCCTCGAAGTCCCAGAAGTATCCAGTCATTTCGGGCTCGGGAGTGTAAGGCCTGTAACGGAGAGTCCAGCCAGCATTCTCATCATCTACCCAAGAAATATCGGCTTTGTCCACACCAGGGATAGCCTCTAACTCAACGGGAACGGGGGTAACGGGACCATTCTCGAAGGTGTAGGTCACGTCATCGATGAACAGGCGGAACATGTCATAGCTGTTAAAGTGACGGAAAGCGAAGCAGCCAGTCTGACCAGCGAACTCGCTCAGGTCGAAGGTATACTCGGTCCAAGTGGTGGGCGGAGTGATGAGTTCGGAAATCTGCACGAAGTCGTTTACGTTCTCGGGGTCACCAACACATACATAAACTGCGAAGTTATCAGCATAGTATGTCAGGTAGTTCATAGCAAAGAACGACAGTGTGCCACCGAGGGGTACCTCGGGCGAAATCAGCCAGTTGTCGGGATCCAACGCTCCACCATAATAGCTGCGTGAGGTAAGACTATAAGTACCACTATTAGCATAGTAATCCTCAACTTCCCAGCCATAGCCGTCGCCATCGTTGTCAAGGCTCATCCAGCCTTCATAGTCCTCTTCGTCCTCGAAATCCCAAACGATTGTTTCCACGTCACGAGTCATTTCGGCAGCAACCAGGTTCCAGTCAAAAGCCTTGATTGGGTTGTAAGGATTCTGTTTGATAGTACTGCGATCGGGTTTCGGAGCCATGGCCTCGCTCTTGTTAGCAAACACCTGAGCCATCATGGGCAGTGCCAATACGGCCATCAACAAAATAAGAGATAATTTCTTCATAAGCTTAATAATTTAAAAGTTAAACATAAAAGAATTGGTTTGACTGCAAAATTATCAATAATCTGTGACAAAACAAAACAAATTTCCAATAAACTATAAAAAAAAGTAAAAACTACCAAAAAAGACCAATGGCCGCAGATGTGACGGGCACATCCCGGCAAGCCCAGGAGGACAGTAGGGGAAGACATCAGAAGGGGTAGCCGACCGAGAAATGGAACTCGCTGTCGCGCTTGAACTTGGGGTGCAGCAGTGGCCAATGCTCTTGTCCGCTGGCGGGGTTGTGTGCCTTCATACCCATATCCACACGAACGAGGAAGTACTTGAAATCCAATCGGATACCGGCGCCATAGGCTGCTGCAATCTGCTCGTAGAACTTGTTCCACTTGAAGACACCGCCCTGCTGTGACTCATACTCCTTGATGGTCCAAATGTTGCCGGCATCCATAAAGAGTCCCAACTCGACCACCCAGAAGAGCTTTGCCCTGTACTCCAGGTTGAGGTCAAAACGGATGTCACCGCACTGGAAGATGAAGTTTGACAGGTTGTTGTTGCTGTTGTAGCTGCCCGGTCCAAGCGTTCTCACGCCCCATCCGCGCACGCTGTTGGCACCACCGCTGTAGAAGCGTTTCTCGAAGGGCAGCACGTCGCTGTTGCCATAGGGCACTGCGATACCGACTCCCACATGGAAAGCAAGGCTCTGCCTCCTGTCGAAGTAATGAGTAAAGGCGTAGTCGGCATCAGCCTTGAAATACTGTGAGTATCGTATGCCCAACATCTTGTAGTTACCGTCTTCATCGACTTTCTGTCGGCTGAGGTGAGAGAGCCCATAGAGGAGGTTGCCCGCCGTCTCGGCATTGGCACGAATGGTGAAGACGTTGCGCTGGAACTGGCCCATCTGTTGCACACTCATCTCGGCCTTGTTGGTGCGGTAGAAGTTGTAGCCCATCCTCATAATCAAGTGGTCCTGGTAACTATAGAGGAGCAGCGGGTTGGTGATGCGGTCGAAGAACTCGTCGTTGAACTTGGGGACGCTGATGATGCTCAGGTCGCAGAGGGTGAGCGTGTGGGACTGACGCAGGCTGCGTTGCGTCCACTGGTATCGCCAAGCACCGCCGGCGATGACACGGGTGTATTCGGGTCGAGCCTGGTAGTCGAAATTGAGCGTGAAAGCCGTGGAGGCCTGAATCTTGCGCTTGAAGGAGCGTTTCAGGAAGGGCGCCATGAACTTTGGGAATGTGAGTCCCAACTCGGTGGAATACTCACTGTAGTTGTTGTTGATGAGTCCGCTCAGGTTACCCGAAATGCTCTCATAGGAGACCTTAGCCTTGGCACTGAAGACCTCGGCGCCCCTGAAAATGTCACGGTGCTGGTAGTCCACTCCGACGCCGAAGCCCAAATCGCCCTCGCTGTTTGTACCCATGAGGGAAACGGACACCGTCTGTGACTTGTCGGGCTGGAGGAGGACATAGGCATCGACCATAAGCACGCCATCAATCTCGCCGACGGGCCTCACGTCGATGTTAATCTGCTTGAGGATGTTGAGTCGTCCCAGCGCCCGATAGGTGCGGTTGATGGCATCGACGCTGTAGAGCGAACCCGGCTCGATGTGGTTGCACTCGTCGATTACTCCTGCCCGCAAGTAGTAGTCGTGCGGCTGCAGGATTTTGACGCCATTGTGCAGCACCAGGGTATCCTCGCCCCAATAGCCGTCGCGCATCTCGAGAGGGTCGTAGTTGGTCACATAGACCACATCGCGGATGTAGAAAGGCTCATGCTCGGTGTAATAGGGCATGCGGTCGTTGTGGTACGGGTCACGGCTGTAGAATGTCAGGTCGACGGCCTTGGAATCGGCAGCAGTGTCGGCCAAGAAGGAGATGTACTCCTTATTAAAGGCATAATAGCCGTGATTGCGCAAATTCTCGGTGACAGCCTGCCTCCACTCATCCAGCTTGTTGTAATTGAGCAAATCGCCCGGATGGACCGTAAAATGTGCCGAGTCGGCAAGAATAATCTCGCTCAGTTCGGCATCGGGGATGTCGTAGTCAATCGAACGGATGTAATAAGGCTCTCCCAGGGTGATGTCGTAATTGACACGCGCCTTGCGCTTGACGCTGTCGGCATTGACGGTATAGGTGACCTTATTGTTCATGAAACCGCGGTTGCTCAAAGCCGTGTGCAACTGTTCGGCACCGACGGCAGTGAGGGTGCTGTCGTAGATGACAGGAGGCGTTCCCACGCGCTGAATCCAACGGTTGAACCAGTTGTTCTCGTTCTTGCCCGAGAGGTTGTAGAATGCCAGCTGCAGTTTGAGTCCGCCGAGCACGCGGTGGTTGGGAGTCTGGCGCAGGTAATTGGTCAACTGTGAGGGTTCCACATCGGGGTGCTTGTCGTGGACCTTGATATTGACCTTGTCGAGCAGCAGCTGTCCCTCGGGCACATGCTTGGTCGAAGAACACGATGCCAAGAACATCATGGCAATCAATGCCATGACGATGCCTGTCCAGGTTCTTGTACCGCGCATCATTGCTGTCGAGTGTTAGTCAGCTAGATATACTAGATGGTCTAGATGGTCTAGATTTTCTAGATTAGCTAGATTTTTTATTAGTTGGTCTCGATGAAGTTGCGCTGTGCCTTCTGGATAAGGAGGTCAAAGCCCGGCTCGGAGCGTAAGGCCTTGAGCCCAAAGGGCGTCAGGTTATCATACTGCAGGCTGTAGAGGCTACCATAGCCGTTCTCGATGGCTCGCTGCAGATATTCCATCGCCTTGTAGTTATCGCCCCTGAGCGCCATGAAGAGTGCTGCATAGTAGAAGTTCTCACCTCCGGGTTGCGCCGTCCTGGTAATATTGTTCAGCCACTTGAAAGCGTCATTGTCGCGTCCCATCTCGCTCAAACCGATGCCCTTCATGTCGGCAGGCTCATCGCTGAGTCGTGACAGGATATTGTAGTCATTGACGGCAATCCTGAGGTTGTTGAGTTTCTTGAGCAACAGACCTCGAGAAAGCAGAGCCTCGGCATTGCCAGGCTCGTTGGCGACGGCAGCGTTGAGGTATCCCAGGGCATCCTGGTCCTTGCCCTGACTCATGAGCAGGTAGGCCTTGGTCAGGAGCATGGGCACATACTGGGGAGCAATTCTGGAGCAATGGCTGAGCGTTTCCATCGCGGGTGCAAAATTGTTGCCCTCGCCAGCATTGAACTGTGCAAGCGCTTTCACCACATAATACTCGGGCACGGCAGGATTCCTGGAGATAGCCTGCTCGGCATAGTCGAGCGCCTCGTCGAAGCGTGCGAGTTCGAGATAGCACTTGGCGAAATTATAGTACAGGCCGTGGCTGTTGTACGCATTGCTGCGCTTGACGAGATTAAGGTCCCGGAGCGCCTGTCCGTAGCGGTTGTGGTCGATGGCCAGGTTGGCACGCAGGTAGCGGTACATCATGCCGTCGGAGCTCTTGTCGGCCAATGTTGCCAAGGCGTTCATCACGCCGTCATAGTTGGTGTCGCTCAAGTCGAAGAGCTTCTGCACTGCCGAGCCGCCATCGCCCACGGTTGAGCCCAGAAGCAGGTCGGTTACAGCAGCATCGATGTTGCCCAAACGCGAATAGATGTCAGCGCGGTTGATGTACACCTGAGGCTCGACATGGAAGAGCTCGACCGCCTTGTCGACGTGCGAGAGCGCATTCTTGGGGTTGTTGCGTCCCAGCTCGACCTGCGCCAGACCGTACATGGCATCGTAATTCATCGGCTCAGCCCTCAGGATGGTCTTAAAAGCCTTCTCGGCGGCATTGAGGTTACCCAGCTTCAGGTTAGCCTTAGCAATCAAATCGGTGCAAGCCAGCGACTTGGGCTGCAGTTCCTGTGCCATTTTCAGGTCAGCGAGCTCGCTGGTATAGTCCTGCCGTGCCTCGCTGATGCGAGCTCGCAGGATATACTCGTCAAAGCGCAAATCGTTGTCGGTCTTGGGAGTAATCAGCAAAGCCTGATTGACGTCGGCCACCGCTGCGTTATAATCGCCATTGTAATAGTGCTGGTGGGCACGTGCAAAGAGCGTGTTGTAGTCGTTGGGGTCCTTAGCGAGTTGCTCGTCATAGACCTTCATCACAGCATTGGTGATTTTATCCCTGAGCGCGGGGTCGCTGCTCTGAGCCACCACGTTGAGAGCAAAGAAGACTGCGATGAGCGACAGGATGAACTTTCTGGTATTCATATTCGTTTAAAATTTGTTATCGTCTGTTTTTATGTCGATTAGGTGACAATATCTTGAGCATCGGTCGAAGATATGGTCACTTTCGGTTGTCAATTTCGTTAATGACCTCGCGCAGGCGCGTCAATCGCGTCAGCAGTCCCTCGAGCAGGTCAAGTCGCAGCATGTTGGCGCCGTCACTCTTGGCTACAGAGGGGTCCTGATGTGTCTCGAGGAAGATGCCATCGGCGCCCGCGGCGATAGCGGCACGCGCCATCGTCTCGATGAGTTCGGGTCGTCCACCGGTCACTCCCCCACCCTGGTTGGGCTGCTGCAGTGAGTGGGTGATGTCAACAATGACAGGCGCAAACGCCTGCATGACCGGCACACCGCGGAAGTCCACTACCAAATCCTGATAGCCAAAAGTCGTGCCACGCTCGGTGATGGTCACCTGGTCGTTACCCGCATCAATGACCTTCTGTACCGCGAAGCGCATCGATTCGGGAGCGAGGAACTGTCCCTTCTTGATGTTCACCAGGCGACCAGTATGGGCGGCTGCGACCAACAACTCGGTCTGTCGGCAGAGGAAGGCGGGAATCTGCAGCACGTCAACAAACTCGGCAGCGATATCGGCCTCGACGGGCTCGTGAATATCGGTCACAACGGGAATCTTGAATGTCTCTCCCACCTTGCGCAGAATCTTCAAGGCTTTCTCGTCGCCGATGCCCGTGAAGGAGTCGATGCGCGAGCGGTTTGCCTTGCGGTAACTGCCTTTAAACACATAGGGGATTCCGAGATTAGAAGTTATTTTAAGCGCCTTCTCGGCGATATCCATCGCCATCTCCTCGCCCTCGATTACACAGGGACCGGCGAGCAGGAAAAAGTTAGGCGACGACAGTAATTGGTTCAGCATATTTTTTCTTTTTAGCTGTTAGCGGTTGTTATTTAAAATCTAAGCTTCGCGCTTTGCCAGCAAAGCGTGAATCCAAGCCACGGCCATCATTCCAGCCGTCTCGGTTCGCAAGCGGCTCTCGCCCAGCGTCACAGGGATGAAACCCGCAGCACGTGCCTCTTGCACCTCCTTGGGGCTGAAATCCCCCTCGGGGCCGATGAGCACCATCACGTCGCTGCCAGGCCTATAGGCTCCAGCGAGGGAAAGACGTTCGCCTCGTGGCAGCTGTTCATCGCAATAGGCGATGCAGCGCGTGCCGTCGAATGGCTCGGCCAGTACACGGTCGATGGGCGTCAGTTCGTCCAGTTGGGGCAAGGTTGCCTTGAGGGACTGCTTCATGGCAGAGACCATGATTTTCTTCAGTCGCTCAGTTTTGAGCACAGTGCGCTCGCTGTTGTGACAGCGCAACGGGATGATGCGGTCGACGCCCATCTCGACGCACTTCTCGACGAGCCACTCAATGCGGTCGAGATTCTTGGTGGGCGCGATGCCCAGGACAATGCGATGCCCCCAGTGGGGGTCGTGGTGCTGCTTGTCGAACACCTCGATGGCGCAGCGCTTGGGGTGCGCCATCGAGATGCGGCAAGTGTATAGGTTACCGTTTCCGTCAACGACCTCGATGGTGTCGCCCTGGGCCATGCGCAACACCTTGATGCAGTGCTTGGAATCTTCCTCGCCCAGCATCAATGTGTCGGCTATGTCAGGACAATAGAAACGGTGCATTCCTTTTAGTTAGGAGTTAGGAGTTTTTGACTTCTAGTCCTTAACTCGATATCCTTTATTTGTCGGTGCGGACGTGTTTGTACTTGAACAGGAACATGAACGACACGGCTACCACCAGAGCAAAGGCGGCGAAGATGAACCATGCCGTGCTCCAACTCGAGGGCGTGTTGCCCACTAGATACTTGCCGTCCTCAGTCCAATGGCACAGGCTGTTGACGATGGCACCAGCAGCAAGCGTACCGATGGTGGCACCGAGACCGTTGGTCATCAACATGAACAGACCCTGTGCCGAGGCCTTGATATCTGGATCGCACTCCTTGTCCACAAAGATACCGCCCGAGACATTGAAGAAGTCGAAGGCAACGCCGTAAACCAGGCAGGAAAGCACGATGAGGATGACACCGGGGAAGGCGGGGTTACCGGCACCGAAGAATCCGAACCTCAATACCCATGCAAACATGGCAATCAGCATCACGACCTTGATGCCAAAACGCTTGAGGAAGAAGGGAATCAAGAGGATGCAGAGCGCCTCGGCAATCTGCGAGAGCGACACGAGCATCGTAGCGTTGTTGGCGCCGAAGGTGTCGGCCATCGCGGGATCACTCTTGAAGTGGGTCAGGTAAGGTGTGGCAAAACCGTTGGTCACCTGGAGCGACATACCCAGCATTGCCGAGAAGATGAAGAACATCGCCATCTTCTTGGTCTTGAAGAGATTAAAGGCATTCAGACCCAGCGACTCAATCAGCGACTTGGCTTCTTTCTTTACCAGTTTGCAAGCGGGCAAGGTCATACAGTACAAGAAGAGCACAAGGCTCAACAGTCCCGACACCATAAACTGCATATAGGTATATTGGAACTTGAAATCGTTGCCACCGACCGTGAAGCCGAACTTGCCGTTATCAAGAAACGCGCAATTGACAAACCACATCGTGGCGATGAAACCGATTGTACCGAACACGCGGATGGGCGGGAAGTCCTTCTCGGTGTCCATCATGTTGTCCTTCAAGATGGTGAATGCCACCGTGTTGGACAAAGCCAGGGTGGGCATATAGAAGGCAACGCTGATGGTGTAAACGGCAATAAACATCGCCTTGTTGGGGATGTCGGTGCTCATGCCCATATAGGCAAGATAAATCATCGCGGCACCAGCAATCAGGTGGCAGATGCCCAACAGACGCTGTGGCTGGATGTACTTGTCGGCGACAATACCCATGAGTGTGGGCATGAAAATCGACACGATACCCTGGATGGCATAAAACCACGCAATTTCATTGCCCATTCCGGCTTTTCCCAGATAGTTGCCCATACAGGTGAGATATGCACCCCACACGGCGAACTCCAGGAAATTCATCACGATGAGTCTCAACTTAAGATTTTTCATAAAACCGATGCTTTTTTATGTTACTGTTTAGGTTAGTTTCAATCGGCAAAGGTAGTAAAAAACCACCGATTATTCCTCATTTTGAGGAGGATTAGTTTTCTGGGAGATGATTTTTTGGATACGTGCTGCTTTTTCATACTCCTCGCTGTCGACATAACGCTTAAGTCGCCGCTCCAGTTTCTCGAGGGGCATATCCTCTAATCTGACGGGCTTGTAGTCGCCATCGCGCCTCCACTCATAGCTGGTGTGCTCCATCACCTCGGGGGTGGTGTAGATGGGTGCACCAGTGCGCAATGCAATAGCGATGGCATCGCTCGTACGGGAATCGATGTCCACCTCGGTCTGCCCATTGCTCACGTGTAGCATAGCGGCAAACACGCCATCCTTGAAACTGTAGATGGTGACGCGTTGCAACTCGATGCCATAGACATGGAAAAGACTCACGAACAAGTCGTGTGTCAAGGGCCGTGACGGCACCACCTGCTCCATGCGTACAGCGATGGACTGAGCCTCGGCTGTACCGACGACAATGGGTATGCGCCTGGCGACGTCGGGCGTGCTGTCGGCGTTCTCCAGCAGGAGGGCAAAGGCCCCCGGCTGCACCTCACTGCGCGTGATGCCGAGCACTTTCAATTCTATCAAATTCTCGCTTTCCATTTGCTATCTATCTCGTTTTGTCATCGAGTGGGACACCCCTGCAGATGCCACTCGACCAAATTATGTGCAAAAATAACGACATTTCGCCATTGCACCAAACAAAGCGATGGAAAAGAATTAACAGGCCCGAGATTAATTGTTCATGAGGCGGTCGTAGTCGATGTTGTCGTAGATAATGCGGGGCGATGGTTTGTAGGCCGGATGGAGAATGTTGCGTGTACTGTCACACCAAGGGCTGCTGACCTCGCCGAGCCATAGCATCATCTGGCCGACAATGTCGTTCATCATGGGACGTGCCGCAGCCGCCTCGATAGCAGCAACCCGCTCGGGATGACGTGCCTTGTAAACGGGGGAATACCATATCAAGAAGGGAATCTCGTTCTCGTGCCGCACCATCTCGGGCGTCTTGACCGGGTTGTGGTCACGCTCCATAAAATCACGGAAATCAAACACTTCCTCGCCATGGTCGCTGAGCATCACCACCACGGCATTGCGGTTGCGGAAAAAGTTGACAATGGTAGCGAGCACAAAGTCGTTGTATCGTGTGGCACGGGCATAGTCCAGCATGATTTCGCGTTTAGAGTCATCAAGATAGGGCACCGATGCACCGGGCAACTGGTCGGTTGTCCACACTTCCCAATCGGCAGTGCGGGGGTAGCGTGCAGCGTACTCGGTGTGCTGGCCCATCAAGTGGAAGACCACCAGATTGCGGTCACCAAGATGGCAGCAATTGAAATAATCCTGAACGAGCAGTTCATCATACTCAAAATAATCCTCGTTTACATCCCGATAAACCATTTTGACCACACTAGGATTGAAAAGATACATGTTGAGCGAAGCCGTGAACAATTCGTTGGCCATGAAAGCCCGCTGATTGTCCCAAACGTCAACCTGCCAACCGGCACGCCGCATGACAGCAGTCCACATGGGGTAATCGTTCCAACGCTCTCCATCGCCCAAACTATTGAGGCTGAACAGGTTCTTGAGCGTGATGCTAGTCAGATTATAGGGCGAAATGACATTGGTAAACACCGTCAAGAGACCGCGGTCGCGCTCTGCCCGCATCAGCGGGGACGTATCCAAGCCATAACCATACAGGCTGGAGTGCCGCTTGTTGTAACTCTCGCCGATGACCAGCACCAGGTCCATCGAATCGACGTCACAGGTCGGATTACCGGTTGTCACCTCCCGAAGGGTGCAATCGACTGCCGCATCGGCCTCATCGGCCTGGAATCGCAGCGTGAGGATGGACTTGTGTAGCGTCGAAATGAGGTCATTGGGATGACTTCCCGTCTGTGTCTTCTCCAGATCATATACCGAATGATAAGGCCTTACCAAAAACCGCCAATTCCATAGTCCCCACACCAGCAGCGCAGACAACGCCACTGAGGCAACTGCCATTGGCCCCCTGCGCATCAACCAGTCGGCAACCGGTTTGCGTTTCCATTCGGCCAGAAGGATGCATAGCAGCGTAAAGGCAGCAATCTGGATAGCGCGACGGGTCCCGAAGGCTCCCATCCAGGCATGAATGAACTCGCCGCTCTCTCCACTGTTGGTTTCCATCATCACTTGGAGAATCTGGGGTGTAAAAGTCGTGTTAAAATTACGCAGCAGGAAAAGGCTTGCCACCCACATAGCCAACAGCAAAACGTAGAGCGCCCACTTGAGTACACGCCGACAGCGCACGACGTTGACCAGCCAAGCGACGAACGTAGCCAGGACAGCGACAACGCTGGCGTCGTTGACAAAACACTCCATCAGATAGGACACCGGGAAATCATGCTTTCGCAGCACATGGTAATCCAATGCGCTCCAAGCCATCGGGATGAGTGTCAGTACCATCGTGAGCCACAAGGGCCACTGCTGCAAAACTGGTTTAACCACAGCTTTGACAGCCCTCTTGAGTATTTCAAAGTATCTTGTTCCCATAACCACTTACACAGTGACGCAAAACCTAGAGTACAGGCAAAAAGTGGCGGGGACGATGGTCTTTGACTCGAAGTCGATATTATTGCCACTGTCGATTGAGTCAGTAGCCATTAAGGTAGCTACTGTGTCTATAAGTGATTTTGTCATGCCTTATGTTAATGATAATGATTTAATTAAATGTGCGTGGTGTGGATGTGCTCTGATAATACAGAACTTCTGCAAATATAGCATATATTTTTCATTTAAGTAATCTATATTGCGTGATTATGTCACCTAAAATATTAAAACGCATAAAAAATGTGTTAAAATGTGTATTTTCCGCATGATAACGACAAAGCGATGTTCCATCGTTGACTTTTAGTCAAAAAAAAAGAGTGTGTTACACATGTCTTCATCAAAAAAACACGATAAAATGGCAAAAAAAGCCCTGCAGCTAGGCAACGCCATAACCGCAGGGGTCAAACCTTGTTCTAATGAAAAAACGCCTAGGACCGTGAAGAGGTATTATGCAATGGTCACCAAGCTGCGCCCATCTTCGACGGGGTTGGCTACGCCTTCCTCTTTCACGACTCGGTAAAGCTTAAACAAGTTTAGCTTCACTCTCGCTGCTCCATCGGGTGCATGGTGTTTCCGCACAAAGCCAGGCCTTCGACCCGCCTTGTCTCTCCGAGACATAAAACCAAGTCCCCGAATCGGCAATTTCTTATAAATAGTTTATTTTCAGCTGATTAACTGTGATGTTATCTTTTTTACTTGACACTAATAATACTTAATATTTGATTATCAGCAGTTTAAAAGCAATAGCGTAAATGGAGACGCAAAATTCTGCGTCTCTACATGATTCATACAAGAGAAGAAGAAAAAATGCTGCTAGCCGGTGATGACGCCGCTGCCGTAGCACAGGTGGCCCTGGCGGTCGTAGATGACGGCGAACTGGCCCGGTGCAATGCCCTGGACGTCTTCCTCGCTCTCGATGACCCAGCGACGGTCCTCGACATGAGTGAGCTTGCCGGGCATAATGTGGGGGGTGTGACGATTCTTGAACATGATGTCAACGGGGCCCTCGATACCCTGCCATGGGTTGCCTGAGATGAAGTGCATCTCATCGAGCGGCAGTGTGCGCCCATACTGCTTGGCGGTGCCGTATCCGTTGCTCACATAGATGACGTTATCATGCACGTTCTTGCGCACCACGTACCACGGTCCACCACTCAAGCCCAGCCCCTTGCGCTGGCCGATGGTGTGGAACCAATAACCGCGGTGCTCACCCAGCTTGCGCCCTGTTTCTAGTTCGACGATGGGACCGGGGCGCTCTCCCAAATGGCGACGAATGAAATCGTTATAGTCAATCTGGCCCAGGAAACAGATGCCCTGGCTGTCGCGGCGGTGTGCGTTGGGCAGATGGGCTTCCTCGGCGATGCGTCGCACGTCCTCCTTGGGGATGTTGCCGATGGGGAACATGACATGGCACAGCTGGTCATAGGTGATTTGAGCCAGGAAATCGGTCTGGTCCTTGACGGGGTCCACTGCGGTGGCGAGGTATTTCACGCCATCCACCACCTCGGTCGTGGCATAGTGTCCAGTAGCCGTCATGTCGAAGTCCTTGCCCCAGCGCTGCTCAAAGAAACCAAACTTGATCATGCGGTTGCACATCATGTCGGGGTTGGGCGTGAGACCGGCCTTAACGGTGCGTAGTGCATACTCCATGACATGGTCCCAATACTCCTCGTGGAGCGACACCACATCGAGCGGGAGCCCATATCGGTGAGCGATGAGTGTACACATCTCGATGTCCTCCTCGGCGCTGCAATCGCCCTCGTCATTGTCCATGCCGATGCGGATGTAAAACAGGTGCAGGTCCTCACCCTGCTCCTTGAGCTGGTGAACCACCACAGCGCTGTCAACGCCTCCTGATATGAGAACTGCTATTTTCAAGGTTAAAGGTTAAAGTTTAAAGTTTAAAGTCTAAAGAGTGTTGGTTAGTAATTGAGAATCAAAGAATTATGCATTATCAACCACTTGCTCGTCGGCACGGCTCTCGGTGAAATGGGCGGCAATGATGTAATCAAGCGAAATCTTGCCAGGGCCAGCCAGCAGTATATAGATAAAGATGCCGATGAACATCACGGGATAGCCAGGAGCAAAGTTGAACAGGTAATCGGAAGCCGGAGCCTGAGACGACATGACAAAACTCTCGGCAAACAGCATCAGCACCAACGGGAAAAGCACCGCCAAACGTGTCAAGAATCCCAGCATCAGGCAGACGGCACAGAGCAGTTCCAGCGCCACCAACACAGTCATTGACGCCTCGGGTGACATTCCCAAGAAGCCATTGAACGAGGGCACGATGGCATCAAAGTTCAGCATCTGCCTGATGCACAACTGCAGGAACATGATGCCCGTGAACAATCGCAGGAACAAGCGTGACAGGTTGCTATAGGTGTGGCCCGCACTGTAGAGGAATAAGTTCTTGAAAAAAGCGGTCATAATCTTTGGTTCTTTAATAATTAGTGGAATTTACTGCCGATATCAATGTCTCGACTGACAGGCTCTTGTCCAAAATTATGCGGTCCCCGTCGAGCAAATAGCAGCACGGAAGGCTGCGCAAGTCGAGTTCCTGCTGCAGGTTCTCGCCACAACCGACAATCCAGTTATTGCCAAAACCGGCGGCTGCAGCAGCCCAGTCGGAGGTGTATTTGTTCAGACTCAAGCACAAGAGCTTGACGTTGCCCGTCTCAAGCCACTGATTGAGAGCGACATCAGTACTCAGGCGCAGACGGCCTATAGAGCTGTCGGCGCTACCATCCAGGAACAATAGAATGTAGGTCGAAACGGAATCGGTCAAGGCGCTCAAGCGTGTTTTATTGCCGTCAATTCCAGTAAACTCAAAGTCGAGCACAGCACCCGATTGCACCCTGTTCATTCTGGCAAGCTGAGCAGCAAAGCGCTCACGGTCGGCACGTGGCATCTGCTTGGATGCCGCCAACGGCTTGATGAAAGCCATGTAAACCTCATCGCTCCAGTACTCGGCTTCAGGGCCGTAAAGGGCACGCTCGGCAACGGTGCCCAGCATCTGCAAATTGGACGTATTGGACTGCGCCTTATTGACCAAGTCCCTGACACTCGCGAGCACCACATTGCGATGGGCGTAACGGAAAAAGTCCACATAGTCGCGGAAGGTCCTCTCGAACGTGACATTGTCGGTGACAGGCTTGCTGATGTCGAAATTATCCCAGAAATGGGTAATGATGTAGTTGCAACGGCTCTCGAGCGTGCTGCATGTGTCGGGTGCCAACGGATAGCCGAAGAGGGTTCCAGGCTGCTGTTCAGCAATCTGTCCCTGCGCCGAAGCGTTGACGCCGATAATTGTCAATAGACTAATAATTAATAAAATACGTTTCATATCATATCTGATAGACCTCAAAGGGTCAGTTTCAACCCGCTAAATTAATATAAATGTCGTAAACCCCGTAACGCGCCACAGCAAAAAAAGAATCAACGACAACATTTTTTCACAATCGGGCGCGGCTGCTTTGCGGAATGACGGTACACACCAATAATCAAAGCACAGGTGAGTCCTGAAAAATGAAATAGGCCGGAAACCGGGTTAAAGTGTTTCCAGCCATCTTATCATAACGCTCAGGGTAAAAACAGCGTCAAGTAATTATCACCATTTATGAGGGTCAAGAGGTTTTCTTGCGCAAAATTACATTATGAATTCAAACGATTTTATAAAAAATGCCAAAAACCATTAGGATTTTTTGATTTTTTTGACCTGAAATTTGTCTTTTTTTTACCTATTTTTACGACAGCTTGCTGAAAATCAGTATTTTATTGATTAAAACAAGTGAAAAACACCGATTTTGACTATAATGTCAGTCCAGCTATGGGGCGTCCCGTGCTCATCGCCCACAAGAATCAGCCCACATTTTGACACAGAGTTTTGTAATTTGAGGGCTAAATGCTACAATTTTTCCCGAAATGCTTGCACAAATGAAATATTTATTCTAATTTTGCGTCCATTCTGTATAATCAGAGCACCTCCACACACACTTTTTTTTTAATCATTAACATCAACATTAACATTTAAGACATGACAAAATCACTCAGATTTACAGTAGCCACTCTGCTGGCTGCTATGACCATTAGCGCCGTTGCCCAGGGAGTCACCCTGCGCGGTGTGTATCAAACCAGTCGTGACGACGATTATCCTAACGGTTTCTATACCGAGTATGTGGGCTACAACTACACTCTGGGAAAGCCGATTTTCATCGTTCAGCAAGGCTTGTACAAGATGGAATGGGACGGCACTACCCTTCACAAACCTGAGAAATACCCAGCCGTGAACAAAGCCGACTTCTACAGCAACGGCAAGTTCACCGACAACGCCATGGCCGAGTGGGCTTCCAACTTCAACATGATGTACGGCAACTCAGGCGCCATTATCTATAAAGGCGTGCTCACTACCGTGATGTCGCGCACCGACATGGACAGCAACAGCGGAGCCCAGGTTGTTCCGGGAGCCTCGGTCAATGACACCACGCGCTTTGCCGTGCGCAAGTGGGATGCCCAGACCGGCGACCTGCTCAGCTCTGAAATCCGCCCCGCCTGGGACTGTCTGGAATCGGCCGGTATGGCCGTTAACCCCAAGGACGGCAAGGTATATGGCCTGTTCCACATCACCCACAAGTACCTGCCCGACTCCATCCTCAACGACCCCGACTTCTTTGCCGATGAGGCTGCCGACTCGACCGACAGCGGCTATGCCATCTGCACCATCGACCTCGACAAGATGGAAATCACCCAGATTACTCCGGGCCTGTACTACAGCAACTTTGTCACCTTCGCCATCAACAGCGAGGGCCGTGCATTTGCGCTGACCAGCGGTGCTACTGCAGCCTACCCTGCCGAGAACGGCAAGTACTATGACATCAACGGCGAACTCACGGGCTCGCATCTCTATGAGTTTGACCTCAAGACGGGCCTCATCATGGACGACAACCGCAGCAACACGGGCTACATGACCCAAGTGAAGCGCCAAGCCGCCTGCTTCAGCAAGAATGACCCGAACAAGATGTACTGGATGGGCTACTACAACAGCGGACTTGGATTTGATGACTACGGCAACTGGAATCCCCTGCCCGACAAGAACTGGAAGACCAATGGCAAGTATGACACGTCGCTCTATGAGGTGGACATCACCACCGGCGAGGCCAACCGTATCGACAACATCGACGAACGCTACCTGTTCTGCTACATGTGGGTTGACGGCGAGGAAGACATGCCCGTTGCCGGAGTGCGCGGCGACGTGAACAAGGATGGAAGCGTTGACATTGCTGACGCTACACGCCTTATCGACTACCTGCTGAATGACAAGACCGCCGAAGTTGACTCGACAAACGCCGACTGCAACAACGACAATGACATCAACATCAGCGATGCCACCACCCTGATTGACTATCTGATTAAGAACCAGTGGTAATACATTGCTGAACTAGCTTAACAGAAAAACAAAGAGGGTGTGTCAAAATGACACACCCTCTTTGTTAATTATTTCACGCATACAGTTCATGCCATCAGGCATACGGCGACATTATTAGCTCTCAAAATCACCCAGGTAAACAGTGGCAAGATAAAGGGATTTGATAAGTTGATTATAAGAGAACTACATTGACAGGCATTGCACTCCTACAGCTATGAGAAAGGACTACTTATCATTCAACACTTCAGTAAACAAGTTCATCCATCTATTAATTATCGGCTCAATCTGAAATTTTTGCGCCTTTAACTTTGCTGCACGCCCCATTTTCTTGAGCAGTTCTTGGTCTTCTATCAACTTACATATACGCTCGACCATCATATTCTCATCTTCTAGTGGGACAAGATACCCGTCTTCTCCATCAGTAATAATCTCTCGCGGACCATGAGGACAATCATAAGAAACCACAGGCACGCCACATTCCATCGCTTCCAGAAGGGACATCGGCATGCCTTCGGATAGTGATGTAAAAGCAAATATTGACGAACGCATCATCACTTCCTGTACATCATTGGTATAGCCCGTCATCAAGACCACGTCCTGCAAAGCATTATCAATGATTTGTTTTTTCAAGGATGGCATTTCGGGGCCATCACCGTATATCTCAAGAATCCATTCAGGATGTCTTATATGAACTCTTTTAAACACATTTATCAGCGAAGAAAAATTCTTCATGTGATCCAATCTGCCGATTGACACCACACGTTGTTCTTTTAATGGCGAAGGGGTTTCACATTTGAACGATACAGGATTAGGCATGACTTCCACATTTTTCCGCCCCCGCCAATTAGTCTGCCTCTCTCCCTCAGTTAAGACAACGACCTTATCACATCTACGCATACAAAACAGATCATCATAATAACAGAACGCTAAGGATATTAATCTTTGGAGCAGTGACCTGGAATGCTTCACATGAAAGAACCTGTCACTATGTACCTCTCGAAATAATTTCCATTTACGGTTCTTGATAGATGGGAGTATAAGTCTATTAGAGTTTCCAATCGATACGACAATGTCTGGGAAAACATTACTCAATTTTTTCTCTAAAATAATCCGATGACTTTTCTTCTTTTTCCAAGCATCGATATAATTTAATATCGCAAGCTTCGAAGGGTTCCATATATAGTTGACACCAATATTCACAAAATGAACAGCAGGAAACAATTCAAATGGCAACTCATCTTTGTTGTTATTGTTCACGACAAAGATAAAAACTTCGTTTCCTGGAACCATTGAAAGTGCGTTGGCTTTTATGCTTGTCACACGCTCAATGCCACCGACAACATTCAAATCATCTATGCAAAAAACAATATTCACAATTCACTAATATAAAAAAGTGCAACAAGCCTGTAAAAGCTTTTAAGTACTATAAAATCTAGATACACCTAAAAGAAAAATTGTTTATTAAAGAATCAACAACAACTATTGAAAAGACTATAAACCAAGTTCAAAATCATATACACTTAATTGTATAACAATAAGTTGGGTTAAGATTAATTGGCATAGTATGCACTTATTCGACTTAACAATCACAAAATGCCTTATAACTTCAAACGTTCCTTGAATGGTTTAATGATATATTTTGACAATTTAGTGCCACTATAATACCAGAGTTTGAGTATAGCAATCCTATTTTTTGACCATAGATCAGAAAACTTTAACAAATCTGAACGATTCATATCAGCAATTACTCTTCTGAATAGTTTTTCTTTAGCTAAGTCATAGTCATAATTAGATATATATATCATTGAAGCAACCTCTACTACGTTTGACATTACAAATGAACATATACTAGGTTCATTCACATTAAAAGGGAGATTGAGTTTGCGGACCCGTTCGAGTGATTCCAAAACCTTGATATAATGACTATTATTATTTATCAGTTCTCGACCATCCACAGTCTGTCCATCTCGGCCCAAGAGGTATTGATACAAAGTAATATCAATAAAAAATATATTGCGAGCGCATGATAGAGGTACATACACATACTCCAAATCAGTGTAACACACACCTTCCGTTTGCACATAGCCTATCCTTTTCAATAAAATAGTTGAATACGTCAAACAATGCATGTGAAAACATTTATTAGGAAGAATGAACTGATTCAAATCCAAGGTAGTGTTAAACGGAGCTTCAAATGTCTGGATTTCAACATTATCATTGCCCTCCCAACAAATAGCATATCTCGTACACACGCAATCTACATCCAACGTTTCTAGTGTGTGGACAAGTGTCACCAGCGCCTGGCTGTCCACCCAGTCGTCGGCATCGACGATGCGGAAGTACTTGCCCGTGGCAATCTTGAGAGAGGCGTTGATGCAGGAGCCGTAGTGTCCGTTGGGCTTGTCGATGACGACCACAGACTGCGGATAGCGCTGCTTGTAGTCGTTGGCGATTGCCAAGGTACTGTCCTTGCTGCCGTCATTGACGATGATAATCTCGAGTTGTTCCAGCACCTCGTCGACCAGCATGGAGTCCACGCAACGATGGAGGTACTGCTCCATGTTGTAACTCGGGATGCAGATGCTTAACAGCTTGCTCATTTATTCAACTCAGTATTAACGGTTAACAATGCCTGTTCGATGACTTTGTCCATGTCATAGTACTTGTACTCGGCGAGGCGTCCGCCGAAGGTCACGTCACGCTCCTGCTGGGCCAGCGCCTTGTAGCGCTGATATAAGGCAGAATTAGCCTCGTCGTTGACGGGGTAATAGGGTTCCATGCCGGGTTTCCACTCGGTGGAGTACTCGCGGCTGACCACTGTCCTGGGGACGGCATAGACCTCGTTACCGAACATCTCGAAGTGCTTGTGCTCGATGATGCGGGTATAAGGCACCTCGCGCTCGGTGTAGTTGATGACCGCATTGCCCTGGTAGTTGGGCGTTTCCATCACCTCGGTCTCGAAATTGACCGTGCGGTACTGCAAGTTGCCGTAGCAGTAGCCGAAGTACTCATCGATTGGACCCGTATAGACCAAACGGTCAGCCATTTCGTGCCAAGAATCGCGCAGTTGAGCAAAGTCCACGCCAGTGCGCGTTTCCACGCC
Organism: uncultured Bacteroidales bacterium; assembly: GCA_902800715.1. Classification (GTDB taxonomy): domain Bacteria; phylum Bacteroidota; class Bacteroidia; order Bacteroidales; family Muribaculaceae; genus Sodaliphilus. The sequence goes on from CADCFN010000003.1 coordinate 170,557, forward strand.
ATCGAGCAGACGCTCCACCAGGCGGTTGTATCCCCCGATAGGGATGCCCTGGTAAGGGTCGTTGAAGTAGTTGTTGTCAAACACGAGTCGCACGGGCAGACGGCGTATGATGGATGCCGGCAGGTCGCGGCAGTCGCGTCCCCACTGCTTCTCGGTGTAGCCCTTGATGAGGCGCTCATAGATGTCCTTGCCCACCAGCATCAAAGCCTGTTCCTCGAGGTTGCGGGGTTCTGTCACCCCCTCGGCCTTCATCCGTTCTACCGCCTCGGCCTTCTGTTCCTCGATTTTGGCAGTGGCTTCGACGGGCGTCTTCACGCCCCACATGCGGTTGAACGTGTTCATGTTGAACGGCAGGTTGTACATCTCGTCCTTGTAGCGTGCCACCGGGCAGTTGGTGTAACGGTTGAACTCGACCAAGGCGTTGACATATTCCCACACCCGCTTGTTTGCCGTGTGGAAAATATGAGCCCCATAGCGGTGGACATTGATGCCCTCGACCTGTTCACAGTACACATTGCCACCCAGGTGAGGACGACGGTCAATCACCAGGCAGCGCTTGCCCGCTTTGTGAGCCTCATGGGCAAACACCGCGCCGAAGAGTCCGGCACCGACAATCAGATAATCGTAATCGTATCGTTTCATTTATATTTGTATGAAAGAATCTTATTATATACCTTCGACAAACAAAGTGAAGTCCTGCAAGAGTGATAATGTTGAGAAACAAATCGTTTAAAACCATTATCCCATCCAATAGCATCCCAGTATTTTTTATCACTAGCCATGAGTTTTGCACACATTTCATTAAAAAGGTCATGTTCCCTGGCTCTAGCAGCTCGTTTTAAAGCCACTTCAATACTCCTGACAGCCACACGATTTGCTTCATCAAAGTAAACCTGTTCCTTGTCTCTAAAGAAATCAACAATCAACAAGGCATTATCGATATCGTCCTTTAACCGTTTCTTATTGATTACACCTTTTTTTTCAGCTGTATAAGTGTGTTCACGTGTGCAGTCATAATGATAAACAACTTTATCAATCGTATCAAATGATTCTGCATAATAAGCAAGACGGGTCATCATCCAACAATCCTCACCACAGTTCACACCCTCCTTGGCCCTAATATTGTAGTCATCATACAATGACTTTCTGATAAGATGGTTCCAAAGGCTGTGGTTGATGGTCGGTTGCATCATATCGATAACGAACTCTTCTTTTGAACTATAGTGAGGACTCGGCAACATGATTTGATTATAAGCTGTGTGCATTATTGCCAATCCGGTCACTATGTCAGCCTTGGAAGTCAACTGATGATTGACCAGAGTTTCCACCGAGTCCAATTCGGTATAATCATCGGAATCGGCATGAATGACGAACTCCCCTGTACAGTGTTCCAGAGCTGTGTTTCTAGACGCAGCAACTCCACGATTTCTATCATGGTTGATTATCTTAGTCTGGTTAGAACGATGGGGGTAACGGCTCATTACCCGTATCAATACGTCAATACTTGAATCTGGCGTGCAGTCGTTGACAAAGACGTACTCAATGTTAGCATAAGTTTGCTCAAATAATCTGACTGCGCATCGTTCAATATATTTCTCGACATTATGTATTGGAATTACAATCGAAACATATGGGTTTATTGTTGCCATATTAATACTTAAATTTGGGTTTATTTATATTTTTGGTTATGTTCCAGAATAACAACAATAGTTTTCAAGAATAAGAAAAGATTAGATAGCACTAGCCAATTGTCACTAGATGAAATGACAATCAAGCAGATATACTATTATCCTTCTAAATAACATTAAAATAGATTCGAATTAGCTCTAGGGAGCAAGGGCAGTTGAATTTGTTAGCTAATCTATATGGTTATGATTGCGTTGGCTTCCACTTTTCAAGGTTTTCTCTTTCAGAAACGCGACAAGAACAGACGAAGTGATTAAAACAACAGACCACCCGCATGATTGATGCGGTCAACCACCGCGCAGAACAGTCCAGCGTTGACGATCAAGTAATCGTATCGTTTCATTTATATTTGTATGAAAGAATCTTATTATATACTTTCGACAAAAACAGTGAAGTCCTGCAAGAGTGATAATGTTGAGCAACAAATCGTTTAAAACCATTATCCCAGCCAATAGCATCCCAGTATTTTTCATCACTAGCCACCAGTTTCACACACATTTCATTAAAAAAGTCATGCTCCCCAGCACTAGCAGCTTGTTCTAAAGCCACTTCAACACTCTTGACTGCCACACGATTTGCCTCATCAAAGTAAACCTGTTCCTTGTCTCTAAAGAAATCAACAATCAATAGAGCAGTAGCGATATCGTCCTTTAATTTTTTCTTATTGACTACACCCTTTTTGTTTGCCGTATAAGAATATTTACGAGTACAGTCATAATGATAAACTATCTCATCAACAAATGAGAAAGAAGAAGCGTAATAGGCCAATTGCGTCATTACCCAGCAATCCTCACCATAGTTCACGCCTTCCTTTGCCTCGACCTCATAATCGACATATAGCGACCTGCGAATCAGACGTTTCCAAATGCTATGATTAATTGTCTCCTGCATCATATCCGTCACAAATTCCTCTTTTGAGTTATAGTGAGGATTAGGCAACAGTGTGTGCCCATTAACCATGTACATCACTGACACTCCGGTCACTATATCGGCTTTGGAGCGCAACTGTTGATTGACCAATGTTTCCACCATGTTCAATTCAACATAATCATCAGAATCCACATGAATGATAAACTCTCCTGAACAATTCTGCACTGCGGTATTCCTTGCAGCGGCAAGCCCACGGTTCACAGTGTGGTTAATGATTCTGGTAGATTTCTCGCGCAAAGGATAACGCTTCATCACCTGTTCAAGCACCTGTATGCTACCGTCAGGGGTACAGTCATTGACAAAGACATATTCGATGTTCTCATAAGTCTGCTCAAACAGGCCAATGGCACAACGCTCGAGATACTTTTCAACATTGTATATCGGGACAAGAATTGATACCTTGGGAGTCTCAATACTCATAAACAGTTTTTCTAATGTCAGCTAATTAATGAGAGCCACTGGTTTCCCGATAAAATTAGGAAATGATAAAGATGTGCCTCTAAACCCTGCGGGCTAATGCGAATTTCACGAACCTTTAGCTCGGCGTAGCCAATTTAACTAATTTGATGCTAGTATTTTAATCTATTCGTGAGATTTGTATAATTAGCGCAATTAGCATTAAAAAGTAACAGAATCAAATTGTTATTCATTGCATAGTAATTTCAAATCCGTGCGCTTGAATAAATATTATAATAATCTGATTATAAACAACTTACATCATTATTGTCGTTTTTTAGCGGGACACCATAATGAATGAGAGCTTCTATCGTAAACCACAAGCGTATTCGTGTGTATGCTAATGAGATTAGATTACACGGACCGCATTAACCTTTATCTTGCGCAATCCACTCATCGATTTATACAACGACTTCAATACCGGAGAGAATACCCCAGAACACCGCGCAGAACAGTCCAGCGTTGACAATCAAGTAATCGTATCGTTTCATTGGTATCTAGTAAAAAAGGGAGGCATCTACTGATAGTCAGCCTCGTTACTTGACAATTTCAATGCCGAGGCCAATGGTGGGGCATACCTTACCAGTGTCCTCTTGATAAAATGAATCGGGCAGTATCTCAATGAGTAGATATAATCCTTCAGTTTCAACAATGTTGAATCTTGACATTGAGCCCTCTCCCAATATCTAAAGGAAATTGCGTTCATCATCACACGGTGATTCACTCTCTTAAAATTATCCTTCACAAACAAATAATGCTCGGGACCACCCATCGAGAAAACTCGAGCACTCTTCGGGCTGAAAGTGATTCCTTTATCCTGAACACGATAGACCGACATCATTCTGTCCATGCCACGAATCTTGCCCATCTCAGCGCAGGAAAGTACAAGAACAATATCTCCAAACAGATTACGGTATCTCCTCTTTAATGGATAAAACTGGCATTTTTTCCTATATACCATAGATGCTGTCGGGACCGTCCAAACCGAAAACAACTCAGTCGATTCATAATCACGATTCTCTATACTACGAAAAGTATTACCCGGTTTTCTTTGCATTTCCTCTCCACTCTCGTGAATGATTGTGTTCGCACGATGGAAGCACATTGTATAATCTGGATGACTTTCGAGGAAGTCCACCTGGAGCTGCAGCTTATTGGGGTCGGTCCAGTAGTCATCGCCTTCACAGAAGGCAACATATTTTGAACCAGGGTTCATGGCGGCATCCATGGCTCTTGCCAGTGAGCCATCGCGCTTGCTGAACTGGTTCTCGGTCTCGTAGCAGGGTATGATGATGTCGGGGTACCTCTCGGCATACTCACGGATGATAGCAGCCGACCCGTCGGTTGAGGCATCGTCGTGGACGATAGCCTCGAAGGGGAAGTTGGTCTTCTGCATCACAAAGCCGTCCAGGCACTGACGCAAGTAGGGCTCATGGTTATATACCAGGCACAGAATTGATACCAAAGGCACTCTTTCTTCACTCATCTTTCTTATTTGTGTTAGAACTGTGTGAGTGACATCAATAGAAAAGACACCTGAACGCAATAAATGACATCCTCTCTAACTGCTGATAGCCTATCCCAAAAACTTTACCGTAATCCCCAAATGCCGACAATCAAGTAATCGAAATCCATCATGTGAATTGATAATAGAAATAACGACGCCATATCTTTTTGAAAACTCTCGTAACATATTTATTATCAATCAACAAAACCAGCAAATGAAGATGCCAGCGCCAATTAAATCTTATAATCTCTTTCTTAAAAGCCTTCAAATACTTTCTTACTGCTTCTTTGCCTTGGTCTATTGGAAGGCACATATTTATGTAAAAAGCTATCCTATTATAAAAATGACGTCTATACTTCGGATAATCATTTGCAAAGCCTTTTAACATATTGACCTCGCTTCTTCTTGTTTTAATCAATCGATCCACATCAAAACTCTGCTGCCTGTTTGACCATGAGCCAGGATGGTTAATTCTATAAACAGACATCTGACGGTCAAAGCAGTACACAGCGCCCTTCATGGCACACATAATCTGGAGCGGATAGTCTCCGACATGACATTTTCGGCAATAATCGGGATAATCAGGCCATTTAACCTGTTTTCTATACAGCAAACTACAAGTCGATAAAAATAGTCCACCGCGATTGATGATTTCATCAGGTTTCAATCTACCGCTTCTATCAGGAGGAACGACATCAACAAATGAGTTTAGGCCTTCATCATATACTTTGGTCAAGTTACAGCACATTGAGTAATCCGGATGACTTTCGAGGAAGTCCACCTGCAGTTGTAGTTTTTCGGGGTCGGTCCAATAGTCGTCCCCCTCGCACGAAGCGACATACTTAGAGCCAGGGTGCATGGCGGCATCCAATGCTCTTGCCAGTGAGCCATCGTGCTTGCTGTACTGATTCTCGGTTTCGTAAATGGGTTTGATGATGTCGGGGTATTTCTCGGCATACTCACGGATGATAGCAGCCGACCCGTCGGTCGAGACATCGTCATGAACGATAGCCTCAAACGGGAAATTGGTCTTCTGCATCACAAAGCCGTCCAGGCACTGCCTCAAGTACGGCTCATGGTTATAGACCAGGCAACGGATGCTCACTAAAGGAATTTGCGACATAAGGATATCAGAGAATAATTAGAGATTTCGCTAAAGGCACTGAGTAAACCCAGTGGTAAACATCACTCAAAAAATGAATCAACTATTATTTACTACTAAATCACGGATTTCTTCCTCGGTAATATAATCTTCCTCTCTGCCCCATATTTTGGCGAATCGTTGTTTTTCCATTTCTTCCTTGAAGTCGACAAGGTAGTCATGCCAAGAATAACGGGGCTCATATCCCAATTCGTTGACCGTTTTCCTATTATCCAACACAAACTGTCGAGAACTTCGTTTCTCAGGTTTGTAAATGATTCGTGAAGGATGGTCTTTGGGAGAAAACACGTCAATAATGCCTTCAATACGCTCTTTCAGCGTGCTGCCACCACTGCCAACGTTATAAATACCACCATCAACGTCAGCCAGGACAGCTTTTTCAATAATCTGCAAGAAATCCTTGATACATATTGTTTCCAGAAGACGATGAGGATCGCCCCATAATTCAATATCAGCGCCCTGCATAGCGCGATAAATCAAGTACCTATCAGATACCATGATCTTCTTGCCGTCTCGGAACGTATAGGGGTTGGGGTGATATAGATAAATCCTTGACAATCGGATGATGAACCTCTTGATACCAAATTCCCTGTAATAGTGCTCTATCATGTCAACAGCAGCATTTTTGGCAATCACATACAGCCAGTGGTCACCATCGGGCACTTTTCTGAGGGAATCGGCGGGAATAGGCACCTTTGTACCAAACAAATAATTGATGTCGAACAGTGTCTGAGGGAACAAGATTCTGTCTGCACCGACTTTGCGCGTATATTCCAGCACATTCAGGGTTCCCTGCACAATAGACTGTATATAACTTGTTCCATCGAAGCCCTTCATAACCGCTGGCAACATACCCGCAAAATGCACTACAGCATAGATACCAGCCTGCGGCAATTTCTCGAAATCCTCAGGATTAGTGATGTCTACAGAATAATACGGAATATCGTAATCGGCAAAGAAGCCGTTGTCATCCTTGCGATGTCCTACTGCAATCACGCCATAACCCAAGCCCTTTAAATGGATTGAAATATGTGCACCAAGATTGCCTGTTGCACCGATGACTAATATCGTTTTGTTCATATATCTACTCATTATTTGGTGTTATTTTATGATCAGAATAATACATCAAGAATCCATCTCTTTCATAGTTTGAATGGCTCTCTTTCAACTCTACAGAGTATATCTCTTTCTCCACAAGCCAATCTTTACCAGTTGCGTCCTCAAAAAAAGGCAAAAGATGCGAAGTCTGCTTGGTCAGATAGTAGATGCCCGCAAACCCGCCCTTGGCAATTTTTTCAGGTTTAACAAATTGATTGAGGGCCACATCAATCATGCACTTCAGGTAATCGACGCCAGAGCTCATGGATACTAGTCTGTTAGATATGTCATCACCTCCTCCGCGCAAATTGGCTTCTATCAGATAGATGTCATTTCCTTTATACTTCACTTCGACATGTGATGCCCCGTCGGTATAGCCCATAGCAGAGAGCAAACGAGGGATAACAATTTCAATCTTGTGCCTTAAATCATCGGAAATATCAGCTGGTTGATGATGTCCAAGTTCCACAAAATGCGGAAACGACGAACTATCTTTGTCCGTCACTTGAATCACCGTATGCTTGCCATGAAAAGAAATGCTCTCGACAGAAAGTTCTTTGCCCTCGATAAACTCTTCAACGATGATGCCTGAATCATTGTCCACTGATGCATACCGTATCGCCGTGTTGAATTCTGATTCATCACGCGCAAACGAAACGCCCTTTTTAGCCCTCCCAATACATGGTTTCACCACACAAGGATAAATGTGCAGGTCTTTTCCCTCATACCTGTAGTTACGCGGGCATCCTAAACCCTCGATAGATTCGGTCAATGAACGAACATAAGACTTATCGTGCAAAGAGATAACAGTATCATAGGGAGTTCCGTTCAAGTGCAATCTATCAGCGACATAGGCAACGACGTCGGCAGTCCTGTCTGATGCATTAGAGACAACTCCGTCAACGCCGATGGACTTACACGCCTCGACGATTCTATCTGTCTCAAATATTGAAATCGGATAGAAATGATCGACAATGTCTCTACATACAGCCCCCTGTTCCCATGCAAAACAGAAAGTCTCAATTCCTAGTTCTCTTGCTTTCAGGCAAATAGGATATTGACCCGTTGAAGCTCCAATGATAGCAAGCTTTTTCTTCATCAAATTACTGTACTATTACAATTTGTTTCCAGTACACACTTTGAGCGTAAATCGGCACAAATAAGCAAAAAGCAACTAATTCATTTTCAGACGCATAACATTATTATTTCCACACTGCCAACATCCTCTTTAAACGACATAATAAAGACTTTATTCTTTGTCTATAATAAATCTTCCTTCTTGTTCGTTCATCTTCATCCAATCGACGCTGTATCGTTGTGGAAAGCTGATAACCTGTTGATAGAATCAAGTCTCGCAATTCATTTTTAAACGGGTCTTCACGATAATCTCTAAACACTTCAAAAATATAATCATCTCTGTGCTGACGATATTTATTTAAATCAAACCGGTCAGCATAATTGTCTAAAATGCCCAGAAAATCTAATGCCAACAATGTCCTCACGCATTTAAAACAATCACCACAGTTGGGATAATCACCTTTGACATAGTGCTTCCCTTGTTTCTCATTCTGGACATCTGCAGCACAAACATAAAGATGCCGTTCTACTATCGGATGATTTACAAATAATTTTGTTTTCCCCACCCTATCCAAATCGGCTTCACCTATAAAAATTTGAGTTGTCTCAGTAGAGAAGAGTTGTGATAGAAGATTTTCGTAGTATCCCTGATCCCATCGACTGAAATGCGTCCCTTCGATAGTGCCTGAAGAAGGGATGATATAAGTTTTAAAAAGTTTTGCAAGAGCAAGAATTCCAGCGCTTAGACAAACTATTAACCGAAGTGAAAAATGATAGATATCCTTCTGCGTATAAATAGAACTCATATTAGAGTCAAGGTCAATCAACGGTAAGCCAACTTCGTTTGCAAATGCAAGCGCCCTACTGACATCTTCTTTAAAATATTTATAAGTATTGGGATAATGGTTGCCATAGGCTCCGACATTAAAGAGGCACAATTGTGATAACTTGAATGAGTCAGGACAATCTTGTGATGTGTGACGAATGTATGTAGCAAAAGAGTCAACACCACCTGAAAAGCCTGTACATACAGCTGTAGGATGGAAATCAGGATTAATGACGTTCTCAGGCTTCAGTTTTATCGGTGGATAGCCAAAGACTTTGCCAAACAGATAAATAATTGTGTCAAAATGATACCTAATACTCTCCGAGACATTTATACACTCGATATCTTCACCTTCAACCAAAGCAGGCAACATTAAGGCGCAAATAAATGCATCATCCACCTCATCGACAAGGTATTGCCCATATTCTTCTGGAACAGAAAAGAAAATTCGCTCATTAATATTATTCCCTTCAATTAGAGATGAGACAAATACTCGTCCGTCTTTATGCTCTTTTGTTAGTACATTGATTTTCATAATTGGATATTACTGGAAATACTAATTAGTTATCTGGCCTTCATTGGATGACGATGGAGATGTAGTCGTTTGGGGCAGAAACGAAGCGGTTGAGGGCTTCGCGGGTATCGAAGCGCAGGAAGATAGTGCCCAGGGACTGGTTGGCACCGGTGAAGGCTGCCACCTTATCACCCGGTTTGACCCAAAGGTCGCGCTCAACGAGATGCTCACGCTCAAAGTCGGGGTCGATGCTCAGCTGCTTGAACATACCATCGCGCTCGCTGTGGAGCACGTTAATGGCATAGTAGCCGTTGTAGTTGGGCTCGTGGACCTCAGGCAATGGCAGACCCACCGAAGCGCACACCTCGGCATCGATGATGTCCACGTCGGCGGCATAGTTCAGAATCTCGGCCAGGCGGTTGCCTCCGGCACGCGGAGAGACCTCCATAAGATAGCATCGGCCATCGGTGCACACACGGCACTCGACGTTGAACATGCCCGTGGTGATGTGCAACAGGTCAAATAGGCGTTGCAAGTCGCCCTTGAATTCCTGCTCATGCTCTTGGCTCATCGCCGAGGGCCAGAACTCGCCGGAGGGGGCATAAGGATTCACCGCCTCATTGTCAAAGAACTGGTCATAAAAGGCATTGTATAGCAACTTGCCATCGACTACAAAGCATTCGTCCCCCATCGAGGGCCCAGCCTTCTCGAGGAAGTCCTCGATGATGTAGTGACGTGAGGGGGAGCAGTCGAGAGCGTGGGCAATGGCAGCGGGCAGGTCGGTGGGGTCATCAACGCGGGTGACACCCTTGCTGCCAGCGCTGTCCACGGGCTTGACGATGACGGGCCAATTAAAGTAATCTATATCCTTGAGTGCATTATCACTCTCATTGTAGCCACGGGCGTTGGGTACATTAAAGCCATTGTCGGCCAGGAATTGGCGGAATCGCGACTTGTCCTGCAGGATGCAGGCCGCCTCATAACTGCACTGGAACGGCAAGCCCATCTGCTCGGCGGTATATGCGGCAACCACAACTCCAGGGTCGACAGCAAAGGACATGATGCCGTCAATCTGCAGTTCGCGCGCCAACGCCAGCACAGCCTCCTTGTCAATGATGCTCACGTTATGGTATTCATCGCTGTAGTGGTGAGCGATATTGCCAGGCAAATAGTCCACGGTAATAACGTGGATGCCATGACGATGTGCCGCCTCGATGACGGGCAACAGGTAACGCAACCCGCCCAGCAGCATGAGTTTCTTCTTTCCTTCAGCCACAGACAATATCATCAGACAATTCTAGTTGTGCGGTAACAATTTAATTGTAAATGAGCCCTTATATCTTCTCCCAAATGGTGGATTCTATTCCCAGTTATCTATTTGACAAACTTGTTGCCAAGTATCGTGGTTTAAGTCTTGAAGTGCATAAAGAAATCACTTGTGCAAAATATCGTTTACATAGGATTTAAGAGCCAAATATCTGCCTCTCAATCGTAAGAATGTTCTTATCTGATAATACTTTTTCTTAATCGGGCCAGAATAGAGATAAACCAAATATGAGGGGCGAAAGATTAAAGGACAATATAAATGATTAATACCCAAGAAACGAGATAAGTCTTTAGTTACATACAGATAAAACGGGCCAACCACTGGGGCAATCATATTTGTCTTTACCGAATGATTGACATCGACAAAAACTGTCCGATGACCAACAAAATCGTTTATCATTGCTGAATACCCATTCACATTATTGACTTTTCGCAAAATGATCACTTCAGCAGAGGAATTACAAAACACCGAAGCGTGAGAGCACGAGCCTTCTGTCGCCGCGAATTTATTACACTTCATCAGGAGGCTTATCTGTTCTTCTAATGGCAATGTCTCAGGAGAAAACACCTGAAACCCTCTCTTTTTAAAAAGCTTTTCAATCGACTTCTCTCCTATTTCTTTTTTTGAAGCGTCCTTGAACGCGGTCCTGGTATAATATAAATCATAGGAGGGCGCCGACTTATAATAGGTTGTGCTCCTGACATTGTCTTTAATTTTTTCGATGATTTCACGATATTCATTAGTATACAACATTCCGTTCTCTTTAAATAATGAATTATCTGGTATGATAATTTCATTATACTTTGAGGTATTTCGGATTTGTTTAATCCTTGAGACATCAACACCAGCAAGTTCCAATATCCTCAAATGCCACTGGGGCATATCATTATTACAGGAAGTAATATACACCAAATCAACTGAAGAGTCATTAATGAGTTTACTTCCTAATTCTGTATTTAAAAACCAAAGTTTCTTCAATGCATCAGTTATGGCATGACCATATACTAGATGAAATGTGCCCAGAAAAATACATTTTTCACCATATTCTACACTTGACAAATCAAATTCGTATGAGCATCCCCCCGTATCAGTATATCCCGTTTCTGGTATATAGCACATATCAGAATCAACAACACCGCCTTCAAGCTGAAAAGATTCATCCCATTTTCTTGATATTAAAACATAGCCATCTTTAATGACTCTATAACCTAGTTTCTTATTTGAATAATGACTTTTAGAACAGGACTCTCTAAGTCTATCAGCTGTCGAATCTTCTTTTATATAAAAACGGCACTTTTCTTTATCCATAATAACTAGAGGTCTAGTAAAACATATTTTTCCTTTTAATAATACAGGTTGAAAAACGGTTCACGACGTCAGTTTCTTGATAAAGCCATCAATACGGTTGTGGACGGTCATCATGCACAAGGCTGGAATGACCAGCATATAGAACACATAGCCGTACCACTTATCCATGATTGGGACAGCCAAAGTCCAACTCAAGGAATAAATTATAAGCTGGTGAAATAAGTAAGGCGTTAAAGACCTGCTACCGTATTTAGTAAACCAATATTCTTTATCGGGCATTGACAGAATCAGCGACAATGAGAGAACTGTAACGACAAAATAGGTGAACACGGTATAGAGTATGCAATGCCAATTCCCGTTATATTTGTAAAAGAATGAAATATAATTGCTCAGCGAGTCGTCATACAAATAAAGGACAAAATACAGAATCAAAGTCACAACAAAAATGACTCTTGCTGCCATGATTGCTTTTTGATTTGTAGAAATTGCCCGCCATTTAGCTGATGACTTGATTTTTATGCCAAGAAGGAAAAAAGGATAAAAACCTATCATGCGACCTAACGAGAATGACAGTCCCAAGAAGGGGAAAAATCCTGAGACCAATGACAATAACACACTGGCAAACAACAGGAAATTCAAGTTGAATTTCAATAGCCTGGGTGTTATCAGATAGTAGAAGAACAGTGCCCATAAGTACCACATGACATCTAATGACCATGGCTGAGACTTCCCTTCATAATCGTCAGGAAAAAATCCATAACAAAGAAAAAGAACGAGCAGACATGGGAGAAGGTATTTCCTTGCCAATACGTTTACAGGTCGAGGCTTGAACCAATACCCTGAAATGACGGTGAAAGTGGGCATCGAATACGGCATCAATATCATATTGAGCAACCAACACCATCGTTCTCCTCTTAAAAACCCATAAGGAAGGGAGGCGTGATGAATCACAACAAACAGAATGAGGATAATCTTGAGGTTATCCCAGAGAAATATGCGCTGCTTGCCCTGTGGTATGGAATCCATGCTACTCGAAATACAACTCGGTTATAAAACGAATAGTTTGCTGCGAATGAGAAAGGGTTGATTCGTTGATTTTTAGAGGCACTTGGTCACAGTAGCGGTGCCCTGCCGCTGTTTTTTTTCAGCCATTTCCTTTCATTTGACCACCACATCGAGGACGCGTTGCTGGTCGGTGGGTGTGAGGAGGTGGTGGATGGGGAGGCAGATGACGGTGTCGGCCATGTGGGTGGCGTTGGGGAGGTTTTCGCGGGTTGCGCTGGGCAGGCCTCGGTAAGTGGAGAAGGTGCTGATGAGGGGATAGAAGTAGCGGCGGGCGTAGATGCCGTGTTCGCGCAGTTTGAAATAGAGCTCATCGCGCGTCATGCCGTAGGCCTCGGCATCGACGAAGATGGGGAAGTAGCCGTAGTTGTGGCGCACGCCAGGCATATCGTCCCAGAAGGTGATGCCCTCGACGGGGCGCAGGGCCTCGCGGTAACGTATGGCGACCTGATGGCGCGCCTCGATAGCGGCATCGACCTGACGCAGGTTGAGCAGGCCGAAGGCAGCACGCATCTCGTCCATCTTGCCGTTGATGCCAGGTGCGACGACCTCGGTCTCGCCGGCGAAGCCGAAGTTCTTGAGGTAATCGATGCGTTTTTTAGTCTTCTCGTCGTGAACGACCAGGGCACCGCCCTCGGTGGTGCCGAAGACCTTGGTGGCATGGAAACTGAGCGTGGACATGTCGCCCTCGCTGAGGATGCTCTTGCCGTCGACCTCGATGCCGAAAGCGTGGGCGGCGTCGTAGATGACGCGCAGGCCGTACTTGTCGGCGATGTCCTGAATCTCACGGGTGCGGCAGGGCTTGCCATAGACGTGGACGGGCATGATGGCGGTGGTGCGCGGCGTGATGGCGGCCTCGATGCAGTCGGGGTCGATGCCACCCGTGGCCATATCGATGTCGACGAATACAGGCTTGATGCCGTTCCACCACAACGAGTGGGTGGTGGCAACGAAGCTGTAGGGGGTGGTGATGACCTCGCCGCTGATGTTGAGGGCCTGCAGGGCGGTAATGAGCGGCAGGGTGCCATTGGTGAACAGGCTGATGTAGGGCACTTTGAGGTACTCACACAGGGCTGCCTCGAAGCGGCGGTGGAATTCGCCGTTGTTGGTCACCCACTTGCGGTCCCAAATCTCGCGGAGCATCTCGTGATACTCGTCGAGGTCGGGCAAGAGGGGCGACGTTACCGTGATTATGTTTTTATCTAGTTTCATTCAAAAAAAGATGATTGCCATAGCTGGCATTAAAACGCAAAATAACGGGTCACCGCCCTGATTGTAAGGCGGTGGCACCTTGCCATGCGGGTAAAGCTGGCGACACTATCACAGTAGTCATTATCAGCGAGTTACCTGTTGTATGTCATCATGCAGGAGCCATATAGGCATGAAACACGGCTCAATGCATTCTCATTAAACGACAAAATTAGAAAAACTCACTGAGATATACAACACTTTTACGGTTAAACCACAACTTGTAAGGGGCCGTGGCAGGAGCCACGGCATAGAAAGACCCTGATGGCGCGGGGGAGGCGGGAACTGGATGGCGAGGGGCCGTGGCGGGAGCCACGGCATAGAAAGACCCTGCCGATGAGGATTGTGGTTACTTGATGTGGGGGCGGATGGCGTCGCGCCAGATGAGGTAGCCCTTGCCCATGAGGTGGAGGCCGTCGTTGGTGAGGTCGGCGCGTAGGCGGCCCTGGTCGTCAACGAACAATGGGTAGAGGTTAATCCATGTCACGCCTTGGCGAAGGGCGACCTGTTCGAGCAACGCATTGGCCTCGACGACGACGTGGTCACGGTCCTTGAGCAGTTTCCACTCGCGCACGTCGTTGTTGAAGGGCAGCAGGCTCTGGAGGTAGATTTTAGTCCTGGGAGAGCCTTGCTTGACCATGACAATGAGTTTCTCGGTCGCACGGGCGATGCTGTCGGCGGTGACGCCGTGGGAGATGTCGTTGACACCACACATGATGAAGAGTTTCTTGGGTTGCCCCTCGATAATGGGACCGATGCGGTCAATCATACCCTGGACGATGTCGCCCACGATGCCTCGGTTCTTAATATGACGGTTGCCGAGTAACTCGTTGAACTCGCAGCCGTCGGTGAGGCTGTTGCCCAGCATGACGATGTCCTTCTTGCCGATGGGCAGCTCGTCGAAGAGGGTTGCGCGTCGGCCATAGTACGGGTCCTGGTTGGCCTGTGCCATGGCGGTGAGGCACAAGAGTGCCGTCACCATGAGGATTGCTATTCTTTTCATTACTTGATTCACTGGTTATAGCCGTGACAGGAGTCACGGCATAGAACAACACTGATGATATGCAATCAAACCGCTAGATGTTACCGCGGTAGGCGTCGATTGCCTTTTTTACCGAGCCGTGGAGCAGAAGCAGGCGCTTGGCTTCCTCGTAGGGGAGCTTGAGTTCCTCGACGAGCCAGCGGGTGCCACGGTCCACGAGTTTCTGGTTGGTAAGCTGCATGTTTACCATCTTGTTGCCCTTGACGCGCCCCATCTGAATCATGACGCTGGTCGAAATCATGTTGCAGATGAGTTTCTGGCCCGTGCCGCTCTTCATGCGTGAGGAACCGGTGACGTACTCGGGACCGACAATCATCTCGATGGCGATTTCGGCAACCTGGCTCACGGGCGCATCGGGGTTGCTGGTGATGGCTGCGGTGAGGCAGCCGTTGGCACGCGCGTCACGCAGGGCGCCGATGACATAAGGTGTCGTGCCCGATGCCGCGATGCCGATGACCGTGTCGAGGGGTGTCACTTTGTACTCCAGCAGGTCTTTCCAGCCTTGGGTGGTATCGTCCTCGGCATTCTCGACAGCGTTGCGTAGGGCGATATCACCGCCAGCGATGATGCCTATAATCCACCCAGGTGACATGCCGAAAGTGGGCGGTATCTCGCTGGCGTCAAGTACGCCAAGACGTCCACTCGTGCCAGCGCCCATGTAGAAGATGCGTCCGCCCTTTTTCATGCGCTCGACGATGCCAATGACAAGTCTCTCGATTTGAGGAATCGCCCTCTGCACCGCATCTGCCACCTTGTGGTCCTCCTGGTTGATTTCGGTGAGCAATTCACGCACCGACTTCTTTTCCAGGTTATCATATAGCGACTCTTGTTCGCTGATTTTTTCAAAAGCCATAATCTAAATCAGTTTCTGGTTTCACTCGTGCAAAGCGGGCATCAAGCCTCGGTGGTATGGTACTTCACCAGGCCCTCCATCGGTTCCCTGATGATGACACCGATGTTGATACCCAGCGCCTCGGCGGCCTCCTGCAGCACAGCCTTCTCAAACAGGGCAATGGAGCCCACGAAGTTACAAGGCAGTTCCTTGTATTTGGGATAGCTTGCCACATTGCGCTTGAAGAAATCGGTGAACGAACGGAAGACGATATCATGAATCGCCGGCTCCTCGATGTTGTGCTCCAGGAACGGGGCAAACTGTGCCAGGAAGCGGTTGGCGGCAGGTTTGCGGTAAACCGACGTGATAATGGTCGTGTAGTCCAGGTTATACTCCTTCATGAACTTGTCACAGAGGTGCTGGGGCAGCTGCTTCTTCAGCACATCGCCCACGAGCAGTTTGCCCAAGACGGCACCGCTGCCCTCATCGCCGAGGATATAGCCCAGCGGCGACACATTCATCACCACCTTCTCACCGTCGTAGTAGCACGAATTGCTGCCCGTGCCCAAGATGCAGGCGATGCCAGGCTTGCGACCGCACACGGCACGTGCTGCAGCGAGCAAGTCGCTTGCCACCTCGACCTTGCCTGCGCTAGGCAGATTGGCACGCAGCGCGTTCACCACCTGCTGCTTGATTTCGTCCGAGATGATGCCTGCGCCATAGTAATGAATCTCGTCCACCTTGTAATTGGTGAGATGAGGAATCAGCTCACGCTTGATTTGTTCCTTCATCTCCTCCTCGGTGAGCAGGAGAGCGTTCATACCGGTAGTGAAAATCTGAGCTACCTTTTCTTTTCCGTTGAGCAGCGTCCAGTTGATTTTGGTGGAGCCGCAGTCAGCAATAAGTATCATCATAATATCTTGTTATTTGGTTAATATTGTCTTGAAGGATTGGATTATCTGGACATGCCGGATGTCCTGGATTATCTGGATTATATCTTGATGTAGATTTTCTTTTTGTAGAGGATGTGGCCGACAATCCAGTTGAGCAGCACGAAGCAAATGGCATACAGCGCCGAAGCAGTGTACTCATCGCAGAACGTCGTGAAGAAGTTATACACAGCCCTGTGAATGGATAGAGCGCCGCCCTCGGCATCGTGGCCGATGGGAATGGCACTGAACAGGATGGACAATATCGTGCCCAACAGGTAGAGCGCCAACGGATTGACACCGAAGGACTCAAAGAAGCGTGTCCAACCGCCCTTCTTGCCCTTGATATCGACAAAGTGGATGAGCATCGCCTGGATGCACATCGCCATGCCGCAGGTAATCATAACGAAGGTCGAGGACCACATCTTCTTGCCACAGGGGATGCCGTATTGCAGCAGCCAACCTGCCAGCACCAACAGCGAGCCCCACAACAGCATCGTGGTGACACGTTCGGTGTTGTTGTGTACGCTCAGAATCATGCGACCGACGAGATAACCGATGAGCACATGGGCAATACACGGCAGGGTGCTCAGGATGCCCTCAGGGTCAAAGGAGAGCTGTTCGCCGTAAGCCGACTCGTGATACATGTGGTCGGTGCCCAGCACACTGTTGTCAATCTGGGCAATGATGTTCTCGAGCGAGAAATCATAGCCGTTGCCAAAGCCCAATATCAGGGCATAAACCACCAGGATGATGCCGACCAGCCATGGGATGAACTTGCGCTTGAACAGCACCGCACACACCGAGCCGAAGAAATAGACCAGTGCCAATCGCGGGAACACACCCAAATAACGCAAGGAGTCCAGGTTGTTGACCGCCTCGCTGAAGGGGTCTCCCTTGCACAGGCCGCGCACCAGATGACCGAACCACTGCACAGCCCAGCCAATGAGGAACAGGACGACGGTGCGTGTCACAATCTTCTTCATTAGCGGGCCCGAGACCTTGTAATTGAACTTCTTGAGCGAGAATGCCATCGACACGCCCATGCAGAAGACGAAGAACGGGAACACCAAGTCGGTGGGTGTGAGGCCAATCCAATCGGCATGCTCCAGCGGGCGGTAGATGTAACTCCACGTGCCGGGGTTATTGACCAACAGCATGCCTGCTATGGTAATACCGCGCAGGATGTCAAGCGACAGCAATCGTTTATTGTCTTTAGCCATAATCGTGTTGATTTAGTGGTACAGGTAGTATTTGGAGGAACGGACGCGGAAATCATCGGCGTCCTTGTTCCAGTAGTCGGCCATGTCCTCGACACGGTAACGCTTGATGAAGCGCTCGCGGATTTCCTTGCTGCCGCACACCTTGTCGAACATGGCGTAGCGCTTGGGGTTCTGCTCGAACAGTTCCACCTGGGGGTACATCTCGTGGATGACCTGCAGGAAGTAGAACTGCGTGAGGCAGAAGTTGGCAGCATCGGGGTCGGTGATGTAGGTCTGCACGCCGTGCACCTCCTGCAACGACTTGTCCACCGCCACGCTCAGGGCGAAGAAGGGCTTGTAGTTGATGGGCCTGAAGCGCATGCCCGGCAAGTTCAGGGCATTCATCTTCATTGCCAACGAGTCGGCGTTAATCCATGAGGCGGCAAACGTCTGGAACGGCAGGGTGTAACCGATGCCGGTGTTGAAGATGTAGAGTTCGCCCAGGATGCCTGAAATAGGATAGAAAAAGGCGCTCTCGGGGGTTGGAATCTGGGGCGACGGAGCCACCCAGGGCATGCCTGTGTCGCGGAACTTCATGTCGCGCGTCCAACCCTCCATGGGGATGACGGTGAGTTTGCACTTGTGCCCCGTCTTGGACTCCTGGCCGATGATGCCCTCCTCGTTGAGGAAGATAGCCAGTTCGCCAGGGGTGAGACCGTAGATATAGGGGATGGCATATTTGCTCACAAAGGAGAAATAGCCCGGCTCGACGAGGTTGCCCTCGACCTTGTTGCCACCCAGCGGGTTAGGACGGTCAAGGACCATGAACTCGGTGCCGTATTTCGCGCACGCCTGCATGCACACGCCCATCGTGGCATAGAACGTGTAGCTGCGGCAGCCCACGTCCTGGATGTCGTAGATGAGTACATCGATGTCCTTGAGCATCTCGGCAGTGGGTTCATGCGTTTTGCCGAAGAGCGAGTACATCTTGATGCCCGTCAGCGGGTCAACGGCGTCGCCCACGGCATCACCCGCATGGGCATTGCCGCGCACACCGTGCTCGGGACCGAACAGCGCCACGAGCTTGACGCCCGGTGCCTCGTTGAGGATGTCAACGGTGCTCTTGAGATTGTTATCAATGCCGCTGGGGTTGGTCACCAGCCCCACGCGCTTGCCCTGCAACTGAGCAAAGCCACCGTCACGCAGCACCTCGACACCGGGCTTGACAACTGCACTTGCCGTCACTGCCGCCAGCATGCACACTACTAAAAACAATATCTTCTTCATATCCTTTTCATTATTTATGACCATAATCAGGGTCTATCTTGCGGTCAACAAAGAATGTCACCGCAATCGTAGCAATGCTACAGGCGAACGACAACCAAAAGAACGCCGCATATCCCATCGACTCCTGCAAGAAGCCGGCAAACATGCCAGGAATCATCATGCTCAATGACATGAAAGCAGTGCAGATGGCATAGTGTGATGTCTTGAACTCGCCCTCACTGAAGTACATCATGTAGAGCATATAGGCTGTGAATCCGAATCCGTAACCGAATTGTTCGACGATGATGCAAATTGCAATCACATAGAAATTGACCGGTAACTGCATCGACAGATATACAAAAGTGAGACAAGGCAAGGTCATGCAGGCGGCCATCCACCACAGGGCTTTCTTCAAGCCGACTTTAGAGGAGAAAATACCGCCAAGGATACCGCCGGCAAGCAGAGCAGCAACACCCAGCGTGCCATAAGCGAGGCCCACATCCTGAGTAGTCATGGCCAGACCACCTCGATCAGACGGGTCAAGCAGGAAGGGTTTGCACATCTTCAACAGGAATGCCTCGGGCAAACGGTATAAAAGCATAAAAGCGATAGCAAGCCACACGCCAGGTTTCGTGAAATAGGTCTTAATCGTGCGGGCAAACTCTGACATAACTGCCGAGCTGTTAGACTTAAACGAGCCCTCAATAGAAGGTTTGTCGCTGTCAGGGCGCGGGATAAAGAAGATATGGTACAAGGAGAACAGGCACAAAATGGCCGCAGCAATAGCCATGGTCACTTTCCATGCCTGGGGTATCGACGTCTTGGTCTCCAAGTAACCGGCAATCCACACGAGAACGCCATTGCCAAAGATGTTGGCCAAACGGTAGAACGTCGAACGCACTCCAACAAATGCAGACTGGTTCTTCTGTGACAATGCCAGCATATAAAAGCCGTCGGCCGCAATGTCATGCGTCGCGCTGGCAAAAGCCGTGATGATGAAGAATATCAGCGTCACGGTGAACATGCTGATGGGAGTGGTCCCCGCCTGTATCATCGCCTCGCCTGGTGACGGCAGCGTGATGGTGAGCAGGATTAGCGTTATCGCCATGAGGATCTGCATCGTCGTGATCCACCAGCGTTTCTTCTTGATGATGTCCACAAACGGGCTCCACAAGGGCTTGATGACCCACGGCAGATAAATCAAACTAGTGAACAGCGCCATCTGACCATTGGGTACACCCATCTTTTTAAACAGGATTACTGAAATCTCGTTTACAAGGAAATAGGGTATTCCCTCAATAAAATACAAGGTCGAGACCCATGCCCATGGACTCTTTTTAAATCTCTCTAATGCAGCCATATTTCAAGTTGTTTTTTAGTTATTCGGCCTTATGGTTAATATCTCTTCTCGATGGTGGCGCCAACGAAGTAGTGCAGCAGGATATGCTTGTAGTCATAGCCCTTGGCGCCCATCACGGCAGCACCGATTTGGCACAGGCCCACGCCATGGCCCCACCCTGCCCCGCGCAGTACAAATTTGGCGGGAAAGCCGTCGTCGCCCACCTCATGTTTCTCAACCACAAATGCCGAGCTATACAGACATGAGGGCGACAGGGCGTAACGGATGGTCAGTTCCTTGCCGATGATGCGTTCACGTTTCTCACCGACGATGCGCAGACGGTACAGCCTGCCGCTGGTGCCGCGGGCCACCGGCTGCAGGTCGCGGATGCGACCGTAGTCGATGCCCGTGCGTTCCTTGATGAGCGCGGCGAGTTCGTCTTGGGTATATTCCACCTTCCAGCGGTAGAAGTCCTTGGTCTCCTGGTCATAATCGTTGAGCACCTGGGAGAGAATTTCGGGGTCGGTGGTGTTGCAGAATGCGCTGGGAGCGGACAGAATCCACTCGGCGGCGTTGTCCTCGCGTGAGAGATCAGGGAAATTCTGCTCGTCTTCACCGTCGCGACGAGCCTCCAGATAGTCGTGATGATGCGGCTCCCAGCAGTTCTCAAATTCCTCCATCACGCCACCGCATGACTTGGAGAAACGGGCGTCACACAGCGCACCGCCGTGCATGAGTACCTGTCCCCAGGTGGCGTGGATTGCCTGCTCCACCTTTTCGGTCGAGGCTCGGGTAATGCCCTGATAGCGCTGGCAGTGGTCGTCGGCACACACGTCGAAGTTCACATGGTCGTCACGGTCCCACCACTTGACCTGTTCCTCGGGAGTATCCATCATCTCTCCTGGAGCATCAGGATTGCGTTCTGCGGCTTTGACGGTCTCCTCGGTGTGAATTTGCGCCAGCAGCCAGCTACGGGAAATGACGGCATGAGCCTTGAGAAGCTCAAGTGAAGCGTTGGCGCTCATCTCGCTGGAGATGACACTCAGGAGGTAATCCTCGACACTCAGCACGTTGACAGGCGTCAGTTTGCCGTCCTCAACGATGAGATGGAGTGCGCCTTTAAACGTCTGGTCCTCCTTGCGTTTCCAATGGAAACTCACGCCGATGGTAACCGCCTTCAGCGTGAACGAGGCTTTCTCGGCATCGACAGGCTCGAAGAGCAGTTCGCCGTAGCGGTTGCCACCCCACTCCACCTGTCCATCAATGCAGCGTGCCGTTTGGTCACCGCTGCATGCGGCACCATTGACGCGGTAGTCACCATTGAGCACGAAATCAATCTCAGGCTCATTCATGATGCCCACTCTCACTTGCGGTATCTGTTTCTCGTCCATATTCTTTAAGTTTCTTGTTTCTATTTTTTTACATCAAAAGAACCGTCCCTTTTCTACCCTAGAGGGGTTGGAGGTCTTCCCAGTGTTGTGAGAAACCTGAGATGATGGGGTCGAGTTCCTTACGGGTCATGCACAGTTCATTATACAATGCGCGAATGGTCTCGGGCGTGAGCGCATCAAAGTCTTTGCGCTCAGGAACTGCCCACAAGCCGCCCATATCGACGGCGCCAGGGCTGAGCAGCAAACGGCCTTCACCCTCGCCATAGCAGCCGGGACGATGCTTGCGGCGCGGAAAGATGACCAGATGCCACAAACGGTTCGTCCTATTCCACCAGCATAAGGCATTGACCATCGGTTCATAGTCACCATCAGGTACCGGGAGCAAATCCAGCAACCTTAACGCATAGCGCTCGGCTGCCCGCTGAGTAGAGGTCTCGATAGTGAACAGGCTGCGCCCCAGTGAGTCCACAAAACCGATAAACCCCTCGTCGCCATCAGCCAACAGATGGGTTGTGGCATGATTCATCTCGTCGGGCAACGGCATTTCCCCCTTGGCACCAGCCTGTAAATGAGCATGGTCGGGCGCCGAGGCGCCACACTTGGGTCCATTGTAGAAGATGACAAAGTCGGGCAATGCCTTGGCGAGCAACAACATATCGCCCACCCTACCTGCCAGTCGTTGCGGTTCATGATGCAGGTCGGCAATTGTGAGGTGACGCTTGAAGATTGGATAAGGGTTAACTTGAATTTTGAAGTGGTCACCCCACAGCACGGCCTTTTGCTTTGCGGGTTGGTTCTCGGTGCAGAGGAAGCACTTGCGCTTTGCCAACGACTTCTTGTCGAGGGCAGCAGCCGAAGAACGTCGCCGCTCAGGATTGAACTGCAGCGTGATAGTGGACTCACCCAGTTGCAACGAGCGTGTGCTGGCACTGGCGAGCGCCGCATAATTGGCGGCTGCCAAGTCCCAGTCACGCATTTGCCTGGAGATGAGTTTCTCTATCGCTTTGCTATAGTCCATCATTTTCCTCCCTGACCTCACGCTAAGTCGCTAAGACGCTAAGAAATAAAATAAATAATAAAAACTTAGCGGCTTTGCGTCTTAGCATGAGACCGTTTTATTACGTCATTGTTTATTAAGTGCGATGCGGGCCTGGAGTTCCCAGGTGCGGATGCGGTCCTTGTAGAGGTTGTTGCGATTCATCTTCTCGACATCGAGCGAGGCATCGCTGTTGTCGTCCCAGCGGCGGCACAGATACACGGGGTCATAGACGCGACCAATCTGATAGTAGCGTGAGATATTCAGACCCAGAGCGTAGTCCTCGCCATAGCTGGTGTTAGGAATCTTCACCTCACGCAGCACGGGGGTATAGAACGCACGGGGAGCGCCCAAGCCATTGATGCGCAGGGCATTGTTGCGTCCGTTGCTGGGAGTCCATTCCCTGTGGTCGATGATGCCGGGGGGGATGGGATTGAGGTGGATGTCAGTCATCTGGTAGGTACCGACAACCATTGCCACGTTCTGCTCATAGAAAGCGTTAACCATCGTCTGCAGCGTGTTCTCGTCCTTGTACATATCGTCGCTGTCGAGTTGCACGATGAACTTGCCGACATTCTGACGATGAGCAGCCAAGTTCCAGTAGCCGCCGATGCCCATATCATAGTAGTCGGCGATGATGTGGATGAGGCGCGGGTCGTTGTACTCGGCGATAGCCTCACGGGTGCCGTCGGTTGAGAAGTTGTCCACCACCATCAGGTTGAACTTGAAATCGGTCTTCTGCTTGAGTACCGAGTCGATGGCGTCGCGGATGGTGCGGATGCGGTTGCGCACGGGAATCATCACCGTTGCCTCAACCTCGAAGTCGCCCTTGTCGAACTCGATGTGACGGAAGTTAGGCACTTCTTCGCCATTCTCCTCGCGCGTGGGCGACAGATAGCCACCGATTTCCTTGAGGTGCTCGGTGCAGGCTTTCTCCATCTCAATCTGGCGGCCACGGTTGCGGGGATCCACATAATCGAAGTTTTTCTCACCGCTCTTGCGGGTATCCAACTCGACATCGCTGTAGAGGAACTCGTTGATGTGGGTGATGGCGGCAAACTGCGACAACTTGAGGCGCAGGTCATACAGACCGGCAAACTCGTAGTTGGCCTTCATCGCCTCGACAGCCTTCTTGAAGCACTTGCCGCAGAAGAACAGCACCGAGCCGAAGTCGAAGTCGTCGCGCAGGCTACCGAACTGGTAATCGATAACGGGAGCCTTGTCGGCACCCTTTTCGGTCACATTATAGTGGTCGGCGTAGAGCATACCCGACTGGGTATCGTCGCCCAATTTGGCGAAACGCTCCAGCGAGAAGGGACCCATCTTCAAGTTGTCGTACTTGGTGTAGAGCAACACATAGTCGGCATCGGCACGCTCAGCGATTTCACGCATTGTGGTGGTAGACGTGAGCACATTGACGGGCACCATTTCGCAACCCTCAACAGGTTTGGGTTTGTCCACTGTGGCGAGCAAATAGATTTTGTTCACCAGTTCCTGACCTTTGAGGTGCTCGATGGTCTGCGCAGCCTGTTCGGGGCTGACAAACGGGATAAAGCAATTAATTCTTCCCATGATTTCTTTCTGTTTTATTATTGTTTAAAAATTGATTTCTTTTCTTGACTAGAGGGGCTAGATTTTCTAGACATTCTAGATTATCTAGAGAAACTGGATTTTCCAGGTTTGGTGGGATTAATTCCTGTTTTTGAGGTAGTCCATGATGCGGGACACGAGGCTTGTTCGCTCCTGGGCGGTTGTTACCGTCTCGAGCGGGAATCCCATGACCACAGTGCGGTACCCGCCACGCTCGCTGGCTATAGCGGCAGGCAGTCCGTTCTCGCCGTAGCGCATCCATGTGAAACCGCGGTCATCGCTGGCACGGACGGCATCGGGTGATTCGACTGCGTAGGTTTTATCATTCAACTTGCTGGTAAAGCTCCATGCACCTGGTGACGACAAGCGGATTTCGGGGCTGTCCACGGTGGTGACGGTGCCGTCGAGCGACGCGCGCCCGTGCAAGCCCTCAAAGCCGAGCACGTCCTTCACAAAGGTCTTTCCTGCCTCATCATTGTTGCCGGCGGCGTTGTCCCACAGGTCGCTGCCCACATAGGCACCTGAGAGGAATACGCAGCCTCCTGCCGCGGTGAACTGGCGCAAAGCGTTCTTCAAGCCTGCGGTGTAAATCTTGAATCGCGTGGGCATCAGACCGCTGCCGGTCTTGATTTCCTTCTGCTTACCCAGAATGAGGTCCATCAGACGGTAGCCCTCGGTGTTGTAATTGTTCTCCAACGCCTGCTGACTGCAAGAAACGAAAGAATAGCCTGCATTCATCAGCGCCTCGCCGTGAACAGCGGGATAATCAAAGGTGTTTCCTGCCACGTTCATGGTCTCATGGTCGCTGCGACTGGAGCCGAAGCCAGGCGCGTCGTCATCTTTCCACTCGATGGCGCGACGGAACTCATACTGCGAGCCCAGATAGTTAATCTGCTGGATGTAGGGCACGCCATGGTCCTTGTTGTCGTCAAAGCCGGCACGGTCGGGACCGTCGAACCAGTCGGGAGCGCTCACGCGGGTAAATCCGTTGACCACCAGCACATCGCCCTGACTGCCTGCCGCCTCGCCCAGGCTCAACGTCTCGCTGGGGAAGCTGCGGCCACCGTCGTTCATGGCGATGATGCGATAGGAGTGTATCTTGTTATCGTTGATGCGCACGCTGTACTGCGGACCGCGCGTCGTGGCGATTTCCTTGAACGCGCCGTCAAGTCCCACGCGCTCACACACGATGTAGCCCGTAGCATCGGCATTGTCGCTCAGGTCATCATGGGTGGGATTCCAGGTGAGCAGATAGTTGTGCTTATCGGTCTTGGTGATGGCAAACGTGTTGACAGGCAAGGGCTGCACGACATAGGAGCGATGGTCGCGCTGGGCGATGAACTTCAACATGCCCTTGTAGATGGCGCGGCTCACATCGAAGCGGAACATCGGGTCGAGACCGTATTTCATATCGGCGAAATTCTGGTGCGAGAGCAGCTCCATGAGCACGGCGGGCACCTCGGGCACACGCGCCTCATAGTAGCTCTTGTCCCACATGCCACGACGTGTCCAGTTGGGCTCCCACTTGGCGCGGATGTCCTTGACAATCTCGGTTGAGAGCAGGTTGCAGTAGCGGCGCGAGAGCTCACGCGGCGTGCCATTGGCATACTTGCCGAACTGCTTGCCATTTGCACGAGTGCAATAGATGAGCAGGGTGCCCACAATCTCGTCGTCGGGTGTAGCGCCCGCATCGGTGTGCAGACAGAAAGAGATGTCCACCGGCACCTTCAGGCCGCCACGGCCGGGCAGCACGTCGCTGCCGCCAGCGAGGTAGTTAACCCACTCGCCACGGCTGCGGTAGTCATCGGTATAGTCATTGATGCCGTGAGAGGTCGAATAGACGCTGTCGGGGAAGCCAGCCCACTGCAGGTAGTAGCGTGAGCCCAGGTGGAACCAGGGATGCTCACCACTGCCGATGTAACTGTACTGCACGCCTTCCTTGCCCAGGTATTTCTCGTTTTCCTGTTCGGCGGCAAGACGGCGGTTCTCCTCGGTGGGCAAAGCCACGCGACGCACGATGTTGCCCTTACCGCCACCCACCTTAATCGCGTCGGCAGTAATCACGGCATCCTTCACCTCGCTCAGGTTGGACACCTCGACGACCGAATGGTTCATGCCCTTGGCAAGCGGGAAGGTGCCCAAATACACCCACACACCGCCAGCCATCGTCTGGTCCACACGGAACTGGCGGTCGCCAGCCAGGCTGTTAACGGTATAAGTCACGTCACTGGCGCTGTTGGGCAGCGACTTGTAGGAGATATAGATAGCGAACTCTCCAGCCTCGGGCATATCAACGTCCCATGCGGCCTTCGAGAGTTTCTTCTTGTCCCTCTCGGCTTTGACCATGCGGTAGGTACCCTCGGTGAAGGGATTCTCAAAGTCCTTGTAGGTCGGGTGCAGGTAGGCAAAGCCGCCATCCTTGCCAGCCTGCCACTTCTGCTTGCCGTTGTGCTCGCTGTAGCCCTGCTGCGCCTCGCCGCCGTCGTTATCGACCACGACACCGAAATTGTGGGTGTCACGCTCACGGGCGTTCCACACATAGGCGCCGGCATTCTCCAGCATGGGAATGAGGAAGGGCAGCACATAACTGTGGGTGTACATGTCCTCGACAGTCTGCATCAGTCGGGCACGCTGCCACTCCCAGCGGTTGAGTTTAGGCTCGAAATACCAGCCGTGGCTAGGCCACATCGCCACGATGTTGCCATCCAGACCGTGCTTGTAGTGCCGCTTGGCGTCAAGTTCGCTGATGAAGGGCTTGTGGCTGCGCTTGTAGGCGGGCTCATAGTCGGCAAAATACTTGTTGATGTCGTTGCCGACGATGGTGATGAGCACCGGAGAGTCGCCGTATTCAGCGCCCAATGCCTCGCGAATCTCGCTGCGCATCGCCGACACGCCCGACTGGGTAAAGGGCACATCACCGAAATTCTCGCTCACATCCACCTTGATGGTATCGTTCTCGATGACCAAGGAGCGCACCTTGAGGTCACCCACCCCCATGTGCTCGGGCAGCTTACTCGCCACCACGCGCTGCACAGCGTCCTGCTGTTCCTGAGTGAACACTTGCTCCTGGGCGTGCAACGGGGCTGCTACCACCAGAGAGGCTGCTATACTTAACAATACTTGAATTGTTTTTTTCATATCGTTCCGTTTGGGTTTTTCTTGATTTCTAATGCAACAAAATTAGTTAAACCAAACGAAAAACCAAAACAAAACCCGCCAAACAGCCCGCTTTACAACATTATTTATGATTTAACTACACTTTTTAAGAAAAATCCATCATCTGAAAGGAAAATCTCAGATGATGGACTGATGACGTAAATTAGACTAAATGGTAGAGAAAAAAATCGCTTACAGCATCTGGTCGCTGTGGAAGGCGACGAGACCCGGCATGGAGCTGAGGACGATTTTCTTCACCGTTGCTCCAAAGTCATTGGCGACCTCGAGCAGGATTTCGCTGTAGGTTGTGGCAACTGGGCCAACGAAGTTCACAGGATAACTCTTGTAATCATACTGCGCCACATTGCGCTCAAAGAAACGCCTGAACTCACCAGCGATCAGGTCGTGGACATAGGGGCTATCCAAATGTTCGCTCAAGAAAAACGAATAGTTGCGCAGGTTGCGGGTTGCGGCGGGGTTATTGAGCACAGCGTCAAGGACCTCGGCGCGCGTCACCTTGTATTTGTCGAAGAAAGCCTCGGTAAGTTCTTGCGGAGCCAGCCCCTTGAGGGCATCACCCAGGAATACGCGTCCGAGCGCCGCGCCACTGCCCTCATCACCCAGGATAAAGCCCAACGCAGGCACATTCTTGGCTATGGTGTCGCCATTATAGAAACACGAATTGCTACCCGTGCCCAAGATGCAAGCCAGTCCCGGCTCACGCACCAAAAGGCCACGCGCCGCGCCCAACAGGTCACTCATCACCGTCACCGGTGTCTTGAACTGCGCTACCAGCGACGACTCGATGATTTTGTTTTTCTCGGGACCCGAGCAACCAGCGCCATAGAAATAGACGTGGTTCCAGCGCCGCTTGAAGAATTCAGGCGGCAACTCCAGGCGGATGCTGTGACTGATTTCACGTCGAGTCATGAAGAAAGGGTTCAGTCCTGAGGTAAACGCATCGTTCAACACCTTGCCATCCTCAATCAAGGCCCACTCGGTGCGCGTCGTGCTGCTGTCGGCAATCAGTGTAACATTATGACCTTTAATTATCATTACAAATCGGTTAATGAATGTAACTCTATGTTAATAATTCTATAATATCGGTATCCCACCGACATTTGAGACTACAAAGTTAAGTAAAAATTCAGACGGAGGCACCCAAATCGCCCATTAATTTGCCCAAACTAAACAATCATTAACACAAAACAACCACTATTAACACAAAAACCAAAAAGCACCCGTGGCTCAATGCCACAGGTGCCTGTAATCTTCCCTGCCAGGGATGTGCTGGGGTTAGGCAATCTCGATGACGCGATCGAGTTTCTTCTCTTGCTCGGGAGTGAGCTTGGGGAGCCCTATGGTCAGGATGCCATCCTCGACCTTGGCACTGATGCCCTCCTTGTCCACGTTCTCGGGCAGCACGTAGGTCTGCTCATAATTGGCGTAAGAGAACTCGCGGCGCAGATAGTGATGGGTCTTGCCCTCTTCGTCAGATTTCTCCTCATGCTCCGCTTTGTTCTCAATCTTGACTACCAGGTTGCCCTCGTTGTTGATGTTGACTGAGCAGAACTCCTTCTTGAGGCCCGGAGCAGCGATGTCCATGGTGAAAGCGGTGTCGCTCTCCTTGACATTGACAGCGGGAGCTGTGGTCACATGGCGCGGGGTCCAATCCATATCAAACAGGTCATTGAAAGCACTGTCTAACCAATTGTTGCGGTTGTTGCGAATTACAGGAAAATACATAGTTTTTACCTCCTAATTATTTATTTGTTATTTATGATTATTATTAAATTTTCTTGTTCACTAGCGGGGCTGTTGCCCAGCGTTCACTCCCCTATTCAGCAAACCCGATGCCAAGCGCCCAAAGTTTAAGCACCGTTAAAAAACGCAGCCAGCGTGTCAGGTTTTTAAACTATTTTAAACCAAGAAACTGACAAAATGTCAGTTTTTAACGAAAACCATAGTATCCGTCCCATCAGATTCGGCAATTTCAGCAAGAGGCAAATGGTCACCAAATCGGCAATTGCCTATATATGCTTTATTCTCAATTGATTAACCATGGTGCCATCTTTTTACCAGACACCAATCATAGCCAAAAAGAGCATGGTTGGACATGAGAAAACAGTCCTGCGCTTGGCATGAAACCAAGCACAGGACCGAGTCTTGTTGAGGTTAAAGAATGGTGATGTTAAAGTCTCACCTTGTGGGTGGCGGTTTGGCCATTGATGTGGACGCGGACGATATAGATGCCGTGATCGACATCAGCCACATTCAGGCAATTGCCGCCAGCAGCCTTAACGGTGCGGCCGTTCACGTCAATCAGTTCCACGCCCCGCACCCAGGTGTCGGCACTGACGACGATGTAGTCGCCAGCCACATTCACTTTCATGCCAGCCAGGCGAGTCTCATCAACTCCTGAGGACGCCTTCTTGAGCAGGTTGTCGAACTTGATTGTGCCTCCGCTCTTGCCCATCAGCGGATGGTTGTGTCTTATAGTAAAACCATGCAATTGGAATGTGCTGTCAGCCGGCAGGTCAAGAGGAATTTCCAGATATCGCCAGCCGTGGAAATTGATTTCGCCTAGTTCAATTGGCCACACGTATGAATAGCCATCGCAAGGAATACTGAGAATGACACTTGGGATATTGTAACTCATGTCGCCCCACACGTGGATACCCAAGGTGTCGCCGCGTGAAAACTTCACAGCCGGAGCCTCATCAAAAATGAAACCTTGACTCCTGCCGTAATATTCTATATCAAAGTTATACACATATGCAAACTGTAGCGATTTGTTACCGAACAACCTGTCGGTCGAGGCGGTGATTTTAGATTCAGTGTCGTATGTGGGATTTTCCATAACACTGAAGCCGTCAGTGCTTTCAAAGCCCTCGACAACCTCCA
Source organism: uncultured Bacteroidales bacterium (assembly GCA_902800715.1). Taxonomy (GTDB): domain Bacteria; phylum Bacteroidota; class Bacteroidia; order Bacteroidales; family Muribaculaceae; genus Sodaliphilus. Next base: position 201,445 of record CADCFN010000003.1, read on the forward strand.
TGCCGGGCTTGTCGGCGCCAGCGTCAACACCGGTGAAGTTGATGATGCGGGTGGCGGGCAGATGGATGCCGGCAGTGTCGGCGATGTCCACGTCGAGGATGAGTTGGTAATCCTTGCCCACCTCGATGTCCTTGACGAGCGGGATGCGCACGAAGCCGTAAGCGTCACCGCGCTTGTTATACTTGATGCTGCGCTTGTTCCAATCCAGTTCATTGCCTTCGTTGTCGAGTACGCGCAGGCGCTGGAACAGGTTATAGCTGTCAAGCAAGGAGTCCACACGCAGTTCAACGGTCGGCGTCTTATAGTGGACCTGAGCGCCCTCGTAGGGGAACACCGCCAGTTCGGCCAGGTGGTTGCGCGGCTGGGTGAGGAACTGCATGGTGAAGTCCTCGACCATCGGCGTGCCGCCACCATGCTCGGCGCTTTTCTTGAGCGTCATCGTGTAGAGCGTGCTCACGTCAAAAGCGTCAACCGGCGTGAATACCAGGCGATGGTAAGAGTCCTCCCACTTGAAATTGCCCTCCACGGGTGGGTCGAGCGTGAATGCGCCACACGTCGTCACGCTGTCCATATCCCAGTTGAACGTCAGGACGATGGGCGTGCTGCACTTCACGGCGGGGTCACCCTCGTTCCACACGGGGCTGTATTCCAGCACCTCGGGAGGCGTGTCGCGCACGCGCTTGAGGTAGAAATTCTGGTAGGTGGGCGCATTGGCAGTTACCGTGACCGTCTTGGTCTGGGTGAAATGCTTGGGCGTGCTCACCTCGACCGTATAAGTGCCGGGTGTCACATACTTGAAGACGTAGATGCCGTTGCGCAGCGTGTCGGTCACGCATTGCTGCACCTCGTTGCCAGCAGCATCGAGCAGGCGTACCGTAGCGTTGTGGATGGGCATCAGGTTGTCGTCGCCATAGACGAGGAAGGGCTGTGCGCATTCCTGCAGTCGCTTGATGCGGTCATCGCGCACGTTGCCCGTCACAACGCCCAGGTCGTAATCGTTCAGGCGTCCGAAGTACTTGTCGGCACCGAGCGAGATGTTCCAGCCCTCCATCCAGCAGTAGTAGAAACTGAGCAGTCGGTAGGCCTCGGGAATATAGTCATGGAAGGAGCCCTCACTCAAGTTGGCGACGGCGCGGTTGCCACGCAGCACGCCATAGCCCTGTGTGCCCCACTCGGGACGGAATGACCAGTCGCCCCAAATCTGATAGTTGTGGGTCCACACGGTGTTCTGACTGGCATACAAGTAAGGCTCAAGGTCGGCAGCCAGCACATCGGCATTGGCAATCTGAGGCGAGCCCGTGTAGCCACGGTAGAACACCATCGGGAAATTGGTGCGGGCACTGGTGCCCGTAGCGTTACTGTGGACGGAATAGAACACATCGGCACCGCTCTGGTTGCACAGGGAGACGATGGTCGAGAGCGCCAAGTCGTCGGCAGTGGTATTGGTCACACGCGAGATGCTGGTCTTGTAGCCTTTCTTCTGCAGGATTTCGCGCAGGGCGAGGCCCTTGCGCAGGTTGGACTTGGATTCCCAAGAGCCGGCGCTGTCGCCCTGAACAAAGGGATAGATGACCATATTGCGGTCGTCACTGTCATAGCCGCCATGGCCGGGGTTGATATAGACATGGGGCTGCTGGGCGCTCGCCACATTCACGGCAAAAACTGCCATCAGCGCCAATATCATCGGTTTGAAAAGATTCTTTTTCATGACACTACAGCGTTTTATTCGTGAATGTTGATTTTCATTTCATACAGCAGGCCGTCGATGGTCGAATAGACAATCTTGCCACCGCCACAGGTGGGGTGCATCGCCATCGACACAGGCTTGGTCAGTTCGGCCTGCCAGGTGCCGTCGGCCTTGAGCAGAAGAAGCTGCGACGAGGTGAACTGGTGGCCATCGTCCTTGGCGTTCTGTGCCACCAGATAGTCGTTGTTGTACCAGCATGGCATTTCATAGTTGCCCAGCATGGCGAGCATCTGGCCACGCAAGTCGATAATCACAATGCCCTTGCCCGCAGCAAAGAATGCCACGCGCTTGCCGTCGGGCGAGAGCGACGCCCACAGGTAGCCAGCCCAGGAGTCCACGGGGCTGAAAACGCGCTCCTTGCCGTCAACGATTACATGTACCCGGCTCTCCTCGGTCCAGACCGCCTCGCCGATATTGGTCGATGAATCGTAGTTCTGCTGGGGAGCCCTCAGTGCGCCGCCACGGGTAGCAGGCACCGCATGAACGGCACCATGCTGTGACGATGTCACGACAGCCACCTGACGGGTCGAAACGTCAAAGCATTGCCCCGTGCGGTAAATCAGATGGTCCTCGCCCATCTGCTGGGTGACAAAATACACCTTGTTGTCACCACCGAAGCAGGCGTCATTGCCCGCCACATAGTCGCGCGTGACTACCGTTGTCACGCCATCGGCAAAGTCGTGCAGCTTGAGCGCACCGTCCTCGGTCGAGAACAGCAGCCGGTTGCCCGTTGGATTGAGCACTGGGAAATAGGCGGGTCCCTCAACACCCTCGAGCAGGCGCTGCTTGGAGACGATCTCCACCTCCTGTGCCATTGCCGGCAGCGCTAGTGCCGCAGCCAGCATGAACAAAAACAATTTTTTCATAGTGTATATCACGTTTATTCGTTAGAGTTATTTCTTCTTGGGCTTCTGGTCCTTCTTCAGGGTCAGGTTCTTGTAGGATGTCTTGTTCTTTTTGACATTGACCTTGACGGTCGTGTAAAGGTTATCCTCGGCGCCATAGAGCAGTTCGAGTTTGTACTTCTGAGGCGGCAGGTTGGTGAACACAAACACGCCATTGTCCAGGTCATCGGTCCTGAAGATGCGGTTCAGCGCTCCCCTCTCGTTGTACAGACGCAGGAGGGCACCGTTCACCGTCCGCTGCCTGTCGGCGTCAAACAGGCGTCCGTCTTCATCCTCACGGAACAGGTCGGTCCAGCGCACGGTACCTGCGATAACGCCGTTCTTGAACTGTTTGCTGCGGCCGAAGTACTCATCAATGCCCAGCGACTGGTTCCACGCCTCGAGCCAGCAATAGCTGTCGTTGAGCAGACGTTCCCGTTCGGGCAGATAGTCATGGAACGAACCCTCGCTCAACATACCGGGCAACTTGTTGTAGCGCAACACGCCCAATCCCACCTGGTAGCCCCACTCGGGATAGAACGACCAGTCACCACGGCTGCGCTCCTTATGGGTCCACACGGCAAGCTCGTTTTGGGCGGCATATTTCATCACTGCCTCGCTCAGCTTCAGGCTGCCTTCCACGACGGGTTTGTAGTCCCATCCGCGATACAGTGCAAGGGGGAAGTTGATGCGCTTCACTATGCCCGTGGCATTGCTGTGGATTGAGAAGAAGATGTCGGCACCGCTGTTGGCGGCAAGTGATACGATTTCGAAGAGGTCCAGGTCGTCCTCGGTCGTGTTGGTGCGACGCGACAGGGCGACCTCATAGCCCTTGTTGGTAAGAATCTCCTCCAGGGCGAGTCCCTTGGTCAGGTTGGAGTTGGACTCATAGTAGTGCAACGTGTCCTGCGCGCCGATGACCCATGTGGGCACATGGCGGTCGTCGCTGTCGTGGCCACCGTGGCCCGGATTGATGAACACGCGCGGCACGTCTTTCTTGCTCGCGGGATTCTTCACTTTTTCGGTCTTGCCCTTACCCAGAGCGACCGTCTGCCACATGGCGGCAGGGATATCCAGCTCCACCTGCCTGACTTCGCCGCTGTACTGGATGGTATAGACGACCTTGTTGCCAGCCACCATGGGCTGGACAGCACGTTCATTGTTCGACGAGATGGGCTTGCAGGTCCTGCCGTCAACCGACAGCAGCCAGATGCAGGAGCCGTTGGTGCGGGTATTGCCGGCATTGCTCATGGCGACGATATAATCGTTGTTGTACCAGCAGGGCATCAGGTACTGCCCCAAATCGGCGACTAACCTGCCATCGAGGTCACAGACATAAAGCCCCTTGGCGGCAGCCTCGAACAAGACCTTAGTGCCGTCGGGCGACAACTTGGCCCACAGGTATCCGTTGCTCCCCTTGACGGGTTCCATGGTGCGAGTGGCACCATACTCATCGACGAGATAGAGCAATGAGCCTCGGGTATAGACATAAGCCCCCACCCCATCATTGCTGCGGTAGTACTGGCGCTCACCGTTGACAACCACGCCTGTGGCGGCCTGCAGCGCCTCAACGCGTCCATGCTGCGGCTTGAGCACAACCTGGCTCTTGCCGGTCGAGGGGTTATAGCAATGCCCCGTGCGATAGACCAGACCGTTACCCTTGCGCTGCTGCGTAATGTAATACACCTTGCCGTCGGCGCCAAAAATGGCGTCAAAGCCCGGGTAACCCGTATTGGCTACGGTGGTCACCTGCCCCGTGGACAGGTTTTTCAACATCAGGCTCTTTGCATCGGTGGGCGAATAAAGCAACCACTGGCCATCAAGGCTCAGCTGCGGAAAGAAGCCGCAACTGTCCACCAAAGTCATCGCACTACCGGATTTCACCCCTACGGCGCCAGCGCCCAGCGCCCACAGGCATAATATTGTCAAAAAGACTTTTTGCATATCGCAATAATTAATTGATTAAGATATCGCAAAGATAACCATTTTTCTCTAGAAAATACTTTTTTCTTAGATATTATGCCCTTGAACTTAACATTGTCAAGCAATCCACAAAAAACAGACGGTGTGTCAAGAACTGCCTCAGCAATTTAACCATGCTTACGCACGGGAAATTAAACAAATTTCAATTAAAATTCAAAGTACAACGATTTGTATACTAAATTTTAAAAATAATTTGTTTTAATTTCCCGCCCGCAGGGCGGTTAAAAATCCGGCACTTCATTATGACACACCGTCTGTTTAACAGCTAGACATCAGTTGAGTGGATTTATCCCTAGTCTCCACTCTACTGGTGGTCAAAGTCAGTTTTTAATCCTGTGAGGCTTCTCGAGGAAAAGTTCCTTGTTGAAGAGGACGGGCTTTGGGGATGACGCAGCGTGTTCCATCGAGGACTTCATTACCTTGCTAGACGAGCCACTGAGCAGCATGTCGATTAATGATGTCACATCACCGATGTTCACTTGACCGTCACCGCTCACGTCGGCATTACCCAAATTGACGCCACTGTCATTACCGTTCAGCAAGTAATCAATCAAGGCGGTCACGTCGGCAATGGTCACATCACCGTCATCGTTCACGTCACCTGCCATACCCGCGCTGCCGGCATAGGGTCTCCAGCCTGCGCCGTCCCAATCCCAATGATAGACATCCCAATTTTTAGCATTGGCCTGGCTGACCTGGGCTGCAGTGATGACATTACCCTCAACGGTATCGTCTTCGGGATTATCATCGACAATGGCATAAAGCTCTCCGGGATCATCGGCGCTGCGTGTGGGCAACGCGTTGACGATCTGACCCATCTGGCTGGCATTGAGTTCATTATAGAATAGGGCTAATAGATTCAAATCAGGGCTATTACCCAACTGCAGGCTGGTCAACTGATTGTTCTGAGTACGGAAAATTTGCAAAGCACTACAGCCACGGGCATCAATACTCGTTAGCTGATTAAAATCTAACAAAAGGTAAATGAGATCATCATGGTTACCAAGTACCACTTGAGAAATCTGATTGTTGGTGCACATTAAATGGAGTAACGAGGCAAACCTCGAGACATCGATAGTGCCTGAAACCTGGTTGTGACGGATGTCAAGAGAAAGGAAATTGTCAGGACAAGTGCTCAGGTCCACACTTGTCAACAGGTTGTAGCGGCACCAGAGGTAGAGGAGTTTGGAGTTGCGGCTGATGTCCAGTTCGGTCAGTTGATTGTCTTCACACAGTAGATACATGAGCTCTGGGCAAGTGGTGACGTCCAGTTCAGTCAATTGGTTGTACATGCAATCGATATAATTCAGTACAGGACAATTATAAACTTCCAAACGGGTCAGAGCGCAAGAGTAGCATTCTAATTGTTCAAGTGATAGATTATCGTTGGCAACCAGTGCCGTCAACTGGGGTTTATTAATTACCAAGAGTGTGGTGAACAGATTGCCACTGCACCACAGTTCCCCCAGGTCGTTCATATTATCCACATTCAGGCTGGGGAGGCCGCAGTTAGAGCAGTTTAAATAAGTCACGGCCGAGCAGTCACTCAAGCCGGTAATGCTGCCAAGGTCAGGGTTGTTCATGCAGTTCAAGTTCACAAGGGAAGTCAGACCCGTCACGTTGAGCGAGGTCAACTGGTTATTATAGCAATAAAAACTTTTGAGGCCAGGACAGAACGTCACGTCAAGTGAAGTTAACGCGCAATAATCGCAGCCAAACCAAGTCAATGCTGTGCAGTCAGTCAGTCCCTGGATGGTGGAAAGATTGCTGTTTACTTCACAATGTAATAAGTCCAGACCAGTGCAGCCTGTCACATCAAGCGATGTCAAGGCGCAGTAGGCGCATCTGAGCTCTAACAGCCCCGTGTTACCACTAACCCTGAGATATTTCAGTTGAGGTTTGTTGCTCACTTCAAGGGTGCCCGTCAACTGGTTGTTACGGGCCCACAGCGTTTGCAGGTTGTTCATGTTGTTCACGCCGGGCAGTTCGGTGATGGCACAGTCCTCACAGTCCAGATAGGTCAATGCGATACAACCAGCCAGGCCAGTGATGGCAGTTAGATTAGAATTATAATAACACTTCAGCGTTTTTAACGCCGAGCAGCCCGAAACCACGAGCGTGGTCAAGTCACAACTATAGCACAAGAGCTCTGTCAGCTGTGTATTACCCGTGACCCTGAGGTAAGACAGATTGTGGTGACCAGAGACATTGAGTGACGTCAGCTGATTGTAGCGTGCATAAAGCTTTTCCAAGTTCGTCATGCCTGAGACAGCGCTCAAGTCGGTGATGGCGCAGTCCTCACAGTCCATATAAGTGATTGCGGTACAGGAGGCCAACCCATAGATAGTGGTTAGATTAGCATTCTCGTAGCACCTCAAACTGGCCAAGGCAGTACAATTGGAGATATCAAAACTGGTGATTGCATTGCGGTAGCAGGTGAGCGACGTCAAATTAGGATTGTTTGCTATCCACAACGTCCTCAAGGCACTATGGTTCGTAACCGTGAAAAGAGAAATCTGGTTGTTCTGGAGATACAATTCCTGCAGAACAGTGTTATTATCCACGTTGAGTGACGTCAACTTGTTGTATCCCAAATTGAGGTAAATCAGCTTGGTGTTGGCGCTCACGTCAATCGTGGTCAGATTATTCGAGTAGAGATCCAATCTTTTCAATTGGGTAAAATACTGCACACCCGTCATGTCGGAAATGCCCTTGTAAGCCAGATTCAACGTGTCACGGGCATTGAGCTGCGCCGTGGTGATGGTGCCGCTGGGATACTGGCCCATGAGGTAGGAGCGGAAGATCGCGTCAGGGAAGTTGGTGGCGTTGATGGCCACATCGGCACGGGCTGCCAGCGATACCAGCAGCACAGCCAGTGAAAAGAGTAATAATTTCTTCATAACAATAGGAATTTATGAGTTAGTACAAGTTTTTATTTTTTCAAGTTATGGCGCAAATATAATAACAATTCCTCATATTTCCAATAAAAATGAGGACAAATAATCACATTTAATATCTACACCCTACCACCAGATTCAATAAAAATCAAGGGAGGCCCTATGGTGCACCACAGAGCCTTCCCCTCTACATGAAACAAATCTTCTTCTGCTTTGGTTATGCTAAATGATATCAGAAGTAGTGTACTTTTTATTTAAGTTTCGCTGCGCGAAACTTAAAGTTTAGAGTTTAGGGTTTAGAGTTTAGAGAGTGGGTTGCTACTATAACCTGCAACCTGTAACCTTTAAACTATAACCTTTAAACTCCATTGAGCCCCGCTCACTGAATAGCCGAGAACATCGCGCCGATGGCATCAACAGAGCCGTTGATGTAGGCGTAGATGCACGAAATCAGACCGATGAAGATGACACCCAGCACACACAGAATGAGACCCAGACGCTCGGTCCAGTGGCTCTTGATGGTGGGGATGACACAGTCGTCCTGACGCAGGAACATGGCCTTGACCACGAGCAGGTAGTAGTAGAGCGAGATGATCGTGTTGACCAACGCGATGAGCACGAGTACATAGATGGCTATCGAACCCTGATGGCAAGCACCCACAAAGATGAAGAACTTGCTGAAGAAGCCTGCAAACGGGGGAATACCACCGAGCGAGAACATCGCCAGCATCATCGTGAAGGCTAGCCAGGGATTGGTCTTGAACAAGCCGTTGTAGTCGTCCATGGTGACGCGACCCGTCTGGCGCTCAATAGCGGCAATCACACCAAAGGCGGCGAGGTTGCTGAAGATGTACACCAGCACATAGTAAATCATCGAGGTCATACCCATCACATTGACGGCAATCACACCGAGCATGATGTAACCGGCCTGGGAAATGGACGAGAACGCCAAGAAGCGCTTGAGGTTGCGCTGACGGATGGCGAACAGGTTGCCCAAGGTGATGGTGAGCACAATGAGCGCATAGAGCATCCACTCCCATACCTGGGAATAGGCAGCACCAAAGGCCTGCACCAGAATCACCAGGAACGAGAATGCGGCGGCACCCTTACTGATGACCGACAGGTAGCTGGTCACAGCCGTGGGCGAGCCTTGATAAACGTCGGCAGTCCACAAGTGGAAGGGCACCAGCGAGAGCTTGAAGCCCACACCTGCAATCACGAACGCCAGAGCAGCAATCAGCAACGCCGAATGGTTGCCGATGATTGCGGTGGCAATGTCCTTGAAGTAGAGTGAACCGCTCAGGCCATAAACGAAGGAGATTCCCAACAGGAAAATCGCCGACGAGAAGATGGCGGTGAAGATGTACTTAGCAGCAGCCTCATGGGACTCATAATGACGCTTCTCGAAGGCTGCCAGGGCAGCGATGGGCAGCGATGCAGTCTCGAGACCGATGACAAACAGCAGGAAGTGGCGTGCCGATACCATGAGGAACATACCGAACAGCGTCAGCAGCGTCAACTCGTAGAACTCACCACGACGAACGCTCACGAAGTCGCTGTCGGTCCACTTCACAGCCTGCAGGAGCACCAGCACGACACCCACGTTGAGGATGTTCTTGGTCACCCAAGTGGCGGTGTTGGACTCGAACATGCCGCCGAAGGCCTCTCCTGTCACAATGGGCATGCAGAAGCAGTATATCGTGTAGAGCGCCATCATGATGACCGAGAACAGGGCCGTATAACGCTTGGAGCGCTCAGGCATGAAAGTGTCGTATAAGAAAACAAGCACGAAAACCACCAACAGGCCAATTTCCTGCGGCATTAACAAGATTTGTGAATAATCCAGATTAAAATTCATATCTCTATCTTATGCTTTTATTATCAGGTTAAACACTTTCATCAGAGCATGGGCAGAGCAGCCTGGAGCGCCTTGACAACGGGCTCGAAGCTGCTGCTGATGATGTTAATAAAGAAGTTGGGGAAGCAGCCGATGGCAGCCACAGCCAGAATCAGCGTGGCGGTCGAGAGGCGCTCCTCCCAGCTAGCGTCGGTCAACGTGCGGTGATGCTCATCCTGTACCTCGCCAAAGAGCAACTTGGCAACAACGCGCAGGATGTAAACTGCCGTCACGACAATCGAGGTGGTTGCCATGATGGTGAGCACGCGGTGGAACATGTCGGTGTGCTGGAACGAACCGAAGAAGATGGTCATCTCGGCAGCGAAACCGCTCAGACCCGGCAGACCCAGCGATGCCAAACCTGCAATCACATAGCCCACGCCCAGGTAAGGCATGATGTGCATCATACCGCCCATGTCACGGATGTCACGGGTGTGGGTGCGGCCATAAATCATACCGATGAGGGCAAAGAAGAGGGCCGTCATCAGACCGTGAGAGAGCATCTGCAGCACAGCACCGGTCATTGCCGTGGTGTTGAACATCAGGATGGCGAACAATACCATACCGCAGTGGCTCACCGATGAGTAAGCGTTGATGTACTTGAGGTCGGTCTGCACACAGGCGCTCAGCGCACCATAGACGATGCTGAAGCCCGTGAGCAGCAGGAAAATCCATGCCAACTCATTGGCAGCATAGGGCATCAGGTAAATGGCGATGCGGAAGCAGCCGTATCCACCAAGCTTCATCAGTACACCGGCGTGGAGCATCGACACCGCTGTGGGCGCCGAGGCATGACCGTCGGGAGACCAAGTGTGGAACGGGAACATAGCACCCAGCACGCCAAAGCCGACAAACGTCAAGGGGAAGAGGACATTTTGCCAACCGTGGGGAATCGCGTCGTTGTGTGCGATATCGAGAATGTTCATCGTCAAGGGCTGACCCTCGGGAGCCGAGTGGAAATAGATACCAATCAAGCCGAGCATCAGGAAGGCGGAGCCACCCATCAGCATCAGGGTCAGTTTCATGGCGCTGTAGTTCTTGTTGCCGCTGCCCCACACACCAATGAGCAGGTACATGGGAATCAGAGCGACCACACCCGTGGACAAGAGGAAGAACCACATGAAGAACTGCTTGGGCAGCGGGTTCATCTTCCACGAGGCGAAAACGCCGGCAAAGACGATAAATGCCGATAGCAATATCATCACAACCGATATACCGTCAACACCCAAAGCCAAGTGGATGTTGAGGGGAGCATACCACAGCACGTCGCTGCGCAGGATCATCTCACTGGTGTCACCGGCACCACGGGCTTGCAGGAAGATGCTCACCAGCCAAACGGCAAGCACCATGAGCACGCTGGCACCGACAACGGCAACGGTCCTGATGGCCTTGATGCCACGGTTGTGGCAGAGGGCCAGGCCTCCAAGCGTCAGCAGAGGCACGATCACAAAGTAAATCAGTATATTATTGAAAATTTCCATTTGATATATCCTTTCTATTTTGTTAGACCGTTGTTTTTAGAGCAATACACATAACATGGTGACTACACCCAACAGGAGGGCACCAATCAGATAAACATACACATAGGCTTGGATGCTACCCGACTGCAAGCGGCGGATGCCGAACGACAGCGAGTTGGTGGCCTCGGCCATCCAGTTCATGAAGCCGTCAATGATGTGGCGGTCAAACCAGGCAATGGGCACGCAGATGCCCTGGAAGATAATCTTGTGGGTAATGAACTGGTAGAGTTCGTCCATGTAGAAGCGCTTGTAGGAGGCAGTCCACAGGCCGCGCATCGAGTTGGCGAGACGGTCGGGCAGCGGATTCTCCTTGCGATACATCACCGTGGCGAGACCGATGCCCACCAGGGCGATGACAACACTCGTGCAAGCCACCTTCATGTCAAGGGCGGTGTGCAGATGATGGCCGTCCCAGGTCACCAGGTCGTGGAAGGGAACGCCACCGGCAAAGATGGAGATGACAGCCAAAATAATCAGGGGCACCGTCATTGTCCAGGGCTGGTCCTTGGGAGCATGGTGCGGATCGTGTACCTCGTGTTTCTTCCAGAAGAAGATGAGGTAATAGATGCGGAACATGTAGAAGGCGGTCATACCGGCAACCATCGACATCCAGATGCCCCAACCCAAACCACGCTGGTAGGCAGCAACGAGAATCTCGTCCTTGCTCCAGAAGCCGGAGAACGGGGGAATACCCGCGATGGCCAAACAGCCGATGAGGAAGCAGATGCTAGTGATGGGCATGTACTTGTGCAGACCGTGCATCTTGTCGTTCTCATTGCTGTGAACGGCATGGATAATGGCACCGGCGCACAGGAAGAGCAACGCCTTGAACATAGCGTGGGTGAACAGGTGGCCAGGCCGTAACCCCCGTGAATCTCAATGAGCGAGTTGTTGTTGGAGCTAACGGCGAGCGAGGTCATCATGAAAGCAATCTGCGAGATGGTCGAGAATGCCAGCGCACGCTTGATGTCGCTCTGGGTGCAGGCGATGGCAGCGGCATAGAATGCCGTGAATGCGCCGACCACCAGGATGACGTTCATCGCGCCCTGTACGAGTACATACAGCGGGAACAACCTTGCTACCAGGAACACACCGGCGACAACCATCGTCGCAGCGTGAATCAGCGCCGACACGGGGGTGGGACCTTCCATAGCATCGGGCAGCCAGATGTGCAACGGGTACATCGCACTCTTACCGGCACCGCCGATGAAGATGAAGGTCAACGCCCATGCCATAACCGAGCAACCCAAGAAGGTCGCTCCGCCACCAGTGGAGATGGCGCTCTGAGCGGTATCCAGACTACCCGACATCGTAGGTCCGAAGACCAGGCTGTCGAAGTCGAAGGTGCCCGTATAGTAGCTCAGAATCATGATACCCACGAGGAAGAACAAGTCAGCCAGACGGGTAACAATGAAAGCCTTCTTGTTGGCGTGGTTGGCTGCAGGCAGCGAGTAATAGAAACCGATGAGCAGGTAGGACGAGAGACCCACCATCTCAAAGAAGATGAAAATCTGGAAAATGTTGGTGGCAACCACCAGACCCAGCATCGAGAACGTGAACAACGCCAAGAAGGCGTAATAGCGCTGGAAGCCCTTCTCGGCATTACCGTCGTGGTCGCTCATGTAACCGATACTGTACAGGTGTACCATGAGCGATACAGTGGTAATGACAACGAGCATCATCGCAGCGATGGGATCCACCAGGACACCCATGCGCACGACCAGCGTATCGGTAAACGACAACCAGGCAGGATTGGCAACAACGACAGCTTGACGAACGCCATCCACGATTTGGCCTTGACCGCTGCCGAAGAAATAGGTCAGCGCAACGCCGTAGGCAAGGATGGTATCAACGAGCATCGCCAGCACGCCTATCCAGCCGGTGATTTTTCTACCCATTTTCACCCCGACGAGTCCCAAGAACAGGAACATGAACAGGGGTAATGCTACAACTACTATTGCTAAACTTAATGGCATAATCGTTAGAATTTCAGTTTAGTGATTTGGTTGATGTCCACGTTCTTAGCAATGCGGAACACATTGATAATGATGGCAAGGGCAAGCGCCGTCTCGGCAGCCGCGATGGCAATCGCGAACAGCGAGAAGAACATGCCGTCCATCTGACCGGGGAACAGGTAACGGTTAAACACCACAAAGTTGATATCCACCGAGTTGAGCATCAGCTCCAGTGTCAAATCCATAATCTAATCACATTTTAGCGGCGACGTGCAATAACCACACCTCCAATGATACAAGCCAATAACAACACACTGATGGCCTCAAAAGGCAACAGATAGCCAAACTTGTCGGTACTCAACAAGAACTGGCCAATCTTTTCCATATTGACGTCCACTCCGCTCGAGAGCAACCTTGCACCGAAGTCGGCATAGCTGAACAATGCATAGCCACTCACAGCGACTCCCGCCAGTGCGGCACTAAGCCCCAGCCAGCACCGGTGTGATGCCAGCGTGTCGGCATCCTGACCGGGCCGTTGCGTGAGCATGATGGCAAACACAAACAGCACCAGGATACCGCCGGCATAGACGGCAATCTGTACCGCTCCCAGGAACTGATAGTCCATCTGGAAGTAGATGATGGCTGTGGCAAAAAGCACAAACAGCAGATAGGTTGCAGAGCGCAAAATCTTGCGCGTGGTCACCGTCAGCATCGAGAAGACGATGATGGCGATGGCAACGATAAAATACAAAATGATGTTACCTACTGATTCCATTATTCCTTATTTTCTTTTGGTTCTTGTTTGGTCTCGTCAGCAGCGGCCTTAGCGGGTGCGTCGGCCGGCTTCTCGGGCGAGGGAGCCGCAGGCTTGGCAGCGGGAGCTGCGGGTTTAGCGACAGGTGCGGGAGCCGGAGCGTCGTCCTTCTCGGGCAGGTAATTGAGCTGCTTGTTGAGCTTCTCGCGCGTGAATACAGCCTGCTCAAAGTCATTGCTGAACTTGATGGCATTGGTGGGACAAACCTGTACACACAGGCCGCAGAAGGTGCAACTGCCCAAGTCATACATGTACTTGTCCAGTTTCATTTTCTTCTTGCCGTCGGGCAGGTCCACCATGCGCTTGGTGATGCTGATGGTCTGGTTGGGGCAGTTGCGCTCGCAGCTACCGCATGCAATGCACTTGTGGTAACCCTTGTCATCATAGATGAACTCCAGCGTAGCCCTGAAGCGCTCCGGGATGTGAAGCTCGGCGCGGTTTTCGGGATACTGTTCGGTCACCTTGGGGGTCACCAGCTCCTTACCGGTCACCTCCATGCCCTTAATCAGGCTGTAAAAGCCTTTAAAGATTGAGACGAAATACTCCTTAATGCTCATATTCTTAGTATTTTCTTGTTTTCTTTACAATTTCGCATTAGCGCTCCACCTGGCCGCCCAAGATGTCGAGCAGCTCGGTGGTGATGCCTTGCTGACGCAGTTTATTATACTCCAACTGCAACTCGTCGAGCAGTTCCTTGGCGTTGTCGCTCGCCGCCTGCATCGCCATCACGCGTGCACTCTGCTCACTCGCCGCGCTCTGGATGAAGACATCCTGAAGCATCGACTTGATGTGCAGCGGCAGCACGGTGTTGAAGATGGTATTGGCGTCGGGCTCAAACAGGCAGGGGCTGTTGGCAGCGCGGGGGTCAACATTGTCGGCGAGTCCCTGGTAGCTCACGGGCAGCAACTGCTCACGCGAGAACACCTGCTTTCCGGTCGAGATGAAGTGCATGTAAAGCATCTCCACACGGTCATAGGTGCGTTCCAGGAAACGGGTTTTCATCAGGTCGGTGAAGGCGTACAGGTCCTCACTATCACTACGGGTATTGAGTGCCACCTTCTCCATCTGGATGTCCTTGCCGACAATCTTATTCACCGCCTTGGTCATCTTCTTGCCCACGGGAATCACGGTGATACCCACCTGAGCGCCGAACTCGTTGCGCACTGCCTTGATGGTAGTGAGCAACTGCTTGAAAATGTTGACGTTGAAGCCGCCGCACAAGCCGTCATCGCTGCCGAACACCACCAGCGCGACACGCTGCACATCGCGGTCGGCGATGAGCGGCGAGTCAAACTGCTGGTCGGTCACCAGCAGGTGGCTGATGACGTGCTGCACCATCTGGCGGTAAGGCGACAGGCGTTGCAGTTGGCCAGTTGCCTTGCGCATCTTGGACGAGCTGATCATCTTCATGGCGCTCGTCGTCTTCTGCGTCGAAGCGACTGAACCTATTCGCGTCTTGAGTTCTCTTAATGTTGACATCGTGCGAACTTAAATTGCTGTAGCGTTAACTGGCGGGAGCCTCGGTGTACTTGACGGTGACCTCGGCAGCAGCGTGTTTGAGCTTAGCCATGACGTCGTCGTCAATCTTGCCGGAGCGGAGCACGTCGAGCACATCGGCCTGGTGCTTACCGCGCAGGTAATTGATGAACAGTTTCTCAAACTCGGCAACCTTGTCCAGGGGCACATCGCGCAGCAGGCCGTTCACACCGCAATAGATGATAGCTACCTGCTCCTCGACGAGCATGGGCGTGTACTGGGGCTGCACGAGCAGACGCTCGTTCTTTCGGCCCGTGTCGATGGTGCGCGCAGTAACGGGGTCGATGTCGCCACCAAACTTGGTAAAGGCTTCAAGCTCACGATACTGTGCCTGGGCAATCTTCAGGGTACCAGCCACCTTCTTCATACACTTAATCTGGGCGTTACCACCGACACGCGATACCGAGATACCCACATTGACGGCGGGACGGATACCGGAGTTGAACAATGCCGACTCGAGGTAAATCTGACCGTCGGTAATCGAAATCACGTTGGTGGGGATATAGGCGCTCACGTCGCCAGCCTGCGTCTCGATGATGGGCAATGCCGTCAGCGAGCCACCACCCTTGACGATGGGCTTGAGGGAAGCGGGCAGGTCGTTCATCACGCTTGCCACATCCTGGTTCTCGTTAATCTTGGCGGCACGTTCCAGCAGACGGCTGTGCAGGTAGAAAATATCGCCGGGATAAGCCTCACGGCCCGAGGGGCGCTTGAGGATAAGCGAAATCTCACGATAGGCGACAGCGTGCTTGGACAAGTCGTCATAGATGACGAGGGCGTCGCGACCAGTGTCACGGAAGTACTCACCGATGGCGGCACCGGCAAAGGGTGCATAGTAGCGCATCGAAGCCGAGTCGGCAGCGGTTGCTGCCACGACGATGGTATAGGGCATGGCGCCCGACTCCTTGAGCTTGTTCACCAGGGCGGCAACAGTCGAAGCCTTCTGGCCGATGGCGACATAGATGCAATATACCGGCTTGCCAGCCTCGTAGTTGGCACGCTGGTTGATGATGGTGTCCACCGCGATGGCGGTCTTGCCAATCTGGCGGTCACCGATAATGAGCTCACGCTGGCCACGGCCGATGGGAATCATCGAGTCAATGGCCTTGAGACCCGTCTGCAACGGCTGGTTCACCGGCTGGCGGAAGATAACGCCAGGAGCCTTGCGCTCGAGGGGGAGACGCAGCCTCTTGCCCTCGATGGGACCGTTACCGTCGATGGGCTTGGCGAGGACGTCGATCACGCGTCCCAACAATCCCTCGCCCACCTCGATGGAGGCGATTTCGCCAGTGCGGCGCACCTTCATGTTCTCGGTCACGGTGTCCACCTCGTCAAGCAGGATGATACCCACATCACTCTCCTCCAGGTTCATGGCGACACCGGTCACGCCGTTCTCAAACTGCACGAGCTCGTTAGCCTCTACATTGTGCAGTCCATAGGCATGAGCCACGCCGTCACCCACCTCGAGGACGGTGCCTTCTTCTTCAAAGGCGACCTGCCGCTTGGCGATGTCATCGACGAGCTGTTGCTTCAATATATCAGATATTTCACTGGGATTAATCATCTCAACAAATTAGTTTTTCTTTTGCAGTTGTAATCGCAATTCGTTCAATTCTCTCTTTACCGACGCGTCGAGCACCAGACCGTTGATTTTCACGGTAAAACCGCCTATCAACTCAGGGTCGATTTTCTGTTCGATTTCCAGCGTCATCGCGCCCAAGCGCCGCTTGACGATGTCGATAATGGCATTGACCTCGGCCTCGGGCATGGGAGCCGCCGTGGTGATGACCACGTGGGCAATTTCATGGGCCTCGCGGTAGAGATCGACGTAGGCGAGGGAAATCTTCTGCAGATACTCGGCGCGGTTGTTGCGAACGACCAGCAGCAGGAACTTGTCCAGCGAGCTGCCGGGCCTGCCACCCGCGAGTTTCAGCATATATGCCCCCTTTTCCTCGTCAGAGATATCAGGGTTGAGTACGGCGCGCTTGAGTTCGTCGATAGCGGTGTAGCGGAAACTGAGCTTCTTCAAGAGCTCATAGATTTCCTGCGAGTCGCCGTTCTCGACAGCGAACTTGTACAGCGCCTTGGCATATCGGCGTGGAATCAGTCCGTCACTCATATTGCGTTAGTTTTTAGTCTCAACCTCACTCAGATATTTGTCAACAAGCGCCCGCTGTGCATCGTCACTGGCGATATTCTTGCGAATCACCTTTTCGGCAATCTGCAAGGCCAGGTCTCCCACCTCGGTGCGCAGTTGCTTCTCGGCTTCCTTGCGCGCCTGCTCAAGTGATACCTGTGCTGCTTGGCTCACCTTCTTGGCTTCCTCAGCGGCTTCGCCCCGAGCCTTTTCAATCAGCTCGTTGCGCATCTTGGCAGCCTCACGCAGGATGTCAGCCTGTTCGTTGCGGGCTTCGGCAATCAATTTGTCCGCCTCGGCCTTGGCATTGTCCAGCTTTGACTGCGCCTCCTGTGCATAAGCGACACCCTTGTCAATCAAGTCGGCACGTTCCTCCATACTCTTGATGATGAAGGGCCACGCCCACTTGGCAAGGATGCCAAAGAGGCACAGGAATGCGATGAACATCCAGAACGCCAGACCAAATTCAGGCTTGAAAAGTTCCATCTGGTAAACCGGTTAAGGGTTGATTACTTGATAAAGATGGCAAGAATGCAGACGATGAGCGCGAAGAAAGCAACACCCTCGATCAGAGCGGCGATTACAATCATGTTGCTACGGATGTCACCAGTCGATTCGGGCTGACGTGCGATAGCTTCCATAGCCGAACCACCGATTCTTCCAATACCGATACCTGCTGCGATAGCTGCGATACCTGCTCCAATTGCTGCGCCAAGGTTGGCCATAGCCTCTAATAAAATCATTCCTAACATAGTTGTAAAGTTTTTAGTTTGTTATTGTTGTAATTTTTTTAATCAGTTTGTATTATGTACCCTTTCAAACCATATTACTCGTGGTGCGCGTGAACGTGTGCCATCGAGATGAACATGGTGGAAAGAATAGTGAAAACATAAGCCTGGATAAAGCTCACCAGCGTGTCGAGTAACAACATGAAGAGCGACAACGCTACCGAGAGCGGCGTCATTGCACCACCGACAGCGGTGCCGAACATGCTGCCGAAGATAAAAATCAACAGCATGAACACGATGACTACCATGTGACCACCCATCATGTTCGCGAAAAGACGAATCATCAGGGCGATAGGCTTGGTGAAGATACCAAAGATCTCGATGACCTGCATCAAGGGCACAGGGCACTTGAGAGCAGTGGGCACTTCAGGCCAGAGCATCTCTTTCCAGTAGTGCTTGGTACCCGTGAGGTTGGTCACCAGGAAGGTGAGCAACGCGAGGACTGCCGTCACCGCCAGGTTGCCGGTCAAGTTGGCACCACCTGGGAAGATGACAATCAGTCCCAACAGATTCATCGTCAGGATGAAGAAGAACGCCGTGAGCAGGTAAGGGCCATACTTGGGAGCCTCCTTGCCCATAATGGGACGGATGGTGTCGGTATAGACGAAGTCCACCACCAGTTCCAGTGCGGCGGTAAAGCGGCGCGGTGCCTTCAACCCGTTCTTCTTGTACCAGTTGCGCACCTTGAAGACCATCAGCAGCACCAGCAAGGCGGCAATGAAGATGCCTGCCACATTCTTGGTGATGGAGAGGTCAATGGGGCGGTACTGGCTGCCGTCGGGTAGTATCTGGACCACCTTGTTGTTGTAGTCTCCACCCTCGGCAATCTGGAATCCGTCATACTGTGCCCCGTCGGCCAGACGGCTCGACAGGAAAGCGTGCCAGGAACCGTCCTGGGCGCGCACGATGACGGGCAACGGGATGCGCTGGCTATGGTTGAACGGCACCTCCCAGCCATAGGCATCACCCAGGTGCTCAAAGATGATTTCCTGGGGGTCCACCTCGGTCTCGGCACCACCGCTATGGGAACGATGGGCTGCCGCATCGGCATACCCGAGTGCCATAAGCGCGATGATGACTACCGCGATGATTGCTGTGATTGCTTTCTTCATAGTCTTGCGTCAATATAAGCACACCGACACCACATTATCTTTTACATCGGCCACACCGCCGTGAATCTCACGCTCCACGGTGCTGCCATCGGCCACATAACTCATCGTTCCCTGCTTGAGGGCTGCAATGAGTGCGGCATGGTTCTTGAGCACCTGGAACATACCCATGACGCCAGGGAGGGTCACAGATTCGACAGTGCCTTCAAACTCGATTTGTTCAGCCGATATGATTTTGAGTGTCATGTTAAAATATATAATGTATAACTCTAATGCTGTCAAGCACGGATTAACTCTGTTCGAGCAGCTTCTTGCCCTTGGCGATGGCCTCGTCGATGGTGCCGACGCTCAAGAATGCCTGCTCGGGCAGGTCGTCCACCTCACCGTTGAGGATCATCTTGAAGCCGCGGATGGTCTCGGCCAGCGGAACCATCACACCAGGCAGACCAGTGAACTGCTCAGCCACGAAGAAGGGCTGCGACAGGAAGCGCTGGGCGCGGCGTGCACGCGATACGACCAGCTTGTCCTCGTCGCTCAGCTCCTCGACACCGAGGATGGCGATGATGTCCTGCAGCTCGTTGTACTTCTGCAACAGGTGGATGACACGCTGGGCGACATCGTAGTGCTCCTCGCCGATGATGTTCGGGTCCATGATGCGCGAAGTCGATGCCAGGGGGTCCACAGCGGGGTAAATACCCAGCTCGGCAATCTTACGGCTCAACACGCAGGTTGCATCCAGGAAGTTGAACGTGGTAGCGGGAGCGGGGTCGGTCAAGTCGTCGGCAGGCACATACACGGCCTGTACCGAGGTGATTGAACCGGTCTTGGTCGAGGTGATGCGCTCCTGCAGCTTACCCATCTCACTGGCCAGCGTAGGCTGGTAACCTACAGCCGAAGGCATACGGCCCAACAGCGCCGATACCTCACTACCTGCCTGGGTGAAACGGAAGATGTTGTCCATAAACAGCAGGATGTCCTTACCGCCACCGTCCTGGTCGCGGAACTGCTCGGCCACGGTCAGACCCGACAGGGCTACACGCAGACGTGCACCGGGAGGCTCGTTCATCTGGCCGAACACCAAGGTAGCCTGAGAGCCTGCAACGGCCTTCATATCGACATCCTTGAGGTTCCACTCGCCCTTGTCCATGCCTTCCTTGAACTTCTCACCGTAGTTGATAACGCCGCTCTCGATCATCTCGCGCAGCAGGTCGTTACCCTCACGGGTGCGCTCACCGACACCGGTGAACACCGAGAAACCGTTGTGACCGTGTGCAATGTTGTGAATCAGCTCCATGATGAGCACGGTCTTGCCCACACCAGCGCCACCGAACAGACCAATCTTACCGCCCTTGCTGAACGGCTCAATCAGGTCGATGACCTTGATACCGGTGTAAAGAATCTCCTGTGAAATCGACAGGTCGCTGAAGGGAGGAGCGGGTTGGTGGATGGCACGGCGGGCGCCCTCCTTCAAGGGCTCCAGGTGGTCGATGCTCTGACCGATCACGTTCAACAGTCGGCCCTTGATCTGGTCACCCGTGGGGACCGAAATGGGACGACCCTTGGACAAAACACGGGCACCGCGTTTCAGACCGTCGGTACTGTCCATGGCGACGCAGCGCACGGTATTCTCACCCACGTGCTGCTCCACTTCCAGAATAAGCTCACTGCCATCGGGACGCTGAACCGACAACGCGGTGTAGATGGGGGGACGCGATGCGCCCTCGTCCTCAAACGCGATATCGACAACGGGTCCGATGACCTGGGTTATTTTTCCATAATTATCAGCCATAATGCAATGATTGACTTTTTATTGTTATGTTATTGTTGTTAGCTAGTGTAATCAGGCGCCAAAGTACCACTTCTGAGTCACGATGATGGCCATCACAACCAGGTTGACCAGGCCGATTGGCATCAGGTAACGCCATTCCAGAGCCAGCATCTGGTCGATACGCACGCGGGGGAAGGACCAGCGGATCCAGAAGAAGATGAAAGTGATGAAGAACGCCTTACCCAGGAACCAAACCACACTGGGGATGAAATCCATGATGTGGTTGAAACCCTCCCAACCGGGAATGTGCAGGGGCATCCAGCCGCCCAGGAAGAGCAGCGTGGCGATACCCGACACGATAAACAGGTTCAGATACTCGGCAAGATAGAAGAAGCCGAAGTGGATACCTGAGTACTCAGTGTGGTAACCGGCGGTCAGCTCGTGCTCGGCCTCGGGGAGGTCAAACGGGCCACGGTTATTCTCGGCATTGGCGGCAATCATATATATAATGAACGCGAGGATGGCAGGCAGGTGGCCCTTGAACAGGAACCAGCCGTCCTGCTGTGCCTCGACGATGCCCGTGATAGACATCGTACCAGCCAAGCAGACGATTGTCAGGATGGAGATGCCACAGCTCAGCTCGTAGCTGATCATCTGTGCACCACTACGCATAGCGCCGATGAGGGTGTATTTGCTGTTACTTGCCCAACCGGCGAGCAGGATACCCAGCACGCCAATCGACGACACAGCGACGATAAAGAACACACCGATGTTCATGTCGATGACCTGCAGGCCCTTGCCCCAAGGCAGGCATGCGAAGGTGAGCATCGAAGCGATGAGCACCAGATAAGGCGCCAGCTTGAAAAGGAACTTGTCGGTGTTCCACAGGGTAATCAGCTCCTTCTGGAGAATCTTGATTACGTCGGCAAACACCTGGAGCAAGCCCCACTTACCCACGCGCATCGGGCCGAGTCGGCACTGAATCCAACCGCAGACCTTGCGCTCGTAGAAGATGTAGAACATGGCGATGAGCGAGTAAGCGACCAGCAGGCCGACGGCGACCAGCACACACTCGATGGTCGTCGTGAGCCAAGTTGGCATCACGCTGTTGAGGAGGTCATCCAACCATTTTGTGACTATTCCGAAGTCAAACATATCTTATCTCTTTTTAGTGGTTTTGTTCGTAATGATAAACTCGTTGATTAGCGGTCGATGTCGGGGATAACGAAATCGAGCGATGCCGTAATGGTAATCAGGTCGGCAATCAGGTTATCGCGGCAAGTGAGGTCAACGACACCAATCAAGTTGAAGCACGGCGACTGGAAGTGGACACGCACGGGCTTGGTGTTGCCGTCGCTCTCGATGAAAACACCGAAGGCGCCACGGCTGGCCTCTACCTGCTGATACCAGTGGCCGGCGGGCAGCTTCATCACCTTAGGCACCTTGGGAGCGATATACTCGCCCTGGATGCCCTCGGCTTCGAGCTTGTCGCATGCCTGACGCAGAATCTTGATGCACTGCTCCATCTCCTTCATGCGGACCATGTAGCGGTCCATCGAGTCACCGTTCTCATAGGTAATCTCGTCGAAGTCAAATTCGTTGTAGAGCGAATAGGGGTTGGTCTTGCGCACGTCACAGTGCCAACCGCTGGCACGTCCCGAGGGACCGGTAATGTCGTAGGCGATGGCGTCTTCCTTGCTGAGGATGCCCACACCCGTCATGCGGTTAACAGCGATGACATTGCCGGTAAAGAGCTTATGGTATTCCTTGAGGGCCTTCTCGATGACGTCACAGGCATTGCGCACGTCCTTAATGAAGTCCTCATGCACGTCGGCGACCACGCCGCCGATGGTGCTGTAGCTCATCGACATGCGGGCACCACAGGTGCGGTCAAATATATCGTAAATCAATTCACGCTCACGGAATCCGTAGAAGAAGGCGGTGGTAGCGCCCTGGTCCATCGTCAAGCAGCCGTAGCTCAACAAGTGGGACGAAAGACGCATCAGCTCGTCCATCATTAGGCGGATGAGCTCTGCGCGGCGGGGCACCTCAAGTCCAAGGGCCTTCTCGACGCACATGCACATGCAGTGACGGTTGATGTGGGCTGCCATGTAGTCCATACGCTCGGTGTAGAGCAGCATCTGGGGATAGGTCAGGCTCTCGCACATCTTCTCGATACCGCGGTGGATGTAACCGCTCACGACGTCGATTTTCTTTACCGTCTCACCGTCGAGGCTGGCACGGTAGCGCATTACACCGTGGGTTGACGGGTGCTGGGGACCAACATTCACAACATACTCGTCGTCCTCAAATACCTTACCGTCCACTTTCTTGACGTTGCCGTTCTCGTCCTCGACCCAACGGCAGGTGTAGTCCTCATTGGTCTCATCCTCGAGACGCAGGGGGTTGCTGGCGGGGTCATAGTCCTTGCGCAGGGGGTAACCCACCCAATCGTTGCGCAGGAACATGCGGCGCATATCGGGATGGCCGATGAACACAATGCCGTAGAAGTCATACACCTCGCGCTCCTGGAAATTGGCGACGGGCCACAGGTCACACACGGTGTGCAGGCGGGGGTTCTCACGGTCGGGGGCGGTTACCTTGACGTGCAGCAGCTCGTGGGTGCTGGTGTTGGTCAGGTAGTACATGCAGCCGAAGGCGTCGGGCCACTCCATGCCCACAACAGCGCTCAGCACGTCATAGTGCAACTGCGTCTTGAGGGCGCGGGCCAAGTCATGCCACTGTGCATCAGGTACAGTCACCAGCGGGAACTCGCCAGTGGTGTCCACCTGTGCCTGCGGGCACAACTTTGTGATTTTGTCTTGTATATCTGCCATATTATATGGATTTTTATCTGATTGTTGTTTTAGTCCTTAGTTTCTAGTCCTTAGTTGTCTTCTGAAAGCCAACAGCTAAAGGCTAAAAGCTGATAACTTATTTGGTTTCCTTCATTGCCTCACTGTCATACTTGATGCCCTCGAGTTTCTCCTTGCGGTTTACACCGCCGAAGTACTTCTGCACCTTAATCTTGCGCTGCAGCTGCATCAGGGCATAGAAGAATGCCTCGGGACGCGGGGGGCAGCCGGGCAGATAAACGTCAACGGGGATAATCTCGTCAACACCCTTGACAACGCAGTAGCTGTTCTTGAAGGGACCACCGCTGACGGTGCAAGAACCGCAGGCGATGACATACTTGGGTTCCGCCATCTGCTCATACAGGCGCTTCAGTGCCGGAGCCATGCGGTAGTTGATGGTACCCTGGCACATGATGTAGTCGGCCTGGCGGGGGCTGTTGCGTGCCACCTCAAAGCCGTAACGGGCCATATCGTAGCGGGCAGCGCCCAGGCACATGAATTCGATAGCGCAGCAGCTGGTACCGAAGCACAGCGGCCACAGCGAATTGCTCACACCCCAGTTCATCAACTGGTCCAGCTTGCCAACGATGATGTTGGTGCCGCCAGCGCGCAGTTGCTCTACCAGGTTGTCGATATACTCGTTGTCCTTGAAGTCCTCATGCTTCATCGACTTGATTTTCACTTCCATCTCAACGCTCCTTTCTTCCAGGCATAAGCCAGACCTAAAAGCAAACAGGTAATAGCCCACATGGAACTGCGCCATCGAGTCGCCCCTGGTAGGGATACCGCACTCGAAGGGTTCGCCTTTCTTCTTAGTGTAACTGCGCGGGCCGATGAGCCACGCGATCACCAGGGCGCCGACTACAAGCAACACACCGGTCAACGCCGCCGTAATCGCCATTGTCGTGCTCTGTACTCCGAAAATTGAAAAATCCATAAAGAAATTCTATGTATTGGTTGTTGTAATTTTTGGCAGGTTAAATACATTCAAAGCCCCTATTGCACAATTATTTACGCACGCACGCACGCGAGACATTGTGCAATAAAGCCCCTAAACTCGGTGCAAAATTACAAAATAAATCTTAAATGAGCAACCTTTTATCTCCCTATTTTCAGTAGTTGTTAACAACTCGTCGCACGAAATACCACACCCCCAAAAAGCAGAAAAGAGGATGACGCGATTCTGCATCACCCTCCCTTTTGTTCGATTTGATATCTAAAGCCTACCAAGTCATGGCTATGCGTAAGCCGGTATGGACATTCGGACTGGTCGGGAAACCCTCGTGGCGAGCGGTCACACGACTCATTCTGAAGGCCTGGTCCCAGCAACCTCCGCGCACGATGCGTGCATCACCGGATGCCGGTCCGATGGGATTGACCGCAGGTTTGTAAGTGTACAGGCCATACCAGTCGGAGCACCACTCCTCGACGTTGCCACTCATGTCATAAATGCCCAACTCGTTGGGAGCCTTGGAAGCCACGGGATGGGTTATATCATCGGAGTTGCCCTTGTGCCAGCCCACCTCTTCAAGGTCATCACTGCCCGAATACATATAGCCCCGGCTCCTGTTTCCTCCACGGGCGGCGAACTCCCACTCGGCTTCGGTAACTAGGCGGAAGGTCTTACCCGTCTTCTGATTGAGCTTGGTAATGAACGACACGCAGTTGGCATAGGTAATCTTCTCAACAGGACGCTGCAGGTTGTTGGTGTAGCCATTAGCGCTGCAGAACCAACTTGGGTTGCTGCTCATCACAGCCCTCCACAACGCCTGAGTCACTTCGGTCTCACCGATGTAGTAGTCCGAGAGCGTCACCTCGTGAGCAGGGCTCTCCCATGGCCTGACATAGGGATCATTGTCACGCGCCCCCATCATGAAGGTACCGCCCTTGACAGGCATCATCTTGAAAGTCACGTTACCGACAGTGAAAACCAACGGCTCAGGCACATAGGGCCACTCACCGATGAGCAAGTAGTCAATCAATGCTGTTACATCAGAAATACCCACCGAGCCATCGTCATCAACATCGGCTGCTTCCAAATTCAAGTCAACGGCTCTTACGCCCGAGAGGTAGTCAATCAAAGATGTCACATCTGTGATATCAACACTGCCGTCATTAGTCACATCGCCTCGCAGCACATTATCGGCGGCGGTCATTGACGTCCAACACATCGCCGCCAGGCACAAACTTAGTACATACTTGAAAGGGTTACTCCTTTTCATTAAAGTCACGAATTAAAAGATTAATAGTTTCTATGTTAATTCAACAACACTCACATCGCATTGATTGAAAAAACCGCGCAAAATTAATACATTATTTCGAGAAAACAAAACAAAATATAAGTTAGATAACACCCGTGTTTGGAACTTTGCATTTTTTACTGCCAATTATAGACTAAAAAATACTATCTTTGCAGCCATGAAAAAAATTTTGTGGATAGGAATCTGTCTATGGACAACGGCTGCAGTCGCCAATAACGGGACTGCAAATGCGCCTATTTCTCAAGGCGATACGTTGTCGCTTGACGAGGTGACGGTGACCGCCATCAAGCAAAGCGCCGACCTGCGCACCCAAGCCACAGCACTCACTATTATCGGTAGCCAGGAAGCAGAGCGCAACCAAGCCATCTCGATCAAGACGGCTGCCGACCTGGTGCCCAACCTGTTCATCCCCGACTATGGCAGCAGAATGACCTCCACGGTGTATGTGCGCGGTATCGGTACCCGCATAGACCAACCTGCCGTGGGCCTCACCATCGACAATGTGCCGGTAATGACCAAGGAGAACTATGACTTCGACCTGATGGACATTGCCCGATTTGAAATGCTAAGGGGGCCGCAGAACACCTTATACGGGCGCAACACGCTGGGCGGCCTGATGAATGTCTATACCCTGTCACCGCTCAACTACCAGGGCACTCGTGCCGTAGTCGAAGGTGCCAGCCACGGAACATGGCGCGTGGGGGCTAGCCATTACTGCCTGCTCAAGGACAACCTAGGATTCTCACTGTCAGCACAATACAACAGCACCAAGGGCGAATTCACCAACCAATACAACGGCAAGCGCTGCGACTGGGAACGCATGTTCAGCACCCGAGCCAAATTGGAATGGCGCAACCAGGACGGCTGGTATGTCTCTAATGTTGCTTCGATGTCGGTGAGCCGTCAGGGCGGCTATCCCTATGAGTGGGTTGAAACCGGGAAAATCGCTTATAACGACACCTGCTTCTACCGCCGCACATCGGTCACCGACGGCCTGACGGTGCGCAAGGATTTTGACCGATTCACCCTGTCGAGCATCACCAGCTACCAGTATCTGGACGACAACATGACACTCGACCAGGACTTCACTGTTCATGACTACTTCACCCTGACTCAAGCACGGCGCGAGCACGCTGTGACACAAGACTTTATCGCCCGTAGCCACGAGAAGACCGATGGCTATAACTGGCTCGCTGGTGCAAGCGGCTTCTTCCGCCGCTACCGGATGGACGCACCGGTGGACTTCTACGATTACGGCATCGCACAGTTAATCGAGAAGCACACCAACGAAGCCCTACCCGAGTACCCCGTTGCATGGGACACCCGCTCTTTTGAGCTGGGCAGTCATTTCACGAGTCCCAGCTATGGTGCCGCACTCTACCATGAGAGCAGTTACAACTGGGGACAATGGACATTGCAGGCCGGATTACGCCTTGACTATGAACACGCGCGGCTCAACTACCGCAGCGTGACCCACACTGGCTATAACATCCTTGTGGGAGCCACTGGCGAAGTATTTGCCCACGAGGCCATTGACATCGATGACCACGGCACCCTGAACAAGGATTTCTTTGACATCCTGCCCAATGTGAGCCTCACGTGGCATCCCTGGGCTGGCAAGAACCACACCGTCTATCTTGCGGCATCGCGCGGCAGCAAAGCCGGCGGCTTCAACACCCAGATGTTCAGCGACGTGCTTCAGCAGAAGCTAATGAAGATGATGGGCATCGGCATGGTTTATGACGTGGACAAGATGGTGGGCTACAAGCCCGAGAAAGCATGGAATTATGAGCTGGGCGGACACTTCGAGTGCTGGGGTGCACGGGTGCAGAGCGACCTGGGCGTCTTCTTCATGGACTGCCGCGACCGCCAGTTGACGGTCTTCCCAGCGGGCACCACGACTGGCCGCATGATGACCAATGCGGGCAAAACCCACAGTTGGGGCGCTGAGTTCGCCATGACGGTGAATCCCACCGAGTTAACCCACTTAAATTTAAGTTATGGTTTCACTCACGCTACCTTCAAGGACTACAACGACGGCAAGGTGGACCATAGCGGAAAGCGCGTCCCCTATGCTCCGATGCACACCCTGTTTGCCGAGGCCAGCCACGGCATCAAGATGGGCGGTGACGCCAATAAACTGCTCACTTTTGCCGCCAACCTGCGTGCTACGGGTGACATCTACTGGGACGAAGCCAACACGCTGCGCCAGCCGTTCTATGCATTGCTGGGAGCCTCCATCACATGGAAGCAGCAGCACTACAGCCTGCAGCTGTGGGGACGCAACCTCACCGACACGCAATACAAGACCTTCTACTTTGTATCTATACAGCACCATTTCCTGCAACGTGGGCACGGACGCCAACTCGGCGCCACCCTGCGTCTGAATTTCTAACCAGCATTTCATGTTTATCCATAAAATCTTGGAAAATGTCTATAAAATTTTGCAGGATTAGATAATTCAATTATTTTTGCAGTACAAAAACCACAAAACTACTTGTAAATAAGCATATTACATAAAAATCACAAAAAAAAGAAATGAAGAAATTATTCTCAATGTTGTTCATCGCCACCATGTTAGGACTGGTGTTTACAGCCTGCGGCGACGACAAAGACGAGCCCGAAGTGCCCAAGACTCAGAATCTGGAGAGTGTTTACCAAGAACCGACCGACACCCATTTCCTTTTTGACATCAATCTGGACAAAGATTCGAGCAGCATTTACATGTACAATATCGTGTTCCGCATCGGCGAGACCACATCACCAGCGATGACCCTCCGCGTGGAGGCTCCTGTGACCGTTGACAAGAGCGGCAAGGTCTATACCTACTCCGGTACCGGCATTGTGGCTTATATGATGCGAGGCTCTACCTGGACTCCCATGCCTGGAGAGGCCTATCTGGTGCATAACCTCACTTGCACAGTCAACCCCGATGCCAAGTCTTACTACATCACCTTTGACTGCCACGGTGGCCACTTCGAAGAAAACGGAAAACTCAAGTAAAGGCGTTTTTAACGAGATTTAATATAAAAATTATTACAAATGGTGCAAGATTCAAAGCACCATTTGTTTTTTAGGTGTATCTTTGCCGCCCGAACACAATAATTGAGGAGCAAAATTTATTAATAGATGATATGAAGAAGTTTTTTTATCTGATAGCAAGTATCGCCCTGCTCATGGGCGCCATCTCGTGCAGCAACGATGACGAGCCCAAGCCTGAGCGCGGCGACGGCGTATTCATTGTCAACACCCCGATGGTCAACCACATCGTGAACATCAATAACGGTGAGATTCTAGGCATGAGCGCAGTATACAACAAGCTCACCCTCGACACGGTCAACCATCAGGCTTCGGTCGAACTGGCATACAACGACGGCAAGGGCAACAAGACGGTGAAACTGAACGGCATCACTGCAACACCCAAGCGACTGGGCTTCTATAACCTCACTGCAAGTGCCAATACTGAGTTGAAGGACTTCAAGGGCTATGTGGATTTCAATGAGGGAGCCATCCGCTACAGTTATACCACTGCCGACGGTATCCGCGTGATTTCCACCATCGTTGATGTGTTCTTCCTCAAGACCAAGAACACCATAACCTATGACGACACGACCAAGACGACCGTCATGGATAACATCATGTACCAATTCACCCTTGACCCACCGAGCAACACCGCCACCGTCAAGGTGATGGCCATTGTTCACGCCAAGGACCTGAAGTACTTCATCAACCTCACTGCCCTGAACGTGCCCGTGAGCGTGACCCGCAACGGCTACACCTTCGCAGGAGAGGACCTCAAGACCATCGGTACATACATCACCTCCACCGACAGCCTCGGTTCCAGGACCAGCACCACCGACAAGTATCCGTTCAAGACCTTTAACGCCGTGGTGGACCTGGAGAACGATTCTATCATCGCCAACTTCATGATGGGCAGCAGTGCCACTGTTTACGCCACTGGCCGCACCTATCCTAATTACAGCGCATATTAATCCACATTAAATAACAGAGAAATGAAGAAACTATCTTTTTTATTGTTATCGCTGCTGGTCGTGTCGATGCTCACCGGCTGCAAGAAAGACGATCCCGTTAACACACAGACCGTCAACATGGTCATCAACTCACGCGCCATCCAGGACGGCGAAGTGACATTCTCACAGAGCACTTTCCAGTTCTTACTCGATTACACTAACATGACTCTTGATATGACCGGTTACTACAAGGATGCAAGCGGCCAGTCCCAATCCTTGAACAAAACTGCAATCAAGTTGACAAACAAGAACAACTTGATTTACAGCTTCGGTTCAAACGACCCCAGTAGTCCGACGGGTTATATCGACATGAGCACTGGAGTCATCTGGTTCCATTTCGCCCACAACTCAACGACACAGGTATACTGCTCCTATTATCCTATGTATGCCTACATGACCACCAAAATCAGCAATCCCGACAATGGCTTCGTTTATAACCACGAACGCTCGGCCTACATGTTCGTTCTTGATGCAAGGGGTGAGACTTGTGAGATGCACATCAGCAATTTCGCACCCAATGTTACCGGTACGATTATGCAGGGCGAAATCAGTTATAAAAACCTGAAAGTAGAGCCTACCAACTTGGGATATAAAATCACTGCCAACGAGGCTGAGTCCAGTATCAAGGGTAATTACACCATCACCGACCTGAACATCAACCTCAACGACCAAGGTCTCATTATTGACGGCTCTTTCAAGTGCGCCGACCTTGAATTCAATCTCACCGGCAAGATGTTCGCCTTAGATTAAGAATCTAGAGCAACCTATTCACCAACCCATAATGCTATAGCGTGGTAAAGTAAGCCCTTTATCACGCTATGCTTTTTTACTGCAAGATGGATTCAGGCGACCACCAATACAGTCATTAACGCCTATTGCACATTTTGGATAATCCGGATTAGTTCCCAATCGCAGCCGAGTGTGGAACACGTAGTGAAATGCTAAAAAAATCATAAAATATGGATGAAATGGGGTGAATTGGCAAAATTATTGCTATCTTTACACGTTCAAATAATAAGATTGAATGGCAGCACGCGAGAAATATGATGAGGCACAGGTGGTCGAGCAACTGCACGACCCCAAGCTGTGCAAAGTGGCATTTGGTAAAGTCATCGAGCATTACAGCTCGCAACTTTACTGGCAGATACGTCGTCTGGTCATTGACCATGACGATGCTAACGACGTGCTGCAGAACACGTTCCTAAAGGCATGGACCAGCATCGACAACTTCCGTGGCGATGCCAAGCTCTCGACATGGCTCTACAAGATTGCCATCAACGAGAGCATCACCTTTGTCAACAAGAAGAAAGTGATGAACCAGCTGTCCATCGACGATGACGATAGCTTCCTAGTCAACCAGCTTGAAAGCGACGAGTGGTTCGACGGCGACCAGGCACAAATCAACCTGCAAAAAGCAATCGCCACCCTGCCCGAGAAGCAGCGTCTGGTGTTCAACCTGCGCTACTATGACGAGATGAAATATGACGAGATGAGCGAAATTCTTGGCACCAGCGAGGGCGCTCTGAAGGCATCTTATCATCATGCGGTGAAGAAGATAGAACAATTATTAGGTGAAACGGAATAATTTTATCATCACCGATTAAACTTTTTTGGCCATCAATAGTCAAATAAGCGTTATGAAACACGACGACTCCACAATATTGAATAAATACGGTAAGGATTCGGGCTTCAAAGTGCCTGAGAATTACTTCGAGGACTTCAACAAGAAGATGGCTGAGATGCTGCCCGATGTTGAAATCACTCCTGTTGACATCAAGCCCACGATGTGGCAGCGCATCAAGCCGCTGGCCTACATGGCTGCAATGTTTGCTGGCGTGTGGTGCATGATGTCGGTGTTCAGCCACTTTACCAATCCTAATGACATGAGCAGTGTGCGTGCCGTAGCCGAGAAACTTGAAGACAACAACAGTAACGTCGAGGAATTCATCATGAGCGGCTCGGTCAGCGACTATGACATCATGAGCTATGAGGACTCGGTGATGATGAGCAACGAGGACGTGAGCCTTCCTGACAACCAATAAAAGCTTAAAGCGAGGAGGACAAAGCAATGAAGAGATTACTTTCGATATTGATACTGACGATGGTTATCGCTGCTGCGGCCCCAGCACAAAACCGCACCAAGTTTGCGACCGATATGTATCAGGCCAAGCATGAGATGATCATCGAAGAGCTGGGACTGACACCTTCCCAACAGAAGCAGTTCATGCCTCTGTATGAGCAGATGGAACGGGAAATCTATCAGGTGAACCGCAACGCCAGGGCACTGGCCAGCGAGGTAGAGAAGAAAGCCAATCCCAGTGACCGCGATTATGAGATAGCCGCATCGGCTCTGTCTAACACCAGGATGCGCGAGGGAGAAATCGAGGCCAAGTACTTTGAAAAGTTCTCCAAGGTCCTCACCAAGAAACAACTTTTCTTGCTCAAGCAGGCCGAGGTGAAATTCACTCGCGAGATGATTTCCAAGAAAAAGAACAAGAAATGATAACACAACTCCTGTAGGGAGACAAAATATATGGGTTCCGCGATATCCACTACGATATTGCGGAACCATTTTTTGTAGCCAGAGCCATCAGGGAGCGAAATGAATCGATATTCCATAATTTGCGATTGTAACTCATGCAATGTGAACACATTAACATCAATCTCAACAAAAAAAGTATGTGCAAAACAGCAAGGAAATCATTATAAATTATTATTTTTCAATAAATTACATTAATAATGATAATTAGAATCATTCTGACTTTCAAAAAACCAATTGTTAACATTTCCAAATTATTTGGAAAATAGAATTTCAGTTTATAAATTTGCAGGGGAAATAAGGAAAGCCCTAGGAAAGGCCCTCATAATAAAGCAGATTTCATCACGATATCTCAACCCATCGCCTTCGGTCACCCATGTGGCTCGAACCGATAACCCGCCACTTGCACGAGGTCAGCACGACACCGATGCCACCCCATCATCGACTGGCTGCTGACCAACAACCCGACAAGCCAGGGGAAAGAAAGATATCAGATTAGCTATGGAATCGTTCTGTAATTAATTAACTATGGAATCTTAAGTATGAGTTTCTAATACTTGGAAACATACACCCCTTTAAAAGGGGGGATGCCAAGATTCGTTTTTGGCTCCCCCCTTTTATGATTTGGATTGGCGCAAGAGGATACACCAACGGTAGTGCCTCAGCATAGAGACAATTATACCCCCAATGAATCAAGACATCTCAGCACAGTTGCCTGATTCATTGGGGGAATTAATCTTGAGGCACCTATTCAGGTGAGGAGTATCAGCAATTATTTCGGGGCACCTGGGTTGAGGTACTGGCTCAGGGTCTCGACGTATTCCTCAAAGGCCTTGAGCCCCACTGGGGTGATGCGGCACAGGGTGCACGGACGCTTGCCCTTGAAGGTCTTCTCGACAGTGATATAGCCCGCAGTGGCTAGCTTGTCGAGTTGCACGCTCAGGTTGCCTGCCGTGGCGCCGGTCTGCTCCTTGATATAGGGGAACTCGGCCTCCTCTACCCCGATGAGCAACGACATGACAGCCAGACGCAACTCGCTGTGCAACAATGGATCTAACGGCTTGAACATGGCACCTTAGTTTTTACTCTGAAAATGAACAATCAGACCTGGAATCACGAGGCCTATCAATGCCACGGCAGCCATTACATACATCTGCTGCATGGGGAAATGAAGCGCGGCAAAGAAACCGCCAAAGCCGGCAATCAGACCACAGACCTGGATTGGGCGATTCTGGAGGACAAAGCCCATAATCGTCGATGCGATACCAAAGCACAACGAGATGATGCTTGTGATATTCATAAAGAGTAGACTATTGACGTAGATGTCAGGAACAACACACTTCACTGGAATCACACCGCAGCCGATGAGACCGAGTATCAGGCCGATGCCACCGCAAAAGATGCCGAACGTGCCCCAAACGTGACCGATGGTCTTGCCGACAAACGTCGTGGGAACCGCCTCTTTTTTCTTGTCGATAACACGATTGCCGATATACCCGACAACCCACATCACAAACCACAGTAAATGCCATGCGGGACCGCCGTGATTCTTCCATAGGTATTCAATCAACAATGCAAACACCATTACACACGCACCCCACCACATCAGCGGCAGACCTGAATTCTTGGCTATCGTGCGCTGGCTGCGCTCAATCGACTCTCGGATGATTTCAAGACTGCGCTCGGCAGTCATATTTGTCTTTTCTTCCATAACTTTTTTACTTGAATCTTAATCGTTTATAAAGATGGTTAATGCTCTAGTGGCGCTTCCCTCACCCCTGCAGATGGCCCAGTTAGCACCGGTTGTGTTTCGAATCACGATGCAAAGATAAAGTAGTTTATTTTATAAACCAAATAATTTTTTAAATAATTTTATCCACACCATAATAATTAACATTCTTAAACAACTCAAGGGTTGTTTGCCATGGCACTTCGAGTGAATATTCATTTCAGGTAGAATGACGTTAATTATTGCAAAATACAGCAAGGAAATATGGTTATCACACATTATTATATTAATTTTGGAGTTATAATATCAAAACAAAACCCATAGAACTATGAAACAGCGATTTCTTCACATCCTATTAATTGTACTATTGGTGATGATTTACCCATTTCAAACATCAGGAAAAGTCAGGGAAGTTGATTTCAACTACCCGCAGGACGTTAGCAAAGAAGCGCTTGCCGACCTCGACAAGGCATTGAAAGTCGGAGACGGACAGCTGACAGTGAACGCGCTGATACGCTACAGCATCGCCCAGAGCGGCATCTCGTCGGACAACATGCCCGACATTGTCAGCCGCATCGAATCGGTCATCAATAAAGAAAAGCAGCCCCACATCCGTGCGCTGCTCAATTACTTTGAGGCCATCGTCTATAGCAATTACTGTTCCCGCTACGCGTGGGGCCGTAAACGCCTCAACCCAGCCGAGGAGACACCCACCGACATCAGCGAGTGGGACCATGCCCAGTTCGAACGCAAAATCATCGAATTGGCCGACAAATCACTCGCCGACATCGAATTGCTGAAGCAAGTACCGGTCACCTCCCTGCCTGACATCCTGGTTTACAACGAGTTGGGCGCCACCTACATACCCACGCTGCAGGAATTCATGTCAATAAAGTGCCTGGATTTGCTCAAGGGCATCGATGACGCAGCCCCCCTGTGCTCAACAATCAAGGAACGCTGGCTCAACGAGACCGAGGGCAACGTGCCCGCCCACATCTATGCCATGACCAATACCGGCAAAAGCATCACGTTAGAAGATTACAAGAAATACCAAGACAGCGAATACTGCGCATTGCTGTTGAAGCAGTTGTACTTCCCAGAACGCAAGGACCGCTATCAGGCCCTCCAAGACTATGTGAAGCGATTCCCGAAATCACTGTTCACCCCTGAAATCGCCAACGAAATCACCGATATCGAGAGCATGTCGGTATCGTTAAGCTATCCCAAGATACGTTCCTCGCGCGACAGCATCCCCGTGAGCATGAACGTCGAAAACGCCAACTCGTTCAACATCGTTGTCTATAGCCTTCCCGAATCGGCACTTAACGATGGTTACCGGTTAAACTGGAGCGGGGCAAAAGTAGTGAATACAATCCCGGTTACGGTACCCGGCACCATCCCCTTCAATGAATACAACTTGAAGAAAAACCTTCCTCCCCTGCCCTACGGTCTTTACATCCTGAGCGCCGAGAAACTCACTTCGGGCGACAGGTGTGGAGGCAGTGCCGAGTTGTATGCAGACGACATCATGCGTGTGACCGACATGGCGATGATTACCATCAACCGCAGTGACCACAAGGACAAAGTCGGCACCGTGGACATCAATTCCGGCAAGCCCATTCCCGGTGTGGCCGTCAAGTACCAAGATCATAATGATAAGGACTATATCACCCTAGGCTCCACCAACGCCAATGGTCTGTTATCAGTGCCCATGACCTTCAAGAGTTCCAGGAACAAAAACAATAACTCAGAGTATGTCTTCAGTGGTATGAACTTGAAGGCCATCAAAGGCGAGGACAAATTTGCACCCGCCATCGGCTATTACAAGATGGATGAACGCAACGTCTCGGACTATGACGGCATCATCTACACCGATCTGGGCGTTTATCGCCCCGGAGAGACCGTGCAATGGGCTGCCATCGCCTATTACACCAACAATGACGGACGTCAGCCGCTTGCCGAGACAGATGTAGAGGTTATCTTCAAAGACAAGAACCATAAGGCCATCGACACCTTGAGGCTTGAAACAGACGCTTATGGCCGCGTCGAGGGGGCTTTTGTAGTTCCCAAAGACCGCATGAACGGGCAATTCTCGCTAGAAATGAAGCTGGTCAACGGAAGTTCTTACAATTCCCAACTTGCTTGGTTGAACGTGAACGTGAGCGAATACAAGACACCCACGTTTGCCGTCTCATTCCCTGATGCACGCCACAATTACGTCAGCGGGCAGCCTGTCAAGGTCAGCGGCAAGGTGGAGACCTATAGCGGAATGCCCGTTGCCAACACCGAGGTGCGCCTCTCACTCATCCAGAAAGAATGGAGCTGGTGGTGGTGGAGATCTTCAAACAACGAAGGTGAACACCTCATGGACACCATCGTGAAGACCGATGCTCAGGGCTTGTTCACCTTCAGCTACGAGCCCACAATCTTCGAGGAGAACAAGAGCCGCTCTAATTACGGCTGGTCACGCTACAACTACCAGGTTGTTGCCACCGCGACCACCGATGCCGGCGAGACCCAAGAGGAAAGCACTACTTTCATCGTGGGCACACGCCGCGGCATCGAGCTGGGTTTCCAAAACTGGAACGTCTATTTCAACGACAAGCCCATCAAGCTGCCGTTGAAGTACAACACCACCGATGAAGAGCATCCCGATACCTACTGTACCTGGGAAGTGACTCCTGTCGACGGCAAAGAACCAGTCAAGACCGGCAATCTCAACACCGCCGACCCGACCATCGACCTGACGGACCTGCCCTCAGGCGAGTACAACCTCAAGGTCCACATCCTTGATGCCAAACCCGATGAGCAGGACGTGGACGCCTACTGCACCATCGTCCTCTACCGCAAAACCGACAAGGAAGCACCTGTCAAGAACTGCCCCCTGTGGATTTCACCGCTCTCGGGCGACGTGGACAAGACCAACACCGGACACGTCACCGTGGGCGTCTCGGTGCCCAAAGCCTACATCTATTATGTGGCTGCTACTCGCGACAAAGTCATTGCCGAGGGATGGCTCACCTACACGAGAGGACTCCATGACCTCACCGTGCCGCTGCCCAAGGAGGCTGGCGCCAATGTGAGAGTGGAATTCACCACCTACTATGACACAAAAACATGGAACACGTACATAACCATCACCAATCCCTACAAGGCCGAGGAAGTGAAAGTCAGTGCCACTTCGTTCCGTGACAAGCTCGCGCCCGGTGACATCGAGCACTGGACATTCTCGCTGACCGACCAAAACGGCAAGCCACACCGTGGCGCCATGCTGCTCGACATGTACGACAAGGCAATCGCCAGCATCTCAAACAACGACTGGCTGTGGATCAACTGGATATCGAGCAGAAGAGCTGCCGCATTAAGGTCACAAGAAATCGGTCACAGCACGTCCACCCACTCCGGCTATAGAGGCAGGTCACTTGATATCGACCAGAAGTCCATCGCCACAATACCATATCTGTACACCTACAACACCTATCCTTTCAGCACCAGAATGGGCAGGGATTATGCTTTTGGTGCTACCTCAGGACGTGCTTTGATGAAAAGTGCTAGCGTAAGCAATGAACTAATGTACGAAGAGTCTGCAGTTATGTTGGACAATATGTCGATTGAGTCGGCATTTGGTGCTGAAGCCGGGGAAGCAGTCGCAGAACCCGTGGTTGACGAAAAGAGCCTGGAGAAGGTCGTGCTGCGCGAACAGGACGTCAAGACTGCCCTGTGGCAACCCATGCTCACCAGCGATGACAAAGGCAACATTCAGTTAGAGTTTGAGGTACCTAACTTTAATACCACATGGATTACCCAAGCCGTGGCATGGGACGAGAAGATGGTGGGAAGCAGCTGGATGGCCGAGGTATTGACCCAGAAGCCCCTGATGGTGCGTTCCAACATGCCACGCTTCCTGCGCCAGGGTGACAAAGCACAACTCGCCGCTACAGTACAGAACGCCAGCGATGAGGCTGCCAAGTGCGACGCTGTCATCGAGCTGTTCGACCCCCGCTCGGGCGACATCTACGATACCCGCAAGTTCAACCTTGAACTTGAACCGAAAGGCAGCCAGGCCGTCAAAATCGACTGGACAGTACCCGACACCATCTCATTCGTTGGATTCCGCATCAAAGCCGCCAACGGCCGTTATGGTGACGGCGAACAGGTCATGGTGCCCGTGCTGACTACCATCTCGCCTGTCATCGAAACCCAGCCATTCTACATCGAGGCGGCACAGAGCCACTATGAGACGGCACTGCCTAAATTCCCCGCCGACGCCCGCGTGACGCTGGAATATTGCGATAACCCCGTGTGGTACTGCGTGCTGGCATTACCCACCATCTTCAGTGACTCCTACAGTACCGCTACACAGGCGGCTCACAGCCTGTTTGCCCTGCAGATAGCGCAGACCGTCGCCAAGTCTCAGCCCCAAATCAAGGAGGCTGTCACCTACTGGAAAGAGCACGAAGAAGACAGCACCCTCGTGTCGATGTTAGAGAAGAACCAAGACCTGAAGATTGGCACCCTGCTGGCATCGCCTTGGGTACGCGAGGCTGACCGCCAGACCTTGAGGATGTCGAAGCTGAACGAGCTCTTTGATGACGTTATCTCAAAACAGGAATACGAGAAAATCATCACCACCCTGCAGTCGCTGCAGATGGCTGACGGTGGTTTCACCTGGTTCTTGCATCCCCAGTGCAAGTCCAATATCTGGACCACCGCAACAGTGCTTGAACTCATCGGCGAAATCAAGCACCTGGGCGGCATGCCTGAGGACAACCGCGTGACCTCGATGGTGAACCGCGCACTCATGTACTATGACCAGGAGAGCCTGAGGCTGCTCGAGGAATACAAGAAGCACAGCAGTAGTCCCTACTCAAACTTCACGGGCTATGCCTACACACGCACCTTATTCCCCGAGGTGAAACTTCCCAAGGCCAATGCCGACCTGCTGAAGAAGACCCTCAAATACATGGACAAGACGTGGAAACAAGGCATCACCTTGAAGCAGAAGGCCTGGTATGCACTGACACTCAACCGCAACGGCTATCAGAAGACCGCACGCAACATCGTCGAGAGCATTCGTCAGTTTGCCATCGTGAAGCCCTCGCTGGGCATGTACTGGGACAACCTGCAGACGGGTTACGGCTGGTGGGAGTTCGACAAGGTCGCCTATACCAGCACCATACTGCAGGCCATGAGCGAGGTGGATCCACGAGTTGAAGAAATCGACCAGATACGCAAGTGGATGCTGCTCATGAAGCAGAGCAACGACTGGGGCAGCAGCAGCCTCGCCGCCGATGCTGTCTATAGCATCTTGAGCACCGGCAGCCAGTGGCTCGAGCGCAACGCATTGCCCAGCATCACCGTGGCTGGACAACCCGTGAACCTTGACAAGATGGCTGAGTGGCTTGGCTACTTCCGCACCACACTGGATGCCACCACCACAGGCAACGTCGTCATCGACCGCTCGGGTAATGGTCCTGCTTGGGGCGCCATCTACAGCCAGTTCAAGTCACAGATGACTCAGGTGCAGGAAAAGGCCATCGATGAAGTTTCCATCAGCAAGGAATACTATGTGTACGCCCAGGACGGCAGCCTGCACAGCGCCATCTCGTTCAAGGTGGGCGACAAGGTCAAGGTGCGCGTCATCATCAAGACCAACAAGGACATGGACTTCGTGACAT
This sequence comes from uncultured Bacteroidales bacterium, assembly GCA_902800715.1. Taxonomy (GTDB): domain Bacteria; phylum Bacteroidota; class Bacteroidia; order Bacteroidales; family Muribaculaceae; genus Sodaliphilus. Next base: position 241,573 of record CADCFN010000003.1, read on the forward strand.
TGACCGACGAGCGAGCAGCCTGCTTCGAACCTGTTGACAAGCTGTCAGGCTATCGCAGCGAGGACCGCAGCTGGTTCTATCTGGAGACCAAGGACACGCAGACCAACATATTCTTCAACAGCCTGGACAAGGGCACACACATCATCGGCTACGACGTGTGGGTGACCAACCCCGGCGAGTTCACTTCGGGCATCGCCACCATCCAGTGCCAGTATGCCCCGCAACTGAGTGCCCACAGTGCCGGCAAGATGATCACCGTCGATCTGAAAGAATAGGACCGTCATCCGGCATCAGCCACAACGGTCAGCATGGAATCACCTCATGTTGACCGTTTTTTGTTCCATTTATATACGCGCTTGGTGTTAATTTTTGCAAAATAAAGGGATGTATGCAAGAGGTTTGTACAATTTTAATTATTTTTGGGGGCTTATTATTACAAATCTAAACATTTTTACGACTATGAAACAGCAGATTCTTCATTTTATATTGATTGTCATATTATCTATGGCATTCCCGTTCAACGCATCGGGTGATGACTATAGAATAATTGACTTCAATTATCCGCAAGAGGTGAGCAAGGAGGCGCTTGCCGACCTTGACATAGCGCTCAAGGCAGGCGACAGCGAACTCACGGTGGACGCGCTGGTGCGTTACAGCATCGCCCAGAGCGGCATCTCTAAGGACAACATGCCGGAAATCGTCAAACGGCTGGAGTCCACTATCGCTAAGGAGAAGAAGCCCCACATCAAGGCGTTGCTCTACTACTTCGAGGCGATGGTCTATCAAGGCTACCGCAACCGCTACGCCCGCCGGAGCGACCGCAACAATCCTGTCGAGGAGATTCCTGCCGACGTGAGCGAGTGGGACCGCAACCAGTTCAATAAAAAGATTGCAGAATTGGTGGAAAAATCCCTTGCCGAGCCCGAGGCCCTCAAGGCCGTGGCGGTGACCTCACTGCCTGGCATTATCGAGTGCAACGAGTTGGGCGCGACCTATGTCCCCACCCTATTTGAGTTCCTGTCGATGAAGAGCTTGGAACTACTGAAGGACAACGATGAACTCACTGAGCGCATCAAGACCGGGTGGCTTGACGCGACCGATGGTCATGCCGCCCCCAACATATATGCCATGCTCCACACCGGCAAAGAGGACCTCCGCGCCGCCTACGACCGTTACCGCAACAGCGAGTACAGCGCCATATTGCTTTCCAAACTCAGTTTTGACGACAACAAACAGAAATATGCCGAGTTGAAGCAATACCTGCAGCGTTTCCCCTCCTCGATTTACTCCGCTCAGTTCAAGAACATGATCTTCGACCTAGAGGAGAAGAGTATTGATGTTTCCTATCCCGAGGTCCTCTCCTCGCGTGACACGATCACTGTAACTGCCGATGTCAACAACGTGGGCACCTATTGGTTGTATGTGTATCGCGCACCTGACGACTTGCAGTATAGATACGAAATTGAGTATGACAAGTTGAAGCTCGTCTCGCAGACACCAGTCACTGTACAAGGCACCGTGCCGTTCAGTGCAAGCGACATCAAAACAGAACTGCCACCGCTGCCTTACGGCAACTACGTCATCCTCCCCATGCTGGATAAGGACGTGAAGCTGTATCGGGACGTCTCTACTCATAAACTGTTGCGCATCACTGACATCGGCAATTTTATCGTGAGCCGCAAGGACAAGGAAAGCCTCATCGCAGCTGTGGACTTCACCACCGGCAAGCCCTTGCCCGATGTGGCCGTTATCAAAAAGGATAACAGAGAAATTGGCAAAACCGGCAACGACGGAACGCTCAATCTCTCCAGCAAGTATGAGAGAGAATTGCGCACCGTCAAGGGTGATGACCGATTTGGTCCCGAGATCTATTATTCTCATATCTATGACCGCAGCTATGACGAAATTACAGCCCAATTCTACAGCGACTTAGGCGTTTACCGTCCCGGCGAAACCATTCAGTGGGCTATTATTGTCTATAGCGCCACTGACAAAGGCGCCACCCCCTGGGGAGGCGAAGAATTCAACGTGATCTTTAAAGATCCTAACTACAAGGATATCGACACGGTAATTGTTACTAGCGACGAGTACGGACGCATAGAGGGCTCATTCGTCATACCCAAGGACCGTATGAACGGCAGGTTCAGCATCAATCTTTTGAACTACAGTCAAACAATCAATGGATGGTCTGTGAACGTGAGCGAGTACAAGACGCCGACGTTTGAGATTACCTTCCCCGATGCGCGTCGCAGCTATGTTGCCGGCCAGCCTGTCAAGGTAACCGGAAAGGCGACAACTTACAGCGGTGTGCCTATTGCCAATAGCGAGGTGCGCCTGTCACTCATCCAGAACCGGTGGTCATGGTGGTGGTGGAATATGCGCAACAACAATGGCAAACACCTGTTGGATACCATCGTTGTGACCGACGCCCAGGGCAACTTCACCTTTGAATTTGCCCCCGACCTGTTCCAGGAGAACAAGGACTTGAAACCCGGCAGGCACTGTTGGGCACGCTATAACTATAGGGTTCTCGCCACCGTGACCAACGATGCCGGCGAGACTCATGAGGAGAGCACCTCGTTCATTGTGGGCACGCGCCGCGGCATCGAATTGGGCAGCGAGAGCGAAAACGTATATCTCAACGACCAGCCCATCAAACTGCCGTTGAAATACAACACCACCGACGAGGAACACCCCGACACCTGGTGCACGTGGGAAGTGACGAAGAAGGGCAGCAAGGAGCCGACGCTGACAGGCAACGTGAACACCGCCGACCCGACCATCAACCTGACCAGCCTGTCCTCGGGCGAATACACCCTTAAAATACACATCCTCGATGCCGATGAGGGCGAGCAGGACGTTGACGTGAGCCGTGACATCATCCTCTACCACAAGGGTGACAAGACCTCGCCCGTCAAGGATTGCCCGCTATGGATTTCTCCGTTCGGAAAGAGTGTGGATAAGGGCAACAAGGGCCACATCACCGTCGGTGTGTCTACCCCAAAGGCTTACATCTATTATGTCGCCAGTACCACCAAGGATATCATCAGCGAGGGTTGGTTGAATTACAAAGCCGGCATGAATGAATTCACCGTTCCCTTGCCCAAGGAGGCAGGAGCAGACGTGACCGTATCGTTCATCACCCACTACGGTACCAAGAAATGGGAAAAAAAGGTGAAACTGGAAAATCCGTACAAAGCCGAGGCACTGAAAATTACTGCCACCTCGTTCCGTGACAAACTCGTGCCGGGTAACATTGAGCGTTGGTCATTCACACTGACCGACCAGAACGGCAACCCCCGTCCCGGCGCTATGTTGCTCGATATGTATGACAAAGCCATCGCTAGCATTGCAAAGAACGGCTGGAACTATTCAGTATATTCGCCCTACGGAACCACCCCTTCATTCAACATCTGGCCCATGCGTTTAGACGGCTACAGTCGGGGTTCCACCAGCTGGTCTCAGGACCCCCTGGCCATTCCTAAAGAAGCTCAAGCCCAACTGCCCAGATTGTACACTTACTCCCTAAGACCGTTCAGCTACACTACGGGGCGTGGACGCCAGCTGTTAAAATCACAATCGCTGGTGGGCCGCAAGACAAATGCTACCGCTGCATCAGGCAATAATACGATATACGGTACGGTGGTTGACGAGGATGGCGAGCCACTCATCGGCGCTACTGTCCAGGTAATAGGAGAGAGCAAAGGATGTGCCACTAACATTGACGGAGATTTCTCAATCAATTGTGCTGATGGCACTACCCTCAGAATCAGTTGTGTGGGCTACAAGGCAGTTGTGGTCCAGGCCCTTGACGGAATGGTAATCGAGCTCGAGGAAACCGGAGCGACGCTGAGCGAAGTGGTAGTCACAGGCTATCAAAAGGTTGACAAGAGACTCTACACCGGCAGTGTTCAGGGCGTGGAACTCGAAGAGGGCGATGAAGCTCAAGTGAATCAGCAAAACCTCGACAAGGTCACCCTGCGCGAGAGCGATGTCAAGACCGCGTTGTGGATGCCGATGCTCACCAGCGACCAAAACGGCGTCGTCTCGCTGGAGTTTGAGGTGCCCAACTTCAACACCACCTGGAACACCCAGGCCGTGGCATGGGACAAGCAGATGGTGGGCTCCACATGGATGGCCGAGGTACTGACGCAGAAGCCCTTGATGGTACGCGCCAACATGCCGCGCTTCTTGCGCCAGGGCGACAAGGCCACGCTGGCAGCCACGGTTCAGAACGCTACCGAAGAGCCCAGCGCATGTGACGCTGTGATTGAACTCTTCGACCCGCGTACCAATGAGGTATATGCCTCTCGCAACTTCAACCTGACGCTCGAGCCGATGGGCAGTCAAGCGGTCACCATCGACTGGCAGGTGCCCGACACCATCGCCATGGTGGGCTTCCGCATCAAGGCCGCTAACAGCACCTTCGGCGACGGCGAGCAGGTAATGGTTCCCGTGCTCACCACCGTCTCGCCCGTCATCGAGACCGAGCCGTTCTATATCGAGGCTGGACAAGGCCACTTGGAACAGCCGTTGCCCAACTTCCCCAGGAATGCCCGCGTGACGCTGGAATACTGTGACAACCCCGTGTGGTACTGCGTGCTGGCCCTGCCCACCATCTTCAGCGACGAGTACAACATCGCTAACCATGCTGCCCACAGCCTGTTTGCCCTGCAAGTGGCACAAGGCGTCGCCAAGGAGCAGCCCCAGATTAAGGAGGCCATCACCTACTGGAAGCAACACAACGAGGACAGCACCCTCGTGTCGATGCTCCAGAAGAACCAAGACCTGAAGATAGGCACCCTGCTGGCATCGCCATGGGTGCGCGAGGCTGACCGCCAGACGCTTAGGATGTCGAAGCTGAACAAATTCTTTGACGAAGCCATCGTCAAGAAGGAATATGAGAAGATCATCACCGCACTGCAGTCGCTGCAGATGGGCGACGGCGGCTTCACCTGGTTCCGCTATCCCAGATGCGAGTCCAACGTTTGGACCACAGGAACCGTGCTAGAACTTATCGGCGAAATCAAGCACCTGGGCTACCTGCCCGATGACAGCCGTCTGACCTCGATGGTCAACCGCGCCCTCGCCTACTACGACAGCGAGAACGTGCGCCTGTACAACAAAGCCAAGAAGTATTACAAGGAGCCTGAAGGCCGGTTCACAGAGTATGCCTACACGCGTAGTCTCTTCCCCAAGGTGAAGCAGTCCGGCGCCAGTGCCGACCTGCTGAAGAAGACCCTCAAGTACATGGACACAAACTGGGGCAAGGGTCTCTCCCTCAAGCAGAAGGCCTACTACGCCATGACGCTCAACCGCAACGGCTACCAGAAGACCGCCCGCAGCATCGTCGAGAGCATCCGTCAGTTTGCCATCGTGAAACCCACGACCGGCATGTACTGGGACAACCTGCAGAACGACTACAGCTGGTGGGAGTTTGACAAAGTGGCCTATACCAGCACCATCCTGCAGGCCATGAACGAGGTCGATCCTCGCAAGGATGAGATTGACCTGATACGCAAGTGGATGCTGCTGATGAAGCAGAGCAACGACTGGGGCACCAATAGCCTCGCTGCCGATGCCGTCTATAGCATCCTGAGCACCGGCAGTCAGTGGCTTGAACGCGGCAACACGCCATCGATTACCATTGCCGGCCAGCCCGTCAATCTTGACAAGATGGCACAATATGTGGGCTACTTCCGCACTACCTTATCCGCCACCACTGCCGGTGATGTCGTCATCGACCGCACCGCCAGCGGACCTGCCTGGGGCGCTGTCTACAGCCAGTTCAAGGCCCCGATGACCGAAATCAAGGAGAAGGCCATCGAGGAGGTTTCCATCAGCAAGGAATACTATGTGTATGCACAGGACGGCACGTTACACAGTGCCACCTCATTCAAGGTAGGCGACAAAGTCAAGGTGCGTGTCATCATCAAGACCAACAAGGACATGGACTTCGTAACCATGACCGACGAGCGAGCAGCCTGCTTTGAGCCCGTCGACCAGCTCTCGGGTTACCGCAGCGAGGACAATACCTGGTTCTACCAAGAGACCAAGGACACTCAGACCAACGTGTTCATCAACAGCCTGAGAAAGGGCACGCACATCATCGGCTACGACGTGTGGGTGACCAATCCCGGTGAGTTCACATCGGGTATCGCCACTATCCAGTGCCAGTATGCCCCGCAACTGAGTGCCCACAGCGCCGGCAAGATGATAACCACCGAGGCCAAATAGCCTCCTCACTGGACGCATCACTTATCACGGCTCGCTTGACACAAGAAAACGGTTCCACCGCCTCTCAAGTCAAGCGAGCCGTGTTATCGCAACACTGCTGATTTCAGTTTGACAACAAGGTATTATTTCTACAAATCTACGGCAAAAACCGTCTTTTGGGATTTACACGAATTTGTATTTTTATTTCGTTATATAACAGCATGTTGCGTATTTTTGAGGTCACTTTTTGACAAATCCAAAGTCAAATAAAATACATTTTTGCAAATAGTTTTCAACCATTTTCATAACACCGAAGATGGTGAAGGCTGTAATTTTGCAGCGTAAAAAGCAAAATGTGATTCTCCAACCGACATATATTACACAATAATATACTGAGGTCTATAAGACATTTTGATGGTAGTTAATGTTGATTAAATGATTATTTAAGCCCAACCTTAGAATTTTACTAATCCGGAGAAAACGCAAGCAATAAAACAAAGGTTTAGCGGCGTCTGCGAGAGCAAACGCCGTTTTTTTTGTGTGCAATCTTGCAATTGCAAAAAAATCATTATCTTTGCCATGCACTAAGAAACCAAAAAAGTAAAGTTATATGGCATCAATCAAGACTATTGGCGTATTGACGTCGGGTGGCGATGCCCCCGGCATGAACGCGGCAATCCGTGCGGTCACACGATCGGCGATTTACAACGGATTCAAGGTAAAAGGCATCTACCGCGGCTACAGAGGCCTGGTAGAAGATGAAATCGTTGAGCTGAAGACCCAGAGCGTTTCCAGCATCATGCACCACGGCGGCACCATCCTCAAGACCGCCCGCTGCAAGGAGTTCAAGACGGTGGAGGGAAGGCAACAAGCCTATGAGAACATCAAGAAGCATGGCATCGATGCACTGGTAGTCATCGGTGGCGACGGCTCACTGAGCGGTGCCCGCCTGTTTGCCAGCGAGTTTGATTTTCCCATCGTGGGACTGCCTGGCACCATCGACAACGACTTGGCAGGCACCGACCACACAATCGGCTATGACACGGCACTGAACACCATCATGTGGTGTGTGGACCGCATCCGCGATACCGCAAGCAGCCACGAGCGCCTGTTTTTCATCGAGGTAATGGGACGCGAGTCGGGCTTTCTGGCCCTGAATGGCGCCATTGCCACTGGTGCCGAGGCGGCTATCATCCCTGAGATTTCCGTCGAGGTGGACCAACTGAAAGAGCTGATCGGCAGTGGTTTTCGCAAAAGTAAGAATTCGTCTATCGTCCTCGTTGCCGAAAGCCCCATCACCGGCGGTGCCATGGGTCTGGCCGAGAGGGCACGCAAGAATTACCCCCAACTGGACGTGCGAGTGACCATCTTGGGACACTTGCAACGCGGTGGTTCACCCACAGCCCAGGACCGCATTCTAGCCTCGCGCATGGGTGCCGCAGCCATTGACGCTCTGATGGAAGGCCAACGCAACGTCATGATTGGTGACGATGACGAGAAAATCGTTTATGTGCCTTTCTCCAAGGCCATTCACGACGACAAGCCCATCGACCGCAACCTGCTAGACCTGCTGCGCCGCCTCTCAATCTGACGAAGGCTGCGCCAATAGCCCCACCCATCTGACAAAACAGGGGGACGGTTCCGATTTGCAAAGTTTTGCAATTGGAACCGTCCCTTTATTTCACAGCTATGAAAGCCCTGTCGGCATCAATTGTACTTGGGCGAGGGACCATACTTGTTCTCGCCCCATTTGCTGTCCTGCAATGCGAAGATAAGGGTAATGATGAAAAGAATGAAGACACCAAACGAACAGCAAGCCATGATTGTAGCGACTATAGGAGAAGACTTTATCGACTCAGCCAATTCTCCTGCAAGTGCCATAGGGTCGGTAGCATTAGTAAACGAATCGATATTGGGTCCCAACAAATAGGCATACGATGCCATGTAACCCACTAAACAAATCACAAACGAAGCCACCCACCAACCACTGTGGTTAGCGTCATGCAAGCGACGGGTCAAGGCCGCCACATTAGGTATGAATAGCAAGATTACACAAATCGATATTACGAGCGATACCGCTGGAGATATAAAGCCCAAAAAAGAGGACAAAAAATTAAGTAAGACTATCGCCAAGGCAAACCACCAGAACTCGCTGCGGCGGGCACGTCCCTTGAAAATGAAATACTTCTTGATGCATGTCACTACCGATTCAACGGGGTTCATCATCGGTTTGGCCGTTACTCGCGGTTGAAACTGCGGTCCTGCAGGTTGAGCAGGTTGAGCAGGCTGAGGGGCCTGATTGAACACAGGAGGCTGCGGTTGTTGATTCTGATTCTGTTCCATAATTCTATCATTTAAATATTTCTCAACCACAAAGGTAGTCATAATTCTTTGAAATAAAAATCTCTTTTCCATAAAAAAGGACTCGAGGTTGCTTTCCCAAGCGAGTCCCAAAACTAATTATATTATAAGTCTAAACAAAATTTCGATTCTTATTGGTATTTGGGCGAACAACCATATTTGTTCTCCCCCTTGTGACTGTCAAGTAGCGTAAAGATGAAAATAGTGATTCCAAGTCCCAGGTACAGGAGTGTAAAGACAGCGACTACGCTACACCCCACTGGATTCACATGGAATGCATTGATAATCCCATCGAGAAAACCTCCAGTCTGACAATTACATGCGCCACGTACAGCCAACTTGTCAACAATCATAGATTCAACTACTCTTGCGACAAAATATGATGCATAATAGAAGACTAGCCACCAACCACTGCGACCAGTGTCATGCAGGCGCCGTGTCGTCACAGCCAACGACGGAATCATCAAGAAGAGTCCTATGAGCAGTAATACAACCACACACAAACCAATGATGACCGCACCTACATAAGTATAATCTTCAGGAAAATTCTTGCCATTAAAAAGCGAAGTAATCACAATAATCGCTGTTGGAATCATGGCAAGAATTGCCCCAAACAACCAGAACCACCAATATTCACTGCGGCGAGACCTGCCTGAGAAGGTGGCATATTTACCGAAGCAACTGTCTAAGGCTTCTTTGAAACTCAATGTGGGACGCGCAGCGCCCTCGGGCCTCACGTCGTTCGCTCCCTGACAATTCATCCCTGGAGACTGTTGTTGAATGTTCTGTTCCATAATCTTGATACTTTTTTCAGTTAATATTTTATTCTTTTTGACCATTAGACGCAGGCACTGGCCAATTAACTACACAAAATCAAAAAAAAATCAAAAAAAATCATTTCTGGACTTTTTTCAATTTGGTCATGTCCTGTTGCTCGGTAATCTTTTTGTAATTTTGCAGCCGCATTGATTAAGACGAAAATGAAACGACAGATTAAGATATGGTTGGAGTGCTTCAGGCTCAGGACTTTACCCGTCTCGATGAGCGGTGCCATCATCGCTATCGGCCTTGCTAAATGGCATCACCACTTCCAATGGACACCGGCACTGCTCTGCCTAGCATTCGCTTTGTTGGCCCAAATAGTATCGAACATGGCCAACGAATACTTCGACTACCTGAAGGGAACTGACAAACCCGGCCGCGTAGGGCCTCGTCGTGGAGTGACCGAAGGTGACATCAAACCCAATACATTGAGAAACGTGACATTTGCGTTGCTGGCCCTGGCTGGCGTGGTGGGCTGCTGCCTTATTCCCTACGGCGGCTGGTGGCTGCTGCCTGCAGGCATAGTGATAGCTATTGGAGCCTTTGCCTACAGTGCAGGTCCTTATCCCCTATCCTACCATGGTTTGGGCGAACTCATGGTGTTCATCTTTTTCGGCCTTGTTCCTGTCAACCTGACTTATTATGTGATGGCATTGCGATTTGACCCGCTGGTTGTACTTTTCTCTATAGCCATCGGTCTGATGGGCGTCAACGTGTTGCTAATCAACAACTACCGCGATGTAGAAGATGACCGGGCTGCCGGCAAAAAGACACAAACCGTGATGAAAGGGCGCCCCGTCACCGCTTTTGCCTACTTCTTGAACGGCTACACCGCCATAGCGATATTGAGTGCCTTTTGGGTGATGATTATCATTTCCCGAGGCAAACTGTTGCCCCTGTGGGCACTGGCCATCCCAGCGCTATATCTTGTGATGCACACCGCCACCTGGTACAGGCTCAGGCACCGCGATGGCGCCGCCCTCAACCCGCTACTGGGCGAGACAGCACGCAACATGCTCATTTTCACCCTATTATTCACCATTATTTTCATCATCTATTCTTGACCTATCATGGCTTTGATTGACGACATACGCGCACTGCGCATCGCCGACTACGACTATCCCCTGCCCGACGAGCGCATCGCCAAGCACCCGCTTGCCGAGCGTGAGCAGTGCAAACTCTTATATTATAAAGGTGGAAACATCGAGGAGAGGAGATTCTGGGAAGTGCCGGCATTGCTACCCGAGCACACCACACTCATATATAATAATACGCGCGTAATCAACGCCCGCCTCAGATTCCGCAAGGAGACGGGGTCGACGATAGAGATTTTCTGCCTCGAACCCGTGGCTCCGCGCGACTACGAGCAGATTTTCCAAACCACAGGTCATTGCGTATGGCAATGCCTGGTGGGCAATAGCAAACGATGGAAACAGGGCTCACTGACCCAGGTTGTCACCATCGATGGCAACGAGATCACGCTTGCCGCCACCCGTGGCGAGCAGCGAGGCAATGCTTGGGAAATCGCCTTTGACTGGGATGGTGGCGACATGCGCTGCACCTTCGCCGACGTACTCGACGCAATCGGCGAAATCCCCATCCCACCCTACCTGAACCGAGGCACCGAGGCAAGCGACTCCACCGACTACCAGACCGTCTATAGCCACATCGACGGCAGTGTGGCAGCCCCCACCGCCGGTCTCCACTTCACCGACGAAGTGCTCGCCGAGTGTGACGCCCGCGGCATCAGTCGGCGCGAAATCACGCTGCATGTGGGTGCAGGAACCTTCCAGCCCGTCAAGAGCGAACACATAGGCGACCACCCGATGCACTACGAGTTTATCAGCGTGCCGCGCGATGTCATCAAGGATATCATCAACGCCCCAGGCCCCGTCATTGCCGTGGGCACAACCAGTGTGCGCACCCTCGAAAGCCTCTACTACATTGGTCAGATTCTTGAGGAGAATCCTAATGCCGATGAAGAGGAACTGACCGTGACCCAGTGGATGCCATATACCACACCATGTGAAATCACGACCGTGAAAGCGCTGCAGAATATCGTCGATTACCTGGACCGGCACCATGCCGACACCTACATGGGCAGCACCCAACTGATGATTGCCCCAGGCTTCCAGTACCGCATCGTCAGCGGCATGATCACCAACTTCCACCAGCCTCAGTCCACACTGCTGCTGCTTGTGGCCGCCTTTGTGGGAAACGACCAGTGGCGCGACATGTACGACTACGCCATGGAGCACGATTTCCGCTTCCTGAGCTACGGCGACGCCCAGCTATTGCTGCGATAATAGCCATTTATTAGCCTAAAACCAATAAAACCGACGCCCGATTCATCTATAAAAAAGGGTGATTGGTCGCATGATTATGCCCAATAGGGCTATTTCGCAGACTTATCGCGTATAATGAGGTTAAACTTGGTATGTGGTTTGCCGTCTAAAAGACAAACGAATTTTAATCACTTGTTGAACATTATAAAACAACACAACTATGAAAACTTCTGTTACAAAAATCATGATGAGCTTCGCTCTCATGGGATGCCTGATTCTCGGCGCATCCGACGCCTCGGCCCAGGGCCGCGGTCGTTCACAAGGAGGCAGCACCAGCAGCAGAAGCCAGTCGGCAGCTGTCTCACGTTCCAGCAGCGCAACGGCACCGTCCGTTAGCCGCAGCAGCAGTTCAAGCATGAGCCGCAGTTCTGCAACACCTCAGGTGAACCGCAGCAGCTCAAGCACCAGCCGCAGCTCTGCAACGCCACAGGTGAACCGCAGCAGCTCAAGCACCAGCCGCAGCTCTGCAACGCCGCAGGTGAACCGCAGCAGTTCAAGCACCAGCCGCAGCTCTGCAACACCGCAGGTGAACCGCAGCAGCTCAAGCACTAGCCGCAGCTCTGTAACGCCTCAGGTGGGCAGCAGTTCGACCAGCCGCAGTGACAACGGCACCCGCGTTAATCGTGGCGCCACCACCCGCGGCGGCAGCGACAAGGGCACGACCACCGCTCCGGGCATCACGCGCCGTAGCGATAATACCACCACCGGTATCGACAAGAGCAAAGCCACAAGGAGCGACCGCAGCAGTTCGGTAAGTTCCAGCATCATGGACAACCGTCAAAGCGGTAATCGCCCTGGCAGCACCACCAAGCCTAACGACACCAAGGGCGGAAAGGACAAGCCCGGTGGCAACAAGGGTGGCAACGACAGGCATGGCGGCAACAACGGCGGCATGGACAAGCCTAACGGCAACAACGGAGGCATGGGCAGGCCTAACGGTAACAACGGAGGACACGACAAGCCCAACGGTAACAACGGAGGACATAACAGGCCCAACGGTAACCATTCCAATGACGGCCACGGCAAGGGACATGGTGATAACGGTAAGCATGGCGGCAACCACGGTTACAATCCCAACCACCGCTATGACTACAACGACCACCACTACCGCAACGACTTCCACAGGAACTTCACGAGCCACAACTGGAGTCGTCCCCTGCCTCCCCCCGCTCGTCCCTATCGTCCTGCTCCCATCGCATGGTATCGCCCTGTAATCCCCGCTGGATGGCACCCCTACGCTAGTGCCCCCATCATCGACAGGATCCTGGGCATCACCTTCGGAACGATCTTTGACACTTCGCTTGACTTCCTGTACAGCAATGGTTACTATATCGACGGCTATGCCGACGGTATCATCTACCTGAGAGATGTGCCCATGCTCAACCTCTACTGGTCGGATGTGATGCTGAACTACGAATTGAATCGACTGGCTAACGCGCAGTTCATATTCCACAGCACCTACTACACCACCACAAGATTCAACAGGGTTTACAGGAGCCTGTCCCGCATCTATGGTCCTCCCGTCTTCCGCGACGGCATGACGGTGAGCTGGTACGGCGGCAACAACACCGGTTGGGTGACCCTGTCGATGAGTGAGAGCTACGGCAACTACTACACCACCATGTCGATTGGTTACTAAGAGCGAACATAACATTTCTTTCATACGCACGATAATTTTTAGACTCCAGAGGCGGGTTGCAACTAGCAACTCGCCTCTACTTTTTCGGACATGGCAAATAACACGACAACGATCCAAAAAGACGCATTTTGGGCGAAAATAATTCCTACCAAAATTCATAGGGACGTAATTTAACACTTTTTCAATAGAATTTTAGAAATATTTATGCTAAAAAGTTGTGCGATAGTATCAAAACCAGTAATTTTGCATCAGTTTTTTCATAGGATTAGATTTTTAAGGTTTAAAGTGTACGTTTGTTGGGAAACAAGCGTACATTTTATTTTGTCAATCATTTATACTACCTTTGCATCTAGAATACAACACCACCATAGACATGAAAAAACTGTGCTTGTGGATAATATTGATTAGCATTGTGGGTATGCTACCCTCCTTATTGCAATATGGTTGTTATCTGATGACAACCGATTTTAGCAACCAGGAGATTCCGTTTATCATCGAGACCAAGCGGATGCTGATGAGCGGTTGTCCACTATGGAGCTGGAACCACCTGTTGGGTGACAATTTTATCGGCAGCTACTCGTTTTACACGTTAACCAGCCCGTTTGTATGGTTCAACTGCCTTTTCCCGAACGAATGGATGCTCCATGTCATCACGTTCACGTTACTGCTCAAGATGATCTGCGTGGGCATGGCCGCCTATGCTTATCTCAGGAAAATGTCCATCTCAGGTGAAATGTCGGTAGTAGGCGGGTTGATGTACACTTTCTCGTCATTCGCCATCAGCAACCTGTTCTATTACCATTTCCTAGAGCCGATGATCGTGTTCCCGATTTTCCTGATCGCTATCGAACGCTTTCTCAGGAATGAGCGCTATGGCAGTGTGTGATTGGCGCTGGCATCGTTCCTCGTTTTCTTCATCAACTACTATTTCGCGACCTGCTCGATGATTGCAGGACTCATCTATGTCCTTTGCAGGACAATGTCTAAAGACATCAAGATAGGATTTGGCAAGGTTATATATGGCGCGGTACTGGTAGGCGTGGGGCTGTTGCTTAGCGCTTTTATCCTGTTGCCCACTATAGCCCAGCTTCAAGACAATCCGCGCCAGTCATTTGACCTGGCATCGCTGTATCATGGTTTCGTATGCTGCTTCGGCCGTTTGATAACCCTTTTCGAGCCTAAACTGCTCGAAGGAGAGAATCCAGCATTCCAATCATTATTAATGTTTAACAGCAATGCCGCCAATGTCCCAGTGGTGGGATTGCTGCTTGCAGGACTCTACATGATGCGCCGTCGGGACTGGCTTGCAGCCCTTGTAGCTATCATGGTGTTTTTATATTTAACACCCTTGAACGGCGTGTTCTCATTTTTCACCAATCCCAAATACACAAGATGGGCCTACGCGTTGACCTTATTTGTTATCCTGGCAAGCATGAGATATGTGGATGGGAGGATGCCAGTGAAAATGAGCAACTATTGGTGCTATGCGATAATTGCTTGTATTGCCATCGCCATCTCCTATGTCACAGGCATGTATGTCAATATCCATGACAGAGGTTTTCTATTTCCCTCGTCATCAATTAAAATCAACCTAATTATTCAAGTGGTATTCCTTGTGCAGATGGTTGTGCTATTTTTCTATGTCAAGTCCAACACACCATCGATGCTGCTGCGATGTGTAATCATCATGTCGATGATATATTTCCCCATCAGAACACTGATGAACACCGATGCTATTAACAAGCGCGGATATCGCGAAGAAATGAGTGGTAGTATCAAGCAGTATCTGCTTGAGAATCACTTGCCTTATCACAACGGAAACTTTGAATGGCGTACCGACTTTCTGGCTTATTATAAAAATGTGAATATGCTCAAGAACAGGCCAGCCATAGCAATATTCAGTTCCATCCAGAACAGTTGTTTATCACAGCTGTTGCCTACCATCGGCAGCGAAGTGGGCAAGCCAACCGTTAAAGCATGCAAGAATGTATTAGCCTATGACGCTCTCACGTCAGTGAAAGAGATTGTCGAGTATGACAATTACTTGAAGCTGAGCGATTCATTGAAGCTCGTCAGCACCAATCCTGACCTGGTGGGAGAACAGTCAAGAGAGCCCATACTGTGCAACAAGCGCGTGGGCGATGGTTACACCATCTACGACAACAAGTATTACATCCCCATGGGATTTACCTATGACAACTATATCGAGCAAAGCGCCATCGACTCCCTGATGAAGAAAGACGAGGAGGCCGACATACCGATGCAGATGCTTGCCAGTCTCGTTGTCCCTGATTCGCTCAGTAATGTTGCCAGCAGCGTTATGGAAATGGGACGCATAAGCACCGACCTGTCGCTAGACAGTATTGTGAATGAGCGCCGCAAGAATGTTTGCTCATCATTCACGGGCGACACCCGTGGGTTCAAAGCCACAGTCACAATGTCCAAAAAGAACCTGCTGTTCTTCAGCGTGCCTTGCGACAAGGGCTTCAAGGGCTATGTGGATGGGGTCGAAACCACAATTCATCCCGTCAATATGGGCCTCTCGGCCATCATGGTAGACAAGGGCAAGCACCAAGTCGAGTTCAAGTTTCTACCTCGAGGCCTGCGTGAAGGCGCAATCCTGACCCTTGTCGGAATGGTCATTGTGCTCATGATTCTGATCGTGGAGGCAAGACGTCGCCCATCTTCGGCACATTAATGCCTCAATTGATATAACATTATAAACAAATGGAACGACTCAGACCGATGCGGCTGAACCGTGTGTCGACCTGAAATAGTTTGACAAATTACCACCCACATGGTCAGGATGTCGATGCTTTTGATTAACTTTGCCACGCGCTAACAATGGCGACGACGCTTTTGACCGTCAAAAATCATTAGGGCGAGTCACTATCAAACGGCAATAACAATTGACTTCGAGAACAGTTTAATCATCTATGAAACAGAAACTGGTTTTATTATCTATATGCGTGTGTTCCATTATTTGCGCAATGGCACAGCAGCAGGGCATCGTCAGGACACTGGAGCGTCCGGGAAAATCCAGTGAAGCACTCGCTGGTGTGACCATCAATGTGTTAGAGTACCCCAACGCCATCGTGAGTAAGAAAGACGGAAAGTTCTCGTTTTCCATCAGTGGCAAGCGACAGGGAGACTCCTTCACCATATCGCGCGTTCAAAAGAAAGGCTACACACTGGTAGACAAACAGCTAAAGGGACGCAGCTACGCCTACTCCTCATCGGTGCCTATCGAGATTGTCATGGTCGCCGACCAGCAGCTTGAAAACGACAAAAAGCGCATCGAGGACAAAGCCTACGAGAAAGCAAAATACAACTACGACCAGAAACTCGCCGTTCTGGAGAAGCAATTGAAAGAGAAATCCATCAGTGAGCAGGAATATCGCAAGAGATATGAGGAACTGAACGCTAACTACAACAACTACATACAACTCATCGACCAGATGGCTGAGCGGTATGCTTTGACCGATTACAAAGGTCTGAGCACCATGAATCAGGAAATCTTATCTTGCATCGAGAATGCTGACCTGGAACGTGCCGATGAACTCATCAACACGAAAGGCTCCTTTGAAAAACGTGAGCAAGAACTGAACAACAAACGGTCACTCAAGGAAAAGTCGGAACAACTCACTCAAGAACTTGAAAAGGATATTGAGATTGAACTTCAAGACCTGATGCAAGACTATTACAACAAGTATTACATTCATGCGTCGGCCTACCGCAATGACTCGGCAGCCTTTTACCTGGAACGCATCGTGAAACTTGACACGACCAACATCAAATATGTTTATGATGCAGCTGTTTTCATTGACCAGTATTTGGCCGATTACCCTAGAGCCCTCAAGTATTATCTCATGGTCCTCGACTATATTAATGCCAATTATGGAGAAGACAGCCCAGAAGCCGGAGAATTATGTCAACGGATTGGGCTTCTTTACGACAATCACGATGAACCTGATAAGGCGCTTGAATGGCATCACAAGGCTTTAGATATCATGAAAAAAACTATGGACCCCTATTCTCCATCCGTTTCGATGGCTTACACCTACATCGGGCGGGCGTATATAAGTAAGGAAGAATATGACAAAGCCCTGGAATACACACTGACAGGACTTGAAATGCGCGAGCGGTCATCACTGAAAGATACTGCTGCCCTGGCGCAATCCTACAACAACCTGGGTATAATATACAATAGAATGAACGAGACCGAAAAAGCGTTGGAATACCACTTGAAGGCACTCGGTTTGCGAGAACAAGCATATGGTGAAGACAGTGATGAGGCAGCTTTTTCCCACATGAATATCGGCAATTTATACTGCAGAAATCATGATGACGAAAAAGCTTTGGAGCATCTCAACATAGCCCATCAAAAGTATCTACCGACTTTGGGCGCCGCACACCCATATACCATGACTATCACATCACGCCTTGGAGAAGTTTATTTGAGACAAGGTGAATATGACAAAGCACTGAAGTATTTCCAAGAATACTGTAGTGGCGTGATGAAGTACTATGGTGAATACAGTTATGAGGCAGCCGCCGGTCTGGATTATTTAGGTGGAGTGTACTATGCCAGCGGAGACTATGCCCATGCGCTGGAGTGTTACCAACAAGTACTTGTAATCTATGAGAGTTTGCCTAACATCCAAGATGACATATTGAATTCTTGGAGAGAAGCAATCCAAAAACTGAAAGACGAGCTGAAGAAAAACTGAAACCAGATTAGGTTGAGTGACAATGTGTCGTCACTCTTCCACACCTAGACGAAATGAGACGAAAGAAACTGAACATATTGTGCTTTTGGATCATACTGATTACCATCGTGGGCATGTTGCCCGCAGTGCTGCAATACGGATACTTTGTATTGGTAACCGATATGGCAGCACAAGAGGTGCCCTTTATCATCGAGACCAAGCGGATGCTGATGAGCGGATGCCCATTCTGGAGCTGGAACCACGTCATCGGCGACAACTTCATCGCCAGTTATTCGTTCTACACGCTCACCAGTCCGTTCGTGTGGATCAACTGCCTCTTTCCTGACCAGTGGATGCTCTATGGCATCACTTTCACCATGCTGTTGAAGATGCTCTGCGCGGGATTGGCAGCCTACGCTTACCTCCGCAAGATGGCCATATCCACCGAGTCATCTGTCACGGGTGCTCTGATGTACACTTTCTCCTCATTCGCCATCAGCAATCTGTTCTACTATCACTTTATGGAACCGATGATTGCTTTCCCGTTGTTGTTAATTGCAATTGAGCGGTACCTCAACAGGGAGCGATATAGCGGTGTCTGCATGATTCTGGCCTCATTTTTGGTGTTTTTCATCAACTGCTATTTCGCAGCTTGCAGCATGATAGCCGCCCTGATTTATACCATTTGCCGAATGTGCTCGCGGGAGATTCATGTGACACCCGGCAGGATTATCTACGGCATGGCTCTCGTGGGCACGGGACTGCTATTGAGCGCTTTCATCCTGATTCCCACTATTTTACACCTCATGGGTAACCCCCGGCAGAGATTGGACATCAACACCAACGAGCTAATCGACCAAGTGCTATTCTGCACCGAACGGCTATACACGCTCTTCGAGCCAAAACTGATTGAGGGTCCCAATTCTGCCCTTGCATTTTACTCCTTCGGCAGCAATGCGGCCAATGTTCCCGTGGTGGGACTGCTGCTGGCGGGTCTCTATGCCATTCGCCGCAAGGGTTGGTTGGGCGCGTTGTTGGCAGTTTCCCTGTGCTTCTATCTGACGCCCCTGAATGGCATCTTCTCATTATTCACCGATATGGGATACACCCGATGGGCCTACGCACTGACCTTGTTCATCATTCTGGCCAGCATGAAGTTTGTAGACGAGAAACAGCCATTGACGATGCGGCACTACTGGATTTATACCGCTATATGCCTCGTGGCAGTAATAATTTCCTTCGGCTATCCGATGATTGAAAACTACAGGTTGCATGGTGTGGTGTTCTTCAAGTCGGCCATCAGGCTTAACCTCGTCATCCAAGGGCTATTCCTATTGCAGATGGGATTGCTACTAGTCTATGTGAAACGCAATACGCCCTCCATGCTGTTAAAATGCGTGGTGCTGATATCGCTAGTTCATTTTCCCCTCAGGGTCGTGATGAACACCGAGGTCATAAACAAAGACTTCTATCGCACGCCTTGGCATGGTTATGGCACTGTCAAGCCCTACCTGACATATAACCCTCTGCCCTACCACGAGGGCGACTTTGAATGGAGAACCGATATTATGACTGTTTTCCCAAACGTGACATTGGTCAAGAACATACCCAGCACAGCATCTTACAACTCTATCCAGAACAAAGGGATGTCGCTGCTGTTGAAAATCATCGGCAGCCATTTTGGCAACAATAGCATTAAGGCGATTAAGAATGTTGTTTCCTATGATGCTCTCATGTCGGTCAAGGAGATTGTTGAGTATGACCATTTCAAGCAGTGGTGCGATACAGTGAACATGGAAGAGAGACAGTTAATACCATCACGCGAAGCATGCCTCAGCAATAAACGGGTGGGCGACGGTTACACCATATACGACAACAAGTATTATATCCCGATGGGATTCACCTACGACCACTACATCCCGCATAGTGAGATAATGGCACTGATAGAGGCTGATGAACAGGCCGACATACCCTTGCAACTGCTGGCAAACCTCGCAGTTCCCGACTCGCTCATTCATGTCGCCAACACGGTCATGGAAAAAGGCACTTTGAACAAAGAGTTGTCTATTGACAGCATTGTGAATGAGCGACGCAAGACTGTTTGTTCTGCGTTCACAGGCGATACCCGCGGGTTCAAAGCCACAGTCACCATGCCCAAGAAGAACCTGCTATTCTTCAGCGTCTTGAGCGACAAAGGCTTCACGGCCTATGTGGACGACTCGCCCACAACAATCTATCCGGTCAATTTGGGTTTATCGGCCGTTATGGTAGACCAGGGTAACCACAAGATAGAATTCAGGTATTTTCCCCCTGGACTTCATGAAGGTCTGATATTGACGCTTGTTGGGCTGCTGCTGACTCTGCTCGTCCTCTTCATAGACTCGAAACAACAACGCAAGTGCGACAGCAGATTGCCGATATCGCAATAGACTACTACCTTTTCACACCGTAAACGACAATGACACGACTGGAACTGAACATATTGGGGTGCGGGAGCGCGACGATGACGCCGCGGCACCAGCCGTCATGCCAGGTGCTGAACGTGCGCGACAACCTGATGATGATTGACTGCGGCGAGGGGGCACAACTGGCTGTGCGACGCATGAAACTCAAGCTGATGCGCCTGAACCACATTTTCATCAGCCACCTGCACGGCGACCACTGCTTCGGGCTGCCGGGGCTGATATCGACCATGGCGCTGCTCAACCGCACCAATTCATTGACCATCCACACCTTTAAGGATGGAGCAGAGCTGTTCGGGCAGATGTTGGACTACTTCTGCCGCGAGCGGCCGTTTGAGGTGCGCTTCAACATCATCGACACCCACAAGCGCATCATCCACGAGGATGACGCCATGACAGTGACTACATTCCCGCTCGTGCACCGCGTTCCGGCTGTAGGTTTTGTGTTCCGCGAGAAGCCCAAACTGCGTCACATCATCGGTGAGGAAATCCAGCGGCTGGGTATTCCCCATTATGCGATGAACCCATTACGGCAGGGCGAAGACTGGATTGCTCCCGATGGCACCGTTGTCCCTAACAACCAATTGACCACACCCGCCGACCCTGCTATCAGCTACGCCTATTGCAGCGACACCAAGTTCTCCAAGCGCGTAATCAAGCACGTAGAAGGCGTGGACTGGCTGTATCACGAGGCGACCTACGACGAGAGCTTGCGCCTCAAAGCACACCAGCGCTATCACAGCACAGCGCTCGAAGCGGCAACCGTCGCCCGCGAGGCAGGCGTGAAGCAACTCATCATCGGCCACTTCTCCAAGCGCTATCTTGACGAGACTCCGCTGCTTGAAGAGGCGCTCAGTGTCTTTCCCAACACACGCCTAGCCAACGAGGGACAGATAATAGACCTCAACCAATTGGAATTCTAGCCATCGCTACTACTTAATGACATTATAGTCTATAAGGACTTTAAGGACTTTAAGGACTCTAAAGACCCTAAGGACCTTAAAGTCCTTAAAGGCATTAAAAATCTTCCAATCGATTAAACCTTTCCCAGGGGCTCTAGTCCAATGGGTGATTTCGCGCCGGGCAGGCTCTTCAGGAAAAGCACAAAGGCGCAAAACAAGAAAATAATTACATTTTTTAACGATTGTTTGAAGTAAAAACTTTAAAAATTTATTTAAAAACATTGTCTTTCACCAAGATAAAGACTAAAAATACCCAATAGAGCGCAAATTAAGTAAAAATTTCTTTATTGTTTGAAGAATTTGTATTTCCTTTGCAGTCTCAAAATTGTGAACATACATTTTTAACAATAACTAATTTTTAAAAATTACGACTATGTCAGAAATTGAAGAAAGAGTAAAACAGATTATCGTTGACAAATTAGGTGTTAGCGAGTCAGAGGTAACCCCCGAGGCCACTTTCAACCAGGACCTGGGTGCTGATAGCCTTGATACCGTCGAGCTGATCATGGAATTTGAGAAGCAGTTCGACATCAAGATCCCCGATGACAAGTCTGAGACCATCCAAAACGTAGGCGACGCCATCAAATTCATCGAAGAAGCAAAGGCTGCCGAATAAATTCTTTAAATTTCCAAATTACCACATGGAATTAAAGAGAGTTGTGGTAACAGGTCTTGGTGCCATTACTCCCTTAGGACTGGACGTTGAAACCACTTGGAACAACGCCCTAAAGGGAGTGAGTGGCGCAGGACCCATTACCTATTTTGACACGACACTGTTCAAGACCAAGTTCGCTTGCGAAGTGAAGGGTTTTGATCCACTGAACTACGTGACCGACCCCAACGACCGCCGCGAGGTAAAGGATTTCAAGCGCAATGACCTGTACACGCAGTATGCGCTTGCCTGTGCCAAGCAGGCTGTTGAGGACGCTAACCTCCTTGCCGACGGCATTGACCGCGACGAGGTGGGCGTGATTTTCTCGTCAGGTATCGGTGGTCTGCACACCTTTGAAGAGCAGGCTGGCGACTATGCTCGCCACGAGGACCGCGGTCCGATGTACAGTCCGTTCTTTATCCCGACGATGATTGCCGATATTGCTGCCGGCCAGATTTCCATCAAGTATGGTTTCCGCGGTCCCAACTTCGGTATCGTCTCGGCTTGTGCCACCTCGACCAACGCCCTGATTGACGCGTTCAATTATGTGCGCATGGGCAAGGCCAAAGCCATCGTTACCGGTGGTAGCGAGGCTCCCTTGTTCCCTGCTGGCGTGGGAGGTTTCAATGCCATGAAAGCCATCTCGTTGCGCAACGATGACCCCGAAGGCGCTTCCAGGCCCTTCAGCGGTTCACGCGACGGCTTTGTCATGGGCGAAGGCGGTGTGTGCCTGGTGTTCGAGGAACTCGAGCATGCACTCGCACGCGGTGCCAAGATTTACGGTGAGGTTATCGGTGGCGGCATGAGTGCCGACGCTTACCACATCACCGCAAGTCACCCCGAAGGTCTGGGCGCCAAGCTCGTGATGCAGCGTGCCATCGAAGACGCCGGCATCAAGCCCGAGGATGTTGACTATGTAAACGCCCACGGTACATCCACTCCCGTAGGTGACCTGAGCGAAGCACAGGCTGTGAAAGACGTGTTCGGCGACCACGCTTACAAGCTCAACGTGAGCAGCACCAAGTCGATGACCGGCCATATGCTGGGCGCCACAGGTGCTATGGAAGCCGTATTCTGCCTGTTGGCCTGCCGCGATGATATCATTCCTCCCACCATCAACCATGCTGATGGCGACGAGGATGAGAACATCGACTACAAGATGAATTTCACCTTCAACAAGGCACAGAAGCGTACTGTTAACATTGCTCTGTCCAACACGTTTGGTTTCGGCGGACATAATGCCAGCATCATCGTCAAGAAATTCCAGAAATAATACTCCTGGCTTCTGACAAGCGATGCTGCCATCCGACGTCATATCACTCATAAAGCTCCTTTTCGTCAAGGATAAGGAGCTTTATGTTTTTATACACCGCATCACCGGCTATTATCCTCATGACATCAAGCTCTATCAGCTAGCGATGATTCACCGGTCCAAGCCCATAAAGACACCCGACGGCCACTGGACCAACAACGAGCGGCTAGAATACCTGGGAGATGCTGTGCTGGATACCGTGGTCGCCGATTTCCTCTACAAAGCATTTCCCAACAAACACGAGGGCTTCCTCACTGCTACTCGTGCCAAGATTGTCCAGCGAGAGAGCCTGAACCTCATCGGCAATGCTCTGCACCTGGGCAGCCATGTGAGTTCCAAGATGCAGTTCTCGTCCCACAACAGCTACTACTGCGGCAATGCCCTAGAAGCACTGGTTGGAGCCGTCTATCTGGACCAGGGTTACAAGCGATGCCGCAGGTTCATCATCAACCGATTAATCAAGAAGTATTTCGACCTTAATACCCTGATAAAAAACGAGCAGAACTTCAAGTCGCGCCTCATCGAGTGGACACAGAAGTACAAAATCACCATCGAGTATCAGCTCGTGGAATCCTATACCGACGAGGACAAGAATCCCGTATTCCGTACCGCCGTTATCCTGGGAGGCATACATGCCAGCGAAGGTATCGGCTACAGCAAGAAAGAATCCCACCAAGTAGCGTCCAAGATGGCGCTGGAACGCCTCAAGCAAGACACACAATTCTGTGAGCAGGTCCTCTCGACTGCAGCAACAGATACCGACAGCCAAATCCAAGAAAAAGGAACGAATTTGACCAATTAGTCAAATAGCAAACAAACGTGAAAAAGTAAAAAAATTGGTTTCATTTTAAGCGAAATTGCTCTAGAATGAGTAAATTCGCGACCTATTGCGGCCTAAAATGCCGCCGTTAACTACTGAATAACATGAGACCAATTACCAACATACTGCTCGTGCTGGCACTCATCTGTTACCTGTTCCTGCCTTTCTACGACATCTCGATGATTGGCACACGCACAGGTTTGGGGTTCACTGCGGGCACCATATCACAAGCGCTGTCGCTGCGCAACGTCCTAGTGGGACTGCTGCCGTTCATCGCATGCTTCGGCGCCATCGCGCTGAACAGCCTAAAACGCCGTTGGTGGGTGCTGGGCGCCATCGCCTGCATCTTCATCTGGTTGTGGTTCTATATGGACACAGCGACACTCCACGACATCATGCTGCGCCATGCACCCGAGGTTACTCCCGACAACGACCTGGGTGAAGGGTTTTCCGTCATCGGTCTGGGCGTTGGCTATAAGCTGTCATTTGCGCTGACTGCATTGTCGCTGGTTTCTGCCCTGGTGTCACTGCTGCCGTTCAAGTTCAATGAAACTATCGAGAGAGCTGTTGATGACACCTTTGAGGACGGGCGTCGCCACGTCCGCGAGGAGTTCAAACGACTGGAAAACGCTGCCCACAAACCCCACAAGGGCAAACAACACCAAATCCCCACCCCACCGATTGCCGAGGATAAGCCTGCCGAGACGCCACCCGTCGAGGACAAGGAAGACCCGTCGAGGTTCATGCCAAAACAATAGCTTCAAGTTTCTAGAATTCCAGAAACTTGAAGCTTAGCGGGAAATGTCTTAAAACTTGAGATTTAGTGTGTGAGCATGGCTCAATTAGCCTCAGGCTGAGGATGATGCATGTCGATTCGGCGGAAGGTGAGCGGAGTGGTCACGCGCAACGTGTTCTTATTGGCGCCATAGAACAGCACCCTACCCGCCAACACATCATAATTGGCCAACACGCCATGCACTTGCTTATAAACCATATTGTCCATGTAGATGTAGGCATGGTCCAAATCCACACTGTGCAATAACGCCCACTTTCCTGAGAATGAACCTTGCCACAACAACTGCCACTGGTCATGCTCGGGCGTTCCATCCGAAGATACATTGGTGCGAATCAGCTCGTTATAATAGCCCGAGAAAGTGCTGTCCTCGTTGTGGAAGGTGTAGTACAACTCAATGAAATGGACGCTATCGTCATACTGATACACCCAATCACCGTCCATATACTTACGATACTGATCATTCAACTCCACCGTCTCGAGCGTTGTCCAGTCGGTCTCAATAACCTCATGGTCGCCCTCACAGGCAGTCAATATCACTGTAGCGGCAACGGCGGCCATCAATATTTTAAACATGTTGCTCATCTCTTGTTAAATCATAATTCGGCTATCATGTCAATAGCCGCGCTTGCGATTATAAAAATAATAATAGATAAACACACCTATTAGGATGGCCGCAACAATGGCTGCCATGATTCCGCCCACGATTCGGAAGCCCCTGAAGCTGCTGCCAAAGCGGGCATCAAAACTGAACAGTTCATTGAGCATGCTGCACGCATCCCAAATAGCCGAGAACAGCGTCACAGCCGAGATAGCCATCAGCAGCGAATTCATCTTCTTGCGACCAAGTTCCTCGTTGCGAGTGCGTTCCTTAGCCATGAGGTTGAACAGCTGCTGCATCTCGTCCTTAGTTTCCAGGCTATCGTTGATGGCATCCGAGATGAGCAACGGCAGGAAGTTGTAGGAAATCTTATTGAAACAGCAGTTGCGCTCAAATATGGCATACTCACTTGTAAGTTTTGATACACGCCTGCGAGAACGCTTGTTCAGGGCCAACTTGAAGCGATTATTGAAGTCAAATAAGCAAATCTTCTGGAACAGGGCATTGATGTAAATCATGCCAAAGTAGCGCTCCACCCAGTTCTGCTCCAGGATTTTGGTATAGCCTTCGGTGACCAGAATCGTAAACGAGTCAAGCAATGCCAATGCAGTCCATCCGGGGAAGACAGCGACGCTATTATTCTCAATTTCCTTACGCTGGTGCTCTGCAAAGAGGCCATCTTCATCAAACTCGCCACCAACAGCCACGGGCATGAAAGTGGCTAGCTGATAGAGCCGACGCCACCTGGCTTCATCGCTGGTCAATGATGCGTCGGCAGCATGGACAATCTGGAACAAGCGCAACTTATTGCCGTTCTCGACCAGTTGAGTATAGTCCTGCAGCTCGTTATCCTTCAGGCCGTTATACACGTCCACAATCGGTTGGATGGCAATGTCTCGAAAGACGGCATAGTCTTCGCCACCGAAACCATCAATATAACGCAACCTGTACATCAACGCCGAACAATCGTCTAACGAGGAGACTTCCTGCTCGATATGGATGCTGTAAAGCACCATCTGCTGGGGAAGAAAGTAGAGAGTGAGTTCCCTAACGGTGAACGACAGCTGGTACTGCTGGCCCTCTGTTCCCACCATCATTGAGGCTTCACGGTCCACCTTACGCGTATACCTGACGCAACCCTCATCCATATCCTTTCCGTAGCAAAAGTCCACAAAATCAGGGTAGTAGAAACGCTTTTCCTTCTGTCGTTCTACATCGCCATAATGAACAAGCGTCCAACCCTGCTCTTGCAGAGTTTCCGGCTTGACGTCCTCGGTACGCTTGAAATGGCCGCACAGGAAAGCGATATGTTTGTGTTTGTCACTCATTTACAGGCACAAAATTAGCAAAAACATCGCAATAACAACAACTGACCGATGAATTATTCTAAATACACAGTTTGCAAAAGTAGGAAATAAGAATGGCAATTCCCGTTTGCAAACTGTTTGCAAACGGGAATTACTATTCTTAAACCTCATTCAAGAGGCCTGCTGGGAAATCAATTACCGCCCATGCCGCCAGGGGTACCGGTGATGCCACCGCCAGTCGACTGCTTGCCGCTGTCAAGAAGGTCGTCGTTCTCGATGGTCTTGCTAGACTTCTTGACGTAGGTCGAGAGGGAGCCGAAGCGGTAACTCAACGAGAGGACGAACTGGCGTGCTACACGCTTACTGTTCGACCATCCCGTCACGTCACCGTGGTCGGTATAATACTTGATGCTCACGTGCTTGCCTCCGATAGGATTCACAGCAATCAGCTGCACGGTCAAGCGATTGTCCTTGAGGAATGAGCGCTGCAGTGATACGCCGTGCCAGAAGCTCGTTCCCATGTGACCGTACAAGTCGCCCACATAACCGCCCCACAGGCTTGCAAATCCGGTGAGCTGGAGGTTCCAGGGCAGATACTGGGTTACGTTGGCAAAGAAGCTACCCGAGAGCCTGTTATTCTCCAAATTGAGTTCATGGCTCTTGTAATTGGTATATGAGATTGAACCGTTGAACACAAGGTTGGTCTTTTGGGTAATCATCCACTGTACGAAACCCGACAGCGAACTCGAGAAGGTCTTGAGCGTGTTGGCATAGGTAGATACCTGTACCAAGCCCTCGCTCCACTTGACAGCACCAATGCCGTTGTTGCTGAACTGAATCTGCGGCGTGACATTAAACGTCAATTTGGGGCCGATGTGCATATAGGTCAGGCTCATCGAATGGTTATGGGCACTGCCCAGGTCGGGATTACCAAATGATTGGCTCGTTGGGCTCTCTACCACTGTGGGGTTCAGGTAGTTGATGCTCGGGCGCTTGATGGTCGCAGCATAGGAGAACTTGAGGCTGTTTGCAAAATTAAACTGATAACGCACGCTGGCACTGGGCACCACGTCGTTGAGGTGCGCATCAAAGGATTCCTGCTCGCCACCGGGATAGCTGGCACGCAGGAAACTGTGCTCGTAGCGCACACCAGCACGGGCATCCCAATTCCCGCTATGGAAAGTATAGCTCAGATAGGCAGCACCCACTTGCGTCAGGTGCTTAAAGCGCAGGTCGGTATCCGCATCGATGCCCACGTAGTTGAGCATATTGTGGCTGCGGTTCAGACGGTAGATATACTTGGCACCGGTCTCGATGGTGTGTTTGGTGGCGATGGGACGAGTCCAGTCAATCTGCACGGTGTGCTCGTTGAAATCTTCCTTACCGTTCTGATTTATACCGGTATAGGGAACAGGCATGTTGAACAGTTCACTGTACAGCGAGTTGTCCTTCTCCTTGTTGTGCAGAGCCGAGAGCATGTAGCTCAAGGTAATGGTCTCGCCCTTGAGGCGCGTGCGGCGCTGGTAGTCCAGTCGCCCGTCCACGTTGTAGCTGTCCGAAGACGACTTGCTGTTGCTATTGTAGCTGTAAAGCGTCTGCCCCGCCACATCACGCATGGTGCTGCTGTTAGAGCCAACGCCTCCCATATCCCAAGCATAGCCACCCACCGACAGCGAGACGAGGTTGAGCGTGTCAGGCTCCCAGCTGGCATTCAGATTGCCGTAATGCATGGTCACATGGTCTGTATTCATGAAGCTATCGCCCAACAGGTCGGCACCGCTCTCCTCATAGTGCGAGAGCGACTTGGAAGTCACCTTCTGGCTGTGGCTGCTACCGTGGGTAATGCCGTAGTCGACCGACATCACCACCTTGTTGAGCTGCGTGGTCAGGTTCAAGCCGCCCACGATATCACCCATGTGCGTCGCCATCGCGGTCGCCATACCCGAGACACCCTTGAGGACGGTTCTGTCGGACATCACGATGTTGAGAATGACCGAAGTGCCCTCAGCGTCATACTTGGCGCCCGGGTCGGTAATAACCTCAATGCGCTTGACGCTGCTGGCCGGCATCGCCTTGAGCAGGTCTTTGGCATTGTGCTCGAGCGAAGGGTCGGGATGGCCGTTGCGGAAGATTCGGAAATTGGTCTGACCGTTGACACGAATCTCTTCCTGACCGTCAACACTGACCAGAGGCACCTTGCGTAGCATGGTGAGCACATTGTTGGTCTTGCTGTCGGCATCGGCCTCGATATTGTAGCCAATGCGGTCCACCTCCTGCTTGATGAGTTGACGCTGGGCAGTGACCTCAATGCCCTCGAGCTGAATGTTGTCAAACGCATTAAGCAGCGAGTCGGTCACCCAATCATCGTCGTCACCAGGTGCCTTCACTTCATCGCGCGTCATGTTCAGCGGCATGGAGTAGCCCATGATGGTGAATGTTCCATCGAGGGTATTGCCCTTGAGTTCGGCCTTATAGACACCACCGCCCTGTGGCTCAGTCACGGTGAGTTTGTTGCCCTCGAACGAGGCCTTGGTCGGCACGTCGTAGAGTTGCTGCATCGGGGAGTCCATCGTGGCAGTGATGCTCTCGCCGTTCTGCTGGATGTGGATGACCAGGGGCACCGACTGCGGTCCGGCAACCATATTGCCGCGCCAAGTGCCGTTGTAGTCCTGTGCTATAGCCGTGAGGCCTGTGAGCACTACCATGGTTACACTCAGTAATCTATTGATAAATTGACGTTTCATTGTTGTATCTGGGTTTATTTGGTTGCTGTTTATTCTATAGACGCAAAAAGCAGTCAAAAAGTTACAAAAATACGATACTTTTTTATTCTTCACTTAGCAATTGTTTGATTTCCTTGATTTCGGGGCAATCTTTAGTCTCGCAAAAACACGAAATTGCCCATGCGATTGCCATGGCAATGCCAAAAGGCATGGCGCGCATCAGGACGTCATTCACGCTGCCGTGGTAATGAAGGATTCCATAGACAATGCCCATAAATAAAAGACCTACACAATAACTGAATCTCTTGTACTTCTTCGTCGCTTCATTGATGCTCAAGAGTTCATCAACATCACCAGCGTTACTCATGCGGGTGATTACCTTAATGTGGTACCAGAAGGAGAAGGCAAGCATCAGCGTCAAGACAACAACCGTCACGCCCTTCAACCACGCCATGGGAGAATCGACAAATAGCAAAAATGCAGAGATGGGAATTAGCGTGCAGATAACAATCCCTACTGACCGCTGCTCCTTGGCAGCCTCCGCACACTTCTTGACGGACTGGCTGTACAGTTCCTTGATGCGGAGGCTCTTCTCATTGTTCAAATACTTTGTTTCCATAACAGATAATATTTTAGAGTGAATTATTATTACTTATCTAGTGTACTACTTAACTAGTACACTGCAAAGGTAAGGTATAGTTTCCATATAATCCAAATTAATTAACATTTTTTAAAGATTTTCTTGGCTGACAAGCTCCCTCAAGCGCTTGATATCCTTGCCTTGACGGGGCTTGACAAATATCATGAGAGCTATCAGTGCGACAGCCAGAACTGCTACAATTACAGCCCACATCATTTCATGATTGAACAGGAGCGATGACAGGATTAATGCGGCAAGGATGACTATCAGCACACTAACACCCACCCTATTCTCTCTGGTCTCTCTATCGGTAGCTTCAAGCAAATCGTGAGCGGTCTCGGCTTGCTGAACCCGCTTATTCCAAAAAAATCTCCTGTAGTCGACTGCGATTAGGAGAATGGCATATAAGATACAGAACGCCAAATAAATGGATTGTTCCAGGCCGAACGCTCCTTCGGTAATTTTATCGAATAAAATCACAAAAGGCAGAAACGCTACAAGAATAGACTCGGCAATTCTCAACCACTTGTTTTTAGGCCAATTTGCATTTTCATATACCTCCTTGATGCGCTCCATCAGCTCCTGCTTCTCGATATTGATTTCATTCTGTTCCATAATTCCAGTTTTTATAGTTTTTACTCCTTAGACGCAACACGATTAGCAAAAACTACATTTTTTATCGATTATTTTTTGGCATATTTTTTGCAGGATTAACAAGGTGTGTTTTACCATATAATTAAATGAATAGAGATATGATACTGACAACAACGCCCCAAGTTGAGGGTTACACGATTAGAGAGTACAAAGGTGTAGTCACTGGCGAAACGATTATCGGCGCCAACTTCATGAAGGATATCTTTGCAGGCATCCGCGACATCGTGGGCGGACGCTCCTCCAGCTACGAGAAAGTGCTGCGCAAAGCTAAAGACACAGCCATGACCGAGATGATGGAGCGAGCCCAGGCTATGGGAGCCAACGCCATCGTAGGCATCGACATCGACTACGAGACCATCGGCGAGAGCAACTCCATGCTCATGGTCGCCACCAGCGGCACCGCCGTAGTCATTTAACTACGAATTACACGTATTATACTAATTAAAAGGAGGGCATTGCAAAACTCCACTCGACTCAGTTTTGATCGGCCTAACGGCCGAGAAATCAAAAAAATATATTTATATCAGAATTAATTATTTCATTTGATTTCTCGCGCGTAGCGCGATCATTAACAAGAGACGTGAGTTTTGCAATGTCCTCCTTAGTTTAATTCGTGTAATTCGTAGTTTTTTATTTGGTGATTTCGATAATGGTGGCCTGGGCGATGTCAGCGATGGCGAGAGGGATGGTGAGCGTTGATGTGCGCTTGTCATAGGTCACACCAGAAGCCTTCTTGCCATTGATTTTCACCTGTTTGGGCTTGGGTGCTGCAGGGATAATCAAGCGATAGTCCTTGCTGGGCGCATCGCCTTCGATATTGCCACGGCCCTGGATGGTGATAAAGCACGTTTTCCCCTGAGGAGTTGCAACGAACTGTATTTCACGGTGCTTATCCCTAGCCAGCGTGCCTGTCGAATGCAGGTCGTCGTCAAACAGGGTGAATGTTGACGGCGTCTCGCTGGTATAATAGATAATGTCCAGTTTGTCGGGATTGTAATCGCCCACGTTATCCATCGGATAGTTGGCTTGAGGGATGAAGGCTCCAGCACGGGCGAACAGCGGCAGCACCTCGAGCGGTGCGGCATAATTGACAGTCGTGTGGCCCGCATAGCGCTTCTCGGGATGGTTGATGTCCACCCAGGTGCCCTCGGGGAAGGTAATGTCGCGACTCACGGCTCCCTGCTGCATC
Source organism: uncultured Bacteroidales bacterium (assembly GCA_902800715.1). GTDB lineage: Bacteria > Bacteroidota > Bacteroidia > Bacteroidales > Muribaculaceae > Sodaliphilus. Next base: position 273,780 of record CADCFN010000003.1, read on the forward strand.
ACGGGCGCTACCATCACATCGTTGCCCCACAGGTACTGGTCCCAGATGCTGTCATAACGGGCGATGTCCTTATCATCCTCATAGAAGCCCAGAGGACGCACCATGGGCAGACCGTTGCGAGCGTTGTCGTAGGCCAGCGTGTAGTTATAGGGCAACCAAGTATAGCGCTCCTTGATGATACGCAGAGTGAGGTCGCCAAACTCGGTGTAGTGATAGGGCTCGGCATGATAGGTCGAGTGGGTGCGCAGCATCGGCGAGAACAGGCCCAGTTGCAGCCAGCGGATGTAGAGTTCGCCGTCACGCTTGTTATTGGGATCCACGGCAAAGCCGCCCACGTCGTGCGACATATAACCCAGGCCGCTCAAGCCCGCATTGAGCATGATAGTCACCTGGGGCTGGAAACCGCCCCACGAGCGGGACACGTCGGTGGACCAGGGGAAGACGGAATAACGCTGTAGACCCGCTGTACCTGCGCGCATCATGATCATCGGACGACGGTCGGGATAATCCTCCTTGAACATGTCATAGATGATGCGGCTCCACTCGTTGCCGTAGTAGTTGTGGTACTGCTCGGCTGTCAGGCCGTTCCAGTGGCGTATCTCAAGCGGATGCTTCTCGGGCTCGCCCAAATCGCCCCACCAGCCGGTCACGCCCTCATCGGTCAGCGATTTGTAGCGGCTGCGCAGCCACTGGCGCGTGGCGGGGTTGGACACGTCAAACATGCCACCCTGCCCTACCCAGATGGTCACCGTGTGAGTAGTGTCGGTGCCGTCGGTCTTGCAGAAGATGCCCTGGGGATCCAACAATTTATAATTGTCGATGGCGCGGCCGTTGGTCAGCACGTAGGGCTGCGAGATGGTCACCACGTTGACGCCTTTCTGCTTGAAACTGTGCAACATGCCGCGATGGTCAGGCCACTGCTGCTTGTCCCATTCCAGGCGTCCCATGTCCTCCTCCTTGCCATACCAGTACAGGTCGAATACGATGCCGTCCAGGGGATAGCCCTCGCGCTTGAGGGTATCGACCACGCCCTCGCTCTCGCGCTGGTCACGGTAGCCATACTTGGATGTGATATAACCCAGTGTCCACAGTGGCGGCAGTTCCTGACGTCCCACAAGCCAAGTGAAGTTCCTGACAACATTCTCGACTTTGCCGTTGCCATTGATGACGTAATAGGAAATGGGTTGCGGTGTGGTGGAGCTGTATTCAATGCCCTGCTCGCCCAGGTAGAGCGACGACTTGCAGAAGTCGTCAAACAGCACGCCGTAGCCCTTGGACGAGATTACCATCGGCATGGTGATGCCCATCAGCTTGGTGCGTTTCTCGCCCATCTGGTAGCCGTAGTTCTGGCTATTGTAGTTAATCAACGTGTCGCCGGCCAGGTTGAACGAGTAACCGCGCTCGCCCGCACCGTAGAACGACTCGTGGCCGTGGTGCAGCAGCGTCAGCGTCGATGAGCCGCGGTCACACAGGTCGGTGATGTAGTAACCATTGCGGCTACCCACCGTGATGCTGCCCATGCTCCTGTCCAGCACCACCTTCATGCCGCTGCCGGTGCGCATCACACTCATATCCTCTAACTCTTCGACGTTAATCTCGGCCTTGACGGTCTTGTCGAGTGCCAGTGAGGGCAGTCTGGTGCCATTCCACCCGTCGGGCACCACATCCACACGCACAATGTCCTCACCCACGGCGGTCACCGTAACGGTCTGGTGACGTGTTGCGTCGTTAAACGTCATCGTTGCCTGCTGTGCCAGAGCCGTCAGTGCCAGCATCGCTGCAGCGAGAATTGATGTCATCCTGTAAAGTTTCATCGTCTATATATTGATTTTAATTAATAATTTCCCAAGACAATATGCATTGAAGTCAAGCATTGCCCTCGCTTTCTTTCAAGAGTGCTCGCAGTTGCTTAATCTCCTGTTTAGACTCTGCGGCTTCATCTCCATCTTCTCCTCCGAGTCCTGCACCAAACAACTTTTCCCCTTTAAATACTGAAAGCATCACGATTAAAAAGCATATTCCCTCAAGGAGGTCAAGTCCAGAGAAATAGAGGAGCGCACTCTCGGCAATCAGCAGCATCATCGCCACCCATAGCCTGAGCTTTTGGTTCATGGCCAACCAATTAGCTATCAAGAACAACACAACGGCCAGCACTTTACATGTTTTAGACACGAGAATACTGTTATCCAACAGGACCAAGCCGACAATAAAAGCCAGCAAAAGAACTGACTCCAAAATCCACTTCTTGTCATAGATGGCCAATAATTCCTGAGGTGTTTCGGCACGGGCCATTTTCTTGCCATAAATAATCTCAAAGAGTCCCAACAGGAGCAAACCTGCCCCAATGGTGAAAAACAGAGATGCACCCTCATAGCCATTATCGTAAGAATCGAATAATAAGTAGATCCCAAAAGCAAAAGGTAACACCGACAAGATGATGAGCCATTTGATCTTACTATAGTTCCTGACAATTGACCGCTTGATGCTTCCCATCAACCACTCAATCTCTTTATTTCTTTCCTCTTCAGTCATAATAATCTCGGCTTAACATCCGCAAAGATAAAAGAAATATCCAACAAAACGATGACAATTTGTTTAAAAAAGAAAGCGGACTGGCCCGCAAGCCTCAGAAATGAAAAATGAAGGGCCCGCCAAGGTCATTTTGGCAAGCCCTCCAATCGGGGTAAACAAGTCGGGGTGTGTTCTTCAGCCTTGTGGAGTATTACAGTTATTCAATACTATTGGTAACCTTGAGGGCGTCCTTACCTGCTCATTTCTTGAACATCTTGAGGCCCAGAATCTCCCAAAAGTCCTCGGGCAGAGAGATGTTTTCCACCTTAATGGCATCAACAAACAGACGTGCCACCTCATGCACGTCATGACCAGCGTTGCCGCAACCCACTCGGGTGACCAGGAAGCGCTTGTCGGTGTGCCGGGCAGCATAATCGATAAAGCGCTGCACTGCCTGGGCAAAGAGGACGTAATCGCCCGTGGTGGGGATAGCGTAGCTCTGGCCCTGAATGCCCTCGCCTTGGCCGACGATGGCGCCAAAGTTCTTCACGGCATGGGCGGCAGCGCCGCCGGTATGGTTCCCTTCAGGATTGCTGCCGAATACAAACACCTCACCCTCGGCCAACTGGTCAATCCAGTCGGGGGTAATGCGGTCGGCATAATAAGCCCGGGCATTGGCGCGACGCATCGCCATCTTCTTCTCACGGCTAGCCTCGGCGTCAAAGTCACGGTTCATACGCTCGTAGTAGGCGCGCTTGGACGAACTGTCACGGTGCCATGTGTTGGATGCACCCACAACATCGTGGTCAAACTCCATGACATGGTCGATGGAAAGCTTCATCGTCACCTCGACCACATCGTGGCACGAGCCCATATAGGAGAAGGTCCAACCCTCTTCCTTGAGCTGCTCGATGAGATGACGCAGCGCCTCACCCGTCCACTTGCGGGAAGAATTCTCCATGCCATCGGTGATGATGGTGACAACGGCAGTGGCGTTCTCGTCGTCCTTGATGTAATCGTGCAGACGCGTCAGTGACTCACCCATCGCGTCAAACAACGGTGTTCCGCCACGCGGATGATAATTGGTGAAGTCCGTGACCTGGGCAATGGGCATTGCTGCCATGTGCAGACGAATGGGCGGCAAGCCATAGCCCCCGGTGTCAAACGTGAGCAGCGTGAGGTAGTGCTGCTGGGTGTCGGCAAAGTCTTCCTGGGCCTTCCTGATGGTGGCGATGGTCTCGTTAATGCCACCGATGGTTGCTTGCTCCAACCCACCCATCGAGCCACTCTCATCAACGATAATCAGATTGTGGATCTGTGCTTTCTTGGGGTCAACTGCCTGTTTACTCATGTTCTTGTTGTCATCAAACTGCTTGTTCATAATCAATACGGTGTTAATTTGTTGATAATTGTTTGTTTAATGCTATTTATAGGATAATCATCGCTTGAGGTCAAGCGGCCAATTCGGTCTTCTTGATATAGAGGTACTTGGGATAGCGGCCCAGCACAAACAAGGTCACGGGACAGAGCCAAATCTCGCGCTCGAAGCCCGCCAGACCTGTGACATTGTAGACGGAGCCTCCTGTCAAAGAATGTTCTCCTTGAACCAGACAAGCGTAGCCAGGTTTATCGAGCGGATGGTTGCTGGGAATGACACTGATGTGGGCAAACCTGTCATCATCACTCAGGAACTGGCAAAGCTTGTCGGCTCCTGCCACCATCATCAGGTTGTGATGGTCAAACGGCCAACCCGGAAAGTCTACATACCACTGCCCGTCATCCTCGTGGTTGAACTGAAGATGATACTCATCACGGCGACCAAACACGCTACGCGACATCACTCGTGCTCCGTGAAGCAAATCATTGATTGAATAATTCATAACAAAATCGTTTTAAAACATGAACCAACTTTATTTTTCTTTCTCACACTGCAAAATTACATCATATAAAGACGGGGCTTCAATTTCTGCAACCTTGCAAAACGTATTTTTTACACATTGAACTTCGAGATGCACATATTTATATTGCGTAATTTTAACACAATGGTTGTTTTCGTCTAGTTTAATCCCCCTGCTAAAAGGGAGACTATTAAAACCGATAATTAAAATCAGAATTCCAGTCGCATGCCTATCTTCTTGGCTCGCTGGTAGGCTTCTTCATCAAAGGTATATAACTTGGGTGAACGGTGAGGGTTTCCTGTGACCTTCTTTCCGGTCTCCTTGATGTACCCGAGTTTCAACATCTTTTTGGGAAAATTCCTTCTGTCCCGCAATTTGGTGTCATCCTCGGGAGGATCCAATATCGCTATATAAATATTGTGCAGTTGTGGCATCGTGAACTCCTTGTCAAGCAAGTGGAACCCGATGGGCTCAAAATGGATGCGCTGCCGCAGTCGTTCCAGGGCGAGTTCAATGATTTCCTTATGGTCAAAAGCCAATTCTGGCAGTTCCTTGACGGGGAACCACTTGGCATTGCTGGCATCATCACCGCCCTTGACGTGATACTTGTTTTTTACCACAAGGGCAAAGAAAGCAATCGTGATGACGCGCTCACGGGGGTCACGCGTTCGTTGAGAAAACGTCTGCATTTCCTCCATGTAGATGTCATCCACGTCGGTCTCCTCACGTAGCTCGCGATAGGCACAGGCAGCAGCGCTCTCATCCTCGGGACGCATAAAGCCGCCGGGCAAAGCCCACATATTCTTATATGGCTCCAAACCGCGCTGGATGAGCAGCACGTTTAACCCAACGCCATCAAAGCCGAAGACCACCGCATCGGTTGTTACGGCTGGGTGCCAATAAGGCGATACCCACTGCTTGGTATGTTCATCGTACTTCATGCCAGAATTCCATTGTGTATTTTTTACACTGCAAAAATAATGCCAATTTTTGAAACCTCCAAATTTTTGTGTATTTTTTACGCATTTATGGCGATTTTTTGTTTTTTGTGACCGTTTACGGCACATTTTAATGACATGACAACCGCCAAATACAGCCCATCTGTCAACATCATGTCAATAGAATGTGAATAACCCCTGTGGGATTATCCAACGATTTTCATTACCTTTGCCCTCGCAATCATCAAACGACGATGACATCAATCAAAACGGTTGCAATGGCTGTTCAACTGTTGTCACTGTTGTTTGACAAAAGTTTTGCATGAGATTAACCCGACAGACAACGAACAAAACAAGATACAATGGAAGAATTTGAAGTAGGCAAGCAGGCACGGCGCCGCACACGCCCCACTCATGAGCCCGAAATCGTCAGCGAGTTCGGCAAATTGCCGCCACAGGACACCTCACTCGAGGATGCCGTGTTGGGCGCATTGATGCTTGAGAAGGACGCATATAATAATGTGTGCGAAATCCTCAAGCCCGAGGCTTTTTACAACCCTGCCAACCAGAAGATTTACGAGGCCATACAGTCGCTGGCTGCCGACGGCAAACCCATCGACATGCTCACCGTCACCGACCGTCTGCGCTCCAACAAGGTGCTTGACGAGGTGGGCGGAGCATTGCGCATCAGTGAACTGACCGGCTTGGTGTCGAGTGCCGCTAACGCCGAGTTCCATGCCCGCATCGTGGCACAGAAATACCTTGCCCGCGAACTCATCAGCTACAGCAGCCAGGTGCAGACACTGGCGTTCGACGAGTCAATCGACGTGTACGACCTCATGCAGGAGGCCGAAGGCAAGCTGTTCGAAATCAGCAAGAACACCCTCAAGCGCGATGTCATCCCCATCCAGAATGCCGTCGCCGATGCCATCAACAAAATCGAGGAAGCCGCCAACCGCGAGAGCGGACTGAGCGGTCTGGAATCAGGCTATCACAAGCTCGACCGTCTCACCAGCGGATGGCAGAACAGTGACCTCATCATCATCGCAGCACGTCCCGCAATGGGTAAAACGGCATTCGTTCTGTCGATGGCCAAGAACATGGCTGTGGACTACAACTATCCCGTTGCCGTTTTCTCGCTCGAGATGTCTTGCCTGCAGCTGGTGAACCGACTCATCAGCAACGTCTGCTCGCTAGAGGGCGAAAAAATCAAGAGCGGACAGTTGACACAGCCCGAGTGGGAAAACCTTATCACCCGCACGCGCAGCCTGAGCACCGCACCGCTGTACATCGACGACACCCCTTCGCTCTCCATCTTTGAGCTCAGGACCAAGGCTCGCCGTCTGGTGCGTGAACACGGCGTGAGAATCATCATCATCGACTACCTGCAGCTGATGAACGCCACGGGCATGAAGTTCGGCAGCCGCGAGCAGGAGGTGAGCACCATCTCGCGTAACCTCAAGCAACTGGCTAAGGAGCTAGACATTCCCATCATCGCCTTGTCACAGCTTAACCGTAGTGTCGAGACCCGCGCTGCCGACGACAAACTGGGCAAGCGCCCGCAGCTGAGCGACTTGCGTGAGTCGGGCGCCATCGAACAGGACGCCGACATCGTGTGCTTCATCCACCGACAGGAGTATTATACCAAATCCAGTGTCGATGCCGAGGGACACAACATCAAGGGCGTTGCCGAATTCATCGTCGCCAAGCACCGTAGCGGTGCCACCGACACCATCAACCTGAAATTTGTGAGACAGTTTGCCCGCTTTGAGAACGAGGACGAACAAGACCTGCTGGGCAACGACGCCACCTATGAGTCCAAAATGAACGCTGGCAGCGGACCGATGCCTCCAACCCCGCCCCTACCCGATGGCAGCGGGATTTATCAGCAAGGACCGATGACACCCAACGAAGATTGGATAGCGGGTCCCGAAGATAACAAGACCCCGTTCTAGAACTGTGAAAGATTATCCCCATGGCGCGCTTGCCGATTATCCTTTTGGCGCCGTGGGGATTTTAATATCCAATTCATCATGGCTATAAGCCAGGCAATACAGATGTTTTTTTGAGGAATTTGCTTTTTGACATTGTGAAAAGTTGATGCAGGCTATTAATTATTGAGGTGTGCGGCACAAAAAAGCAGATTTTAACCTATTGTTAACATTTCCGCCCCACCTTTTTTTTGAGAACAACAAAAAATCTTCTTGACATCATCGCGTGAGCCAAGATAAAGAATAATAGCAATTTTTTGGCACAGATGCGATGGTTTTTAGGGATTATTGCTAAATTTGCAGGTTGGAATCGATAATGCTAAACCGATTAACCTAGATATTATTATTAGTAACAATGAAGAAAATGTTATTAGCTATGGCCATTATGATGGCTGCCGTGCCTGGCGTACAGGCACAAGTGACGCACGGTGTGAACCGGGCCGACATGGACCTGAGCGTGAAGCCGGGTGACGATTTCTATGAGTATGCCGGTGGCGGCTGGATGAAGGCCAACCCGCTGAGCAAGCATCCCGAGTATTCCTCTTATGGCGTGTTTAACGTAATCGCCGAGGAGAACCAGAACCGTCTGCGCGACATGTTCCTGGAGCTGGGCAAAACCGAACACAAGTTTGGCTCTGTGGACCAGAAAGTCGCCGATCTCTACAAAATGGCAATGGACAGCGACCGCCTGAACAGTGAGGGCGCACAGCCCCTGATGGCTGACCTGGCCAACATCAAGGCGTTCAAGAAAAAAGACCTGACCAAGTTCATCGCCAACCAGCACCTGTCAATCGGCAATCCGTTCTTCGGTGCTGGCGTTGAGACCGACCTCAAGAACAGCGACATGAATGTAATGTGGCTCAGCGCCGGTACCAGTGGTCTGCCCGACAGGGACTACTACCTGAACACCGATGCCGACAGCAAGAAAATCCAGCAGGCCTACAAGGATTATCTCGTGAAGATGTTCATGCTTGCAGGTTACAGCAAGAAAGAGGCTAACCGCGCATGCAAGACCATTTATGACATCGAGTACAAGTTTGCTCAGGCCAAGATGGACCGTGCCGAGGCACGCGACTACACCAAGCTCTACAACATCCGCACCGTGGACCAGCTCCAGGCCGACTACCCCGCCATGAACTGGAAAGAGTACTTCAACCTGATTGGTACTCCTCAAGTGGAATGGGTTATCCTGACTGAGCCCAAGGTGATGGCTGTCGCCAACGACCTGATGACCAAGCTCACCGAGCAGCAGATGCGTGACTACATGGCAGGCATCCTCATCAAGAGCTCGGCAAACTACCTGAGTGACGCATTCGGCGAGACCTCATTTGACTTCTACGGTCGCACACTGAGCGGCTCTAAGGAGCGTCAGCCCCGCTGGAAACGTGCTCTGGGCTTCCCCAACAGCTTGCTGGGCGAGGCTGTAGGTGAAATCTACGTCAACAAATATTTCGCTCATGGCAGCAAGGAGAAGATGATGAAACTCATCAACGAGCTGCGCAAATCACTCGCCGCACACATCGCAGGACTGACCTGGATGAGCGAGCAGACCAAAATCAACGCCCTGGTGAAGCTCAATGCCTTCACCGTCAAAATCGGTTATCCCGACAAGTGGCGCGACTACAGTGGCTTGCAGGTGGACCCCAGCAAGAGCCTGTATGACAACATCAAGGCTGCCAGCCTGTATGAAACCCGCCGCAACCTCGACAAGATGGGCAAGCCCGTGGACAAGGATGAATGGGGCATGACTCCACAGACGGTGAACGCCTACTACAATCCCACCACCAACGAAATCTGCTTCCCCGCTGCCATCCTGCAACCTCCCTTCTTTGATGTAGAGGCCGACGATGCCACCAACTTCGGTGCTATCGGCGTAGTGATTGGCCACGAGATGACTCACGGTTTTGACGACCAGGGCCGTATGTTCGACCAGTATGGCAACATGACCGACTGGTGGACCGAGGAGGACTCACAGAAGTTCCAAGAGGCTGCCGAGAAGCTTGCTGCCCAGTTCGACCAGATTATCGTTGTCAAGGATCAGCATGCCAACGGTCACCTCACCCTGGGCGAGAACATCGCCGACCAGGGTGGTCTGCGCATCGCCTATGATGCCTTCCGCAACACGCAGCAGTTCCGCGAGGGTAAGATGATTGACGGTTTCACTCCCACTCAGCGTTTCTACCTGAGCTATGGCCGCATCTGGGCCGACAACATGACCGAGGAGGCCATCTTCCAGCAGACCAAGAGTGACCCCCACTCCATCGGACGCTACCGCGTGAACGCTACGTTGAGGAACATCGACACCTTCTTTGACGCCTTCGGCATCAAGGCCGGCGACAAGATGTGGCTCGATCCCGCCGACCGCGCCATCATCTGGTAATCGATTATCAGTATGACACAATGAGGACCCGCAGCGTCAAGTTACGGGTCCTCATTATTATATTATAATCTAGAAACTATAGTGGCAGGTGGAATAGGTTTATCGCGTTGCGGTCGGTTGCAGCGCTGACTTCCTCGGGGGTGACGCCTAACGACTTGGCGATGAAGTCATTGATGTGGGGAATATAGGCGCTCTCGTTGCGTTTGCCACGATGTGGAACGGGTGTCAGATATGGTGCATCGGTTTCCAGCAACAGGCGGTCAAGCCCGATAACGGGCAGCAACTCTGGCACAATGCTTTTCTTGAAAGTGACCACACCATTCACGCCGAAGTAAAAGTCGCCCCTGCGTCGTACGCGCTCTACATCGGCAGGCGTCTCAGCAAAACAGTGGAACACGCCTGGCGGCACGGGGCAGTCGAGATGGTCGATGACATCTAGGATATCATCAAGCGCCTCACGACAATGCATGATGAAAGGCACACCCAACTCATGGCACCAGTGCAACTGGATGTCCAGGGCACGATGTTGCTGTTCGCGCCAAGTCTTGTCCCAATACAGGTCAATACCGATTTCCCCAATTGCCACAACGGGATACTGGTCAAGCATGGGGCGCAACTTGCCGAGCACATCAAGGTAATCATCCTTCACGTCCTCAGGGTGAAGCCCAAGTGCCATCGAGACATAATCGGGATACTGCTCAAGCATGGCAGCCAGACGCGGCACACTCTCGAGATTCTCATTCGGCAGCACGATATGGCGCACACCTGCTTCACGGGCCCTCAAGATGACCGCCTCACGATCCTCATCAAAGGCATCACAATAAATATGAGAATGACTGTCAATCATTTAATTAGAAATTAGGAATTAGAAATTAGAAATTAGGAATTCTCTTTCTTCAGATTTTGGGAAGTGGTGAGAGTGATACTGCTGAGTAATTTTCTTAATTCAATATTGTCTTTATAAATCGATTCATATTCCTCATCACTTAGGTAGTTGGTATCATGAAGTAAATCCAACCAATATTCTGTCTCGCAACACTCCTTAAAGGATATGTACATCTTGGACAAAAACTCCTTCTTACTGATTGAAGCTAAAGCTTCAACGACATTGGCGCCAATACTTGTGCCGCTACGCAAAAGTTGTTTGGAAAGCACCCATTCATTTTTCTCTTCACGTAAATACCGATACAATCGTACGATGCGAATGGCAAATGCCTTACTTTGATTTTTTATGACGTTTTCGCTCATAATATCAATTCCTCATTCCTAATTCCTAATTTCTAACTCCTGATTAAAACTGGCGTCCGGCTAGCTTATTAGAGAGTTGGATAAACGCCTCTTTGTCATCATCGGTCATTTTCACTTGGTTGAACGCATTGACAGCCAAGTCGTTGTAGTGGGCGATGGCTTCCTCGGCCAATCGACGTACACCCAAGCGCTCGTAGAGTGCGGTCACGGCGGGCACCTTCTCATCGCGAGTGGTGTAGGGGTCGTTGAGCCAGTGGCGCAGTTCGTCGGCATCGTCGTCCTTGGCGAGCTGCATGGCGTTGATGAGCAGGAAGGTCTTTTTGTTGTTCATGATGTCGCCGCCGATTTCCTTGCCGAAGGTCTCAGGGTCGCCCCACACGTCGAGCACGTCATCACGCAACTGGAATGCCAGACCCATGTTCACGCCAGCCTGATAGAGCAGGTCGGCCTCCTTGATGTCGGCATCGGCAATGAGAGCACCAGTTTTCAAGGCACAGCCCAGCAGCACCGATGTCTTGAGGCGAATCATGTTGATATACTCCTCGACTGTAACATCGTTGCGGTTCTCGTAGTCCATATCCCACTGCTGACCCTCATAAATCTCAATGGCTGTCTTGTTGAACAGGCTCATCACCTGCCAATTGACGGTACGGGCGATGTATTGGGTGGCAATGGTCAGCATCGTGTCACCACTCAGAATGGCAGTGTTGTCATCCCAACGGCGGTGCACGGTGGGTTTGCCGCGACGCACGTCGGCGTTGTCCATCACATCGTCATGTAAAAGGGTGAAATTATGGAACATCTCCAGACCCACAGCTGCATCGGTAGCCACAACTGAGTCACCACCCATCGCGTCACACGCCATCAGCGTAAGCACCGGGCGCACACGCTTGCCGCCCAACGCCATGTGATAGGCAATGGGGTCATACAACTCTTTGGGATGTTGTGGATAAGGTATCGTGGCTATCGCCAGGTTCACCATGTCAAGGTATTCTTGAAAGTGTTTCATATCAGTTTACGGTTAGAAGTCAAATGGTTATTTCTCTTTTAGGGCGGCCTTGTAAGCGGCCTCAAAGGTCTTGAAATCGGCAGGAGTATAGTAGTTACGCAAGATGTCAATGCGCTTGTTGATGTCCTCCATATCAGCATCAGGTTGGTTGGCATCTGCAGCAAGGGCGGCACCCAATGCTGCAGGACGCGACGACTGCACATAGATGTTCATCTGCTCGGTGAGTGAATTCTCATCGACAATCGCCTGAAGCGTACTGTCAAACACCTCGGCGTGACGGTCATAGCCCACCGTGTAGCACAGCCAATGTATCAGTTCAACGTAATCGGCAGCCGAATCGGTATCAAACTCGCGCTTCCTCAACAGTTCTATCATGGGTGGGCATTTGAGTTGTGCAAGCTCACGAGGTGATAGGGAGATAATATGGGCTGCCTGCAGCAACGAGTCGCGGCCATCGGCTATCAATACGCCGGCAAAAGCACGGTTTGCCTCTTTTACCTGCCACGGCCAGCTCAGGCTATCGCCACGCAGCGCATCAAAGCGTTGCACCTCCTGGCGCATTGCCGCCGTGTCGCCCCATGCCGCCAGGAACCTGCGTCCAGCAGCCTCGCCGCGTTCACCAGCACCGCCACAGGCAGTGAGCAGCAGCATCATGCCAATCAAGAATAGTGGTAATCGCTTCATTTCTCGTCAGGGAATATGGAATGATACAGTAATTTGTCCTTCTCTTTGAGATAGGAACGGAATGCTTCATCAAAGGCGCGAACCGCTGCTGAATCGCGCTTGAGCGCATACACGCTCTGTTTAGCCTTGGCGTCCATCACAGCGCGTTCCATCGACATCGTGTCGGTATGGTCAACAGCCACAAGCGCTGCAGCAGCCCTCATGCCGCTGTCGCGCGCCTCGGCATCTAACGGTGACTTCTTCTCGGCACAACCGCCCAACACTAGCGCCATCGTTGCCACTATGTATAGCAAATGTTTCATCGTTTCAGTTCTCTTGTGGCACAAAGTTACAAATAATTGGCACATCGTCGGGTTATCGGTCATGTTTTTATGCTTTTTTTGCTAACTTTACACTAACATCTCTCTACTTTCAACAGACTTTGACAGAACTTGAAGTATTCCCAAAAAATGGAGCTAAAAGAGGTCGAGATGCTGCCAATAAAGGGTTTTTTCTGTTAATATGGTCAAATTTTCCCCGAAAAAATTCGGCAAATTCTAAAAAAATGCTAATTTAGCGGGCTGATTCTAATGATTGATAGCAATTATTTTGACAACCAATCGATTAACATGATATGATTACATTAATTTTAATTAACCATATTTATTCACCAAAAAACTAAAAGGCATGAAAGAGAAAGAAAACCTTTTCAACTTCATCAAGAGAACCGGCTTGACAGTTGCCTTCGCGTTTCTGGCAATGATTGCACTGGCCCAAGTGAACGGTGTGGTCCTTGATCCGAACGGGGAGCCTGTCATCGGTGCCTCAGTCAAAGTTTTAGGCAGTCCCACGGGTACAGTTACCGACATAGGAGGTAACTTCACCTTAAACTGCCCGACGACGAGTACGCTGGAAGTCAGCTACATCGGTTATCAGACCCAGGCTGTCGACCTGAAGGGCCGCAGCACAGTCAGCATCGAGATGCACGAGGCCGCTAACGCGCTGAGTGAAGTCGTCGTGACCGGTATGGGTATCAAGAAAGACCAGAAGAAGCTGGGTTACGCTGTGAGCTCGGTAACTGCTGAGGAGCTCGTGAAGACGGGTGCTCCCAACTTTGCTACCGCCCTCTATGGTAAGGCAGCTGGTGTGCGCATCGCCGCCGCTCCTGGTGGTAACGTTTCGGCTGTTTCCATCAATGTTCGTGGCTTCTCGTCAATCACTGGTACCACTCAGCCCTTGATCGTTCTTGACGGTGTGCCCATCCACAATGGTGACACCAACAACGACGGTTACTGGGACAACCAGCGCATCAACTCCAACGGTCTGGTGGACATCAACCCCGATGACATCGAGAACATCTCAATCCTGAAGGGTGCCGCCGCATCGGCCCTCTACGGTTCAGAGGCTGCCAACGGCGTTGTCATGATCACCACCAAGAAGGGTGCTGCCGGTACTGGCACCAATGTCGAGTTCGGTGTTAACCTGAGCTGGGACAAGGTGGCCTATATGCCCGACATCCAACGCGAGTTCGGTCCTGGTTATGACAACTGGGTACTGGGTGACAACAACCCCGACGCTCTGTCAGGTTTCCGTCAGACCCGCTTTGACCGCGACGGCAACAAGATCTGGACTCCCAACCGTGAGACCTACTACAGCTACGGTGCCCGCTACGACGGCCGTGAGGTGACCTACTTTGACGGTACTACTCGCCCCTTCGAGCCCATCAAGGGCAACCAGTGGAACGAGGTGTTCCGCACCGGTTTCAACCAGGCTTACAATGTGGCCATCACCAACGCAACCGAGAAGAACAATGTTCGTTTCTCTTACACCTACAATGACGTACAGGCTACTCAGTACAACTCGAACAACAACAAGCACAACTTCAACCTGAGCGGTACCTTCGGTATCACCAAGAACATCAAGTTGAACTATGCTGCTACCTACATGAGCCAGTACATCAAGAACCGTCCCTATCGTATCAGCCGTATCGTCTGCAACTACTCGGGTATGTTCGGCGGCTTCACCGATGTGAAGTACATCCGTGAGCACACCATGACCAGCCTGGGTTACATGAACAGCGTTTCTGCTGCCAACGGCGGTTCTGCCAACACCCTGACTCCCGACGAGCAGTTCCTCTACTCGCCCATGGGCTCGACCTCACTGATTAGCGAGTACTTCTGGAACATCATGGGTAAGGTACAGGAGGAGCGCCACAACCGTTTCATCGGTTCGGTGAACCCCACCTGGGAAATCATCCCCGGCCTGACCCTGGGCGCCCGCATCGCTACCGACTTGACCACTGACAAGATCGAGAACAAGAACTACAGTGAGAACTCTCACATGTTCTCGAGCAATGGTGAATACAGCGACAGCTATGCTCTGGCTAACAGCAAGTATGAGATCATCTACGGCGACGTGATGTTGAGCTGGGACAAGACCTTTAACGATGTCCACAACTTTACCGCCAACATCGGTTACAACGCCCGTCAAGAGAACTACTTCCTTTCTAACGTGAGCACCAGCAAGGGTCTGAGCCAGGAGAACTGGTTCAACCTGAATGCTTCGGTGGGCACCAAGAACGCCAATATGAACAAGCAGGAATTGCTCCGCACCGGTATGTTCCTGACCGCAAGCTACGGTTATGACTATTGGGCATACATCGAGGGTACCATCCGCAACGAGAAGACCTCGACCTTGAAGAAGGGCAACAACTCCTTCTGGTATCCTTCGGTTAGCGGTAGCATCCTGTTCTCCGAGATGCTGAAGGACAAGCGTCCCGACTGGTTCGATTATGGTAAGCTCCGCGCTTCGTTCGGTATCGTGGGTAACGCCCCCGGCATCTACAGCGCCGTTAATGCCTACAGCCAGGGTACCATCAACCGTGGTGACACTTTCATCTACAACTACATTGACACCAAGGTTGGTAACGAGAGCATCCGTCCTGAGAAGAAGTATGAGTTTGAGGTCGGTCTCGAGGGCAAGTTCTTGCACAATCGCCTGGGCTTCGAATTCTCGTTCTATAGCAACGACATCAAGGACCAGATCCTGCAAACCACTGCTGCTTACTCTATGGGTGCTGCCAGCATGCTGATGAACGTCGGTGAGCTGACCAACAAGGGTGTTGAGTTCAGCCTCTACGGCACTCCCGTTCAGACCCCCGACTTCCGTTGGGATCTGCGCGCCAACATTGCCTTCAACAGGAACAAGGTTAAAAAGCTTGCCGATGGCCTTGACATTCTGGCACATCAGAACTTTGACAATGGTGCCGCTCAGCTCGAGTCTCACGTCGGTGAGCCTATGGGTGACTGGTACACCTACACCTGGAAGACCGATGACAAGGGCAACTATCTGACCAGCAACGGTCTCTACATCACCGATACCGAGACCCGTCACAAGGTGGGTAACGCTATGCCTGACGCTGTCGGTGGTTTCGGTACCAGCTTCACTTGGAGGAACTGGACCCTGGATGCAGCCTTCGACTTCCGCATCGGTGGTGACGTGCTGAACCTGCCGTGGCAGTACTACATGGACACCGGTATCATCGGCGAGGCCGTTGGTGCTCGTGATGCCCAGAGCGGCGGTCTGTTCTACTACAGCACTGTTGATGATGTAAACGACAAGTCCAGCATCGTTCAAGTTAGCGCTCCCGCTGACTACAAGCGCGGCGAGACCATGATCGACGGTCACTACGTTTGGGACAATGGTGTAATCCAGCCCGGTGTTAACGAGGATGGCACCCCCAACACGACCATCGTTACCCAGTTCGAGATCAACGACATGCAGTATGGTTGGGGTACCAGCTCCACCCAGAGCTATGCCAAGGCTATCCAGGACAACAGCTACGTTAAGTGCCGTGAGCTCAGCCTCACCTACATGTTGCCCAAGTCGCTGACCAGCAAGTTCGCTTGCAGCCGCCTGTCGATTTCGGCATTTGCCCGCAACCCGTTCTATGTATATCGTGCTCTCAAGATCTTTGATGCTGAGACCACCGATGGTACCAACTGGATCTACCAAGCACAGGTTGGTGGTTCTACCGCCAGCACCCGCACCTTTGGTGTAGCCCTGCGTGCAAACTTCTAATGCGTGAACCAGTAAAAATTGCAAACAATTTAAGAAGACAATGTATATGAAAAAGATATTTTTATTGCTCTTTGCCGCAGTGGGTTTGATGACCGCTCTCTCATCGTGCTCTGATGATGACTTCAACGAGAAGTATGCCGATCCGTCAAAGACCACTACTGTGGGTGTGCCCCAAGTATTCACCGGCATCATGCACAATGGTAACCGCTGGATGAATCCCACCTACTGGCGCTACTACACCCAGTCCACTACGTCCGGCTGCTTCTCGGGCGTAATCGGCAATACCAATGGCCGCGGTCGTTTCCGTGGTGCCAGCGAGGGTTACTTCAACATCCGTTGGCAGGACTACTACAAGATGCTCACCCAGTACCGTCTGCTTGAGTATAACTACAACAACATGAACGAGACCGAGAAACCCGCCAACGAGATCTTCTATCTCCTGGGTCGCACCATGGTAGAGGCTCAGTTGCACGAGGTGCTCTCCATCTGGGGTGATGTGCCCTACAAGGGAGCCGGTACCCTGTGGATGACGGGTGACTATGACGCCGCCAAGCAGGCTGTTGCCTATGACGACGACGTCGATCTCTACAAGATGATTCTTGCCGACCTTAAGGAAGTGGGTGACTACTTCGCTAGCGGCAACGTGAACGCTGCCGGTCTGAGCTCGCTGGCCCGTCAGGACATCTCCTGCGCCAAGGGTTCGGCCGACATGTGGCAGAGGTATGTCAACTCGCTGCGCCTGCGCATTGCCCTGCACCTGGCCACTAATGGTGACCTCACTAGTGACGCCCGCAATGCCATCGCCGAGATTCTGAATAACCCCAGCAAGTATCCCTTGATTGAGAACAATAATCATAACATGGGTGTCGACGGCGAGACCTCGACCGACGACTACAACTATGGTAAGGGTATTGCCCAGGCTCTCGCTGGCCGCAGCGAAGGCTCTGGTTCACAGGCCATGCTCGACGCTATGAACGTTCCTGCTAACGGTATCCCCGATGCCAACACCGACCCCAGGATTGCTGCCATCTATGACTGCAACCCCGACGGTGAGTATGTTGCCTATGACAACTCCCTGACCGATGCTCAGATCAGTGATATCGCAACTGCCAAGGACGCCGAGTACAAGGCACGCGGTATCCCCTACTGCAACTACTACTGCTACATCGACACCATCGCAATGGCTGGTTGGGCAACCTATCAGGGTAATGCCAACCTGAACGGTATCTGGATCAGCGCAGCCGAGGTTGCCCTGAGCAAGGCCGAGGCCTATCTGATGGGCTATGGTGTGGGCGCCGATGTTGCCAAGGCTAAGCAGTGCTTCATCGACGGTGTTGCCTACTCCAACGAGTACTATTGGGACATTAAGCTGGGTTCATCCCTGGCCAAGGACGGCAACGACAGCTACAACGGCTATCGTAAGCTGGAAGTTCCCGTCTTCGATGATTTCACCGCTTATGCCAACAGCATCTGGCAACCCACCCAGGAGTGTATTGCTACCCAGCTGTGGCTGAACTTCGGTTTCATGAATGAGCTCGAGGCTTGGAATGTCACCCGCCGCACCGGTTATCCCAACGTGAAGTTCATGAAGGACAACCAGCAGAGTGACTATCCCACTCCTCCCCATCGTCTGCCTTATCCCAGCGATGAGCTGAACTTCAACTCCACCAATGTTCAGAACGCTATCCAGACCAACTACAAAGAGCCCACTGGTTACTACACCAAGCTCTTCTGGGCCAAGGATAACTACTATTCACTCTTCTAATGAAGAACGACATCAGTCCTGGTGACTGATTGAGATAGAATCCCCGGCAGGCAACAGCTTGCCGGGGATTTTTCTTGTTTCCAGGATTCTGGCAACATCCACCATCACATATCTAAATAATGACACTAATAATTTCCTTTGCAATGTCAAAAAAAAAATGTACTTTTGGCTATCTTTTTGTGCGCCAAGAATAGCCTATGATTGTTTTTTTGTTGTAAATCAACAAATTAAACGCTCTTGGCAAACAGAAAAACTCCTCTACATCAATGATTACAAACTACTAAATACAACTTATTATGAAAAATTTTACACTGCGTTTCATGATGCTTGCCGCATTGTTGACGGCAATGGCATTACCAGCACATTCCGAGGTTGTTTATGTTCAGCCAGATGGTCCGGTTACCACCTACACCAGAACAAGTTGGGGATTCGGCCTCTTTCAAGGACAGGAAGAATATGAGATTATAGACCAGTCAGGCACCAATCTTGAAATCACATTTGAAGGGGGAAACCGCTGTTGGATTAAAAACATAGTTTTTTATTCTGAATGGGATTTTGAAGATTACTGGGTTGAAGGCTATGTTGAACGTGACACTGCGAATTTACAACCAAGGAGAATCACAGTACCTCTGGGACAGGTAATCCAACAGATATTCTTCAGATCCGATAACAGAAACCGTAGCTTTACACGCAGTGCGGTTCTTGCGTGGGGAACACTCAGCTTCTCTACCTCAAATTTGTCTGCGATCTCCTTTGCCAGGAATTATGATGTAACTTCGGTATCTTATATTATTGACGGCAATACCATTCACCAGGATGGCACAAGCGGCCCGGTTGTTGTGGACGCACAGGACGATGTGTCCTACGACAATATTACCGGCTTGGCAATTGTCTGGGAAGAAGAAGGGACGCCTGACCCAGGAGAGCCTTCTTTAGACGGCGAATTGGCAGGCTATTTTGAGTGGGGAACCACGGCAGTTAATGTTGATGAACCCACGATTATCCAAGAGCAGCCAATCGGCACACTCAAAAACTACGAACGCAGTGGATACAGCATCTTCCGCAACCGTGGTGAAGCATCCGACTACACCATCGGCGAGCAATCGGGAATGGCCCAACTGGTTTACGCAAGCGATTATATCGTTTACTTCAAGAATCCCCTCTGCCATCTGCAGTACGACACTTGGATTGAAGGCAGGAGCAGCAAGGACTACAAGACCATCACCATTACCCTACCCCAAATCATCCACAATGACCCGGTTACCGGTACCCAGACCCTGCTCTATTGGGGTAACAGCGACAACAAGAATGGATTCACGGTGAATGAAGACCATGCGGTTCGCGAGGTGACATTTACCGTCGAGAACGACACCATCATCATGCAGGGCAGTGAGGGTGATGGCATCGACATGCAAATGAAGGGTTTGACGGCATTCACTTGGCCCAACCGTGATGAGTCAAAAAGCACCTGGGCTGAAACGCTTGATTTCAATACCATCTTTACACCCGAGGGGTCCCAGGAGAAAACCGCCGCTCCCTTAGGCAAATTCCAGCCTGTCGAAGGTTCAAACGACGTCATGGTGACGATTACCGCCACCGAGGGTGACGTTTACTACCGCATCAGATTCGAGAACGAAATCGGAACTTGGCTGGCCTATCAGCAACCATTCGTCTTGACTGAGCCCGGTCACTATGTTATCGAGTATTACGCCAAGGCTGCCGACAAGTTGCCCAGCGACATTCAAGCTCTCACGTTTGACATTTATCCTTCAACTGGTGTGAACGAGGCAATGGGCGCTCAAGCCATCGCCAGTGTACGCTACTTCAATGCCATTGGTCAGGAAGTGAAACGACCCCATGGCTTGACCATCAAGGTCATCACCTATACCGACGGCAGCAGCCAAGCCATTAAGGTAATCAAATAAGAAAAAATCATCATGGCACTCAAGAAAATCACAATCGCAATTGACGGACACTCGTCAACAGGCAAAAGCACAATGGCAAAATCGCTGGCCCGACGCATCGGCTATGCCTATGTAGACACCGGAGCGATGTACCGTGCCGTAACCCTGTTTGCTCTTCGCAACAAGCTCATCAAGGGCGAGCAAGTAGACGAGAAAGCGCTCAAACTGCACCTGAAACACGGTGACATCGTCATCACCTTCCGCCCGACTAAGGACGGCAAGAGCGTCACGGTGCTCAACGGACGCAACGTGGAGCGCTACATCCGCTCGATGAGGGTGAGCAACGTGGTAAGCATCATCGCCGCCATCGGCTTCGTACGCAAGGAGATGGTGCGTCAACAGCAGGCAATGGGCAAAGGCAAGGGACTAGTGATGGACGGTCGCGACATCGGCACCGTAGTATTCCCTGACGCCGAGATGAAGGTTTTTGCGACAGCAAGGCCCGAAGTACGTGCCCAACGACGCTACGATGAGCTGCGCGCCAAGGGCGACACCACGACTACGTTCGAAGAGGTGCTCGCCAACGTCAACGAGCGTGACCGCATCGACAGCACGCGCAAGGAAAGTCCCCTGCGACAAGCCGACGACGCTGTCGTGCTCGACAACTCCAGCATGTCGATTGATGACCAGAACGAGTGGCTGTACCAGCTCTACCTCTCAAGAGCCAAGTGTTAAAAACAACCAGCTAATTGCTAAAAGCTAAGAGCTAATTGCTAAAAGCAAAAAATGGCTATCATCGAGATAGACAAGGGATCGGGATTCTGCTTTGGGGTGACAACAGCCATCAGCAAAGCCGAGGAGGAACTCAACAAGACCGGGCACCTCTACTGCCTGGGCGATATTGTACACAATACCGCCGAGGTGGACCGCCTTGCCAGCTGCGGACTGGAAACCATCACGCACGAACAGCTGGAGCAGCTACACGATGTGAAAGTGCTGCTGCGCGCCCACGGCGAGCCACCCGAAACCTACGAGACAGCACGCCGCAACCGCATCGAAATCATCGATGCCACTTGCCCCGTGGTGCTCAAGCTGCAACAGCGCATCAACGCCACTTTTACCAATGCCGAGGAAGGCAAGCCTGCACCACAGATTGTCATCTACGGCAAGCGAGGACACGCCGAGGTCCTGGGTCTGGTAGGCCAGACCCAGGGCCAGGCGACTGTCATCGAGAACATTGACGAAATTGACAACATCGACTACAGCCGCGACATCTTCCTCTACTCCCAGACAACCAAGAGCGTGCAGGAGTTCCAGCACATCGTTGAGGAAATCAAGCGGCGCGTGGAACCGGGAGTGACCTTCCGCAGTTTTGACACCATCTGCCGTTCGGTCGCTAACCGCATTCCACAGATACGCGAATTTGCACGCCAGCACGAGCTCATCCTGTTCGTCAGCGGTGCCAAGAGCAGCAACGGGCGCATCCTGTTCGCCGAGTGCCTCGACGCCAATGCCGACTCACACCTGGTGAGCAGCGAGGCTGACATCGACCCGGCATGGCTCAAGGGCAAAGAGCGTATCGGCATCTGCGGCGCCACATCAACGCCACGATGGCTCATGCAACGCGTGAGCGACGCCGTTCAACAACTAACCATCAAAGAATAACAACTAAAAGCCAAGTGCTTTAGTTCATCAGAAAATGACCAAAAGAAACCTTACCATCATCATCATCCTGCTCTCCATCATGGACCTGGTGGCAGCAGGCTGGTACATGTCACGCCGCATCGAGACGGCAGGCAATATGGGAAAAGTATTTGACCAGCGCGATACGACCGAGGCCATCATCGAGGCAGATACCGTCACAACCGCGTCACAGCCCGACGTGTTTGATGACATGCAGTTCAATACCTACTATTTCACATCCAACACACCCGCCATCAAGGACGACCACAATACCTACTACACCAGCATCAAGCATGTGAAGGTCATATGGCCCGTGAAAGTGAATGGCGACAGCGAATTCACTAGTCTGAACAAGGAGCTGATTAAAAACGCCTTTGATAACTCTCAGACCAAGATGAAGGACGCCAGATATGTGTACCTGAACTCACCCAATTTCAACAGACCCATCGGTGATGACTACCGCACCCTGGTCAAGGCGCCCAAGATTTATCCAGTTTACGGCAACGTGAGCCAAGTGCTTGTGTACCCCTATATGACATCTGACCGCCTGCTGGTCATGAAAATCGACAAAGTGGAGTACAACGGCAGCACGACAACCGAAAACACCACACACGTCCACTATGACCGGTTCAAGCAGCGTGTGCTCTCACGGCTCGATATCCTTGTCGCTGACGTGGATAAGGAAAACAAGCTGCTCAAGGTCATCAACAAGAAGATTGACGAGATGAACAGGCGCCGTGGCGACGACAACCAGTTGCAACACGCCCTGAATGTTCCCAACGAAATCTGTTGCAACAAGAACGGCATCATGTTTGACTTCAAGCTTGGCTCCATTTACAACCAACCCATAGATATCACCATCAGCTACGACCAGCTGGAACCGTTCTTCACCGAGGAGTTCAAGCAGTTGCAACACCACAATAAGGGCTACAAGATGTTTGACAACAACCTCAAGCCCGAGCCCATCAACGCATCACAGGCGCCAGTGGCCACTGCGACTACCACATTACCCTCTACTGCCACCAACGTGAGCAAGCCTGCCACGAAGCAGCACGTCAAGTCCAACTATTACAATAATGATTCCAGCAAGAAAAACAGCTGGTCTAAGCCAAAACGAACCAGTCGGAAGAAGTATAGCGGGGCAAAGCGTAGATCTGGATATCACGGATATTCTGGGAGGCGGCATTGGAGCCATCGCCGACGCTGAGGCCGCGCGATTCGAGCGCCTGTCGCATCGTGGTAAGCGCGATTTCCTCGGTATTGTTGTCCTTGCTCAAGTGGCACAAGAAAGCGTAGTGCAGACCTTCATGGTAATGCTCGGCAACAAAGTTTGCCGCCACTTCATTATCCAGATGCCCCTTCTCGCCCATCACGCGATCCTTGAGCATCTGTGAATAGCTGCCGTGCAGCAGCATTTCACGGTCATAGTTACATTCTATCATCAAGTAGTTGGCTCGGCTCATGTAATAGGCCGCGCGCTCGGTGATGACGCCCATGTCGGTCGCCACGACGAAGTGCTCGCCCTCATACTCGATGTCAAACCCCACGCTTTTCACGTCATGACTCGTTTCAAAGGCGGTAATCTCCATATCCATGATGCGGAAAGGAATTTCCTTGAAGATGGGCACATGGTGGTCATGGATGCGGCTTGAGATGCGGCACCGCTGCACCATCTGGGACATCACGCCCATCGTGCAGAAAACGCTGCACTTGCAACGGGTCACTGCCGGGTACAGGCATCTCATGTGGTCCTGGTGGGCATGGGTGAGCAAGACACCCTTCACCATATCGGGAGACACACCATTGCGCTCCAGAGCGTCGAACGCCTGGTCAAGCGTGAGGACATCCTGCCGCTCGGGATTTTTTTTCTTGCGGTGATACTTGACCGGCTCCCTAATGCCGGCATCGATGAGGATACCGCCACGCGGTGTACCCAGATAGGCACAGTTGCCACTGCTACCACTGCCGAAGCTCATGAAGCACAAACCCTTGCCCACACCGGTATAGCGGGGTTTAACAGGCTCCTCGACAACTTCAATATCAGACGATGGCGTATCGTTGCCATCCACATCAAAGTCAATCTTGACGGGGCGGCCTGTATTGGGAAATCCTTTGTATTTGTGTCCTGACATAATGCTGTGTGCTAATCAATGGAACAAAAGGAAAATCGTGGGAATCTTGTGGTAATCATAACGCGACTGTTTCCATTCGGCCAGCGAGCGTGTGATGATGCTCTGGCTCTCACCGGTGATATCGCTGGCAACACACAGTCGCAGGCTGCCCGGCAGACGCTGGGCAAGGTCGGCGATGAGCTGGTTGTTGCGATAAGGTGCCTCGATGAAAATCTGGGTCTGCTGCTCACGTTCGATGCGGCGCGTCATCTCCTTGAGGCGTGCCTGACGAGCCTGAGCATCAACAGGCAGATAGCCCTCAAAAGCAAAGCGCTGACCGTTAAAACCCGATGCCATCAGACTCATCAAGATGCTCGACGGTCCCACCAGCGGGAACACCTTGTACCCCCTGCGCTGGGCGATGGCGACCAAATCGGCGCCCGGGTCGGCAACCGCGGGACAACCCGCATCACTGATTATGCCCACAGCCTCACCTCTTGCAATAGGCGCTAACAGTCCCTCAAGAGCAGCCGTATCCTTGAGGTCGGTGTGCTCGTTAAGTTCATTGAAGGTAAGGCTGTCAATATCGATGTCGCGGTCACATTTCTTGAGGAAACGGCGTGCCGAGCGCAGACTCTCAACGACAAAATACCTGATGCCGCGCACAACCTCAATGTTGTGTGCGGGCAACACCCGTTCCAGCGCCACATCGCTCAACTGGGTAGGTATCAAGTATAAACCGGCCTCCAGCATCAATCGCTATAAAATACCTTTAATTTTAACTTGCAAATATAATCATTTTTTTCTTTCTGCAAGTTTTTTTTCACGACTACTGAAAAAAATCAAATAAATCCTGCTTTTGTTCCTGCCTTGTGTCGATTTTAGATATTTTTGTGTAATTTTGTGCTTAGAATTAGACTACTATTGAATGATCGAACGACACATTATTATTGATAACGTGGATCCCGTGACCTTTTACGGGGTGAACAACAGTAACATACAACTCATCCGCAACCTGTTTCCCAAACTGCGCATGGCGGCGCGTGGCAGCGTCATCACGGTCATCGGTGACGATAGCGAGACAGCCGACTTTGAACAGAAAATCCATTCTCTTGCCGACTACTGCGCGACCTACAACACCCTGCCCGAAGATGTCATCATCGACACCATCAAGGGGGCTCCTCCCAAGCAGCTCAAGATGGACGACGTCATCGTCTATGGCGTGAATGGCAAGCCCATCAGCGGCCGCACGCCCAATCAGCAGCTGTTGGTGAAAAAGTTCTCCGAAAACGACTTGACGTTTGCGCTTGGTCCCGCGGGAACAGGTAAGACCTACCTGGCGGTGGCACTTGCCGTACGGGCGCTGAAGAACCGTGAAGCCCGCAAAATCATCCTCTCTCGCCCCGCAGTAGAAGCTGGCGAGAAACTTGGTTTTCTGCCTGGCGACATGAAGGACAAGATTGACCCCTACCTGCAACCGCTCTATGACGCACTCGAGGACATGATACCGCAGGCCAAGCTCAAGGAATACATGGAGAATAACGTCATCCAGATTGCGCCCCTGGCGTTCATGCGTGGTCGCACCCTCAACGATGCCATCATCGTGCTCGATGAGGCACAGAACACTACCACACATCAGATTAAGATGTTCCTTACCCGTCTGGGCATGGGCTCCAAGATGATTGTTACGGGCGATACGACACAGATTGACCTGCCGCGCAGCACCACATCGGGCCTGATTCATGCCTTGCGTGTACTCGACGGCGTGAGGGGTATCGGCAAGGTGGAATTTGAGAAAAAGGACATCGTGCGCCACCAGTTGGTGCAGCGCATTGTCGAGGCCTACGAGCGCTTCCATGAGGAAGAAAAACTCTTGGCACAGTCCTTTAACAAGGAGGAGAAAGCATGACTGACGACAGCGGAACACGGGTCGAACAGGTAACGCCCTATGGCGAGGGCGCCAAGACGGAGCAGGTCAGACAGATGTTTGACGCCATCGCTCCTGCCTACGACTTCATGAACCGCGCCATGACACTTGGCATCGACATCTGGTGGCGCCAGTTGGCGGTTAAGCGCCTCAAGCGCCTCAAGCCCGCCACTATCCTCGATGTAGCAACGGGGACGGGCGACTTTGCCATCCAGTTGAACGACTCCCTACAACCGCAGCACATCACGGGCATCGACCTGTCAGAAGGCATGTTAGCCGAAGCACGCCGCAAAATCAAGAAGAAAGGGCTGGAAGATGTCATCACATTCAAGCAGGACGACTGCATGGCTTTGCACATGGACGACGCTACAGTCGATGCAGTGACGGTGGCATTCGGCGTACGCAATTTCGAGCATCTGCAGCAGGGTTATCAGGAGATGGCCCGCGTCCTCAAGCCAGGCGGCATGCTGTGCGTGCTGGAACTTTCCACGCCCACCAATCCGCTGATACGCTGGTTCTACGACCTTTACACGCTGCACATCATTCCCTGGCTGGGTTCCCTCAAGAGCGGCGAGAAGAGTGCCTACCGATACCTGCCAGAGAGCATAGCAGCCGTTCCGCAGGGTGACCACATGCTGCAACTGATGCGCAACGCAGGATTGAAAAACGCCACCTTCAAACGCCTCACTCTAGGCGTCTGCACCATCTACACAGCCGTGAAAAGTTAGGAGTTAGACGTTAGAAGTTAGGAGTGCCTTAAACAAATCGGAGTCCTCAAAAACCTTGAGAACTCCGATGTTTTTTAGCGAACGACCTTAGTGAAAACGGGGGCCTTGTCCTTTTCAACAAGCACATAGACTTGGATTTCACTGGCCGGGGGCATGTCGGCCTTTTTCTCGCGCGGCATGTCCATTGCAGTGAACAGGTATTCGGTTCCATCAAGGACGGTGCGAGATGCGACTGTTTTTGCCTTGGCATTGAGCATCGGATAGCCGTTGACAGCGGCGTCAAAGATAGCAGCCTCGTCAGCACTGACGGGATGTTGCTCAGGGAAGTCGGCGGGCACAAAAAGTGAGTCTGATTGTGTATTCGCCTTAATATCAGTCGGATCAGGATTACTAATAAGCGGCATATACAGTTTCAGAAACTGTTCAACCTCCTTGGGCATAGCATCCATGCGAGCGGCACGCACACCGTAACCTGTCATGATTTTGGCATTAGGCTGCTTCTCGGTCAAGTCCTTTACGCTCGACTCCAGTCCACCGCTGCCGAAGGTGCAAAACGGCACAACCCACTTGTCGCTCAAGTCCACTTTCTCGAGCAGGGAGGCAACGGGGGGAGCATAAGTGCCGAACCAGATGGGATAGCCGATGAAAACCCAGTCATAATCGGCAATATTCGCCTTCAATGGCTTGATTTCGGGCAGGATGCCTTTCTCGCGGTCGGCCTTGCAGCGGTCGATTGTTGCCTGGAACGCGGTGTCATAGGGTTCCACAAGGGTAATCTCCTCAATATCGGCATCGAGGCGTGTAGCAATCTCCTGTGCCACGGCCTTAGTATTCGACGTCTGGGAGTAATACAGCACAAGCACCTTGGACTTGGAAGCCTCTTTCTTCGGGGTGCACGACACGACAGCCATTAAGGCTATAGCAGCACACATCAATAATGTCAGGAATCTCATAACAGTTAGGAGTATTAATTGATATTGTTGTTAATCAGATAGTATCATCACAACAGCCTGCCGTGGTCGGCGTAGCTGTAGTAGCGGCGGCCGCGGCACACGATGATGTGGTCCACCAGCTGGATATCCATCACCTTGCATGCCTGGTGAATACGCTCGGTGAGGCGGTCGTCCTGGGTGCTGGGGTTAGGGTTGTCGCTGGGGTGGTTGTGAGCCAGGATAATGCCCGATGACAGGCGCTCGATGGCGGGGCGCAGAATCATCTTGATATCGGCAACAGCCATGGCAGTGCCACCGCTGCTGATGCGCACACACTCCTCGACCTGCTTGGCGTGGTTGAGCAGAACGACCATGATTTCTTCATGATCCAAGTGGTTCATGCGTGTCTGCAAGTAACGATAGGCGTCCTCGCTGCTGGTGATTTTGAAGCGTTCGTCAAATTCCTCCTGCTGGTAACGGCGCGCCAGTTCCAGAGCGGCGAGGATTTCAATGGCTTTGACCTCGCCGATGCCATGATAGTTCTTAACCAGATTGTTGATGCCTTTACGGGCGATGAGGTAGAGTTTGTCGTCATTGTCGCGCAGGATGCGCTGGCACAGGTCAACCACCGACTCGCCTGGCGTGCCCACACGGAGCAGGATGGCAAGCAGTTCAGCAGTGGACAGGCTAGCAAAGCCGTGCTTCTTGGCCTTCTCACGCGGGCGGTCCTCCTCAGGCACTGTCTCCTTGATGTTGCGCGTGCCCACCTGCTTGCTGATATCTTTCTCTTCCATCGTGAATATAATGGATATTACGGAGGTGACGGATATAACGGACAACTATTAACTCTTAACTTCTCACTTTCCCTTGCGCATCGCCACTTCCTCGTTGATGTCACGGCCATGCTTGAGGAGGATTTTCCACACATAGGCCTTGATGAAGCCCCAGCCGTAGCTGCACAGCTGAGTGAAACTTGTGGCAACGGCAAGACTGGCGATTTTCACATCACGCGTCTCAATCAAGGCACTAATCCACAGCATTGCGGCATAGAGCAGGATGGGCAGGATGAACCACCCTTTCCATAGCGAGAGCAACAACAGCAATACACAGCCAATCAGGAATACAGCGGGCAGGCAGTGTACCGCCTTGAGGCTGTCGGGATAAAGCAGTTTAAGCGTGATGCGCGACATGCCGAAGACGTAGGTCTGACGTGCAAACTTGCTGATGCTAGTACGGCGCTTGTGATAGACGAAGGCCGGACGAATCAAGCGGATATTAAATCCCGCCTGGCGCACACGTGTGCTCATGTCGATGTCCTCGCTGAACATCTCGCGGAAACCGCCCACTTTCTCATACACCTCTCGCGAATAGCCCATGTTAAACGAGCGGGGAACAAATTTCTCCATCTGCACCTTGCCACCGCGGATACCGCCTGTGGTCAGGAACGACGTCATCGAGAAGGAAATCGCCTTCTGCACATCGGTGAAGTCATCGCTCGCAGCATCGGGACCGCCGAAACAGGGCACATAGTTGTTCGCCAGTTCACGGCCCAGCGTCTTGAAATAGTCGGGCGGGATGACACAGTCGCTGTCAAAGAACACGAAATATTGGCCCGTAGCATGCTCCAGACCGTAGTTTCGGGCGATGGAACGCCCCTCGTTGGCTTTATAGAAATAACGCAGGTCCAGCTCACTGCTGTAGCGCAAGGCAATGTCCTCACAGCGCTCAGTGGAGCCGTCCTCTACCAGAATAATCTCAAAATCCTTGTCGGTCTGAAGGGTGAGGCTCCTCAACAGGTCCTCCACCTCGTCACGCCGGTTATACACCGGCACTATCACTGAAAAATAAGGCATCTTAACTCTGACTTTTGCTATTAGACTACAAAATTACAAAAAAAGACAATATTCAACCTTGTGAGCATGATTATTTCTCGCTATAGTGGAAGCGCATGCAACAAAAAGTTGTCCCTTTGTTGTTTGTCAAGTTGTTGTCTTGGTTGTCTGAGAATTGTGGGTGAGTTTAAAGCGTTGCATGATGATGACGGCGACGAGGAAGGCGGCGAAGTCGCTGGCGGGCAGCGATGCCCACACGCCATCGAGGCCCCAAATCGAGGAAAACAGCAGCAGCATGGGCAACAGGAACAGCAGCTGGCGCGAGAGCGACATGAAGATGCTGATGCGCACTTTGCCAATGGTCTGGAAGAAGTTGGTCACCACCGCCTGATAGCCGATGACAGGGAAAACAAGCATGTTGATGCGGATGCCGCGGATGGAGATGGCCAGCAGCTGCTCGTCGTCGGTAAACAGGCGTGTACATGGCCCAGGCAACAACTCGCCAATCACCCAACCTACAGTCATTGCAATGACCGAGGCTGTGATGGTGAGCCGTAGCACCTGCTTGACGCGGTCCATGTTGCGCGCACCATAGTTATAGCCGGCAATGGGCTGGAAGCCCTGGCAGATGCCCATGATGACCATGAAGAAAATGAATCCCAAGCGGTTGGCAATGCTATAGGCGCCCACGGCAAGGTCTCCGCCATATTTCATCAGGGCGTTGTTCATGAAGATGGCAATCACACAACCCGTGAGCTGCATGGCAAACGGCGAGATGCCGATGCTGACGATGTCCTTGACAATCGCCTTGGCAGGTTTGAGGAAGCGCCACTCGAGATGCAGCAACTCGCGCTGACGGCTGAATTGCCACAATTGCCAGCACAGGACGATTACCTGAGCCAATATGGTCGCGATGGCCGCACCCTTGATGCCCATGTGCAGGGGCCAGATGAAAATCGGGTCCAGGATGGTGTTCAGCACCACCGTGACTATGGTCGCTATCATCGCCGCTCGAGGCTTGCTTGCCGACCTCAGGGCCGCATTCAGTCCCAGGTACAGGTGAGTGATGACATTGCCCACCAGCAGGATGAACATGTATTCACGGGCATGAGGCAGCGTCTGCTCACTGGCACCGAAGAACGTCAAGATGGGGTCCAGGAAGATAATCGACACGATACCCACCAGCAGGCCCGTGATGATATTCAAGGCGACCATGTTGCCCAACACGTTGTTGGCCTTGTCATACTGGCGCTGCCCGAGTCGCAACGACATCAGTGTGGAACCGCCGATACCCACCGCTGCGCCGAATGCCGCGCCAATGTTCATCAGCGGGAACGAGATGCCCAAGGCGGCCAATGCCATCGGACCCACGCCGTGGCCGATGAAGATGCTGTCCACCATGTTATAGAGCGATGACGCCGTCATCGCTATCACCCCAGGCAGGGCATACTGCCAAAGCAGTTTGCCTACCGGCTGTGTGCCAAGAGCTAATGTCGCTTCCTTGTTGTCTTTCATTTTTTCAATTTACAAACAACTTTAACATCACTGAACAACAATAATGTCAAGTTATATAAAACAATGGGTTGTTCCTGTTGTTGTTTGTTGTTCCTGTTGTTTGATGCTTATTCCTCGATGCCGAAGCAGTGCTTGATGGCACGGCGAATGGCATGGGCGTTCTCGCTGTTGCCCTTAAGGATATTCAGCACGCCACGGATGTAATCATCCCTGCCCTTGAAACCGCACAGGATGGCGACGTTACTCTCCACGAGCATAAGTTTCTGGTTATAGACCCTGAGGATGCTCTCATAGTCGTCGTTGTCCTCATAGACATGGAACTCGCGGCACAACTGGTCATACAGACCGCGGGGATTGATTTCGCTCACCAGTTCCACCATGTGGTTCTCAAGGGCGTTGATGCTAGTGAATTTCATGTCGATACGCATCTCCACATCACGTTTCACGCGATGGCGCACATGCATGAGTGCCTGCTGCTTGAGCTCCTTGGTAAACATGGTGATGACACGTCTTTTTACCTTGGGGAAGACGAGGTCGGGATTGCGGCGCTTGTGGCGTGCCACGGCACGGATGACGCCTTCGAGCATAAGGATGTTCTCCACCTCGGCTACATTGGGCACAAGGATGTTCTTCCTGCGCAGGTACTCCACTTCCTGTTCACTGCGGCGGTCACGGTCCACGATGCCACGGCATTCAAGTTGGTGGAAATTCTCCAGGTCACCGAAGGTGCGCACCGTTTCAATGACTTTGTTGCAACTGCCCAGCGGTTTAACGGTGTATTCGGGGAAGATGAGCGGATACAAGCGCGAGTCGATGCTGTGCTTGTCGTCACCCTCGATGAAAAGGACAGGCTTGCGACTGCCCAACAAGTCGAGCAATGCAGCGTCGAGGTCACGGCTCGATGTCATCACCTCATAGTCCCACGCTACAGCATCGGGGTCAAACTCCTTGACCCACACACACTGGTTATCGATGCGTGAGCTGGCAAAATCAACATCATGGGTATTGTAGATGAAAGTGCAGTCGGGGCGCATCTGTTCCAGCACGTTCCACAGCGTGCGCATGATGCTGCTGTGGATAAACGTCTCGGGGTCATCAACAAGGATAGCGGCATCGGGCATGGCATAGAGCACGGCACCGATGTAGTACAGCACCGATTTCTCGCCATCACTCAGTCCCATCAGCGGGTACTTGTCTTCGTAGCCCTCGGTAGAAAACATCAGTTTGCCGTTTTCGCGCAACACCTTGTTTTTGGGGAAGACCTCTTGCCATTTCTTGACGGCGATGTCGAGTTTGGTCTTAGGGAACTCCATCTGCTCATCCATGAGTTTGTGAGCCTTGAAATTCATCAGTTCACGGAACTCGTCGTTGAGCATGACATAGAACAGTTTGTCAAACTCGGTCTCGGCAATATTCTTGATTTGCGGATTGGCGGCATTCATGCGGTTGAACAGGTCGTCAATCGAGCCGGGCAGCGTCTTGGCCGAGGCGGGAGCCGGAAACAGTGCCTTGAGCGCCGAAATGCGGTAAGCCTTATCTCCAATCTCATCTACCAAAGCCGAGCAAAAGCGGCTCTTGCCAGCGCCGTTAGTACCGATTATTGTGATCTGTTTAGACTCTATCAGCACCTCTGGCTGATGTCCGTCTATCCTTTTTGGTAGTCTGATGTCCATGTTGATGGTCGTTTGGTTTCTTGTGGGGTAAAATTAGATATTATTTCTCATTGCACCAACATTTTTACACCGAAAGTGCCGAAATGAGCATTTTTTATACAATTTTGACACGACAGAAAAGCCTTTTTTGCTACTTTTGTCCTCGTTATGATGGACTATGTAAACGCCTTTATATCGATGCTGAACGGCATGTCGCCCTATCTGCTGTTGGGTTTCCTGATTGCGGGGGTGCTGCATGCGTTTGTGCCATCGACGATATACAGCCGCTATTTGGCGGGGACGGGACTTCGGTCGGTAGCGACAGCTGCGGCCTTCGGTATACCCCTGCCGTTGTGCTCGTGCGGCGTGTTGCCCACAGCGGTCGCCCTGCGTCGCAGCGGTGCCTCGCGTGCTGCATCAACATCGTTTCTCATCGCCACGCCCCAGACAGGCGTCGACAGCATCATGGCGACTTATTCAATGATGGGTCTGCCGTTTGCCATACTGCGTCCCGTGGCGGCATTGGTGACGTCGCTGATTGGCGGATTGGCCGTAGGCCACTGGGAGCGAAAAGGAGCCCTTGACGATGTGCACGATAAGACCAATTACGAGTTTAGCGAATTGCCAAAGGGTTTCTGGAACAAAGTGAGGGAAACCTTTAAATACGGTTTCTTTGACATGATGCAGAGCATCGGACGCTGGCTGTTGCTCGGTCTGGTGATTGCCACATTGATTACTGTGCTGCTACCCGACGACTTCTTCTCGACCTATGCCCGCTGGCCGCTGCTGAACATGATGATTATCGTTGCGGTGGCTGTACCGATGTATGTATGTGCCACGGGTTCCATCCCCATCGCAGCTGCCCTGATGCTCAAGGGCATGTCACCCGGTTGTGCCCTTGTGCTGCTCATGGCGGGACCGGCTGCCAATGTAGCGTCGATGTTTGTCGTCAACAACGCCTTCGGGCGCAAGGCAACCATCGTCTATTTATTGTCAATTATCGGCGGGGCTATGGGTTTCGGTGTCCTAGTGGACTATTGGCCGGGACTGCGCGAGATGTTTGTCAATGCCCTACCCTGCCATGTCATGCACCACGGCATGCACGGCGCATCGTGGTTCAACACCACCTGCAGTGTGGCACTGCTTGGCATGATTGTTGCCGCTCTGGGAGCAAAATACTGGAAATCCTATCAAATCAAACGAAATAAAACTACCGCAATGAAAGAATTCAAAGTTAAAGGCATGATGTGTGCCCACTGCAAGGCCAATGTCGAAAAAGGCATTGCCGCTCTCCCCGGTGTGGAGAAAGTCACCGTTGACCTCGCCAAAGGAACCGCTCTTGTCGAAGGTTCTGTTCCCGACCAGCTCATCATCGACTGCATCGAGGACCTCGGCTACCAGTACGAGCCTTAAGGAGTCAGGAGTCAGAGGTCAGGAGTTAGGAGTCAGACAAGACTAGAAACTAGGGACTAGAAACTAAGGATGTTCTGCCAGATAGCGCCACAGCGGGGCTGCCATGAGTGCCTGCAGTTGGCGGTTCTCGCGCAGCATTGATTCCACTTCGCCACGGGATAGCAACAGCACAGCGATGTCCTCACCGGCATCAAGGTGCTGGTTGCTCTTGTGTTCTACCCCCTCGGCAAGAAAACAGTGCGTGATGTTGTCGCAGATGCTGGGATTCTGCCCCACCGTCATGATTTCGCGCCACTCGCCGCCACCATAGCCGGTTTCCTCAAGCAGTTCGCGTTTAGCTGCCTGCAGGGGCGTTTCGCCCTCTTCTACTACACCGGCACACAGTTCGTCAAGTACCACATCCATCGCATGACGGTACTGCCGCACCATGACAAACTCGCCCTCACGGGTGATGGCAATGATGTTAACCCATTCGGGATATTCGAGCACATAATGCTCGGGATTGATACGTCCATCAGGCAGTTGCACCTTGTCCACGCGTGCCGTGAGCCACGGCCGCCGGATGATGTAGCGGCTCTCAAGCGTAGTCCATTTTTTGATTTCCTTAGCCATGCTTTCTAGTATCGGTTTTGTTATTATAACGTGTAAAATGGGCAAATGGTACAGTTTTGCGAAAAATTTCCGTACCTTTGCACTCGTGGAAGTGAGGACAATCATAAAGAAAGGACGCGAGAAGAAGGTATGGTTTGCCATCCGCGTGACTTATAACCGCGAGCTCAAGGTCAAGGAAGACCTCGACGCGCGCGGCATCACCAACTTCGTGCCCATGCAGTATCGACGTGAGGAGCGCAACGGAGTGATGGTCAAGCGCTTGGTGCCCAGCGTCCACAACCTCATCTTTATTAACCTCACGCCCAATGAAATGAGGGAGTACAAGATGTCGACCGACCTGCCCATCCGCTATATCATGGATCACAGGATTGATGGTACCCAAAAGCCCATCACCGTCCCTGACCGCGAGATGGAGAGTTTCATAAAGGTGGCTGGCACCTATGAGGAAAAACTCATCTTTCTTAATCCCGAACCAGGCGATTTCTCCAAAGGCGAACGCGTGCGTATCATCGGCGGACAATTCGCAGGCGCTGAGGGCATCTTTGTAAGGGTCAAGGGCGACCGCCGCGTGCTCATCAACGTGCAGGGTCTTGTCGCCGTCGCCACGACCTACGTCCACCCGTCGATGATTGAAAAAATCACCGAACCCGACGAGAACAGATTAGACAACGCATTATAGAACGACAATGAACGAGAACAAGCAGAAAGTCGCCCTCATCACGGGCATCACCGGACAGGACGGATCATATCTGGCAGAGTTCCTGCTGGACAAGGGCTATGAGGTACACGGCATCATCCGCCGCAGCAGCAGTTTCAACACGGGCCGCATCGAGCACCTGTACCTCGACGAGTGGGTGCGCGACATGAAGCAGCGCCGCCTCATCAACCTGCACTACGGCGACATGACCGACAGCAGTTCGCTCATCCGCATCATCGAGAAAACCAAGCCCGACGAGATTTACAACCTGGCGGCACAAAGCCATGTGAAGGTGTCGTTTGACGTGCCTGAATACACGGCCGAGACCGATGCCGTGGGCACCCTGCGTCTCATCGAGGCAGTGCGCATCGCAGGCCGCGAGAAAAACACCAAGATTTATCAGGCCAGCACCAGCGAACTCTATGGCAAGGTGCAGGAAGTGCCTCAACGCGAGACAACGCCGTTCTATCCCCGCAGTCCCTATGGCTGCGCTAAACTCTACTCCTTCTGGATTATGAAGAACTACCGCGAGAGTTACGGCATGTTCTGCGCTAACGGCATTCTGTTCAATCACGAGAGCGAGCGTCGTGGCGAGACCTTCGTGACCCGCAAAATCACCTTTGCTGCAGCACGCATCGCCCACGGTTTGCAGGACAAACTCTACCTGGGCAACCTCAACGCCTTGCGTGACTGGGGCTATGCCCGCGACTATGTGGAGTGCATGTGGCTCATCATGCAGCAGCCCGAGTCCGACGATTTTGTCATCGCCACGGGCGAATGCCACTCGGTGAGGGAATTCTGCACCTTGGCGTTCCACCACGCAGGCATCGAGCTTGAATGGCAAGGCGAAGGTCTCAACGAGAAGGGCATCGACAAGGCGACTGGCAAGGTACTCGTTGAGGTAGATCCGAAATACTTCCGTCCTGCCGAAGTGGATCAGCTGCTGGGCGACCCGACCAAGGCCAAGAAAGTACTGGGCTGGAACCCGCAGAAGACCTCTTTCCAGGACTTGGTGCGCATCATGGTCGAGCATGACATGCAACACATCAAGAAAATCTACCACCTTAAATAAGCATCGCCCACCCTACCCCTTATTTCCGTTTTATCAGTAACACCCGATTTCTCATGGAAAAGGACTCTAAAATATATGTGGCGGGACACCGCGGGCTCGTGGGCAGTGCCATCTGGAACAACTTGCAACGCAAGGGTTACACCAACCTTATTGGCCGCACCCACCAGGAACTCGACCTGATGGACAGCGTGGCCGTCAGGCGTTTCTTTGACGAGGAGCAGCCTGAGTACGTCGTGCTCGCTGCAGCCCATGTGGGCGGCATCATGGCTAACCTGAAATACCGCGCCGACTTCATCTACCAGAACCTCGCCATCCAGCAGAACGTCATCGGCGAGAGCTGGCGCCACGGCGTGAAAAAACTGCTCTTTCTGGGCAGCACATGTATCTATCCCCGTGAGGCACCCCAACCCATCGGCGAGGACGCCCTACTGACGTCACCGCTGGAATATACCAACGAGCCCTACGCCATCGCCAAAATCGCCGGAATGAAGATGTGCGAGTCGTTCAATCTGCAATACGGCACCAACTTCATCGCCGTAATGCCCACCAACCTGTATGGCCCTCGCGACAACTTCAATCTAGAGACCAGCCACGTCATGCCCGCCATGATCAGGAAAATGCATCTCGCCAAGTTGCTGAACGAAGGCAACATCGACGGCATCCGCGCCGATTTGGACCGACGCCCCGTCGAACAAACCGACGGCAAGGCTACAGAAGAGCAGATTGCCGCCATACTGGAGAAATACGGCATCTTGAAAGACCGCCTACGCTTGTGGGGCACTGGAGCGCCTATTCGCGAATTCCTCTGGAGCGAAGACATGGCCGATGCCAGCGTCTATTGTCTGGAGCACATCGACTTCAAGGACGTGCGCGGCTCGGGTGACGAGGTGCGCAACTGCCACATCAACATCGGCAGCGGCAAGGAGGTCACCATCCGTCAGCTCGCCGAACTGGTCAAGGCCACTGTGGGCTACCACGGCTCTATCGAATGGGATGCCACCAAACCCGACGGCACGCTGCGCAAACTCACCGACGTGAGCAAGCTGCACAGCCTGGGCTGGCACCACACCATGGAACTGGAGGACGGTGTTCCTGCCCTCTATCACTGGTATCTGGGCAACTGATTATTCTGAGAGTCTCTGATACATTAAACAATCAATACAATCTGATAGGATATCAATCAAGATTGTATTGTTTGCATTTATTATCCCCCCTCACGACAAAGCTGCACGAGCTCATATTCTGACTTGCATACAATTTGAACACGCCAACGAGATAATGGGCACATATCAGGAAGGTGAATACTATTGTTTTTAATTTCTCGGCAAGAGGCCGATTAAAAACAGCATCTGAATTAAGTCTCATCCTGTTTTTGTATGCCATCGGATTGGTTTTATGAGTAATTTGGTGTATATTTGCATCGTTTTTAAAGATTCATTCACTTAATTGCTCTATCACGATGAAAAAGATTATTATTATTGACGGCGGACCTCGCAAGGCAATGAACACTGCAAAAATGCTACAACGATTTGCCGATGGTGCATTGTCGGTCGGTGACCAAATTGAAGTGAAAATTGTTCGCCTGTACGATTTGAACTACAAGGGTTGCATGTCGTGTATGGCATGCAAAATCAAGGACAAGGTGTCCAATATATGCAAGTTCAAGGACGAACTTACACCCGTCCTGGAGGAAATTGCACAAGCCGACGGGCTCGTGATGGGTTCCCCAATCTACTTTTGCGATGTGACAGGTCAAATGCGCACATTCCTTGAGCGTCTCGTTTTCCCCTGGCTTTCCTATAACGACTATAGCCTGACTGCCCCCAAGAAGATGCCTGTTGTGCTGATGGAAACCATGAACGGGACTCCCGAGAAGAACAACAGCAATGGCTACGGTTCGATGGAGTCGTGCATAATGAAAGCACTTGGACAGCCCTCACACGTCATAGCCTATAACACCTACCAAGTGAAAGACTACAGCCGCTTTGAGTTAAAAAGTTTCTCGGAGGAAGCCAAGCGCCAATACCGCGACGAACACTGGGAGCAAGACCTGCAAAAGGCTTTTGATGCCGGCCGCGACATGGCTATGAGTATTCTAGAATCAAAATGGAAAAAAGGAATACGCAAATTGGGCAATTTACTAAACCAATAAAACGATTGATCGAGTCATGAAACGAGAACTTTCAGGCGGGTGCGGCATTATGCTGTTAGCTTTCACGCTGCTTGCCATCATCGGCGGCATTGTGGCAGTGATTGACTTGCGCGCTGAGGGCGATGGGGGCAGCGGAGCTTTAGGACTGCTGGTGTATGTCGCTTTCCTGTCGCCGTTCATCTACTGGGGATATGTGATGCTGTACAAGTTCCTGCGCCCCGGTGAGCCGGTAAGGTTCACCAAGAAGATGACGCAATATGGCGGTGCAGCTGTGCTCGCGTTAGTCATCTTTGCCTTGTGGGCCGCGCTGACGAGCAAACAGTCCCCCAAAACGCCTGAGCCCATCACCGAGATAGCCCAGGAGCCCAACGCGCCCAAGGACAGCGTGGTTATCACCGAGGTGATGGAAGGAGACCCCTACAAGGAACTGGACGAACTCATCGGTCTTGAATCCGTTAAGGAAGAGGTGCACACCATCGCCAACTTCGCCAAAATCCAACAGCAACGCAAGGCGCAGGGCCTGAAAGTGCCCAAGATGTCGTTCCACCTTGTGTTCACCGGCAGCCCCGGAACGGGCAAGACCACCGTGGCGCGCATCGTGGCACGCATCTATAAAGACCTAGGAATCCTCAAGAGCGGACACACCGTGGAAACCGACCGCTCGGGACTCGTGGCAGAGTATGTGGGACAGACCGCAACCAAGACCAACGCCGTAATCGACTCGGCGCTCAATGGTGTGCTGTTCATCGACGAGGCCTACGCCCTGGTGCCCGAGGATGCGCGCAGTGATTACGGCCAGGAAGCCATATCAACCCTGCTCAAGCGCATGGAGGACGACCGCGACAAGCTGGTGGTCATCATTGCCGGATATCCTAACGAGATGAAACGCTTCATCGACTCCAACCCGGGCCTGCAGTCACGCTTCACTCGTTACATCAATTTCCCCGACTACACCGACCAGGAGCTGTTTGACATCTTCAAGCTTTACCTGAACAAGAACCAATACACCATCACCGATGATGCGGCTCAACTGCTCAGGGACAACCTAAACTATGTAGTTGCCCACAAGACCAAGAACTTCGGCAATGCCCGCTATGTGCGCAATATCTTCGAGCGCGCCGTCGAGCAGCAGGCCAACCGCTTATCGGCAAAACCCAGCATCAGCGACGACGAACTGTCCGTGCTGACCAAGGAAGACATCGAGAACGCCTTCAAGGCTAGGAAATAAAAAAACAGCGAACCGCCATGACCAGATACTTCATCACAATCATCGCGCTGCTGACGGCACTGACGACCATACCGTCACACGCCCAAGAGATGACCAAAACCGAGATGGCCAGCATACGCGCCGCCTATAGCGCCGCCAAAGAGCAAATAGAGCGCAACAGCCATGCCCAAGAGCAGAACGTACCACGCAGCGACATGGAAATTGTCAGCCATTACGTTATCCCCGGATGCGGCCCCACCGAGGAAGTCATCCACTACTATTTCACGCTCGACGAGGACCCCGTGCTCGGAACGCCTTATTACAAAATCTACTTCATCTCCACCAGCTATAACGTGGCAGCCCGCAAGTTCTATCAAGAGTTCCTTTTCGGAGAGGACGAGTCCGACCTGCTGTTCTTCTTCCAGAGCAACGACGCCCTCGACGGCGGCACCGACGAGACACGCTATTACTACGGCAAGCAAGGCGTTCACAAGGCCATCAAGGGCACAACCGAATTGGACGAAGTCTTTGCCACTCGCAAGGCCGACGAACTGAAAGCCGCCTTCAACCTCCTCATGAACAAAGACTATTAACAAAGCAGAGGCTAATTAATGATTTTTTAGAATTCCAAGCAAATCATCAAATGAGTTTGGCACGGTATTTGTACATCCAATGTCGAACTCATAATTTTTGGAGGAACTCCAAAACCCTTTATTCATCGGGGTTTCCAAAGATTTCGACACATCCAAAGGGTGCAAAAATTGCCACCACAAAATTAGGCTATTTTCCTTATTCATCCAAGGAAATGACCTACCTTTTTCTCAAAAACCCCAATCTCTTCCTACAGCATGATAATAAGCCATGAAATAGTCATTTAACTGTAGGTCTTGCGAAATAGAGTGTTTTCGTTGAGGGAGAACAATCAATATCGACAACGAACTGTATATTTTGCATTTTTTAGTATACCCCAACATCATTTCAAAGCAAACTAATAGCTAGCGACTATACCCTGCTGTATCAAAAGTTAAAGCTCAAGAGCAAGGCGTAATCCCAGAAAATGAGGGATAATAGATGGTATAATAGGATAGTTTAATCGATTCCACACATAACAGTCACCTAAAGAATCACTACTATCATATGATCCGCCACGTATCACATGCCCAAGACCTGTAGGAACATCTGGTCCATTCGGATTAATTACTGCCGTTGATTGATAATTAGAATACCACCAGTCTTGACACCACTCCCACACATTACCGCTCATATCAAATAGCCCCAATTCGTTAGGGAATTTAGTGGCTACGGGATGAGTTTTTCCATGAGAGTTTTCCTTGTACCATGCAACGTCATCAATATAATTACTTCCTGCAAAAAGGAATCCTTTACTTC
The DNA here is from genome assembly GCA_902800715.1 of uncultured Bacteroidales bacterium. Classification (GTDB taxonomy): domain Bacteria; phylum Bacteroidota; class Bacteroidia; order Bacteroidales; family Muribaculaceae; genus Sodaliphilus. The sequence continues at coordinate 315,089 of CADCFN010000003.1, forward strand.
TGTTTCCGCCTCGAGCTGCAAATTCCCATTCTGCTTCTGTAGGCAAGCGGAATTTTAGACTAGTTATTTTGTTCAATCTCATTATAAATTCTTCACAATCTTCCCATGTAATACTCTCTACTGGGCAGTCCTGATCATTAAAATAGCTAGGATTATTTTTCATCACAGCTTTCCATAGTTTTTGAGTCACAGGCGTTTCTCCAATCCAATAATCCGATAACGTGACCTGGTGAGCAGTAGGCGAGTCTATTCCTTCCAGCCCTAAGCAATCCCCCATAGTAAATGTGCCGCCGTCAACGTGAATCATCTTGAACATCACGTTGTTAACATCAAAGGACTTTATGTGATGGCCACAAAAACTATTATTTGATTGCATTATTCTAATAGTATGTATACTTTCTGTGACTATGATTGGCTTACAGTAATTCTCTTTGATTCCAATTAATGTATCAATACTCGGATGATGGTACTTGTTTGTTTCTCCTGCAGAAATAAAACCCCTTATAGCAAAATCATATAGATCTTGGGTATAATTGTTTTTGGAACCATGATGTGGCACTTGCAGCGAACGAATTGTTGGCCATAATGGTTTGAAAAATAATCTCAATTTATTAACATGGGCAGTTTCATAATCTCCCAGAAATAAGCAATTTGGATTAACTCTATAATTGTATGGATTTAATGTCCCTGAAAAAAGTGCCATCGAATAAGCATTATGGTTATCACGAAAATAATTTTTATATGTGCTTCGACACTTTTGTACTCCAATTTCTTTTACTATATCGGGCAATTTCTTAAAGTCGAAATCACCAATTTGTAGAGTATTTTTGAAGTATTCATAAAAGCCCTCTGGTCGTTTAGTCTTTGCTGGAGGGTTATAAGGAATAAACAGCCATTCTCTATTAAAATGTATTCTTGTCCCCGATATAATCGATCCACTAATTGTATCTGTTACAATATCATATGAGCGAAGATTTTCTTCATTTAAAACCTCCTCATTATTACTGGGCAGAACTTTGATAATGCGGGTCTCCCCGAAATAAGGCCTGTCATCATTATATAATTCAAGAATCAAATTATTTATTGCAGATTTTCTATTAATAAGATTATACAGAAGTATTTCAAGTAATAGATCATTTTTAAGCTGTGGGAGAAACAAGTATTTAACTTTGAAGTATTTCAATAAGTATTCGAGTCCATTCACATGGTCATCATGTAAATGGGAAATAAACACAGCATCAATAACTCTATTGTTTTTTCGCTTTTTAGGTTTTACAGGAAAATGGTTCCGCAGATAATATTCCATTGATTTCTTGTTATTACCACCACAGTCATAGATCACGAGGACTTCTTTTCCACACTCTTTTAACTGTTCTGAATAAAAACCACCTTGACCTACAGGGTGAACAATTCTCGTCAATTCCATACTCAAAATAATAATAAGTAGCACCTGAAATAAATTCTGATAACGTTCAGTACTATTAAATAACACCTGAACATGGCTTGCCATTCGTTTTGCTCATCTTGATGCTACTCAGAAAATGAGTCTATCTATGACAAACTTGACAAAAATACAATATATAATTGGATTTTCAAAATTGACAAAAAAAGACATATTTTATTTATAAGACTCATATCCCATCAAGGCATGAAATGAAAACAACATATTATTAACTCTAGGTGTAGCTGTTTAACTTTGAGTTTCAAAAAGGATAGTCCATTACTTTATAACGATATAAACTGATTTGCTATCACATGAAGCCACTTTGGAATGGAATAATTAATGACTATTAGCTAATATATTTTGCTATTACTTTATTAAAAATGTATCGTCTTTTTCGTTACTCTTTATTTATTAATCTTTGAAGTGTTGCATGAATATCTTTTGCCAACTGTGGTTTTCGAAGATATTCACATTTTCTACCTTCCAATATGAATTGAACAATTTCGTTGGGTCGCCTTCTTGCACTAAGGAATAAAATAGGAAAATCTATATTATTATTGTCCTCCCAAATTTTCTCGGCTAACACAATACCTGTATTCATCCCTCCACACATAGCTTCAATTTCTGATGAATTAAAATTCACAAAACGATTCTTCATATTTGGTACTGGCGCCATTAAATCTAATATGAGGATATCATATTGGTGGTTAGTCAATTCCCGAAATAGCTGATCTATTGCAGATACCATCACAACATTCCAATCATAAATACTTAGCGTCTGACAAAGATTTTGGGCGATATAAGGATCGTCATCAAAATATAAAATATTCATAATAAATTACGTTGATTAGATGTTGGGTAATGTGATTGGTAATCAGCGATCAAAACTTCTATCGATCGAAACCATAGTCCAAATCTTCCTTATGCATCATGATAACCTCAATTCTATCATCAAGAGCATGAATAATTTTCTTAAGATGAGCCTTTTTCCTTCGATCAACGTTATATCCTATAAATATTCGATGAATTCTTACCGCTAATTCTGGCCGGTCTTTTCCCTTTGGTATTTCAGGACTCAAATATCGAACTTCTTCTTCGTATGCCCAGACTTTAGCCTTGACTTTTAATACATCTTTTGCAGTCATACCGGGACGAAGAATCGGCATATGATCTTTGTATATAACAGGAAGCTCCTCCCAAGTTTTTGAAGTAACTTCCAATTCAAGACAACAACCTTTGTTCTCATCAGAATAATGGGTCCACATTAAACCAATGTTACCTCTTTTTGATAACGAACAGATATAGTGTTTCTGCTTACCTTCGAAGATGGTCTTTATCAAGTATTTGTCCACAGAAGGATCATATTGATAATAGCCCTCCATTGGATCATTCATCTCACTGTACAATGCTCCATAAAGCTTTCGATCAATAATAATCGAGAGAAACCTTTCGAGATTCTCCAATGAACGATATTTATATAAACGTCCAGGTTGATTAAATACTATACCTCTTGCCATTTATTTTAGAATTACTAAATTGATGAATACTTGTGTAAATAGTTACAACACACAAATGTATTGTAAAATGTTGACATCATATACCATCGCAAAGATAGGCCATTTTGCCCATTCAACCAAGGGAAATGCCTATTATTCTTTTGTCCCTGTCAAAGGCTTCTTTTTATCTATCTTCTCCCAATAAAGCCTTTATACTCGATACAGAATGCCCTACATATGGAACTGCATCAAAGCGGCCTTGAATATAGGCTTTTTCTGCATCCATGTTCTCGCGGAAATCCTTGAAATCGTATAAAGAATAGACTTCGGTTGCACCATGTCCGGATTTATAGACGAATACAATCTGGTCACGTCTAACTCTCTTCACATCAATAAGGTTAGTATTGTGTGATGTGAACAATAGCTGGCTTCTGTCGGAAGCATGAATTAAATCCAGAATAAAATCAGCCAAACGTGCATGTAGCCCCATATCGAAATCGTCCATCAGAATACCCTTCTTATTCTTTACCACATCCAATAAACGGATAAGGATCTGGAATAGTTTGCGTGTACCATTGGATTCTTCAATATCCATATCGAACATTACATCTTTTTGATTTCGATGGAAGGTCTTGAAACGAAGCACATCTACTAACTTGTATGACAGCTCTGATTGACCGGGAATCATTACAGGAGCGGAGGTTTGTTCCGTCCTTGCTTCAATGTCTGTGATATCTATGTCGCAAATTTCTAAAGCTTTAAGAATTACAGTTTTATAAGCATTGAAACTATTCAATATCATCATATCATTGATATTTACAAGTCCAAGAAGAAATTGATTCATGAAATAACGATAAAGCTTTTGTGCAACCCCACGATTCATAGAACTTGCACGACTAAGGAACAGATTCTTCTCGCTGGTATTATTAACGACATCGGAAGGTTTTACCATTACACCTGTACCGAAACTATACTTAGCATTTTCTTCACGGACAAATATTTTTGCCCTTCTACCAACAGGATAATAATAAAGACTTTCGCTTAGAATTCGCTCACGAGTAAGTACAAATGAGTACTCATATTCCACGTCCTCGCAAACAAAATCAATTAGGAACTTACTGGGTTTATTCTGCCACCCGTCGAATTTAAATGGCTCGAAATTGAAAATCGTACCTTCATTGTAAAGATGAGAATCCAAAATCATCCGGCAACAGAATGTAATGGCCTTAAGTATGCTTGTCTTTCCTGAAGCATTAGGGCCAAACAGACCAATAGACTTCAGTACTTTAGTTCCATTCCAGTCGATTACATTATCACCTAATTCTTTCGCACGTTGGGTATGGATATTGGCGGCCCGAAAGTCAATACTCACCTTCTCTTTGACCGAGAAGAAGTTTGTTATTTCGATATTGAGAAGCATTTTGATGTAAATTTTGTAGATTTTCTGCAAAATTAGCACACAAAATCGAATAATGCAAGTTTTAAAGTCCAGAAATGGAATGAATGAATAAAATTGGCTGAAAAAAGGTCAAGCTGAAACAGAAGAATAAAAAGAAACGATTTCTACTTATTCCATTTTTGTCATTTTTTGTGCGATAAATCCTCAAGAAGGTTGTAGTAATGCAACCTTTTCTTTTTTGTGCACTATCAGTATTCCCACCAGCACTGTATGTTTCAGTCAGTTCGTTCCGATACATTGAACTTTACGGCTTATTGCTTCACAGATTTATACACAATAGTTCTTTTGGCAAGAAAAACCATTATTCTGCAGCTAATACACTCATTTTTTTTGCCGACATCGGCAAGAAAACCAACAAAACAATCTGTAAATGAGATGAAATTTGAATCCATAGATCATTAAACCACCAAACTAATAATTGTTCTTGCGCCAGAATATATTTGCAAAACTAGGCCCACAAAGAACTTTTGGGGCACAAAAATTTGCATTAATCAATTTTATTGATTAATTTTGCCATTTTGATCAATTTCTTTTAGTCATAGACAAACGCAGCTATTGATGCTCAGAAAGAGAATCTGGCAAATTGAAACCAATTCAATTACAGTATATTACAATGGATAAAAAACGAACGCTCACTTATATTGACCTCTTTGCTGGATGCGGAGGTTTATCACTTGGCTTGTATCAAGCCGGGTGGCGTGGTTTGTTTGCCATTGAAAAGAATGCTTTTGCTTTTGAAACTTTGAAGCACAATCTCATAGAAGGGAAAAAGCACTTTGATTGGCCCGAATGGTTACCAAAGACTGCCCATGACATAGATGAGTTATTATCGAGCTACAGTGAGCAACTAAAAGCGTTGCAGGGTCATATTGATTTAGTAGCAGGGGGACCTCCTTGTCAAGGCTTCTCCATGGCAGGAAAGAGAGTAGAAGAAGATGTCCGAAATCAGCTAGTATTCTCATATATCAAATTCATTAAATTAGTGATGCCCAAGATGATTCTTTTTGAGAACGTGAAAGGTTTTACATATGCGTTTGATAAGGGAAAAAAACATGATGCAGAGCCTTATTCTTACAAGGTGATCCGTGAGTTGACATCACTTGGTTACAACGTTAAGGACCATGTAATAGATTTTTCTAACTACGGTGTTCCCCAACGACGCAAGAGATTTATTCTTGTTGGCATCAAGAAGGAACTAGGCTCCCCAGATGATTTTGAAAATCAATTGCTAACCAATCGTGACACCTTTTTAGCCAATAAAGGACTCTCTACAAAAACAACATTGCAAGATGCTATCTCTGATTTGCTTCGCAGCAATGGAGAGGAGCCAACGCCTGATCGCAAAGGTTTCAATTCAGGGAAATATGGCAACGGGAAATTATCCAATTACCAGAAGTTAATGCGAGGTGATTATCCCGAGACCCATTCTGTCCCAAATAGTCATAGCTTCGCCCATCATACACCTGAAAAACTCAGCTGCTATAAGCGACTGTTAGCAGAATATCCCGTTCATGGCAAGCGCATTGATGGGGAGAATCGCAGAAAATGGGGCATAAAGCAGCGTGGTATAACCATCTTAGACCCGAATGCTGTATCACCGACTATCACGGGGCAACCTGACGATTACCTGCATTATTCGGAACCTCGCATTATGACCGTTCGTGAATGTGCTCGTATTCAATCTTTCCCAGATTGGTATGAGATCCAGAAAAAATATACCACTGGCGGAGAAATGCGCAAGAAAGAGGTGCCACGCTATTCTCAGGTAGGTAATGCCATTCCGCCGTTATTTGCTGAATTGGCAGGAAAAGTACTTAAACAGATGCTGAAGCAATGAAAGACAATCTGCAATTCAAAGTTAGTGCCGAACTTAAAAATATACTTGGTCGGGATTTGATTACAAGTCCGGACATCGCTATATTAGAGTTAGTGAAGAACTCGTATGATGCTCATGCTTCAAAAGTAGAGATCACTTTTGATGACGATTATTTGTGTATTGCAGATAATGGAAAAGGCATGTCCAAAGACGATTTGATCAACAAATGGCTATTTGTTGCCTATTCCGCTAAGAGTGATGGAACTGAAGACAAATCTTATCGCAGCAAAATTAAGCGACATTACGCAGGAGCTAAAGGCATCGGCCGGATGTCGTGCGACCGATTAGCTCGATATCTTGATCTCACGACCAGAAGCGAAGTTGAAAATAAAACTGAGGTCCTGCATGTTGATTGGAAAATGTTTGAGCTTGATAAGCAAACAGAGTTTGACACGATTGACATTCCCCATGAAGTATTAGATACAACTCCTTCTTTTCCTTTGAATTCACAAACAGGCACAAAACTAGAGTTCCATGGCTTACATCTTCAATGGACACGAGACGATATTAAGCGTCTAAAAAAGTCTTTGGAGAAGATGATCAACCCTTTCTCAGGAACAGATGATGTATTTCAAATAGAAATCATTGCTCCTAAGATGAGAGAAGAAGATAAAGCTGATTCCCAAAATGAAGTTGTGAATGGAATAGTTGAAAACACTATAGCGGATGTATTGAAACTTAAAACCACGCAAATAGAGAGCTTTATTAAAGACGGCAAAATACACACGACTTTAACTGATCGTGGCATTCTCATGTATGAGATTGAAGAACCGAATAATGCTTTTTCATTATTAACTTCTGTCTCAATAAGCCTTTTTTTCCTTAATAGAGCCGCAAAGTATTCTTTTACATCAAGAATGGGAGTTCATGCTGTCAGTTATGGTAATGTGTTCCTCTTCCGAAATGGTTTTCGCATTCTACCTTATGGAGAATGGAATGACGATAGTTGGGGACTGAATCAACGCCAACAACAGGGCTATAATCGTTTTCTGGGCACACGAGATTTATTTGGTAGGGTTGACGTTGAGACTGATAATCCAGAGCTTATCAAAGAAGTTTCAAGTCGAGACGGCGGCCTGATCAAGACGGAAGCATCTCAACAACTAATGAACTATTTCACCCTTATACACAGACGTTTGGAACGGTATGTAGTTGGTGTATTATGGGGTGAGGGATTTGTCCGAAGAGATTACTTTATCAATCAAAAGTCAGCATTAAAAGCAAGAGAACAACTACAAGAAATTGATAAAGATTCCGATTCCGCTCAACATTTATTTACTAATATTGGCAGCAAGGTTGATTTCTTGCAACTCATTAAGACATTGGTTAATGACAAGTCCATCAAAGTATTACGTTACAATGAGGATTTAGCAGATATTGTCTCTAACCCCTCAGATACCGAAGTGATTCAGGCACAAATGCTTGATGATATCCGCAAGTTAGCAGAAAAAACAAATGATTCCATTCTACTTGATAGGATCCAAGCATTTGATAAGCATGTGGATGAGTTACGTCGCCAAAAAGAAGAAGCAGAACGAAAAGCAGAAGAGGAAAAGCAGAAAGCAGAAGAAGAACGTCTAAAAGCAGAAGCGGCCCAAAAAAAAGCTCAAGAAGAAGAAGATAAGCGTAAAAAGGTTGAACAAGAACTCGAACAAAAATCTAAGCAAAACCTATTTCTTCTTTCGGTTAGCACTCTTGACAAAGACCGCATTTTAAAATATCATCATGACATCCGCATTCATTCTGCAACTATTCATAATACAGTGGGGCAGATATTGAAAAAGGCAAATCGTGGATCTTTGACAACTGAAGACACCATTAAATCGGTTGAGAGAATTTCTAGAGCAAATGATAAAATTACGTCCATTGCACAATTTGCAACCAAGGCAAATTACAGCATCGACGCAGATATTATTAAAGCAGATATTGTAAATTACATTAGTGATTATGTTAACAATGTGCTTCCCGATTTTTATGGAGAACTCGCTTTACATTGCACGACAAATTCATGTTCAAAGATATTGGATTTTTCTCCTTTAGAAGCTTGTATTTTTATTGACAACTTAATTTCAAATACAACCAAATTCAATGCTAAACGTTTTGATATAGTTTTCAATAATGAGGCGAATAATATTAGTATGATTGTCTCTGATGATGGCGATGGGCTTTCTTCAAAAGTTTCTTCACCAGAAAGCATCTTTGAAAAAGGATACACGACAACTAATGGCTCTGGCTTAGGTCTCTATAATGTTGCAAACTTTGTTAGAGAGACCTTAAACGGAACTCTAATCGTTGATAACGATGATTCAAAACATGGCTTTTCATTAATTATAAAATTCTGAATATAATATGAGACTAAAATATAATATTCTCTGGATTGAGAATGAAGTAGATTGGGTAGAGAGTATTGAAGACCAGATCCAAGATCATCTTGAGGGCCTGGGATTTGAATATAAGAGAACTCTGATCGGCAAGGAGGAAAAGAATGTCAATTATGATAGTTATGATATCATCCTTATGGATTTAAACCTTGCGAATCAGCCAAATGGAGCTGATCTTATATCCAAAATCAGGGAACTCGGAGCATTTACTGATGTCGTCTTTTATTCAGCAGATGGAATTGAAAAACTAAGATCTATTGGAAAAGAAAAGGGACTTGAAGGCGTCTTTTATAGTGATCGTACTCCAGATACTGTATTTGTAAAAAGGGTGACAGATGTCATTAATTCAACCATTAAGAAAGTGCAAGATTTAGCCAATTTAAGAGGTTTAGTGATGGCCGAGGTTAGTGAATTGGATGGAAAGATGATTGAGCTTATTAAGAAGTTTTATGTGCAAAACGAGACTGATGAATTAAAAAAGACATTTCACGATCATATCACAAAAAAGCTAGAAGAAAGAATAAAGAGTGTTTTAGATGGTTGCGGGAAAAAAGAAAAGGTATGTCACCACATATGGCAAAACACCCCAATAATAGAAATAATATCTCAGATGGAATCTGCTCAAATGGCAAAAGCTATAAACTATATAGTGCCCAAGGAACTGTATACTCCAACTCGGGCAAATTTCTTTGAAGATTATCGGGCAGAAATAGTTGAAATTAGGAATCAGTTGGCCCATTGTGTTAGTAAAGAAAAAGATGGAAAGGAAATACTCATAACCAGAAAAGGGGATAAAACTTTCACTGATGAAGATATTAAGGAGATAAGAAAGAATATACTTAAATATTCTGAGATTTTCTCGAATCTTTTACAATAATTATTGTAAACTAACTTAGTTAATCGCTCTCGAATCTGTCAAGTAATTCCAGGGAAAGACAATCTGAGCTAAAAAAGCGAAGCTGACCGCAGTCAGCCCCGCATGCTAGCTCAGCGTAGCGCGGAAGCCTTTTGCTGGCGGGGTGCTCCCCAGCAGAGCCCGTTTCCTCTTCGGCTTCCGGTTGCAAATGTAACAATAAATTGCGAAAAGCATCCGCATCAGACATTTTGTTTATACCTTTGCGCTGTAAACCGAATCAGGGAAACCTCGAGAGCTGTAAACCCATTCAGTGATAAAACCGCCAAACCGTCAACCCAGTTTAGGCGAATGATAAAACCAGTGTAAACCAACTTAGTTAATCGCTCTCAAATCTGTTAAGTATTTCTAGGTAAAGACATTCGATTTCGGGATTTTTTAAGGTTTTTGCTGTTCATAGTGCCTAAATATGGCACTGGGATGGGGTAATTTTGCAGCGGATTACAGATTTGCGTTTATGTGAGATATGGGATTGTGTGAAATCATTAGATATGTGAGATGCCCATTTTTCAAGAAAAATGCTTATCTTTGCGTCCGGAACAAGAATATTTTATATTCTTGACCTGCGAAAGACCGAGAGTTGAACGATATAACAAACTCCTTTGCGGTTATATAGGCTTTGGTCGGCCTGCAGGGACTGCACTGGAGTTTGTTTTTTAATATGATAGAGCTGAATTAACCAATGGCTTCTAAGAAGAAATATACATTTATTGATCTATTCGCAGGGTGCGGAGGATTGTCTGAAGGTTTCTTGCAGACCAATCGCTTCCAAGCATTAGCTCATGTCGAATGGGAGAAGCCAATGGTTGACACATTAAGGAACCGTCTCGTAACCAAATGGAAAGAGTCTGAACAATCAGCAAGAAAAAAAGTAATCCACTTTGACATACAAAAAACGGACGAACTTCTTCATGGCAATTGGAGCAAAGAATCCGTTGACCAATATGGGGCTACAAATGATGACTTTGTGAAATTATTTGGCCTTAAGGAACTTATTGGAAATACTCATGTTAACCTTATTATTGGAGGACCACCGTGTCAAGCATATTCTATTCACGGAAGAGCTACTGATAAGAATTCGATGAATGACGATTATCGGAACTATTTATTTGAGAGTTTCTGTAAAGTTGTAGACGAATTCCAACCAGATATTTTTGTCTTCGAGAATGTTGCAGGATTACTTAGTGCAAAGCCAGGAGGAATTCCTGTAAGAAATCGTATATTTGAAGCATTTAATTCCATTGACTATCAAATTCTCAGTCCAGAGGAGATGCCAAATGCGCTATTGAATGCTTTAGACTTTAATGTGCCCCAAAATAGGCCACGTGTTATTATATTGGGGATTAAGAAAAACTCAATATTTAACCTGAAAGAATTATACGACTCAATTCAATTAGAGAAGAGCACAGAACGAATACGAACGGTAAGAGATGCAATAGGTAATTTGCCGGCTCTATATCCTTTACCAAATCAAATTAAGGACGGTCGTACAATGCGTTCTCATCAGTTAAACCCAAATCCAGAAATAAAACAACATGAAGCAAGAAACCATGGCCCTCGTGAATTAGAGATTTTCAGGGAATGGGTAGAGTCTAGAATGAATTATATCAGTCACCAGGAAATGATAGATTATTATTATCAGAAAACTGGACATATAACGCTTTACCAAAAGTATAAAAGTCTGGAGTGGGATAAACCCTCACATACCGTTGTCGCTCATTTAAGTAAGGACGGTTATATGTTTATTCATCCAGATCCTGAACAACAACGTAGTATAACAATTAGAGAAGCAGCTTGCTTAATGACGTTCCCAATGGATTTCATGTTTTTAGGGAACAATGCTTACAATTTCAAAATGATTGGAAATGCTGTTCCTGTAAATTTCGCGAGGGCAATTGCAACTGCTTTATATAAAATATTAGATACAAAAACAGAACAATGAATGTACTAATCGCATGTGAAGAAAGCCAAGCTGTATGCAAAGCCTTTAGAAAAAGAGGCCATAACGCATTCAGTTGCGATATATTGGAATGTAGCGGAGGACACCCCGAATGGCATTTCAAACAAGACGTTTTACAGGTAATACCTGATCATGGCGGAACACTTGAAACAGGTGATACCTATTTCTTGCCCGAAGGAGAAAAGTGGGATCTTATGATTGCACATCCTCCTTGTACATATCTTTCTGTGAGTGGAGCTAGATGGCTTTACCACCCTGATGACGCTCACTTGCCTATTGAACAGCGTAGGGAGCATCCTCATCATCTTGGTAGAAGAAAGATGAAACAAGAAGCGATAGAGTTCTTCATGAAATTCACCCAAACTGACATAGAACATTGGGCAATTGAAAACCCTGTTGGTTGTATGAATACAGAGTATCGTAAACCTGATCAAATTGTACAACCGTTCTGGTTTGGTGACAATGCTTCAAAAAAGACGTGTCTGTGGCTTCATAACTTGCCACCATTAGTGCCTACCAATATGGTTGAAGAAGGGCCTCGAGTTGTTCTCTCAAGTGGGCGTTCTTTACCAAAATGGTACTCGGACTCGTTTAATACTAGAATTTCAACTGAAGAGAGAAGAAAACTTAGAAGTAAAACTTTCCCAGGATTTGCAGAAGCTCTTGCTGAGCAGTGGGGTAATATCGAATTATAGTTATGGCTAATAGATTAAAGATTCAACAAATCAGAACTAATGATGTCATTGATGATTCTGGTAAACAATTTGAGCTTGGAAAAGCATGGTGCGATTTCTTTGGCTTTGACCCTGAAATTGAGTCATGCTCTGTTAACTTGATTTTTAAGGCAATCTCTGTTGATCATAAAGATTTTAACAATAAGGAAATCGAACTTAAACTTGCTGAAGTATCAAATCGTGGAGACAGGAAAGCTTATGCGAATGGAGATAATGGATTATCACAAATAAAGGATTTCTTTCTTAATTATTTACATCTCAATGAAAGCAATATAAAGAGAGATTACTTCGGAATCCTTCAGAATGGTATAGATTATTATCTATACTTCATCCCGCAAGAGCTATATGATAATTTTATAAAATTCTACACTGATACGGCGCCCCAGATAAGCATTGAAAGAGTATCTGTATTAGAGAACTCTGTTGAGGATAATGACGCTTTACAAGTTATATACTACGGTGCTCCTGGTACAGGTAAGTCTCACACCATCAAGGAACAAACCGAAGGAGAGGATGTTATTCGTACGACGTTCCATCCCGATAGCGACTATTCAACCTTTGTGGGCAGCTACAAGCCGACCACAAGGGAAGTGCCGATGCGTGATGTCACCGGTAAGGTTATTGTTGAGAACGGCGACCCTGTTACTGAGAACCGCATCATCTATGAGTTCGTCAGCCAGGCGTTCCTGCAGGCCTACGTCGGAGCATGGCAAAAGTATGCACAAGCGACCGACGGCAAGCCGCAGAAACAATACCTTGTCATCGAGGAGATCAACCGAGGCAACTGCGCCCAGATTTTCGGCGACCTGTTTCAGTTGCTTGATCGCAACGTCCAAGGCTTCTCGGAATATCCCATCAAGGCTGATGCCGACTTAAAAAAGCACCTCAAGAAGCTGCTTAAAGGCCTGACCATCGAGAATGCAGAAGCCATCAACGCCCTTTATAAGGGTGAAGATGTCGTTGGAAAGGTCTTGAACGGGGAAGAATTACTCTTGCCCAGCAATCTCTATATTTGGGCCACAATGAACACCAGCGATCAGAGCCTGTTCCCCATTGACAGCGCCTTTAAGCGTCGTTGGGACTGGAGCTATGTGCCCATCGCCAATGCACATGAGAATTGGACAATCGCTGTTAGCGGTAAGCAGTATGATTGGTGGGACTTCCTCGAGAAGATCAACGCCCTCATCGGCGACACTACCAACAGCGAAGACAAGAAGCTGGGCTACTTCTTCTGCAAGACCCAGGACGGCAGTATCAATTCTGAGGCCTTTGTGGGCAAGGTAATATTCTACCTATGGAACGATGTCTTTAAGGACTTCGACTTCGATGGCGATGTATTCATTGACGATGACGGCACCTCCAAACTGACCTTCGACAAGTTCTACAAAACTGACGAAGCCCGTAAAACCACCGTTCGCGAAGACAAGGTTGACCTGTTCCTGACCAACCTAGGAGTTAAGTTTGCTGATGAAGTCGCAGATGAAGAAATTGAGGAAATCATCCTTGACGAGAATAATGCAAATGTCAATGACCGATCAAGTTATTTATTTAACGGCGATTTAATTAAGACCAAAGCAGAATTAGGCTTGGCTATAATGGTTAAATACATTGAAGGTCATCGAGAAATGACCTTTGATGAAATTAGGAACATCTTCCCTGACAATTTGCTTGGACGCATTCAATACAAAGGCTTAATCGTCACGAGCGATGTTAACCTGGGTAGCTATGCTCGCTATTATTCTCCAATCTTCACATCTCAAGATGGAGTCAATTATCGTATCTTTAAACAGTGGACCATCCAGAACATTGACAACATCACCGGCTTTGCAAAGCTACAAGGATGGACTGTTGAGACTTTAAACAATGAAGATGGCGCCGAAATAAATGATGACAAATATAAAGAGTCAATCAGTGAGATTCGATTCCCCGATGGATCAATAATTACTACTGAGAATCAAACTCAATTTAATGCTTTTATTGAAGCATTACAGAAAATAGGTATTGATAAAGTGTTCTCGGTGGCAGACGAACTGAAATACCAAAGATTAGGACGCCCGATACTTTCTAGAGAAAAGTATCCTGAAATTGAAAGCAGTGACAAATTCTCATATCATCAAATTGGGGACTATTACATTATCAAAGGCGCAAAGCCATATACAAGTGTAAGAATCCTTGAAGACTTGAGCAAATTGTTAGACCTGAATATTACGGTTATCTGCAATAGGCCAGAATGAGAATCCTTATCGAGGAATATCAGTATGACGTGTCACGGTTGAAGAAAGTGCTCCACGGCATCGACGCGCTCGAGAATGTCGAGGGACGTGTCTCGGTACACTATGTGGGCTACTTCTACAACACCGAGCTTGAGGATTGCGTCTTTATCTTGCCCAAGGTGCTGCTCAAGGACACACCAGAGGGTGAACGGGTCTTCGGCAAGTACCTGCCCGAGGACATCGTTGATCCGGCCAAGAACAAGGACATGGATAGCAGGGATAAGGACTTTCTCTATAAGTTCGCGGTGTGGATTTATCGTGCCATTACGGTCTATAAGAACGACCGCAACAATGATACGTCCATCGTCTATCACACAAAGATCGCCCAGGTGGGCAAGGGCCGTCGACGCTTGAGCAACACCTACCTGGATATCTTGCTGCAGCTGTTGCAGTTCAACCGCGACAACCAGAATTTCTTCTTCTTCATTCTGAAGAACCTGCACTCGGGCTATAACCGTATCAACTGGACACGCACCATCGCTACGACTTCGGCTATCGTCCAAGACAATAGCCCGATATACCTGCGACCGATTAACAAAAAGCGCAAAATCAACTTCGATGAGGAGCTGCTTGTCATCTTCTTCTCCATCTTGAACTACATCGGTGACAAATACGGCTTTGAAAAGGACATCAACGTCCAGTTCGACCTCATCACAGGTAAGCGCTTCGAAACCTACCTCAAGGGCTATGGCAAGACACGCTTGCTGCAGATCAAGTACAAGTACTTTAGCGACAAGGCCCTTGAGCTGTTGAACCTGTGTTTCTCGTTCTTCGACGAGGCGCGGCAGGTGTTCATCAACACGGCCAAGAAGGAGTACCTGCTTGTCAAGAATTTCTACATCGTCTTTGAAGCGATCATCGACGAACTCATTGGCGACACCCCCTTGCCCGACGGCATGGACAAGAAGCAGGAGGACGGCAAGATTGTTGACCACCTCTATACCGCCAAGAGCCTCATAGAGAACGATCACAGCAACACCTACTACATAGGTGACAGCAAGTATTACAAGATGGGCCACGAGCTGGGCAAGGAGTCGGTTTACAAGCAATACACCTATGCCCGCAACGTCATCCAGTGGAACCTGGACATCTTCAGTGACGGAAGGGAGCCCGAATCTGATGTCCGTCTGCGTGACAACGTAACCGAGGGCTATAACATCATCCCCAACTTCTTTATCTCGGCCAAGATGGACGAGACTTTTGACTATGGCAACGACGGCATCGAGAAAACCGATCGTAGCAAGAACAAGCACCGCAAGATGCACTTCGAGAACCGCCTGTTCGACCGTGACACGCTGCTGTTGTTCCACTATGATGTCAACTTTTTGTTTGTGCTCTCGCTATATGCTCGTGACAATGCTTCGCAAAAGGTCAAGTGGAAAACTAAAGTCCGTGACAAGTTCCGTGACGAGATCCGTGGCTGGCTGCAAGACGACTACGACTTCTACGCTTTGAAGAGCGTGGGCAACCCACTCGCTGGCGAGGAGTTCATCAATGAGCACTTTAAGGAACTGCAGGGTAAGCTGTTTCGTCCCTACGCCGACCGAGACATATACACGCTTGCACTCGAAAAGCCCAAAGCTGGCTCGACGGCAGATGACAACGCATACCGCCTGCTTAGCGAGTTCTTCATCATTGAGCCTATAACCCTCGGCGAAAACCCAAAAGAGAACCTCGACACAAAGGTTGTCGATTATCAAGCTGCACATCCCTATGAGCCTGTTCCCGAAGACTGGTTGCCCGAGTATCATGTAGAACGATACCTGGCCAACCACTTTGTGCTCGGTATGTACCACGACCGGGAACACTGGGACTGGATTACCGGCAAGAACGACAAGGGGTCACAGATCTATAACGTGCGCCTGGGCAAGAGTAGGGACGGAGCCATGTCAGAAAGCCGCATAAGGGCTATGAAACCTAAGTTCGCCATTCTCTATGAGGGAGGACATGAAGCCGAAAACAAGTACCACGTTTTCCGCATTCACGATATGGCCAGGATGAACGAGGCCCGCATGCGTCAAGCGGATTATCCTATGAACAACGGCGGTCCTCATGGAGACTACCTTATCTTCCGCTTTGATGATGAAGTGTCAATTGGCCAATTCGACATCAATGCGTTGATAACCCGCTTTCGCCTTGACCACCCCGATTACATCTACGGCTCGCCGATCTACCCAACCGGCGAAGACCTCCTCAAATACAAGTTATAAAAGGGTAAACTGAAAAACTGTAGTTTTAATATGCCTGAATCAAAAGAACAATCACAGATAGAGATTGCCCTTGAGATTGCTTTGAAAGCTCACAAGGGACAACGTGATCTTGATGGCAAGCCGGTGATATTGCACCCGCTCACTGTCGCCATGAAAGGCAACAATGAGAACGAGATTGTCGCTGGTCTGCTTCACGATGTTGTGGAAGACACAGACTACACGTTTGAGGACCTGCTCGCTGCAGGTATATATCCCGAGGTCGTTGACGCGCTGCGCTTGCTAACTCACAAGAAAGGCTCAGAATACATGGATTATGTGAGACACATCGCCGACTCACACAATTCTATTGCCATCAATGTGAAGTGCAACGACCTTGACCACAATCTTCAACGTGGCCGCGCTGGAGACCATCTCAAGCAGGTGGCAAAGCATAGCGCCGCAAGAGAAATCATTCATCCTTACAACGGTGACGAGGGAGCCGCTTGGGATACCTTGATTGACGATCTAGTGGAAGGCAAATATTGGCAAGCCAAATTCGCATTCCAAATCATAAAGAAATCCATCGAAGAGGCTACCGCCGAAGCTGGTATCACCATCGACGAGTACATGCACTTCTTCCATCCTGATCGTTACCTGAATTTGTTGCATAATGAAGGTAATAATAAAATCTGAACGTTATGAGAGTTCCTGCACTATTCAAGGAGTATATATGGCTTGTGAATACTATTCGCAAGGCCGATGATGGCATCTCGTTTGCTGAGATCAACGAGAAATGGCTTGATACAGACATGAGCGAGGGAGTGGAACTAGCCCGTTCCACTTTCAACCGTCACAAGGATTCCATTGAGGACATCTTTGGCATTATCATCGACTGTAACCGTCAGAACGGCTATAAGTATTTCATCAGCAACGATGAGGTGCTAGATGAAGACAGCATCCAGAATTGGATGTTGACAACCTTGACGGTAAACAACATCGTCGGAGAAGCATTGACGTTGCAGGACAGAATCCTGCTCCAACCGGCACCCGTTGAGGGTGACTATCTGAAGATGGTCATCGATGCGATGAAGAAGAGCGTCAAGCTAGCCGTAGATTACAAGAAGTATGGTGACGAGGAACCGCGTCACTTGACCTTTGAACCTTATTGCATCAAGCTTTTCAAACAACGCTGGTACATACTGGGCCATTTCCATCGCAAGGCGACGGCCGACAGACCCGAAGTGGACTATTTCGGTGTCTTCTCGTTTGACCGCATCATGAATATGTCGCTTACCGACGACAAGTTCAAGATTAAACCTGGATTTAATGCCCAAGCCTACTTTGAAGAATGCTTTGGTGTTCTAGTTAATGATGACACCGAAGTCCAAAGAATTGTCATCAGAGTCTTCGGTGACGAGCGGTATTATATCAAGGATCTACCCATCCATAAAAGCCAGCGTGAGATTAGTCAGGGCGAAGATTATACCGACTTCGAACTGTTCATGCGCCCGACAGTAGACCTGAGCACTCACTTCGTGAGTCGCAGCTTTCTAATAAAGATTCTTGAACCCCAATGGTTGGCTGACGAAATCCATCACATGCATTGGCGGGCGGTGCAGATGTACGAGGAAGAAAACGAGTAATTCTAACAGAAATAATATTTTTTTGAGGTTGTCCCACGTTTTGAGACAACCTTACTTTTTCTTTGCATCGTAAAACAAGTTTGCGTGTGTAGGATGATGGTCGCAGGTTTGGTAGCGAGCAAGCCCAGACTAAATCCTGGGCTTGATATAGGAGGTTCGAGTCCTACCCATCCTGCACACGTTTAGAAACAGGGGCGAAGAGTAGCACCGTTAGTTCACGGGTTTAGCAAACGCCCATTGCCCCGACTAAGGAAGTAGCCCTGGTCGAACTAGCAAGCGAGCTTTTAAGCCGGGGCATTTTGAAACAATGTGGGCAGGCAGACCCGCGATGTGTGGAACGGTGGTCCCTCCTTGATGAGGGAAGGGAATGGTTCGACTCCATCATCTGCCCACATTTTAAGTGTAAAACCAAATAACTTCATATCAAATGGAAGAAGAAGTGAATTATCGAAAGGTAGAAGACATCAAAGTTATGGTCGTGCTGAGATTGATGTACAGAAAACCTGTGAATCCATCATGTGACATCGTAGAAATGAGTTGGGATGTATGGCGTGAATTCCTACGAGCCAGCCACAAAGACCGACTTAAGATAGCACTGGGTATTCTCAACAGACCTTACTTTGTTGAGTACATCGAAGAACTCTTGTGGATTCCACTTGGGAAACAAAACAAGTTGAAAATTGTTGACGAGAGTGATATCATCAGAGTTTAACCATCTTAACATTGAAATCAAATGAGAGTTAGAAACTGGTATAGTGAAAGGGCACGGCTGTTGCAAGAAATCGCCGTCCAACAGCCTATCGACACAGATTTTCTTAGCATCGAGTTTAAGAAATTGGAAGGCGAGAAATCAGTGATGATAATTCATGTTGATTACGAAGAGGGTCGGCCAAAAACAATCAGAATTCCCATGAGTGATGAAGCACATGCATTAACCATTATTCATGAGTGGCTTTTATACATCAACACTGCATGGTATTGTGGATCGGCATCAGCAACAGTTTCTAATGGTGAAGATAAATACACCATTAGTTTTGAACCGGTAGTCCACGATGATAAACGCAAGTTCAAGAATATGGCTAATGATATCTTTGAAACCGCTTATTTCTATGTGTATAGCTCAAAGAAGAAACGCATTGTCCTGTCGGCATATATTGACTCGTTCATCTTTTTCGCTGATTTAGATTGCATGATGATGAAGTTCATCAAGGAATACCACATCTTCGAACTTGATGAAAATGGCAATCTTGCTTCGATACGAGATTCAGCAAATACCCCTATGGAATAGTTGCTATAATTGGTCTATAAAAGACATTGAACACAAGTCATCTGGGCTTTCTATTATCGCCTTGGAATGTATTAAAAGCGAACCAGGGCGATTTTTTACAAAAAAACTATCACTGTCCCACGATTTGGGACAACCTGATGTTTTCTTTGCAGCGTAAAACAAGTTGGGTGTGGGCTGATGGTCGCATAGGAGCGGGCAGTAGCCGTTAGCATTTAATATGAAGAAGTTAATCATTTTCTTTTCACTGATGTTCTCTGCACTGGTATTCGTGTCATGTGGCAGCGATGATGAACCAGACCTTCAGTTTGATAAAAACGCCATCATTGGAACATGGGAAATCACCGAAGTACAAGGTTCACCTGAATGGCGGTGGATCGTCACCGGCACCCTGCTCACGTTCAATTCCAACGGTACTTGCTCAACAGGATTCTCTATGGAGGATTCATACAAAATTGAAGGTGGTCAGGTCAAGACTTACTATGCCGAAACGCAAGAGCCGATGTATGTCTATGAACTCATGGGCAAAAATGGTAATACGCTGACCGTTAAAATGAAAGGAACGCTCGACGAGAGCAACCTTTCAACGGTCTTCAAAATGACCAAGAAATAAACCCACAATGAAAGAAGTTTCATTTGGATCGCTGAGGGCGGGTCAGAAATGGCTCGCTCTCGTTTTCTGAATAATGAATGTCTCAAAACCATGCTTGAGTAAGCTATCTCTATCACGGTTTAGCTTTTCACATAGTTGGGCTGCTTCATCTTTGTCGTGAAATACCATTGCTTCAGAAACATCGAATCCCACGATAGTATTCATTGCAAAAGAAACACCTTCCTCAATAGCTGTTCCCTTAAAATAGAAAACGACATCAGGTTTACCCACTAATGCCGTCTTTATAACATACTGCTCCATATCATCTGATCCAGTCTTCAGGTTTAACATGGAATGCTCGACTGATTGCTTCTATATCCTGTTGTGTAGCCGGTTCTCTTCCATCCTCTACAGCGATAAGGTGCCTAAGATTTATCCCGGCTTTCTCTGCTAACGCTTTTCTCGTATAAAGCCTACTGGTCCTGAGTTTTGTTATTGATGATGCTATGTCCATAATCTATAGTCTTTATTAGAAACCGTTGACAAGGCTGCATGAGAGATCGTACAGGGGCGCTCACCATAGACCAGTGGATTTACAATGGACATTATAGCCAGATTCGTGCAGCATACAGCCCTTGTCAATTAAATAGATGGAGGGATTAGCTTTTCGTAAGGACCGCCGAGAATTGTGTACACGTTCGGCAGACGAATTTCGTGCAGAACCCCTTAATCCATCTAAGTTGGGTTTCCTCTGCAAAATTACTACCATCTCACCACCCCCACAACCGTCTAAAGGTGGCATTTTTTGAAATAATACGTTTATATCTCATGGTATTTATTGCAATTCCTAATTATTTCCGTTATCTTTGCATTGTCTAAGTAATTCACAATTCGTTTAATAGTACTTGTAACGATGGCAATAAAGAATAAAAAAGAAAAACTTGACTTCTTGCATAGTATTAAAAAAGAAGTAGACATTCATGACCTTTTGGCAGAGGTGTTGCCAAGACTAGGTTTCAAAGATGTTGAAATTACTCATGAGCGAGGTAATTATCCTGAAAATGGTAAAGACTTAATTTGTTCGTTTCACGATAGAATTGAAGACAAAAAAGATTGGTATGCTTTTGTGGTGAAAAAAGGGACAATTAGAGGAACATCTGCGCAGATTAATGAAATAGAATCTCAAATCAAAGACTGTTTTAAATATGAATACAGATCGCTAAAAACGACTTCAGAACGCGTTAGAATTAGCAAGGTTAAAGTCGTTACTAATGAACATTTTTCTAGCGGTGCAAAAGATAAGATTATATTGAATGATGAAATTAATAAATCAAATGTAGATTTTTGGGATGATGAAAAATTAATACAATTAATAGATCAGCACTACCCCAAATTCTGGCAAAATGGCTCTCCAACATATAAAGACTATACTGAGCTATTCCTTCAGACTATTGATCATGACGATTTTTCAAAACGATTGGGGTTATCGGATTCAAAGATCAAAAAACTTGTGAATCTGTTTATTGAACCTGTTTTGCTTGAAAAAGAAGAAATCGATAATGGGCAAATCGTATATAAAAGAAGAAAAATTAGCTCTGTCTTACAAAGTGAACAGAGTGTTTTCATTATTGGCGAGTCTGGTTCTGGAAAAAGTACTCTATTTCGAGAATTAGCTAAAGAAATTATTGAGCAAAATGGGTTAAGAAATGACTATGAGTTATACCCCATAATAATGTCTTTTAATTACATAAAACAACATAATTATTCCGTTATTCACTCATTAGAAGATTATTTTTCCAACGGCTTATACAAAGATCTTGACATAGATATTGAGAGCCTACTTACCGAGAATAAGTGTGTCATATTCATTGATGCGTTGGATGAAATAGCATCAAATAAAGAAAAAGAAAAGGCATTTGATGCAATAACATCTTTTTCAAATATGTATCCAGGCATTAAACTTGTTTGTACGTCTCGACCAAGTGATTTCCTATATCAATGTTGTGCGGAAAAGCATTTCAGGCCGTTAGAGATAGACAGAATTAACCGTCAGCAAATAACGCAATATATTCAGGCTTATTTCTCAGATAATGAAGTCTTCTCTAAAAGGCTAATTAAGTCATTAAGGGATTCTGGACTTATAGATAAACTGCCTCAAACGCCTATGACTCTAGCCCTTATTACTGTTATTTTTGATGAAAAACAAATAGAGATTCCATCTACAATAACAGATTTATATTCAATATTTGTTGACTTACTTTTGAAGAAATTTGAATTTAAGAAATCAATCGATATAATTGAAACAGATGTAAAGCACAATGTACTTTCACATTTGGCAAAACGAATGCATGAAGATGGACTCACGTCAATCTCAGAACAAAACTCATTGAGCATTATTGGTTTATATTTGGAAGAGAGGGGCATGTATGAAATAAGCGCAAAAGAGTTGTTATACGATATTATACAGAACAACTCTTTATTGATTGTTAATGAGAGAGAAGAGATTCAATTTAAGCATTTGTCATTCCAGGAATTCTTTACAGCTTATGAATTGTATCATCATTTGCAATCTGAAAGGCGATTGTTTATCGATAATTTCCAAAAATTGTGGTGGCAAAATGTTGCAATATTCTATGCCGGTTTCTCAAAAGATGCCCCCAAACTACTTGATGAGATTATAAAGAAATGTCAATCAACTGAGGGCATTATTAATCGTTTGAATGTTATGACAGGCCTGGGAAGGCTTATGCAATCTTTATATAGCACGCCCGTGAATAAACGAGTTCGTGGAGTGTTATTATCATCTGACCTTTCAAGTAAAATTGTAGAGGAGCTAATACAAACAGATGATAGTCGCTTTGAATACTTTAAGAATTTCTCAAAATACTCAATATATCAAATGCTTTTAACTGGTTTTGAAATAAGCCATCATTCAATAACATTACAAGAGCCATTGAAAGTCGCTTTTGAGAATATGATTGAAGGTCTTAAGGGAGGTGATAAACATAGCTTTGAGCAGATTTATCCATTATTTGTAATGGCTGCCACAATGGGAAATAGCTCTTTTTTGAATTATGGCCCATATAAGGTGTTAATTGAGATTACAAAAACTGATGATTTATCTTTATTTGCCCTAGAGGAAATGTGGTTTAGAATTGGTTATAAAGAACTAAATGCTAAACAACGCGAAAATGTTGATATTCAATGGATAAGAAAAAAGATTCTAAAAAAAATGAATCAGTTGGGACCTATTGATCATTTGGTTAATGTCCCAATTAACAAACTGAAGTTGCCAGATAATCGAGTAGCCAATGACTCTGATAACCATAACAATAAAGACGATTCCAATGAAGAGTAAGTCTGGCTGTATGCATTTTATTCCAAACATTATTTTCACTTTTAAATTTTTATGCGATTTAATCCATTTGGTTTTTGAAATTCATTGGGATTATTTAAGTTGCCTACATGGATAAAAGTCCAAAACTCTAAAAATCTTAATTATTTTTTTTACAATCGTTTATTTAGCATAGAGCAATACGATTGCTAATTATACAAATCAATAATATGAAGATAGAATCAGTACATATTAGGAACTTCCGTAAGTTGAAAAACTGTCATATAGAATTCGGAAAAAACGAAACCATTTTTGTTGGTGCCAACAATAGTGGAAAGACGTCTGCTATTAGCGCCATTGTGTGGTTTTTAAAGAATAATGAAAAGTTTACCCTCAAGGAATTTACTGCTACCAATTGGGCATTTATTAATGCACTTGGAGATAAATGGATGGAAAAAGACCCTGTTGATGAAACATACTTGGATCCCCATAAGTGGGATGAAATCGTACCAGCGATGGACATCTGGATTAGCGTATCAGAAGGAGAGCAATACAGGGTGAATCATTTGATACCATCACTTTTCAAATGGAATGGAAAAAAAGTTGGTGTTCGCAGTCAATATGTTCCTATAGACATCACGAAGTTGTATATCGATTATAAAGAAGCGAAGAAAAAAGCGATGGAATTAGAGGTAACAGAAGAATGGAAGAATGCATCCTCCCCTGAGCTATTTCCCAATAACCTCTGTGACTTCTTAAGCAAAGGGTCTAATCTCAGAGATTATTTTGATGTAAAATACTATATTATCGACCCCGAAAAAGAACCTGTCGATGGAAATTCTACGCAAAAGACTCCCAACGACGACCTTAAAAAGAACCCCCTTGAGGAGTTAATAAGGGTAGATACAGTTTTGGCTTCAAGAGATTTCTCTGATCCAGAAGGTAAGGCAGATGACGATATTGATACTCTATCAAAGCAATTCCAGCAATACTATAAAAGTAATGGCCAAGAAGATGAAGAACTAACACCTGAAGGTTTGGGACTGATTGCTGGTATAGCAGAAGCCAACAAAACATATGATGCTAAACTGACTAAAACTTTTGAGACACCCGTAAAAGAACTAAAAAACATCAACTATCCAGGATTTCAGAATCCAGAGATAAGAATCCGCAGTAAGATTCAGATAGAAGAATCCATTAAGCATGATTCTGCTGTACAGTTTGCTATTCCGGGAATGACTGACTTGGCACTTCCTGAGAAGTATAACGGTTTAGGATATCGAAATCTCATTTCTATATATCTGAAGTTGATGGACTTTAGAGAAAAGTGGCTAAAAGTGTTAAACGAAAAACCTATTGAGCCTATTCATCTGGTATTTGTAGAAGAACCAGAAGCTCACCTGCACGCACAAGCGCAACAAGTGTTTGTTAAGAAAGCATTTAAAGCCCTCTGTAATAACAAAATCATCAAGGACAATCCTTGGTTAAGCACTCAACTTGTTCTGAGTACACATTCAAACCATGTTGTAAACGAACTTGATTTGAATTGCATGCGTTATTTCAGGCGTGTTATGGATACCATCGATAAGATCCCTATTTCAAGGGTTATTAACCTATCGAGTACGTTTGGCCCTGAAGATGAAACAAAAAGTTTCGTAACAAGATATATTAGATTGACTCATTGCGATATGTTATTTGCGGATGCGGTAATATTGGTTGAAGGACCTGCGGAAAAGATATTAGTACCTAGTTTCATCGCGAAGGCTGGATTAGATTCATATTATATATCAGTTATTGAAGTTAATGGTCGTCATGCTCACAGTTTTAAGAACTTAATTGAGAAAATTGGAATACCAACACTTGTAGTAACTGATATTGACGCGACAAAGAAAGAAAACGGAAAAGATGTTCCTGTAATTACAGCAAAAGGCAAAGGTTACAAGACAGGCAATCCTGCTATTAAGTCGTGGATGCACGGCAAAGAGTCAATTGATGAGTTATTAGCATTGAATGATAATGACAAGCAGATTAAAAATGTCCGCATCGCTTTTCAGACTCCAGTTAATGTGAAATGGGATCCAGACAAAGATGAAACAACAGAGATCTGCCCCTACACATTTGAGGATGCACTGATTATGTCAAATCTCCAGTTGTTTCGCCAAGATGGCCTGAAAAAAATGGGTGCGATTACAACAATAGCTAATTTGTTGAGAAAGAGTGAATCTGCGGAAGAGTTACAGGTGTACATATTTGAGAAACTTGAACACAAGGGTGGGTTCCAAAAAGCTGATTTTGCTAATAATCTGTTGTATGCCAATAATTTCGATGAACTAAAACCGCCAGAGTATATCCTAGAAGGGTTGAAATGGTTGAAAATGTATCTGGACACTAATGGAACAGGCGATGGTAAATAATATTGACAGTCAGGTTGACGAAACTCTAGAGAAATGCATTCTTTCTTCACCAAGAAGGAGTTTCTTCCTATTTGCAGGTGCTGGTTCTGGTAAGACGTTCTCTTTAGTTCTTTTGCTGAAAAAGATACGCGACAGAATTGGAAAGGAACTTTTGATGCAAGGAAAAAATGTGGCGGTTATTACCTTCACTAATGCTGCTACAAATGAAATAATCAATCGACTAGATTATAGTCCAGTATTTCATATCTCTACAATCCATAGTTTTGTTTGGGATGTTATCAGGTATTACCAAATAGACATCAAGACGCTCTACTGTAGATATATAAAAGAAGAGATGCTTACGTTGAATGAAAAGTTGAATGGAGCAAAGAATAAGACCACAAAGACATATTATGCCAATCAGGAAAAGCTGGATCGTCTGAAAGAAAGGCTGGAAAAAGCAGAGAAAATAGAGAGATTTGTCTATAATCCAAATGGCAGTAATCCTGAGTATAATGCATTGAAACATGCTGAAGTTATTAGAATCTCAGCACATATGATAATTAACAATCCCATGTTGCAACGCATTATAGCACAGCGGTATCCTGTTTTATTGATTGATGAAAGCCAAGACACCAAGAAAGAGCTAGTGGATGCTTTTTTAACAATACAAAAGAATTATCATGATTGTTTCACTTTGGGGCTTATTGGAGACCAGAAACAACGTATTTATTCAGACGGAAAAGAGGATATGGTTAGCGTTATACCAACAGACTGGGAGAAGCCTGTGAAGAAAATGAACTATCGCTGCGCCAAACGTATTATCCAGTTGGCAAACATCATTGGAAAGGATATTGATATCCATGCCGAACAGAATCCGCGAGAAGATGCTAGAGAAGGTTGGGTAAGATTGTTTATTATTCGGTTGCTTGACGGTATAAATAAGGAAGATGAAGAACAAACCGTCATGAAGATTATGAACGACTATACTGGGGATGCAAAATGGTTTGGACCAAACGCTGATATTAAAATACTTACATTGGAACATCTGATGGCGGCCCGCAGATTGGGATTTGACAAGTTTTTTGCACCGCTGTCGAAAGTCACAAAGTATCAAATGACCTTTCTGCAAGGGAACGTATCAGAGATAGAGTTTTTTGCGAAAGAGGTAATTCCAATAGCTGAATCTATCAAAGGTGATGGTCGCATTGCATTAGAAATATTGAAGGCTAGTTCTCCTCTATTGAACAAACAGAATATCGAAAAGCCATATGATCTGTATCTGATATGTAGAGAGGAAGCAAAAAAAATTGCTGACATTGTAAATGGGAATAGCACCATTCGTGAGGTTGTTGATGCAATTATGAAGTCTCAACTTTTAGTAGTTCCAGATATTGTGAAACAAGCATATTTGTTGAATTCGTCTGATATTGATGATACTACAGAAGATGAATTAAAAGCATGGGTAGAGGTGATGGATTTACCTATTGTAATGGTAAAGCGGTATGATGACTACGTAAATCACCATTCAAGATTCGATACTCATCAAGGAGTGAAGGGCTTAGAATTTGAACGGGTTATGGTCATTATCGATGATTCAGAGGCTAAAGGTTTTATGTTTAGCTATGACAAACTGTTTGGGGTCAAGGAGCTATCTGATAAAGATTTAAAAAATGAAACAGAAGGCAAAGAAACCGCAATAGAACGAACGCAAAGACTATTCTATGTTACATGCACTCGTGCAAGAGAATCTCTTGCAGTTGTCATGTATACAAGTGATCCTGATAAAGTCAAAGCTCAGGCAATTAATAAAGGATGGTTTATAGAAGAAGAGATAACAATACTATAATTACTGTTGGAATAGAGTCATCAATTACATATTAGGCGTGACTAAATTCTGCTTGAGACCTTTCATATATGAATAAATGGACACAACCTATGGGTTGTAAACTTTTGGAGGCAAGTTATAAAAGCATAGTTGGTATCGTCTGAGATAAGAGTTCTGGTCGTTCCCTTTCATTTTGCCCCGGCCGAACCGAAAAAAAAGAAGAGCGACATCAACACTTCTTCAGCATTGATATCACACTTCGATCGGACTCTCTTGATTTGAATCGACGGTGGCAGCTTAAGGCCGGTGTCTATCCAAAACAAGATAATAGCGCCCGGGATGGTGGTTTTCCGGCTAACTCTTCGCTAGTCGGTCCTTTTCCATCATTATATTGTTGTCGCCCCTTACATATCCGCCGGCATGTCTCTTCTATTATAGCCAGCAGTCCAAAATGGGGCGTAATTCTCTTTAGTTATTTATAAGGCAATGCTGACCTGACGTAACCGCTTATAAGGTGCTGGTACTCACGAGGCATATATTCAGCAATTACACTACAATATAGTTTCCACTTATCGGCATCTGAGAGAAAGATTTCATCTTTTTTCCAAATTCTCGCTCTTTTTTTGTAAATGAGTGTGACTTTTTTGTCCCATTTTCTGTATTCCTGGATTTCTTCAACCAATCCAAGCCGCCCCATGCAATTAAGGACAAACTCCATATCATAGAAAAGAGCGGTCGATAGATTCCCAACCATTAGAAAATAATCCATGTTAAACCCATTTCTGTATATACATGGAAGTGACTTGTTTTCGTTGATGAAATGAGCAATCAACCTGTATAATATCTCTGATGCTTTCCCTTCTTTAATAGTGCCATGTGACTTTGCCTGTACTAGAAGAAAACCGAGGTCACGATTACCATAACGTTCCTTCAATCGATCAATCTCCAGACTAAAGAGTGGATGGTTCCTAAGTCTGATACTCAATTCTTCATAGTTCTCACCTGGATATAATGATGCTATATTCTCGATTAAGTAATCTACAGGAAAGTGTTGAATGATAATCCTCTCACATTGTTTTTCTTTGTATTTCTCCCATACGAATTTGAAATCATCAATCAGAGAATCATCCCAACAATAGTCGTTGATGCTAAAATAAACCCAATGCCTGTCTTCTTTTGATCCATGTAAAAAGGCTCTTATAATTTGGGTTTGGGTTACATGAGATTGCCCCTTAAAACGATCCCTTAGTCTATCTCTGGCATCTAATCTTGTAACATTATCCTTGCTGCCAAAATCAATTATTAGTGAAGAGATTGATTCATTCTTTCGCTTTAGAACGAAATCAGCCAGCTCATACAAATCGTTTGAAAGCCAATACCGATAACGTCCACACTGGATTATCTTTTTCTGAAGGGTTTTCAATTCTTCATGATTGAGAGCAAACACTAATGA
The DNA here is from genome assembly GCA_902800715.1 of uncultured Bacteroidales bacterium. Taxonomy (GTDB): domain Bacteria; phylum Bacteroidota; class Bacteroidia; order Bacteroidales; family Muribaculaceae; genus Sodaliphilus. The sequence continues at coordinate 344,342 of CADCFN010000003.1, forward strand.
CATCAATACAGAACCAGCGCCTTCATTTTCCGATTCTTGATAATGCTTAAGTATGTAGTCTAATGGCTTCATCGTCAACTATAACACTGGATTTAAATAAATGCTGTTAAATCGCCTTTGACGATCTTCCCATCCTTGATCTCTATGACGTAATAAGTTGGTTCGCCGGCACCCTGCACAATGGCAATAGCGTTACGGCCAGGCACCTCATGGATGGTTAGACTAGAGCCACTGTTCTTTATCGTGTTGAATTTTCCTCGAATGTAATCGGCATAACCATCATGATCCAATGATTCAAAGACCCACATGGAGTCATATTGAAATTCCGGTGCAAGGTGCTGTATCAATAATTCAGGATTTAGTGTACGCCAAGCCTCAGCAAGGTCATGTACTATTTGTTCGTTCGTATTCATGATTTTGTATTGTTTGTGTTTTGTTGTCTTTTGTATCTGATTAATCCCACATACCAGCGGGTTCCAGTTTCATGAAGCCACCGCATTTCGGACAGATGTTATTCCATTTTATCAGATTAGTTTTCCCGCATTGGTCACATTTCTCGTGGCCTTCAAGAATCTTCCAATCGTCATTAATCGGTTTCTCCATGATGTGGTGACAATCCTGGCAAATAAACGCTTCCAGAAAAACGGCAAAACCAGGCCCCAATGACAACTCCTCGGTTTCAAAACCACACTTATCACATTTAAATATCGCTGATGCTCCCATATCGAAATTATTTATATTACAATTTCTTAGAAAGGCGGTTCTTTATTTGTATCGTTATTGTCTATTATCTCAAGATTGAATTCATCAATGAAAGAATCTATGGCTGGTTTCTTCATTGATTCAGTTCGTTTCTTTCGGGATTCAAGTTCTTCGTTGATTAAGTACCTGAATCTATCTGGAATGCTTTCCATAACAATTGTTCGGAACAAGTCATAATATTCTTGAGCGTCATGACAAAGCCAATACTCCTCTCCTCTTATTCTTTTGTCGAACCAATATTGAACTTTTTGGTCCCATTCTTCGAATGCAATCAACTCTTCGGTTAGGCCAAGTTCCCCCATGCACCACAAAACCCTTCTTACTACTGTAAACCATTTTGTGGTTGGAACCAGGCCATCAACCTCCTTGATTAATTCCATTCCTCTCCACATTGTTGAATTGTCATAAATTCTTTCGTAAGACTCTGGTATTTCTTTATGATACATTAACTGAGCAATAAGCATCTTGTAAAGAATTCGTGTCGCTTTGTCTCTTTCTATACTACTCTTTGATTTGGCTAAAATGTATAGGTACTCGACATCATCTGGTCCCCAATAGATATGATCACATTTCGACAAGCGTTCTTTATCCAAGTGAAATTGGGGATGGTTGATTAATCGAGTGCAAAGCCATGAATAATTATCATCGGAATCCAATAATGGCAAATTTTCGATTATGTATTCTACAGGCAAGAATCGTATCACAACCCGTTCGCAGTCTTTATCGTGGTACTTTTCCCACAATGCTTTTATATCATCAGCAAAAAAAGCATCCCAGTTGCTATTTAGCTTTTTATATGCCCACACCCGATCCCTTTTAGCCCCAGCGAGGAAGGCTTTGAGAATTTTTCGTTGGGATTGAAAATCCTGTTTATCGAATCTATCCTGGAGCTTTGGTCTTGAAATAGCCACTTTGCCACTTCGTTTGTCTGTGAACTGTTTCAGCAGGTGAGAAATGGGCTCATTCTTTTGAGGTTGATCAGCGTTAAAAACTTTTTCTATCTCATTATATAGGTCATTTCCTATGTTCGATGGAGAAGTGCCGCGTTTCAGCTTGCCTTGAAGTTCCTTTAACTCAGCATGATTGAGTGTATTGACCAAGGCCTTCAGCACGGCACGGCTGCTGAAATCCCTATACTTCGGCAGCTGGTAATGAGTAAGAATGTATTCTAACACGTTATCCATATCATTCCCTTTCTAGCATATGAGACGCGAGCCCATCAGCAGCTTGTATTAATGACAGCAGAGGGCAGGCTGCTTTTGCTGCCTGGAAGTTCCCCTTTATATCTGGTGACTGGAACGGCAGATCCCAGGCATGCATGTGCCAACGGATGGCCATGATTTCGTCATTGGTCAGTTTAAAACCAGCACTGAGTAATACTATGACCGACTTCTCGCCGTGTCCAAGTGGGAAGTAGCTGTAATCCACATCGTAGCCTTGGACGGGTACCCAAATGCCAAGTTTGTTTTTCTGTTTTTTAATAGCGGGTTTGTAAATGTCCGCCTTACACGTATCGTGCAACAGCGAGGCAATGACCACACTCTCCACAGGTAACCGTTCCGCTAATGATGGGTCCATCTGAATCATCATATCGCGAATACTCATAGCCACTTTACACACATTGAGCGAGTGACCAAGTAGCCCGCCTTGCTGATTTAGGTGGAATCGACTACTTGCCGGAGCCTCAAAGAATCCCAGTTCTTCAATAACCTTAATGGTTTCTTCAATGCCCTCACGCCCAGTACCTCTAAGCAATTCTATAAAACGTTCTCTATTATCCATGAAAAATAAATACTATTATGAAACAAAGATAATTGAGCATTACGAACAGTATGTTCGCAACATCGGTGTTTTTCGCTGAAATCTTGAAGATTTAATTGCTCGTCTTTTTCTTTAGGCTATCAATTATAGGTCGAACTTTCTTGTCGTATTCTTCATTACCAAAGTTAATAATTACCAGGTTTCGTATTGTTCTTGTTATCCCAGTATATAACAATTCATCAAATGAAATATTGAACGAAGTTGATAACTCATATTTTGGTTCAAGAATCAAGAATACGACTTCGCTTTCCCATCCTTTGAATGAGTTGATTGTGGAGATTTTTATTGTTCCGCTATTCATCCAGAAGTGTAACTTTTTATTGTCTCTGATGAACTTGTAATCACCATGATAGACCTCACCTTTGAATGATTTAAGGATATCGGCATAGTGTTCCCGGAAAGCCATGAAGGCCTCGATAGGAATTAGGCATTCTTTACACTCTTCTTCAAGCCGCTTCTTGAACGTGCTACTAAACTCTGTGTATAAATCATAAACTGTGAATAACTTCGCAATGTGTTGCCTGAGTTTTATCACATCATTATCCCACATTTTTTGGCGATTAGGAAATATCTTCTTTTTCAGATGTTTACTAATATTCTCGAACCAGCCATAATTTGGGTTCTCCTTATTATTCATGCCGATATAATTGAGATGAGTCAAATACATCGCCTCAATCGTCTCTAACATTGAATTGGCCTTTTCTCGACTCGCATACCGGTAGTAAGCATCGAACGTGCGTAAGAGTCGTGTGGTATAGCCAAGAATTGTAATGTCGTTAGGAGCGGTGTCAGCGACTCGGTTCAAGATATTCCCTCTAATGATATTGTAAAGAGATACTACAGGATTTTCTCCCTGAAGATACATATAGTTGATATAGCCCTCTTTCTGAAATGGTAGGGCTCCAACTCCTTTGTTTTCCTCAAACGAATCAATGTCATATTTGTCACCAAATATTTGCGTTTGGAATGTTTCAACCAAATCCAAAACTTTAAGGCCCGAACGAAAACAATACTTTAGTTCATTTACACCAAGAACATTCGTGACGACATCCTTTTGCCTTGTCGGCTGCCCGTAGATATTCTGTTTTACATCACCAAACAAGACATAATCTCCCTGTGGATCTCGAAAATATCCCTTAATAATCTCCATCCAGACACGATGATAGTCTTGTATTTCATCGATAAGGACAGCATCATATTTAACGATCTCATCTTTGTGATCCTCAAACAACTGAATGTTGCCATAATAATGGCTTTCCAGATACTTTGACAACTCCTCCGTGTCGAGCCCAGAAGGAATTTCAAACTCGACATTAAGGTTGTTGAGTTCTGCATTGATAAATTGATGGTAGTTGATAATAATGAAGTTTTCCCATGGAAATTCTTCTTCAACTCGCATCATCTTATCATGGATGAAATTCTTAAGTGTGATATTATATGTGAGTATCAACACTCGAGGGTTGGCGTTCCTAGCCAACGCTCGTTTATACGCTTGAACAGCCCTCGCCGCCAACACAGTAGTTTTGCCTGAGCCAAATACACCCTTAACACGTTGTTCGAGTTTAGCTGAATAGATGATTTCATGCTGCTTTTTTGTGTAGCTATATCGTTCACCTTGCGTTATAAGATGGCGAGTGGGAGATAAAAGCCTCTTGAAATTAGTGTATAGTTCTGGAGTAAAGTAAAGGGACTGTTGTTGAGGCAGCAGATAACACTTCCTCATCAGTCGAGAAAACTCCTGCTCATTAAGGCCATCACGACCAATGAGGTTCATATTATAATAAAGCCATTTCTGATACTTCTCATCTCCTTGAAAGGGTTTAATAATTAGGTTTTCTATCGTTGATTGAGATGCACAGTGAAAATAAACAGCACATGAAACAATATTGAATTTTTTAATGTTATTAATCTTTTCCTCAAGTAGTGTATCGACGTGAAGGTTGAATAAATTGTCTTTGTATTTCAATACCTGGTCCAACGGTGATTTAACAACTGAATTATTTGGAATGTATCTCCACTTCTTTCGTTCATCAATGCTGAAATTATTGAGATTCCAATCCTTTACTTCAAACACAATCACACCATTCCCTCTACGCATAACTAGCACGTCTGGACGATCTCCATTGAGATACGGGTTGAAATAAACCTCGTAAGTCTCATCTAAGACTCTGTCCAGGAAAGCCAACAGCGCCATTTCTCCCTCTGTGGGTGGCACCTTGAACTTCTGTATCTGCTCTATTGAAGGAATAAGAGTTGCCATGAAGTTTTATGAATAAGTCATTTAAACTATTGTTTCATCGAAACTCAAAGAAATTTGATTTTTTGTCGCCTTGGACTATTGCATAAGGAATGTCTTTCTTTAGTTCCTTACAAAAGGTATCAATAACCATTTCTTGTACATAGCACCAATCATTGGCAAGGCTTTTTATTTCAATGCCGAAGCTTCTTGTTATTACGTCACCATTTTTATTGAAATAATTAAATGAATCCCCCGATTTGATAGCTCGATAATTCGTTAATACAAGCCGGTCGTGGAAAGGGGGCTCACGATGTTTTTTACAAAGAACAAATGTGACATTAGGTTCTTCACCCACGATTTCCTCAACATTTAATTTGATGGTTTCGCTTACTTTTTCCAAAACCACTCCAAGACCGATAGAATCCCTTTCTACAAACAAGACTATATTGATTGGCAGATGTTTGGTTTTCTTGACTATCGCATTGATGATTTGATAGAGGTTGCGATCAAGAAGCGAATTATTCGACAGTATGTATCTGTCAGAAATAAGTATGTCTGTGCAGGGCGTTAAAAATGTGCTTATGTTTTTCCAGTTGCTTATTTTCGATGGTTTAAGTTCACAGTCATACTTTTGTGTCTCAGGGCGAACATAAAGCTGCCACAAGGTATCTAACTCGTGCCCACAATAGCCCACCAACATTGCGCTTGCCAAATGTTGGGGTTGTTCATCGTCCAGCAAATATACAGCACATAACTTGTCAATAGTAATATTGTCAAGAGTCAATTCGTCGCTTGGATCTGGATACACACTATCCCATTTTGGCTTCTGTGCGATAGTCCCTGATGTCAGTTCTTTCATCCAGTTCTGAATAGTAGGGTCCGCCAAAGCTTCGGCCTTTGAAAATGAGAAATACAGATTCAAATTCCGTTTCAACATACGCATACACTCATCATACCTATCGTCGGTGCGTTGGCTGATGAGTGAGCGAAGACTTTCTATCTCAATATAGGCATTCATAGACTACAGAATTTCAAATGCCAGATTGGTTGCTTCATCAAAGAAACCCTTACCAAACTCATTCTTGAATCTGCCATCAGCGCAGAAAGTCATTTCATATGGCTTTTCGCCACGAGGTACATAATAAACCTTGAACGGGTTCTCTTTGTTCATAGCTTCCTCGTTCTCAAAGTTGTGACGTGCCACGAATACTTGTGCCTTGCGGATGAGATATTCCGAATGAGTCTCGATGATGAAATGTATGTTATATTTCTCATACGCCTCAAGGAACATGTCGGCAAGCAGAGACTGGTACTTGGGATGCAAGTGAATCTCTGGCTCTTCAATAGCTATAGTATTAATCTCATAATGAAACTTAGTTTCGTCGTAACCGTCGAGATTGTTCAAGCCATAGAAATTATTCACTTTCTCACCTTTTGCGGCGAGAATAGCAGTTTCAATTTGCAGAAGAATGGAAACAAGCTGGGTTATTCCATAACCTTCGTCGGCAAGAATTCTGCCCTCGTCACCATCGGCTTTGTGTAAGCGAATTTGAACGCCAAGGCCGTCCTTATCGACGAGCAATGAAATAGTCTTGCCTATCTCAAACTTCTCAATCCAGCGATTCATAAAACTATCAACCGCATAATCACGTTTGCCTATGTAATGGTAATTCTTAGCATAATCGAGATACAAACGTTTCTTCTCAAAATAATTCTGCAAGAGCATAGAAAAGTCGTCTTTTTTGTCGAGTGTGTAGAGTCGACTTACGCCGGCACGAGCAGAGCTAACATAAGACATATTACCACACCAGTCTGGACAAACCACTTCCTGTATCAGAACTTCAACAAACTTTGTGAAGAGTTTGTAAGCAATGTGATAATAGCTACCCCACGGGTCAAAGGTTGAAGGTTCATTATACACATAAATCCCGTTACCATCAGGAGCAATTATCTTATTCCATGCCATGACCACTTCATAGAGCATATCAAATGTAAGCGTACGGCTTTTCCATTCCTCAATAGCCATTCGTCTTTCAAATTGCACTTCCTTCTTTTCTCTCTCAGTTGGCTCAAAATCATCATTGAAAACTATCGGATCTCCCATATTGAAAGGATTAAATGTGAGATAATCCTGGACGAGAGCCAGTTCATTTGCCTTCGGCAAACGAACTCCTTTCTTGTTAGTACGCAAATATTTAGAAGAGCAGAATCTTTGTTCAAACGCACATTTTTCAGCATTCGCAAAGTAATCTGCAAAGCTCTCGAAATCAGATTGCAAGAAATCACTGATTATTTTGTGCGAGGCCAATACAAGGTCCTCTGCTTTATCTTTAACAAGTTCAGAGGCGATGAAACTCTCCACTTCATTTTTTGACATTGTCGCCAATTTGTCAACCACGGGAATGGAGAAGATGGATTCCTTTCCTTGTAATCTTTCAATTACACTGGCATCTGCACCCATTTCATGGATCAGAGACTTCCTACTTCTGGAAATACGCACATAACGGAAGATATCGTCCCTACGTGATTTTTCAATGCTACGCAGGTAGTCAATAATATCTTTTACAGTTTTATCATGTTGTTCTTGAGATACGCCTCTCTCGAACTCATAGCTGAATTCTACATCACAATAACTGTGCACTAAACACTCTGCTAGAAGGAAAGTGAGACAATCGTCCTTTATGATATTCAGATTGCAATAAGTTTGTGAGCCCTTGCCTGAGAAATAGAACACACCATCGTCAGTACTCATCTTGATTGTATCAAGGAAAGCGTTGTTAAGCTCATCATTCTCATCAGCAGAGAAAACGAGCTGAACAGTCACGTCTTTAGAGAGCATGAGAGAGTGCGTTGTGTACTCTATAGTAATAGAATTTGACTCAGAACCATCATGGACAACTTTATCGAATCGGCCAAGTAAGTTATTGGGATAGGTCGTAAAATCCAACTTGTACTTGTCAAGCTCAATTGGATTATCATTTTCGATGGCTCTCTTTATTTGGGAAAGAAAACTGTTAAGCAGGAATATTGCCTTGACAACTGAACTCTTACCTGAACTGTTGCTACCAGTCAAGATTGATACTGGATTCAACTCGAAGGTTACACCATTCTCATCGAACACTCTAAAATTCTTGATGTTTAATGTTGTTTTCATATAGCGTTTTGTTTTTCTGTTGCAAAGTTAATAACTGTATGCGAAATCTATATTCGCAAATTAAGATATTTTTCATTCATCTGCCTGACTCTTTCAGAGATTTGCTCTTGCAGTGATACAGGTGTTAAGACAAGTAACTCTGGTCCGTAGGTGATGAATTCCCTGACAAGTTCATAGTTGATGATGCAGTCAATGGAGAAAAACGTCCCACCTTGAAGACCGGGGTGACGGGTATATAATGACGCTGCATTTTCTCCTTTGATCTCTCGTTGAGAGCCATGAATGGGTTTGGTTGCAATATACCCCGATGATTTGTCGCCCACCCAGAAGATAATGTGCTCGACAGGGGCGTTTTCATAATAAGTTATGCCGATGATGTCTTCATAACGATCGGTCAAACCTTCGGGTTGAGGCTTGTAACGAAGATCGTGCAAAGCGTTGATACCCTGAATTCGATCAAGAGGGAATGTGAGAATCTTGCCATCACTATCAGCAGCCCCGATGACGAACCATCGGTTGTTGTACTGCTTCAGCAGGTAGGGATGAAAATCTATTCCCTTGATTTCTTTCTGGTTAAACAGTCTATATTGCAAATGGATAGCGACCTTGTTGGAAATGTAGTTGAAAAGTGTTCCCAACAGATTGGAGTTGGTCAAGTAAGGATTATTACTAAAGTAGATAATCCTGTCATGATCCTTTACGCCCAGTTTCTGGCGGAAGGCTTCCAACCACTCGAAGTTGTCGAGCCCATCGAACTGACCGATGGTCTCCAGCACTTCACATAGCAGGTTACGTTCCTCGTTACTCAACTTCTTGTTGAAGATAGAAAATGTGGGGTCGGCATAACGGACACATCGCTTGCCGCTCTCTGACTTATAGCGCTCAATCTCAGCAAAGACCGGGGCATACTCAAGATCGACAATGTCTTTCTCAATGCAGCGTTTAGTCACACCCTCAAGTCCATCCTTAGAGAGCCTCACTTCAACAATATCTGTCAAGTCTTGAATGCTATAGTTGTGAAGCCTGTCCGAGAGCAACTCGTCCAGGATCAGATATCGGTTGAAAGCGTTCTTGTTACTTGGCATAATTCTATCACTTTTGTTTGACGATTGCAAAAGTAGACAAAAATCGCGAATTGTATGTTCGCGAAATGACATAATCGCGAATTCACTTTTACATTATCAACAAAATACAATAATGAGAGCAAAAAGAAAAACGGCCTCTAACTTGCCGTTTCTCTCATTATAGTCCTCACACCACTTGGATATCGTGGAATGATCAATTGTCTAAATCTGTGATGGAGTCCTCAGTCAGTATTGTCTCTTTCGACTGATTACCCGGATGTACTTGGCTTTGGGATACTTCTTCCTCGCCTTGTAGTGAATGTACATCCGGCTTCTGCTCATACTCTCGATTGTGATTGCCTTACCATCCACTTCAACCTCATATGTGTATATCGTGGGAATAGGCATTTTGGTGGTATTATTCTCAGCCCACCAGTCAATCAATAATTCTTTAATGGTCTTAATCATCTTACAAATTGGTTTTTGATGCGTTGTACTGTTGATATGGAGGAGCCTGTGAGTTTCGCTGTGTTTCTGATGGAGTAGCCTCGTTTCAGCAGCGATATGACTTCCTTGTATTCCTCTCGTTTCTTATCCTCGCTCTTGGCAGTCCCGGTTTTGCGTCCGAGTTTTCCACCGTTTCTCACATACAGGGCACGTCCTGAATTGAGCCGGTATTGGATATTGGCTCGCTCGATATTGCCCATCTCAGCTAAAACGGTGATGAGAATGGACGCGATGGGATTCACCTCTCCATTGGGTTGTAGCGAGTAAATGCCAAGGTTCTGGATGTAGACTGATACCTTAGCCTCATGCAGCCGTTCCAGGGATTTTAATACTTGCAGCGTTGATCTTCCCAGGCGGCTCAGCTCAGATAGTAACAAGTAATCGATGTTGTTCCCGGTGCAATAGTCCAAACACTCGGTTAACACTTGTCTTTCCTCATTCTTCTTTGCCCCAGATATGTGCTCTTCGTAGATTTTCACGATTTCCATATTCTGGGCTTCGCTGAATTTTTGAAGGTCTGTGATTTGTCGTGATGTGTCCTGTCTGTCATTTTCAGAACTCACTCGGGCATAGATCACGGCCCTCTTGGTTGGTTGTGTCGTCATATAAATCTTTGATAAAAATGGTTACACAAAAAGGGTGTATTCA